>JBKCNS010000042.1:0-37651 GCA_046297095.1 Kapaibacterium sp. (SeqCode) | reverse complement strand
TGGGCGCACCGATAGACATTCTGCATGCTCACGATTACCATACTGCTTTGTGCATCCCGATGTCGCAGATCCATTATCGCACACATCCGGTGTTCCGCCGCACGGCATCTGTGTATACAATACACAACATGGCATTTCAAGGCCAGAGCAATCCTTCGCGCATTATGGATTTTGCAGGCCTTAGAGCATCGCCGTTTCGCGGCTCGTGGTACGAACACGATGGCGTGGTGAACTTGATGAAAACAGGAATCATGTTTGCCGACAAAATCACTACCGTAAGCCCCACCTACGCGCAGGAGATTCGATGGACGAAAAACGGCGAAGGCATGCAGGAGTATTTGTCAATGCGCTCGGGAGATGTTATCGGTATTCTGAACGGAGCCGATTACAACGAGTGGAATCCTGAGTTAGACAAGCATCTGCCTGAAAGCTACACGGCGGATACACTGGATCAAAAGCAAAAGGTGAAGAGCGAACTTCTGCTCAACTCGTTGCCGGATCACGACCACACTCCGGATCTGCCTTTGGTGGGCATGGTAACTAGGCTTACGGCTCAAAAAGGAATCGATCTGCTTGAGCGAGTTTTGGAGCCACTGTTGCAATCAGGGCGCATGCGTTTTGTACTTCTTGGCAGCGGTGATGCATCCTACGAAAACTACTTCCGGCAGCTTGGTTCAACGTATGCATCCAGGGCCTTGATACGCGTGGGCTACAACAATGCACTATCCCATGCTATTATCGCTGCATCAGACTACCTTGTGGTGCCTTCATTGTTCGAACCGTGCGGCCTTACGCAGTTGTATGCCATGAAATACGGCACCGTTCCCATTGTACGGGCTACCGGAGGATTGCGCGACACAGTTCAGCAGTACGACATGAATTCCCAAACGGGTACCGGATTTGTGTTTGAACAGTACTCCGCTTCTGCCCTCTTTGACACGGTGATGCAAGCTTTAAGCGTATATCAAACTTCCCACTGGGATGTTATCCGAAGGAACGGCATGAGCGCGGATTTTTCGTCTGCCCGAAGTGCAGCTGAATACATTCGTGTGTTCGGGTGGGCTGCAGAACGGCGACAAACTTTGCTATCCTAACCAATAATGAAACTCTCAGATTCATTTCAACTCTTTTGCGCCGTACTTGTACTTGTAGTGCCCGCATTGATGAGTTGTAACGATCAACGAGCGGACCTGCGCTCGTCCTCGAACAAGCACACAGCTCTTCCCCTCGGTGCTTCGGCGGCGCAAGCGGATTTGCCGGTGCAGATGCAATTATTCGGCGAAAGTATACCGCTGCACAACGCTGAAGTGAAGGAGAGATGCGAGCGCGAACTCTATGTGAACTTGCAAACAGCCGGTCAACTTGCTTTGAATATTAAGCGAAGCGCACGGTACTTCGAGTTGTTTTCGAAATTGGCTAAAGACAACGGTGTACCTGACGACATAAAGTACCTGGCGGTAGCTGAGAGCGCACTATTCATGACGCGATCGCAGAAGGACGCTGTGGGATTATGGCAATTCATGGAGCCCACCGCTCGCTCTTACGGCCTGAGAGTAGATGCCTATGTGGACGAACGCAAACATGTAGAGAAATCCACCCGCGCTGCATTACGATATATGAAAGATGCCTACAGAATGTTTGGCTCGTGGATATTGGCTGCAGCCGCCTACAACATGGGTATGGAAGGCGTTCGATCGTCAATGGAATCACAGGGTACCGTAGATTACTTCAGCACCTACTTCAACGACGAAACATCGCGCTATGTGCCACGCATAGCGGTTATAAAGGAGTTGATGGAGCACAGCGAACAATATGGAATAGTTGTTCCCGAAAACAAACGTTACAACAACAGCCTCACGCGCGTTGTCATTGAGAGCAACTCGGTAAGCAACCTTGCTGCCTGGGCTCTGAAACGCGGTGTTTCCTACAAAGACGTCAAGCTGCTTAACCCTTGGATTTTGGGCAGCTCGCTACCTCACCCGCACGGCCGATGGGAGATTGTGATTCCCGAGTAGAAGTGTGGCACGTGTTACGATAATAAACAAGGGCTTGCGGAGTAGATTCCACAAGCCCTTGATGTTGTTATCGATTGAGATTCGTGCTCTCAACGCTCAATACCACTCTGCAACGACCTTATTTCTGATACACAGGAGAATCCGGCTTCATGACATTGCCATAGGCTGAAATCTCCATAGAAGGAAAATCAGGATTGTTGGTCGTAAATTTTACCATGGCATTGAAGTACCCCTCGTTCTGCGGCACAAACGTACCTTCGAGCTCCACCTCTGCGCCCGGCTTTACTTCCACTTTTTTCTTCAGATTCAACAACAACCCGTTGGTCGCTTCAAAGTTGTCCAGCTCAAGCACCTTTTGTGAATTGTTCTTGATAGACAACTTTTGCTTGCTGGCCTTGCCGATGGTAAGATCGTTGAATGCCATATACGGCATCGAGAGCGTTACCTCGCGCACTACTTGCGCTTTCAGATAAATAATCTTCGAGGAGTTTGCCGGGTCGTTGCTGTACACGGTAATGGTCTTGGTGACCAATCCTGTTACGGTGGCAACATTCAGAGATACATCTACAATTCCGGACTCTCCCTGATTGAGTGTATCCTTATCAATCTTTGTGGCAGTGCAACCGCAACCGGCTTTTACTTCCTTGATGTACAAGGTTCCTGCGCCGATATTGGTAAGCTTGATCTTCGCCTTTAGCGGAGAATCTTTGGGCTTCACATTGCCCCAATCGTAGGTATCACCGCCAACGACCTCCAACTTGGGATCACCGCCGGCCATCAACGATACCGGTGTTGCAGCACACAGTACAGCTAAAGCCAGCACAAAAGAGTAAACAATTTTCATACTCAAAAACGTAATGTGAATAAAACAACAAATTTCAATTTTCCAACCACCCACTCAATCCGCTTGATGCGCAGCCGTTGTCACCGCAGGTTTATCGGTAGCGCGAATACCATTGTAACCCTGAATCCAAGAGATAGAGTCTTCCACGAGGCCCAGTCTGCATAGCTCATGAGCGGGAGTCCTACGCAGACCGAGGGCGAAAGATACATATCCTTTGCAACATCTACATCAATACCCGCAGACAGAACGGGATTGATAACTACACTTCTAATACCCACCCTATCGCGATCGGTAAGCAAACGTTCCCGGGATGTCGTTCCCGTAAACACGAATCCCGACGGCGTTTGCACTCGCTCAGAAAGAGTGGTCTGCGATCCTGTTATGAACTCAGCACTGACAGCAACGCTTCCCCAAAGATGCGTCGATGGTATACAGACCTTCACAGCGGGTTCGACACAAATGGCATGCACCTTCGTTGACAATTCATACGAGGTACGCAAGATACTTCCATCGAATAACAATGCCTCCGGCGATTGAGCGGTAAATACCGCCGAACGCGCGCTGTATCCCGCACGCAGCATCAAGCTCATACCCGCCGAAAACCAATACTCGCCCGCCAACGACACGCGAAGGTCGTTACCGCTACCCGATGTCAACGAAGCACAGATTATCTCAGGATACTGCGCGCTTGCCTTCTCAAGAATATCAATGTTGGAGGTATGACCGTCGTTGGCATAGAGCGCCGAAACGCCGCCATACCATGCTGAGGAATACTTCGGCATGCGCGCAGAATACTCCCAATCAAATCCTTGCGAGAAGCTGGTTGAGCTCAGGATAACTATAGAGGCCACCACCGCACCAAAATGCAGCCGATGCCCACCTTCACACCAATATTTAATGGGAAACCACAAGCTGAATATCCTCGCAAAACTCTCCTGAATGCAACCGCAGTATATACACGCCATTCTCCAGCTCGAAAGCCGGCAGCGTACTCTGATAACTACCGGACTCGTGATAGGCAGAAGCAAGGGTCAGCACGCGCTCACCCATCAAATTGTACACCGCCACATCCACAGTACCGGGCGTTGCCACTGTGTACCGCACCTGTGCTGAATGCTCCACCGGGCTTGGCCTGGGAACATCGATACTGAAAACTGCCACCGGACCCGTGGGTAACTTGTGAGAGATTCCGCATAAGGAATCGAGCAATACCACTCCTGTGGGCACGTTCACGGCAAACACACGCGCGCACAATTCGGTTCCAAAGTCGATACTCTGCACCGAGAGTGCAGTTCTATCACGATTACCAAGCGACGATCGGAATCGTAGTCGCAGCAGAGTGTCTCGTTTAAAAAATGCAGAGGGCATGGTGATCTCAAACTTGAGTGACCCGCTGACTCCGGATGTCTTGATTGATCCCGATGCCGCTGCGCAATCGATATTGTCGAAGCCCAGATACTTGAGTACCGAAGAATCGTAGTCGACCGATGCTGTGCAGCGTGATGCTCTGCTCATGATATCTCCGCGTCCCCATAGTGGAACCACGATTTCATGACCGGGAAACACGCGCTGTTCCTGAGGCAGGCGCAAATCCATAGTGGCGGGTTGAACTGCAGTTCCATAGAGCTGTAACAACATCGGACCGTCATCTATACCGGCTTGTACAATCAGAACAGCAGCATACTGGCCTTCGGCCAGTGGCGCGAAAGTTATAGGCACAAACACTTCAGACTCCGGCCCTATGGTTATAGGCCCGCTCGGCACCACATAGCCAGCAGAGGGCAACGCGCGCAGAGATGATAGTACACCGGGTGAAGACGACGAGTTCCGCACACGCAAATTGATGACACGGGAATCCGGGCACTCCGGATTAATGGCAATGCTATCGAACTCAAGTGCCGACACGGCGGATGTCACATACCGCTGTCGGCCAATGCCTCGCACATAGAATACAATCTCCTGCGCACTTTGCGGCACTCCCTTCACTCTGGTGGCAATATCGCTTCGCAGAATTACCTTCATCAACTTCTCGCCCACGTCGGTGGGCGCGAATATCAAGCGCATAGAGTCTGTGCTCATGGACGCAATGTGGCGTCCACTTTTATTGATACTATCCAGAAGTATGAACGGTGCGTCTGTGTGTGTACCTACTGTGACGATTTGCGTTTGAGAATTGAATGGGATGTTACCGCTGTTTCGAATAACGATCGTCACGGTATCTCGAGCACCAATGGTCCACGATCCTGCATCGACGGTGTCGCCTATACGTGTGGCTCGGCGGCCGCGAACTCCCGCAATCTCCATTCGCTGCTCTACGCTCACCCCTACCAACTTCGCATTCGTGGTATCGGTTGCCGTCCTGAGCACGGACGGATTGTAGTGCACCAAGCCAACGTTCACGCTGTCGGTACCGGGACTGCCGGCCGCAGCGGCCGTGTACCGAACAGAAATCGTGCGGGGCTTAGCGCTATCTCGAGCAAAGCTCAACAGCGGAGTTTGCTCAAACTCAAATCTGCCAGCTGAACCTCTGAGAGAAGTCCAAACGGTATCATCTACAATCAGAGTGCGCTTCAGATCGGTATTGCGGAGCACTATGAATTGCGAAGAGTACTCATTCGAGCCCGCATACACAGTGTCAAAGCGAATCGCCGGCGATGCCCAAAGCGGACGAACGGTTTTGGTAAAACGGAGTACAAATGTCCTCTCGGCAACGGTGCTGTCTCCTTTGGCCCCTGCACCAAATGCAAGGCGGATTCTCATGCGTACCAGGTTTTCCCCCTCCGGTGCAACGGTCAAGAATGTTGTAGCCTGGCAACGTACTGTAAGTGTTACCGGGTTCGCCGTACCGCTTCCTACAGGTACATTGATTGGAAAAACTGCCGGATAACTGAACTCACTTCGCGAATCTGATGGCGCCACCGGCGTGATCTCAATGCCCGAGTCTCTCACCACCAAATCTTCATCACCATCGTTCAGAAAGTAAATGTCCTTAAAGACAAACGCACTATCATTTCCTGCCATGATATACCCGAAGTCAATGGTGTCCCGATCTGCGGTCAGCGAGGAAACAATGCGACCTTTAGGCGTTGCAGTGGTGTGTGTGGGGTTAGGGCACGACGCACAGGCTCGATTGGCGGCAAGCACGTTAACTGCTTCTCCGTCTGCTGTCATCAGAAAGCCTATTAGCAGAGCGGAAAATATGTACTCATGAAGATTGTTCACAATGCTTGAACAGAATACATGAGGGCTAAACAATCGTACCATGAAGAAGCTAAGTATCGCTGGAAGCACAAACGAAAAACCCGCAGATCAATGCGGGTTTTCGTCCATTACATTTACTGGCCATCCGTTAACGAAGGATAAACGAGGACAACGATGCAAGTACTCCCGGGAAGAAACCGAGCAGTAATACAAATGTTGTGCATACAAACAGGGTTAGTCCTGCTGTACTTCCTTCGCGGGCTTCTACTGTATCCGAAACCGGATCTTTGAAGTACATCAATACCACCAAGCCAATGTAGAAGTACACGGAAATCATCGATGAAATCACAGCCACAACGGTCAGCCATGTGTAGCCAGCCTCCACAGCAGCGATGAACAAATAGTACTTGCCGAAGAAACCTGCCATCGGCGGTATTCCCGCCAACGAAAACATGAACAATGCCATAAGTGCTGCAAGCACTGGGTGATGCTTTGAAAGCCCGGCGTAATCACTCAACTGTAATCTGCCATTATTCGATGTCTCCACAAGCGACACGACGATAAACGCACCCATTTGCATAAACATATAGGCAACGGCATAGTAAACAATTCCCGTTCCGCCGCGCTCGTTCATAGCTACAAAGCCGATAAGCAGGTATCCGGCGTGCGCTACGGACGAATATGCAAGCATGCGCTTAACATTGGTCTGGACGACAGCAGTGATGTTTCCTACCAACATCGTCAATGCCGATAAAACAGCCAGCGCTCCTTGCAACGGACCATGGTGGCCCTGGGGCACAACCACAGCGATAAGAGGAAGCAATGCACACAAGGAAGCTGCTTTGCCGGCGGTACTCATGAAGGCCGTAACTACCGTCGGAGAGCCTTCGTAAACGTCCGGTACCCATTGATGAAAAGGTACAACAGCTACTTTAAAGCCAAGACCTACCACAATCAATCCGGTTCCAAGAGCAAGAAGACGCGGGAAGTTCAGTGCACCTGCCTGTACATGCTCGCGGATGACGGAATAATCCAGACTTCCGGTGGCGCCGTATACGAACGACATTCCGAATACAAGAAACCCTGTGGCAAAGGCACCAAGTAAAAAGTACTTTAGTGCGCTCTCGGTGGATCGCTCGTTCGAGCGGAAGTACCCGGCCAGCACATAGAAACATACCGACATAATTTCAATACCAATGAAGGTCATGAGCAGGTTGTGCGCGTGAGCAATCACACTCATGCCGGCCACCGCAAATAAGGTAAGCGAATAGAACTCGTCGTGCTCAATATTCTCGCGCAGAATGTATGGACGAGCTGCAAACAAGGTAAGAATACCTGCCATGCAGAACACCACATCAAAGAATGACGCATATCCGCCCACGGTAATCATCCCCTGAAAGACTGTACCATGTGCACCAAAGGTGGCCATGGCCAGGACCATCGAGATTAGCATACTAAAACCCGCAAACATGAAGGTTAAGCGCTCACTTTTCGGCGTTAACGCATCAACAACAATGCAGATAACCGACAAAAGTGACAGAACACTTAATGGGGATGCAAGGAGAAGTTCTTGTAGCATGAAGGTAATCCAATCTGATATTCACTTGTGTAATGCTGTACTCCGATACGCCGCACGGTGCCGGACCTGTTAGTGCTTCGGGGCCGCACTTGGTTCTGAATGCGGAGAATGCAATTCGAGTTTCGCTGCCGGAGCAATGCCCAGAGCTTTCTCTACAACCAACTTCGATGATGCGCTGCTCAACTCCATGAAGGTCTTGGGAAACACACCGATCCACACGATAAACACAACAAGAGGAATAAGCGTCCACATTTCCTTGGCGCTTACATCGCTCAGGGTTTGATTCTTGGGATTGTCGTTTGTTCCGAACATAACGCGCTGAAACATCCACAGTAGATACACTGCCGCAAAGATTACACCCGTTGCGCTGAAGATTGCATAGCCCCAATTGTTCAGAACGCCGGAACGGAAGGCCCCGATAAGCGTTAGGAACTCCCCCACAAAACCATTCAAACCGGGCAGACCAACAGAGGCAAACATGGCAATGGCGAAAAGCACCGCAAACTTGGGCATTACGTTGGTGATTCCACCAAACTCAGCAATGTCTCTGGTGTGGCGACGTTCGTAGATAACACCAACGCACAAGAACAACATGCCGGTGGATAATCCGTGATTAACCATCTGTATGATTGCTCCCTGCACACCTTCTTCCGTCATGGAGAATATTCCCAGTACCACAAAGCCCAAGTGACTCACAGAAGAATAGGCAACAAGCTTTTTAACATCGGTTTGCACCATGGCCACAAGCGCGCCGTAGATAATACCGATCACCGCCAATGTGCAGAGATATGGGGCAAAGAAACGGGATGCTTCAGGAAAAAGATCAAGATTAAAACGTATCAAGCCATAGGTACCCAACTTCAGAAGAATACCGGCGAGTATCACAGAGCCGGCGGTAGGTGCCTGCACGTGAGCATCCGGAAGCCAGGTGTGGAACGGAAACAACGGAACTTTGATACAGAATGAAAGAGCAAATGCAAGGAACATCCACTTGGAAATCTCGGCAGGAATGCCCGGGGCAATGCTCTGAAGCTTCACAAAACTTGCGGTAAAGCCGTGGCCTTGCTGTTGGGCATAATATCCAAGCCATACAATTGCTACCAACATGAGAAGCGAACCGACTACCGTGTACAAGAAGAACTTCACAGCGGCGTACACTCTGTCCTGACCACCCCATATACCGATAAGGAAGTACATGGGAATAAGAATCAATTCCCAGAATGTATAGAACAAAAAGGTATCCATTGCCATGAAGGTACCGGCCATGCCAAACTGCAGGAACAAGAGCATCATGTAGTACTCTTTTTCTCGCTTGGTAATGGCATCAAACGAGGAATACATGGCAATGGGCATCATGAAGGTGGTGAGCAGCACAAGCAGTAAACTCATACCGTCTAATCCGAGCCGAATACCGATGTCCAGAGAATGAACCCAAGGCACGTCCACCACAAACTGGAAGCCCGGGTTAGTGCGATCGAACGCAAAAAACAACGGGATAGATGCAAGAAACGTCAGAATCGAAACACCCAACGAGGTATTACGAATGATGTTGACCTGCTCGCGACGTACAAGAAGAATCGCGATGGCTCCTAGGAGCGGCAATAGCAAGGTAGCAAAGAGCGAACTCATCCCCATTTGTGTGTTCTATGAAGTCGTAATTACAATGGCCGCAATATAGCAGAGTGCGTAGAATTGAGAAAGGTACACAGGAGTGAAGTGATGTGCGGATTACGATAACATCGATTCTCTGATTCGCACATAGGAATCATAGCGAACAGCATCTATGAGTCCTTCCTCTACCGCTTGCATCACCTTGCACCCGGGCTCGTGCGTATGCGAACAGGGTAGGTATTTGCATTCCTGATAGTAGGCATCGAAGTCGTGAAAAAAATAACTGAGATCGTCGATGTGAATATCGCTCACGCCAAACTCTCGAATTCCGGGAGTATCCACCAGGCAACCTCCTCCCTCTAAACCGAAAATCCTGGCCCCGGTTGTGGTGTGTTTTCCCTTGTCGTACTTGGCGCTGATCTCTCGAACTTTTTGAATATCAACACCGAAACATGCGTTAATGAGCGATGACTTCCCCACACCGCTGGGGCCTGCCAGCATGGATGTTGAATTCTCCAGCAATGTTTTCACATCGCGTAATCCCTGCCCCGTTTTGCAACTGCAGAACAACAATGGGATACCCAGATCGGTGTAGACACGCAGATCTTCCTCTACTGCCTCTTGAACCATCAGCTCAATCTTGTTGATCACGATGGCCGGCTGCATGCCCCCGTGCTCTATTGAAATCAGATAGCGATCTATCAATCGCCTGTTGTAAAACGGCTCGGCAGCAGACTGCACAATCACACAATTCTCCACATTGGATGCCAAGCACTGCAAGGAACTTTTTTCACCTGCTGTTTTGCGAAGCAATCGTCCGCTGCGTTTCTCTACCTCGAGTATCACTCCGTGCTGTGCGTCGTCGGGTACGGCCGCAAACAACACATAATCCCCTACACACACAAGGGTGTCGTCGTCGTTGTTACTCACGACCACGCCGGCAGTGTGGCACTCGCGCACTGCGGTGAACTCACCGATTACTCCGTCTCTGGTGTCGTCGTCGGCCACCAGCCAGCGCGCACCGCCGGTTCCTACTACTCTGCCGCGGCCGGTAGCTTTGTCCCGCACCCGGGAACTGTCTCGCTTTATCTCCGTACTGAATCTCTCGCGCGAATGCTCCACCGCTTCGTGCTGGTGCCGAGCGTCGTCTTTCTTGACGATAGACTTGCGGTTGGGTTTGCGGGAAATCTTTTTATGCATGGAACGGAAATACAATGAACATGGCAGCCAATGATGCAATATCATCAATGATATATCGCTGACAATCAACGAGCATGCAACTCGCGGAAACGGTAATGCGCATTCAATGTAGTTTTGCACCTCCTTCAATGCCACACTACGTAAACATAGCGCTCCCCATTCCGGCTCGACGAACCTTTACCTATGTGGTTCCCGATGAGTCGCGCGCCGGATGCGGTATGAGGGTATTGGTGAGCTTTGGCAAGCGAACGCTTACCGGTATCATAGTGGAGACACAAGCGGCCTCGCTGGCGGATGCCAAAGCCGTGCTGGAGATATTAGACGTTGTGCCGGTATTCTCCGCATCTATGCTGGAGTTCACAAAGTGGATGTCGGACTATTACCTGGCTTCATGGGGCGAAACTTTGCACGCCGCATTGCCACAAGGAATGACACCCGAGTCCGTCGTCAGCGTTTCCGCAGCCGCTCCCATCAGCGACGACGAACTACGTGCAATGGAGAAACATGCTCCCAAGCGCGCTGCTCTGCTTGCGGTGTTGGAACGGCACAAAGGTCCCGTGCAGGTATCCACTCTGCAACGCGTTTTACAAAGCGAGTCGCTCACTGCTCAACTGGATGCTTTGGAGCATGCCGGCCTTGTGCATATTCAGCGCGAGATTCATGGCAGAGCAAAAATCAAAACACAGAAAGCGGTAACGCTGGCGCCAAAGTACAGCTCGAACAGCGAGGAACTGCGCAACCTGCTCGACGAACTCGATACGCGCGCTCCTGTGCAGGCCAGAATTATCAGTGTTGTAAGTGTGTTCGAGCGAAGCTCGGCTGCTCCGATGCCGGTGCCGGAAGTGATTAAGTCCGCTAAAGCACAGGCGAGCTCCGTGCAGGCACTGATCGACAAAGGAATTTTTGATGAGCATGTGGTGGAAGTGCGCCGTCGCGGCGACGATGACGGTGCGGAATCGCTGGCGCACCGCGATGAGATTTCCCTTCCCTTACATCCGGAACAGCAACATGCAACAGATGTTCTGGCCACAGCGATACGCGCATCGCAGCACAAAACATTTTTGCTGCACGGTATCACGGGAAGCGGAAAAACGTTGGTGTACATGCATGCCATCCGCCTTGCCAGAGAAATGGGCAAAAGCGCCTTGGTACTTGTGCCCGAGATTTCCCTTACGCCTCAGCTTATTGATCGTTTCCGCATGACCTTCGGCGACGAGGTTGCCGTAGTGCACAGCCGCATGAGTGCAGGTGAGCGATTTGATGTGTGGCGTGCCATAGCCAAGGGCAGTATATCTATCGTGCTTGGTGTACGAAGCGCCTTGTTCGCGCCGCTCGTTTCCTGTGGTTTAGTTATTGTCGATGAAGAACACGAAAGTTCGTACAAGCAAGACTCACCCTCGCCCAGGTATCATGCCCGAGACAGCGCTATTGTGCGCGGCGTACTCGAGCAGGCAGTTGTGTTGCTTGGTTCCGCAACGCCCTCCATGGAAAGCATGTACAATGCCCAAACAGGCAAGTATCATTTATTGGAACTTCACCAGCGCAGCGACAATGCTGTTTTGCCTGAGGTGCGGCTGGTAGATGTACGCGATGCACGGAAGCGCAAGCTTATGGATGGTGCCTTCTCCGAGGAGTTGATCGAGGAAATCAAAAAGCGGGTTCAGGCCAAAGAAGGAGTATTGCTTCTACAGAATCGTCGAGGTTTTGCTCCGCGGCTGGAATGTGTGGATTGCGGCGACATCCCTACGTGCACCCAGTGCAGTGTTTCTCTTACCTATCATAAGCACGCAAACATGTTGCGCTGCCACTACTGCGGCACCTCTCGAGTGGCACTGAAAAGCTGCAGCGAGTGCGGTAGCGCAGAGGTAACGGAAGTTGGCGTGGGCACACAGCGCGCCGAAGAAGAGCTGCGGGAGATACTCACACGGGAAGGTGTCGATGCCCGCATTGCGCGTGTAGACTTGGATTCTACCTCGGTGAAAGGTTCGTTCCGTAAGCTGCTCACCGATTTCAAGAATGGTACCACCGACATTCTTATCGGCACAAAAATGATTGCGAAAGGACTGGACATCGATCGCGTTACATTGGTAGGTGTCATCAACGCAGACTTGCAGCTCTACGTTCCGGACTTTCGCTCCACCGAACGTACCTTCCAATTGCTCACTCAAGTGGCAGGTCGCGCCGGACGAACAGGGGCATACAAAGGTGAGGTACTTATTCAAACTGCACACCCTACGCATCCCGCATTGCTGGCTGCTCGCTTGCACGATTACCACATGATGTACAACGACGAGCTGCAACAGCGGCGCGAAGCATTGTACCCGCCGTTCAGCAGGTTTGTAGTGATTGAGCTTAGCAGCACCGACATGCAGATGGTAGAAGCACATGCCCAGCATCTGTGTTTTGCTCTTCCCAGAAATCATGCGGCCCTGGTTGTGCTGGGTCCCACTCGGCCCGTCATGGACAAACTGCGTGGTCAGTATCGCCGCGTGATTATTATCAAGAACAAGAAAAGCGAGGACCCCGGAGGAAACATCCTTCGGCATGCCGTGTCCGCCGCCTTGCAGCACTACCGCGACAAGCATGCGCACTCTCGTGTGCGCGTAACGGTGGATGTTGATTCGCAATCGGCTGTGTGAGCGTACATGGTGCACGGACTGCGTGACTACTCATTCACAAACTGTGTCGTGGAAACACTCAAGGTTATATTGCAAGGGATAGCCACACACCACTATTGAAGTTCTATGAAAAAGATTGTAGTGCTCGCCTTTGCAATGCTGGTAGGTTTAAGTGCTTGCGACGAAGTAAATCCGCCGTACGAGAAAGGCGGCAGCGTGGAGCCGTTTGATACGGCCGGCTACGACATGCATGTGTTGCTCGAGGAATTCACCGGTCACACCTGCCGGAACTGTCCGCTTGGCCACAAAGAGGCACAGAAACTTCGCGACATCTATGGCGAGAAAGTAGTGTCGATGGCCGTACACGCCGGTGGTTTTGCCCTTCCGGAAAAAGACTATCCTGAAGATTTTAGAACTCCTGATGGCGATGGCTTGAATACAGCGTTCAAGATTACCGCCTATCCCGCAGGCGTAGTAAACCGTGCACCCACCGATGGTCAGTTCGTGCAAAACCTGACATCGTGGGCCGCTTTGGTTGATCAAATGGTCAAACAACAATCGGCCTTCAAATTGAAACTCACGCCGCAGTACGATAGTTCCACCAAAACCGTCACCGTGCAAACAAAGATCCTTGTTCGATCTGAATACACCAGCGACAAACCCGTTGCATTGTTGTTTTACATTGTGGAAGATTCCGTGGTTGCTCCGCAATTGAACTTTAACAACCGTATTCCCGATTACGTGCATCGCGATGTACTACGCGATTCACCACTCGGAGCATTTGGCAAAGCTTTTTTCAGCTCTACTACTATCCCTGCACGAACCATTCGCGACACCGCACTCAGCTACACCTTCACCGGCACCAAGGTTGTGCCTTCCAAGTGTAAAGCCATCGTGGCAGTTGCGCTTCAAGAGCCGGATTTCAAGATTCTTCAAGTTGGAGAAGTCTACGTGGCAAAGAAAGAGTAGTGCAGTTTGCCAAACCAAGATTTCATCGCATTTTTGCACTCGCCTTGCGCATGTTGATACATTCGCAAGTGTATGCCGGAGGGCTCGCATAATGGTATTGCAGCAGTCTTGAAAACTGCCGGGCGCAAGCCTGTGGGGGTTCGAGTCCCTCGCCCTCCGCTCCTTTCTTCTCGCGCAGCACGCTACTCTGCTGCAGAAACTCTCGGATCTCCCGGTCCGTTGGTACATTACGAAATTCCTCTACGAAATTCCTGTCAGTAGCTGTTCTCCTACCCGAATTACTCTACCTTTTTCAAGTTATCGTCGGGTATACGGTCCACAAGGTAGTAGTACGGATCTATTCCTGCATACGTTGGTTTTTCCTTACTGAATAACTTGATCGTCTTTGACTTCTCCGTCATCTTTACTCGTTGCGACGACAACACCGCTCCTCGTTTATCGCCGTGGTCCGGAGAACTGAGCACTGCTATATCTACCCAGTCATTGAGAGCAGCCGGCGTTTCACGACCCATCGAATCCGCGTACATCTTGGATGCCTGCACAGTTATGGTGGTCTCGTAGCCGCCGTTGAACTTTACGCTGCTCGCGCTAATGGCACGATTATCAAACAACGTAATCTTTCGAAACAAGTCGTTGACAAGATATCTCAAGCTATCTGGAGTGTTCCTCTCCAAACGATTCACCAGTTCCCGGGAGTTTGGATATGGCGGCCCCTTGTACGCGAATGTTCTCACTATGTCACTTAGAGCATTATTCACAGACTGCTCTCCAAGCATCTCACGCAGATAGTAGAAAACAACACTCGCCTTATTGTAATGAACGTATCCCTGATTCTCCATATCAATAAGAGCACATTCTTTTTCCGTTTCTCCGCCCCTGGCACGTAGATATCTATCCATTTCATATCGAAGAAACTTATGCATCTGGTCTTTACCATACATGTGCTCCATCACCATAAGCGCGGAATACTGAGCCAGTGACTCACTGAGCAACGTGGATCCTTGCATATTCGGCCCCACTACTTGATGCGCCCACCATTGATGTCCCATCTCGTGTGCCACAACGTAGGTAACCATATCGATACTCGATGAATCCTCAAGGTTCTCAATGAAGCCTATAGATTCCGAGTACGGCATGGTTCCCGGAAATGCTTGTGCAAATCCTGCATAGCGAGGGAACTCGATAATCCTGGCTTGCTTGTGTTTATAGGGAGCAAAATTCTGCGAGTAATAATCAAGCGATTTCTCCATGGACATGAGCATCTTGTCCACGTTGTACTCATGGCGTTTGTCATAGTACACTTCCAGCTGAATACCATTGTGTTCGCGACGACGCACAAGATATCGGGCAGACATAAAGGAGTAGAAATTCATCGACGGATGATCCAGTTCATACACAAAGTAATTGCGTCCACCGTTCTGCCATTGACGTCGCAGTGAACCCGGAGCAATCGCTATCTGGTCGCCTGCCGTGCTGAATGTGCTGCGAACATGTACCCAATCAGAATTGTTTGTAAGGTATGTGTTCATTCTCTTCGACGAATCGTCGCTCAAACGGGGCATGCGCGCGCGCACGGCAAGCCCGTATTTCTTTCTGTCGCTTTTGTCTGCCATCTCGTAATCGGGCTGGTAGCCAATCACCGGAAGAATATCCGCGTTGTTGAAGAATGTTCCATTATCCACTATCGAAGTTTGCGAAACTTCGTTCTCGATACCTCTCGGCTCGTATTTCATGGACATCGCTATAGCTATAGAATCGCCCGGCTGCATGGGCTTATTCAGCTTATACATAGCAAATCGTCGTGTAGTGTCAAGCAGCAATCGACGAGAATTCGGAATGATGATATCCGCTGCGTACGAACTAGACAAAGTGAAGTACAGCGTATCAATTTCACGAGCGCTCTTGTTATGCAACTTTGTTTCGCACCGTACGTACAATGATCGTGTTTCGGGATAGAGCGCTATCTGATAATCCAGTGAAACGACGCGCGGCTGCACACTGGTCTCGTACCGTTTGTACATCTGTTCATACTCAACCTGCAACCTCTCCAGTTCATCACTTGTTTTATAGGTATTCAGAACCTTGGTGTTATAGAATAGCCAGCCACCGGTTCCAAGCCAGAGAACTCCTACAATCGGCAACACGAATGCGACTGAACGAAATCTTTGACGGGCAAGCTTCGTTCGCATACGAAAGCTATCCTCGCGACCTCGAGTCCAATACAGGTAGGCTACAACTAACAACAAACACCCGAAGAGAAACCAGTATGCGGTAAATGCAAGTTTGCCCTGAATGAACGGTCCGAACTCATTCATGTCCGAATAGGTCAGAGACGGAGTTGCTCCATAGCGGAGCAGATTTGAGCTTACATCCAGGACCGGCCATATCACTGCATTCGCTATCACTACAACAATGAAAAGAAAGTACCCTATGTATCTGTTGTTCACGAGTGAGTGAATGCAGATGCTCATGACAATAAGAGAGAGAAAACGAGTAGCATCAAACACAAACAATTGAACGAGATATACCTCGATTCTCAGATCTTCGAAACCGCGTATTATCTGCGAGAGAATACTTATTAGGGCTGCACCGGTTAGTACAGTCAAAATCATCATAAAGAGGGATATCGTTTTTGACAACAACGGTATCGAATCAGGATGCGGCAGTGCATCATAGATGTCATGAACCTTTGCATCACGTTCCTTCCATACTATAGATCCCGTATAGAAGGTGATTATAGCAAGGACATACAGATAAAGAGCTCCTTGTATGATGTCGACAACAGTGTACGTGACGGGAAAGGAGTGATTGCCGTATCCGGCATCGGTAGCGTAGGCCAAACTGACTAAAAGATTCACGGCTCCAAACACCAGAATCACAAGAAACGCAATGTTTCGCGTTAGCGAAATCAACTCTAATCGAGTTTGACTAACGAGCTTTTTTAGATTCGAGCCACCTTCCGAGTCCGGCTTAATAGCAAAGAGATTTCCGCGAATACCGGTCGATTGAAGTTTCTCATCATCTGCAGCCTTCTTCCCCGGTTTCGACTTTTCAGTAAAACTGAACAACGAATACGTCACGCCAAAAACTACGGTGCCTATGAGCGTCCACAACAACCTGTTCCAAAGTACCACACCCTCAAAACCCATAGTCATTGTATTACGATCTTGAACCGTCCAGTATTTCGTCACAACAGCCAGGGTGCGAATTCCAAAGGGGTCCAGGAGTGAACCTACGAACTCATTTTCTATATCGCCAACGAAGGTTAATGCAACCGTGTATCCCACGAGAAGTCCTATAGAACCAAGGAAGGACAACATTGTGCTTCTCGTAGCTGCAGCAATGCTAAAGATGATTGAGCCCGCGAACATGAGGTTTGGCACTACGAAGACGATTACGCCATAAAGATGCGAGAGCCAATTAGTGGGTCCAAGTTTTTCCGCATCAACCCATGGCATAACACTACCTACCAGAACCCCGATCGATACTCCAAGAAAAGGCACAATGCTCACCACGAGAGCACCCGCGTAACGTCCGAAAAGGAGATCAAGTTTTTTTACCGGAGTCGAATACAGCAATTGATATGTTTTCTCCGTAAAGTCTCGGGCAGCTGCCCCATTCATGAAGGTGGTAATCATGAGAAGACTTAAAATGGACATCAACGCATAGTAATTCTCCACTACGTACGGGGCGTTACGATGAACATTACCCAAACTGCCGCCCAGGGTAATCTCATCGCTAACGGTTGCTCCGAAGATGAGCAAGGCATTGACAAACAAAAACACATAGACGCTTGGCTGACGAAGCCAGTACCGAAGCTCGAAAAAGAAAATCTTGAGAAACATAATAGTCAGAAAATTTCGCTGTTACAGCTGTTGGTAGCCCTTGATGTAAGTAAAGAATACGTCCTCCAAATCTGCGTTGACTCTTTCGAATCCCTCGGCCGGCGATTCCTGGCCGTACACGTGCACAAGTGGGGTACCAGCTACCATACGCGTGGATATCACCGGCAATCGCTCAACTATCGATTGCACTTCAGACTTCGGCACCGACGAACTCCATACGCGGTTTTGAATGCTGTGTAATGCATCTACAGGCCGTCCGGAAAAGAGCACACGTCCCTTGTCGATAATCGCCATCTGATTACACAACTCCCGCACGTCGTCTACAATGTGCGTGCTCAAAATCACAATCACCTGCTCTCCGATTTCTGCAAGCAGATTGTAAAATCGATTACGTTCGCCGGGATCGAGACCTGCAGTGGGCTCGTCCACAATGATGAGTTGAGGATCGCCTATTAATGCCTGGGCAATACCAAATCGCTGCTTCATGCCACCGGAGAATCCGCCCAGTGCTTTCTTGCGAACATCCCACAGGTTTACACGGTGAAGAAGCTCCTCCACCAACTCTTTTCTCTGAGTGGTAATTCCTTTAAGAACTGCAATGTGATCGAGCATATCGTAGGCACTAATCTTGGGATACACACCGAACTCTTGAGGCAAGTATCCTAGCGTGCTGCGAACGGCAGTTTTATCTGCAAGAACGTCGATCTCCCCCAAACGAATACTACCGCTATCCGGCTCTTGCAGCGTAGCGATGGTACGCATTAAGGATGATTTTCCCGCACCGTTGGGACCTAACAGCCCGAACATACCGGTTGTTAATGTTAAACTCACATCGTCCAATGCCTTCACACCGTTGGCATAGGTTTTCGACAACTTTTCAATAACGAGTTCCATAGGAGTAACGCTAATGTGATCTATAACTTTCAATATCGGTTGGACACCGACATCTTTGCAGGGTTGCAGCGCCGCGACCGGATGTACTATTTTTTTGCCGTGCGCAGGAAATTTAAAAAGAAAAAGGCACTCGCCCTTAGGGCAAGTGCCTTTACTTTGCTCAGTGGAGATGCCGGGAGTCGAACCCGGGTCCGAAGTGCAGAGCGCGTAGCATACTCCATGCGTAGTCAATCTATGAGAATTCGCAAGTGTGCTCGCCGACCGACAGGCACATCACTTGCTATCGTTCTGTTGTTTAGTCACTATCGCGGAACGCCACACGCAGCAACGATACACTGAGAAGCGTCACCGACGTCTGCAAGCAGTGTCACTCACAGGGCCGATGGAAAGCGGAACCGAAGCTCGACGCTTTCAACCATGATTGCTTATTAGGCAGCCATAGCGTAAGAGAAGGTGTTGCCTTCTATGGTTTCGCCGATTGTATTAACGAGCTTCACCGGCGGAGCTCGGCATGCATCTACGTCATTCTTCCACCCCGTCGAGACCAATTCATCCCCGCGTACCAACTATATCCGTGCCGTTCAGTTTTTGTGTGCTTCTCAAAGTGGATGTGCACTGCACTCCCGCATGTGAGTAACAATACTTCTATTCAAACGCTGCGATACCGGTAATATCCTGACCAAGAATCAAGGTGTGAATGTCGTGGGTACCCTCGTAGGTTTTTACCGACTCCAGGTTCCCGGCGTGGCGCATAATCGGGTACTCGCTGAGAATACCATTGGCGCCGTGAATATCGCGAGCTACGCGAGCGATATCCAGTGCCACTGCCACATTGTTTCGTTTAGCAAGAGACACCTGCTGCGGGCGCATGGACTTGCTGTCCTTCAACTGCGCAAGGCGCCAGTTCAAGAGCTGACCCTTAGTGATCTCTGTGAGCATCCACGCGAGCTTGTCTTGTACCAGCTGAAATCCAGCAATGGGCTTGCCGAATTGAACACGGCTCTTAGCATAATTCACGCTGGACTCATACGATGCCATAGCGCTGCCTATAGCACCCCACGCAATGCCAAAGCGAGCTTGGGTAAGGCACGAGAGAGGTCCCTTCAAACCGGAAATGGAAAGCAGATTTCCTTCGGGAATCTCTACATCTTGGAATATCAATTCGCTTGTTACGCTGGCACGAAGTGAGTGCTTGTTCTTCATCTCCGGGGCACTAAAGCCCTTCATGCCCTTCTCTACGACAAAGCCATGAACAACGCCGTCGAGCTTGGCCCAAACAACTGCTACATCTGCCAGCGAGCCGTTGGTGATCCACATCTTTGCGCCGTTCAAAAGAAATCCGCCGTCGATTCTCTTGGCATTGGTAAGCATGCCGGCCGGGTTACTGCCGTGATCGGGCTCGGTGAGACCGAAACAACCAATGGCCTGCCCCGTTGCCAGCTTCGGCAACCACTTGGTGCGAATCTCCTCGGAACCATAGGTGTACAAGGGATACATCACCAGCGAGCTTTGCACGCTGGCAAAGGAGCGCACACCGGAATCACCGCGCTCCAGCTCCTGCATGGCAATACCGTAACAGGTATTGTTCATTCCTGCGCAGCCATACTCCTGCGGAAGCGTCATTCCGAACACTCCAAGCTCACCCATTTTCGCTACCAGATCCATGGGAAAGTACGAGCCCTGATAGGCCTGTTCAATCACCGGCATTACCTCGTTGTCCACGAAGTCGCGAATGGTCTGGCGTACCAGCTTTTCGTCGTCGCTAAGTAAATCGTCGATTGCGTAATAATCTACACCTTGAAAACCCATAGTTGTGATGTTGAGAGTTTAAGAAAGTAATGATCTAAGAAAGAGTACATAAAGTATCGTCATGCACTCGGCAATGATGAACTGCATCGCTGAACTACATCTCTGCGCTTCGACGCTGAACTACATCATTGCGCTTCATCGTCACAGTGAGCCCGTAGACGTTCGTGGCGGACACTTCATGTAAAGACTGCATCAGTAACCGAAAATCGTCACGCTCACCGATCGCGAAGGCAACGAGGCGTAGCCACGCTCAATATCAGCCCTTGATATCCACGTGACGTTCCGCATGATACGAACTGCGCACCAGCGGCCCGGACTCCACATGGCGGAAGCCCATGCTCATGCCAAGAGATCGATACTCGGCGAACTCATCGGGATGCACAAAGCGATGCACCGGAAGGTGATTCTTTGTGGGCTGCAGATACTGTCCCAGCGTAAGAATATCGCATTGCACCTTCACCAAATCTTCCATCACCGCTACTACTTCTTCGCGTGTTTCGCCCAAGCCAAGCATGATTCCGGTTTTGGTATTCATACCCAACTGCTTTGCCTCGCGCAGCAGTTGTAAGCTCCATGGATACTTGCCCTGCGGCCGCACGCGGCGGTACAATCGCGGAACGGTTTCCGTATTGTGATTGAGAATATCGGGCTTCTCGTCTACCACTTTTTGCAATGCAGCAAGGTTACC
Organism: Kapaibacterium sp. (SeqCode); assembly: GCA_046297095.1. GTDB lineage: Bacteria > Bacteroidota > Ignavibacteria > Kapaibacteriales > NICIL-2 > JBBATK01. Next base: position 16,378 of record JBKCNS010000042.1, on the reverse strand, counting down.
CTTGAAGTCCGGAATCAAAACCTCTACGGTTGTTGAAGGGCTGCTCTCGCGCACCGCGCGAATAGTCTGCGCCCAGATCTCCGCACCACCGTCCACCAGTTCATCACGGTTCACAGAGGTGATCACGCAGTGCACTAGATTCATTTGCTTCACGGCTTCGGCTACGCGTCGGGGTTCGTCCCGGTCCAGTGGCAAAGGCCTACCGGTTTTTACCGCACAGAATCCGCAGGAGCGGGTGCAGGTATCGCCATTGATCATAAACGTTGCGGTGCCGGCATTCCAGCATTCCGCGATGTTCGGACAGCGCGCTTCTTCGCACACTGTGTGCAGCGATTTACTGCGCATCATGGTCTTCAGATGGCTGAAACTCTCACCACCCGGCGCTTTCACTTTAAGCCAGTCGGGCCGGCGCGCATGCGAGGGGGATTCGTCGAGTACCGGTAAGTCTATATCAGGCATATTTTTTTTCTGCAAATATAACATAGGCTCAAGGAAGCCTTGCGTTGGAAACAGGTGATGGTTACATGCCTGCTGCAGAGGTTGCGTGCGCTCGACCCACGCACGATTGACGTACACTGGCTGTGAAACTGCGCGTGCCACCTGCATCCTACATGATCTTCGTACAAACAAAAAAGCCCCTGCCGGACGGCAAAGGCTTTTCGTTGATGTTGGTACCGAGGGAGGGAATTGAACCCCCGACACACGGATTATGATTCCGTTGCTCTAACCAGCTGAGCTACCCCGGCAACAATTTTGAGCCGCGAATATACCACTTCATTCCAAAATGAGCGGCAGTATAGTTGACTTCTTTCTGTCATTACACTGCGATTAAACTACGATTCCGTTCCGAATGTTTTCATCTCGTCCCGCAATCGCGCAGCTTCTTCATAATCCTCGGCCTTGATGGCACGCGCCAGAAGTATAGGCAGCTGCTGGGCTCGCGGCAACGAGGCGATGTCATCTTCGTTCAAGGGAAGCTCCAGCTGAGCAGCATTTTCATCTGCCTTTTGCATCTGCAACAACCGCATGAGCTCGCTCTCCGATTCCTCGCCGTCGGTCTCTGTTTCGCCGTCTTCGGAATCCTCGTTCTCCGGGTAGAAACCGGCTTCGGCCAGAATAGACTCCATGATAAAAATGGGCGCGTTGAACCGAACCGCAAGTGCAATAGCATCGCTAGGACGAGCATCTACTTCGTCCGCTATACCATCGATAACCAGCGAAGCATAGAAGGTGCTGTCTTTCAAATCGACAATGCAAATTTCCTTCAACGATCCGTTCAGCTTTTCGATGACAATCTTCAGCAAATCGTGTGTCATAGGGCGTTGAGCTTCGATACCTTCAAGCTCGATGGCTATGGCCTGGGCCTCGTTGGCTCCGATCACAATGGGCAAACGGCGGGTACCCTTCGACTCTTTAAGAATCAAAGCATAGGCACCGTTGCTTGCTTGCGAGGCAGACAATCCCAATATTTCTAACTGTATCTTACTCATCACCTAACTCTAACTCTCTCTCTTTCTTTCGTTCTATCAATCTGTGTCTGAAACCTTCGGCAGTCACTCTACCTCGGCAGCATCAACAACCAAAGGCTAACCTCCATAGTATCGACGTTTCACTCCCGCACATGTTGCGCTCTGTGAAATGCGTGCGCTATGCTTAGGAACGCGAGGTAATGCCGGCAATCTGAGCCGTAAGCTTCGGCAGTACTTCAAACACATCACCAACAATACCGTAGTCGGCCACCTTGAATATCGGTGCGTCTTTGTCTTTATTGATGGCAGCGATAATCTTCGACGACGACATTCCCGCCAAGTGCTGCACAGCTCCGCTGATGCCGCATGCTACGTACAGCTTCGGCGATACTGTTTTACCGGTTTGACCAACCTGATCACCGTGAGGTCTCCAACCTGCGTCTACCACTGCTCTGGAAGCTCCTACTGCGGCACCCAGCGACTTTGCCAAATCTTCTACCAGATAAAAATGCTCGGGGCCCTTAAGACCGCGACCGCCGGATACAATGGTGTCTGCTTCCAGAACATCCAGAGTTCCTTCGTTGCGAACCACATTGGTAACAACCACTTTGCAGTTCGAGGCATCAAGCGCGGGAGCAAAGGAAGCGGTTTCCGTTGATGCGGGCGTGTCGGAGGTTTTGGCAGTGAATACATTGGGGCGTAGAGTTATCACTGTAACCGAAGTGCGTGACTCCACGATGTCCAGTGCCTTGCCTGCAAACACCGGGCGTTTTACGCGAACGGTCTCGCTACCACCAATAATTTCTACTGCATCCGCAATAAGCGCAGCCTTCAGCTGAACCGCTACGCGGGGAGCAATCTCTTTACCGGCAGCATTGGCTGCAAAGAATACCGCATCGCATCCCTCGGCCGTAGCACATTGGCTAAGTGCATGCGCAACTGCCTGGCTTGAATGACGCTCCAGAAGCGCGTGATTGATGTGTACAAGCTTCGTCAGACCGTACGGTGCAACATGCGCAGCGGTTACGCCCGTGCCAATTGATGCACCTACTACTGCAGCGCCGGTGGCCATTGCTGCGGTGATGGCTTCACTTGAAGTGCGCTTGAGCGCGCCGTTTTTCTCTTCTACGAATACAAGTATCTTTTTCATAATCGTGCTGTTGAATTTCTCTGATGAATACTGAACCACAGACTGTACTTTTTTCTGCGCAGCTACCTACATCTCTCGAAGTTCTTACTTAGAACGCCTTTGCTTCCTCGTGAAGCAAACGAACAAATTCCGCGATGTCTGCATCTTCCGAACCCAGAATGGTCTGGCGTCTCTTTGCCGATGGGATCTCCATGGCAACGGTTGCCGTGCGGCTTTCGGCTGCTGCCGGCGCAACTTCTTCGATGGGTTTGGATTTGGCCTTCATAATATCCGGCAGCTTAGGATAACGAGGATCGTTAATGCCCTTTTGTACACTGATTACGCACGGTAGCGATGTTTCCAGCTGCTCTTTGCCGCCTTCCACATCTCGCTCTGCACGAATGGCTGTGCCGTCGATCTCCAGCTTCGATACCATCGAAATAGAGGGCTGATTCATCAGCTCCGCTACTGTGGGTGCCATCTGGAAAGAATCGTAGTCAATGCTCTGTCGACCCAGAATCACGATATCCGCTTGCACGGAAGCTGCCACTGCGGCAATGCTCGAGGCAACGGTAAAGGAATCTCCCTTCGCAGCGTCCTTTACCAGAATTGCCTTGTCGGCGCCCATGGCAAGAGCTGTGCGCAACACATCTTTGGCACCGTCAGGACCGCATGTTACCACGGTTACCGTGCCGCCATGTTTTTCGCGCAACCGCAATCCTTCTTCGATGGCATATTCATCGTAGGGGTTGCAAATAAACTTTATTCCTGATGCATCAATCTGTGTCCCGTTCGCTGCAACGACAATCTTTGCCGTTGTATCGGGAACCTGGGATACTCCCACAAGAATGTTCATAGGTACGTAGTAGTTAACCGTTAATGGATGTGATGATTGTGTAACGCGAGCGCGTTAGGACTGCAAATGTACGGAGAATCGCCCTTTTAACGGGAGGGTGCCAAGGCAGTTTCCATGGCCTCCATCACCCGTCGCGTGCGTTGCAGCTCTGCTTGCAGATATCGTCCGGTAATAGAAGATTCAATCTCGGCAACCTGTTCGGGCGTGCCTTCTGCAACTATACTTCCGCCGTTTTTGCCGCCCTCGGGCCCAAGGTCCACAATCCAGTCGGCACATTTCACAACATCTAGGTTATGCTCAATTACCACAACGCTATTCCCTTTACTTGCAAGGCGTTGCAGCAATTGCAGGAGAATCCTGATATCCTCGAAGTGTAAGCCGGTGGTGGGCTCATCCAGCAAATAGAGCGTACGGCCGGTGCTCACTTTGCTGAGCTCGGTGGCCAATTTCACTCGCTGTGCCTCGCCACCACTTAGAGTGGGCGCCTGCTGACCAAGAGTGACGTAGGTAAGTCCTACATCGTACAGAGACTTCAGCTTCGACTTGATCTTCGGGATCTCGGCAAAAAACTCCAAGGCTTCTTCCACGGTCATGTCCAGAACGTCGGCAATAGACTTACCCTTGTACGTTACCAGCAAAGTTTCGTCGTTGTACCTTTTGCCTCCGCACACATCGCACTGCACGTACACATCGGGCAAGAAATTCATTTCAATTTTCTTGATGCCTGCCCCCTCGCATTCTTCGCAGCGTCCGCCCTTTACATTGAACGAAAAACGGCCGGCTTTGTAGCCGCGGGTCTTTGCTTCCTTCATCATCGTGAAGTGATCGCGTATCAAGGTGAACAGACCGGTATAGGTAGCCGGATTTGATCGAGGCGTGCGACCAATGGGCGATTGGTCGATCTCTATCACTTTATCGATGTGCTCCAAGCCGTCGATGCCGGCATAAGGCAACGGCAACGTTTCACCGGAGTAAAAGTGCCGGTTCAGAATGGGATACAATGTGTGATTCACCAGCGACGACTTCCCCGATCCGCTCATGCCGGTAATACACACAAAACTTCCCAGGGGAATTCGCAAATCAACATTCTTCAAGTTGTTTCCGGTAGCACCCCGCAAGGTGATAAAAGAGCCCGATCCCGGGCGGCGCTCGGCCGGAATCTCAATCTCTCTTTTACCGGTTAAGAACTGTGCGGTTCGTGATTGCTCCACCGTGCCAGCATCCAGAGTGGGAAGTTCAGCGGGCGGCACGGTAAAAAGTACCGATCCCCCATGAACGCCGGCGCCGGGGCCGATATCTACCAGCACATCGGCTTCCTCGATCATCTCGCGGTCGTGTTCAACCACGATAATGGTATTACCCAAATCGCGTAGTTCCTTCAGCGAGCGTATCAGTTTGGAATTGTCGTGTTGGTGCAAACCGATGCTGGGCTCGTCGAGCACATACATCACTCCCACAAGCTGCGATCCAATCTGCGAGGCAAGGCGTATGCGCTGTGTTTCGCCGCCCGAAAGCGTGCGGGCAGGACGATGCAAATTCAAATACGACAGGCCCACATTATTAAGGAAATGCAGGCGCGAGGTTATCTCTTTAAGGATAAGAAATGCGATTCGGTTCTCGCGGTCACTAAGCTTTGTGGACAACGATGCGAAATGCTCAAGTGCGTCGGGACAATCGAGTGCGGTAACATCTTTGATATTCGCGCCGGCAATGCGCACATGCAGACTCGATTGTTTGAGCCTGCCTCCTGCACATTCGGGGCAGGTTATTTCCCCCATGAATCCTTCCAACCACGAGCGAATCTTTGTGGACGTAGAATTCTCGTACTGTTGTTTGAAGTTCGGTACAATACCGTTGAACTCCTGGGTGTAGGTAAGTGTGCGTTGAGCACTCTGCACTACTTCAATATCTACCGTGAGGTCTTTGACGCCGTACAGAAGTTTATCAATATCTTTCTGCGCCATGTCCTTGATGGGAACATCCAGTGCTATGCCCAGCACTTTTGCCGCCGATTTCACCTGTTGCCACAGCCAGGTATCGCGCTCTTTCCCCAGAATGGCAAAGCCACCTTCCTTTAGAGACAATTCTCGGTCAGGAATAATTCTGGCCATGTCGAAATCACGCAACTCGCCCAAGCCGTCGCAATAGGTGCACGAACCAAAGGGAGAATTGAACGAGAACATATTTGGCGCAAGGCGTTCGTACGAAGTACCGCAGCGGGGGCACGAGTACTCGGTACTGCAGAGTATGCTGTCCCAATTGTCGTTGCCTTCGGAGCTGTGCTCCCCGTCGCTTGCGTTGCCCGCTGCAGCGCGTGTCTCGTGGAGAATCATCACGCTGTCTTCGCCTATAGACAATGCCAGCTCAACGCTTTGCGAAATGCGCGACCGCTCCTCCTGCGAGGCAGTGATGCGGTCTACAACTACTTCGATGTTGTGAATCTTGTATCGGTCTACCTGCATTCCGGGCTCGATGTCTTGCACCACACCATCCACGCGGATCTTCGTGAATCCTTGTTTGCGCGCAGTCTCGAACACTTCGCGGTAGTGGCCTTTGCGCCCTCGCACCAGAGGCGCAAGTATCATCACGCGTCGGCCGGCGGGCAAACTGAGAATGGTATCAACAATCTGATCCTGCGATTGGGACTGCACCGGCAGATCGCACTGCACGCAATACTGTGTGCCGATCTTGGCATAGAGCAAACGGATGTAATCGTAGATTTCCGTTACGGTACCAACGGTGGACCGAGGGCTGTACCCCACAGATTTTTGCTCTATAGAAATAGCCGGCGAAATACCTTCTACAACATCGATATCCGGCTTCTTCATCATGCCTAAAAATTGCCGCGCATAGGGCGACAAACACTCCACATAGCGGCGTTGACCTTCGGCATAAAGAGTATCGAAAGCCAGCGAAGATTTACCGGAACCGGAGATACCGGTAACCACCACCAGGCGATCGCGTGGAATGGTAAGATCGATATTCTTCAGATTATGCTCGCGCGCGCCGGCCACATGGATATGCGTTCTTTCCCCGCCGTCGTCGGTGTAGGAAGGCGCAGAGCTTTGTAACGGTTTCTTTGTTTTTACCGTCGAGCTCTTTGGCTGTGTATTTGCCTTCTTTGCGGGTGCCATAATAGAACGCTTGATTTCGTCGTGACCACGAATATAGGGCTCGCGGCTGCTCACTTTCGAGGGAATCATGTACGGAAATCGATGGCGGGAATCATTGGGGTATTCCTTTTACTACAAGAGCCCGGCAACCTGCGGTTGTTCCGGGCTCTTTGTTCATCTGCTTTTCCTGAGTTAGCTACGTTGTTTGCTACGATGTTCGCTAGGTTAACGATACGGAGATGAGAGTCTCGAGCAGACTCCGTGCTCGCACCTGAACACGTCATTGTTTACAATTCGGTGATGTCGCTGGCACGCTTCCCGCCTGCGAGCGCTACAATCTCGTCGTCGTAGTGATCGGCGATAACAGCCACGGCTGCTATAGCTGTGATCAACTCATTGCGATCCATGTGCGTGCCGGTGATGGAATTGGAAAACACGACGGTGTCGTCGAACAAAAGTCCAAAACCACCGATATGCAGTTCTGCATTCTTGCGCAGCAAAAACTTCATGAGTTCCGGGCTCATATCGGCACCGGTCACCACATGGGCGGTTACTTCCACCATGCATTCCTCCGGTGTAAAGGCGCGCACGGCAATCATCACACGAGTAGAACCGCGCGACACCGCATACACACCATTGCCAAAGTTCATATACTCGGGATATGCATCATTGAGGATGCGCACTACTTGGCTTCGTGTTTCATCGAGCATTTCGTTGCTTGTTCCTTCCGTTGACATATTATTCTCCTTGTTTCGATGGTGGTAACTGACCCATACTTTCCTTAAGCTTTGCCAGCTCGGCATCTACGGCGGTGCTCGATCCAAGCTTCTTAAACTCCTCATCCAGGCTTGTATTCTCGCCTGCGAGCTGTTCAAACGCGGTAGCCTCAGACTCCAACTGTTCGATTTTACCTTCGTACTTCTCAAACTTGGAAAAGGCATCCGATCCTACGCCGCTAAATGACTGCGCTATTTGCTTTTGTGCTTTAGCAGCTTGCGAACGAGCAATCAGGGTGCTCTGACGGCTGCGCGCTTCGTCGAGTTTATTCTTCAACTGATCGAGCTGACCGCGGAGCTTTTCGGAGGTAGCCTTTGCGGTTACATATATAGGCTCCAAGTCCGCCACGTTTCTTTCCGTTACTGCTTTCTTTTCCAAGGCGGCCTTTGCCAAATCTTCGCGGCCGGCCTGCAGTGCTTGTACGGCTTTGTCCTGCCAGTCGGCGGTTTGATCCTTCGCCTTGGCAAGTTTACGTTCCAACGATTTCTCATTTGCCAATGCGTTAGCCACGGCAAGAGTGGCGCGGTTTACGGATTCCTCCATCTCCACGACCATTTGCTTGAGCATTTTTTCCGGATCTTCTGCCATGTCTAAGGCATCGTTAACATTCGATTTGAAGATATCGGAGATGCGACTGAACAACCCCATGACGAACCTTTCCGTTTGGTGATGTAATACCTACATAATTATTTCAAGTTACTGAACAATCAGTAGGACGCGCCAATGTGCGCTTTGTTGCAACAGCATCCGGTCCTTCGGGTTATCCATGCTGTTCAGCTACGGCACAGCGACTACACAGCCAAAGGTGTGCATTGCACAACTCGCATATGCGGTGTACCTTTGCTCCGCAGAACTTCCACTCAGATCAAGCTCGTGACAAACACATCTCCGTCGATAGATAACGCCGTAGCCGCATTCACATCCTTGCCTACCATTGGTAAGAAAACCGCTCAGCGAATCACCTTTTTTTTGTTGCGTCAATCCGACGCCCAAGTTCGGCAGATTGCTCAAGCCCTGCTGGATCTTAAAGCAAACGTTCGATTCTGTAGCGAATGCTTCAACTTTACCGAAAGTGATCCCTGCACCATCTGTTCATCGTCCAAACGAGATCGCTCCGTGATCTGTGTTGTAGAAGAACCCAGCGATGTTTTGGCAATAGAAAAAACCAATGAGTTCAACGGCCTGTATCATGTACTTCACGGATCACTCAATCCACTGGACGGCATTGGTCCCGATGATATCAAGATTCGGGAGTTGGTACAGCGCTGCTCCGCCACCGTAAAGGAAGTAATACTTGCACTCAATCCAAATGTTGAGGGCGAGGTAACCACGCAGTATTTGTCTAGACTTCTTAGCCCCTTGGGAATCAATGTTACTCGCATTGCGCGGGGTATTCCAATTGGCAGTGATTTGGAGCTGGCCGACGATGCCACCATTGCGCGTGCCATCGAGGGCAGACTGACCGTGTAGGTTTAACCTTATAAGAAGAGTTCCTCATGTAGTTGCTTGAGCGCCTGATGAATCTGAGCCTGATTATGCATATCAACATTATCGATACCGCACTCACGCATTCGCGGCGGGGATTGATATCGTTACTTGCATTAGGAGTAAGTATAAGCGTTGCGTTAAGTTCCTGTAGCTTCTTTGAACCGCGCACACCGGAAGAACCCTCCGGAGGAACGACGGGATTTCAACAACCAATTTCGGAGAACATTGTTCTTTCGAATTTTCAAAGTGCAATTCTCGAAAGCAACACCGAGAACCTGATTCGCTGTTTAGCAGATACGACTCTGGGGGCCCGACAGCCCTACAGATTCGATGCATCCATTGATGTGCTCACCACCTTTGCGGAGCAGTTTCGGCAGTGGTCCACGGTGAATGAGCGGCAGGCATTTCTCTCGATGACATCCAAGATTCCCTCGCCCGGTAAGATGAATTTGCAATTACTGCGCGGACGCTTCGACGTGCGGGTTCCCGACTCTGCAGTGTATGCTGCCGATTATATACTTCGTGTGCCCCATGTTTCGCCATCGGTACCGACACTCGTGGCCGGTACTATTCGCCTGACTATGTTCCGCGACGATTTTAACCAGTGGTACATAGGGCGTTGGTCCGACGCCAAAGGCCCGGAGAACGATACCATCAGCAATACTTGGAGCGCTTTGAAGGCGCAATTTTCTAACTAGCGGCTACGGTAGTTGATAAAGTAATTATTCAAGCTTTTTCAAGGATTTGTTCAACGCTCCCCCATGCTCTTGGCACAGCTCACACATATCGTTCGCAACCAACTATTAGTGTTCGGGCTGATGATCGTTGTTGCGCTGAGCATGAGCAGTTGCGACAATCCTTTTGCACCAAGAAAAGTGGAGCGCGCGCAATCGGCGGCCGGCCTGGGCGATCAAAGCACCGTCGACGGCGTTTTTCAAAACTTCCGCTACTCGTATCTCACCAAAGACACCCTGGTGTACGGGCGTCTGCTCGACACCAATTTCACCTTCATCTTCAGAGACTACGACAAAGGCATCGACAAGTCTTGGGGACGCGACCAAGACATGATTGCCACCTCGGGCTTGTTTCGCAGCTGCGAAACCCTGGATCTGATATGGAATAACGTCATCACATCGGTGGGCGATACCCTAGTGCGCGATATCTCGCGCGGATTTAACCTTACTATCACCTTCTCGGCCAGTGATGTGGTGTATCTGCAAGGGCGAGTAAATCTGCGCATTGCACGCCAACGAAGCAGCGATGTGTGGATGATTCAACGGTGGCGCGACGAGTCGAATTTTTAGCGCAGGTCGCACCTTGTGTTTGGTTCGTATCACGCATCACCATTGCGCTTCTGCATCCGTTGCGATTGCACGCAGGGCTTCATCTACCACATAGAACGATCCCAGAATCAGTACCGGCATACCGGATGCCAAAGCACGATGTGCTGCCTCCGGAATGGTGCGGCAATCATCGGCATGTACACCACACTCGCGTGCGATACGTACTACTTCCTCACTGATCATCGCACGTTCAACACTCGGCGCTCCGGCGTACAATGTGTGGCACAGAGGTGCTATTTCTCGAAGCATCGCCGCACAGTCTTTGTCCTTCATCACACCAAATACAACAGCAAAGCGCGTGTTGCTATAGGGTGATTGTTCAAGAGTTTGGCGGCAACGCAATAGGCACGCTTCATTATGCCCAACGTCTGCCAGTATTACCGGCGCTCGCTTCACGCACGACAATCTCGCTGCAATACCGCTGTTTGCCACTACGTTCCGGCAGCCGCGAATGATGGCCTCATCGCTTACAGAGATTACCGGCGCGCAGGCCTCTATCGCAGCAATCACGCACGCCAAATTCGTGGCCTGGTGCTCGCCGCTTAGAGGCGAGTCTATAACCAGTTCGGAAAGCGGTTCGGTAAACAGTTCGGAAACCGGTTCGGAGCGCCGGTTGCCCATAATCCGCACTCTGCGTTCCTGATGTAAACGGTCGTCGATAGCTCCCGAGCTTATATGACAATAGTCACGCGCTATAATCACCGGAGCATTGTGCAGCTGTGCCTCGGCAGCGATGATAGCCCGGAGATGTTCCCTCTGCTCTCCAACCACCACCGGCACACCGTGCTTAATGATTCCGGCTTTTTGATAGCATATCTCCTCGAGCGTGGAGCCTAAATACTCCTGATGGTCAAGGTCGATGGACGTGATCACCGATACCAGCGGCGTGACCACATTCGTAGCGTCGAAGCGCCCTCCCATGCCGGTTTCGAGCACAGCCACATCTACCTTGTGTCGGCGGAAGGCCAAAAATGCCATAGCGGTGGTGACCTCAAAAAAGGTTGCTTCCGTTTCCGCAATAAACGGCTCCAGCTCTTCGAAAAGACTACACAGCTCGTGGTCGCTAATGCACACACCATTGAACCGTATTCGTTCATGAAAACGATGTATGTGCGGCGACGTATACAGGCCTACATTCATTTCCTGCTCCATGAGCACCGATGCTATGGTGGAGCATACGGATCCCTTGCCATTTGTTCCGGCTACATGGATAAAGGATACGCCCAGATGTGGATTGTCGACTTTTTCCAGAAGATGCAGGGTGCGTTCCAGACCCGGCTTGATGCCGAATCGATGCATGGAGAATAAACGTTCAAGTATGTGATCAGTGTTCATGTAATATCTTTGAGTGCTGTCAGTCTAATCGCAATGTAATGTCAATGTAATGTCAATGTACGACGCACATTCATGAAACGAAACCCTAAACGTGTACTTCTTGGAATGTCCGGTGGTGTGGATTCCTCCGTGGCCGCCGCATTGCTGGTGGAAGAAGGATACGAGGTTATCGGCATCACCATGAAAACATACCGGTACGAGGATGTAGGCGGCAATGTGGGTAACGACTCCTCGTGTTGTTCATTGGATGGTATCAATGATGCTCGCCGCGTAGCACTGCAACTGGGTATACCGCACTACGTTGTGGACTTCAGCAGCACCTTTCGCGAGCATGTTATAGACCCGTTCATCAACGAGTACATGAGCGGCCGCACACCCAATCCTTGCGTGCAGTGTAATATCCATATCAAGTGGGCCGAGATGCTGCGCAAAGCCGATTCCTTGGGCGCAGAGTTCATTGCCACCGGTCATTATGCCCACATTCGTTTTGATGAATCCCGTGAACGCTTTGTGCTGTCCCGCGGCGATGATACCCGCAAGGATCAATCATATGCTCTTTGGGGATTACCGCAAGAAGCATTGTCGCGCACCATATTCCCCTTGTCCCAATACACCAAAGAAGAATCCAGGCAAGTTGCCGAACGTGTGGGGCTCAGCGTGGCCAAGAAGAAAGAATCGTACGAGATTTGTTTTATACCGGACAACAACTACAACCGATTTCTGCGGGATAACGTTCCGGCGTTGGACGAGAATGTTCGTGGCGGCGATGTGATTCTTGGAGAAAAGGTGATTGCTAAGCACGAGGGATTCCCCTTCTATACTGTGGGGCAGCGCCGAGGCTTGGGCATAGCGCACGAGGAGCCGCTCTTCGTTTTGAACGTGCTCTCCGAGACGAACACACTGGAGGTGGGCACCGAAGACAAACTTCTGCATTCACATCTTCGAGCCACCGGCGTGAACCTCATTGGCCGCGACAACCTGAACAAGCCCGAAGAGTTCACGGTAAAGATTCGCTATAAAGATGAGGGCGCGCAGGCCCTGTGCTCAACGGATTCGAACGGCGATCTCATCATCAACTTTAACGAGCCGCGCCGCGCCATTACGCCCGGACAATCCGTGGTGATGTATCATGGCAACGATGTAATTGGCGGTGGCGTTATAGCAGAGCGTTGGTAATGCGCATTACAACCGAGCGTTGGTGATCAGCATTACAACCGAGCGATGGTAATGCGCTCATACTCCGCGTAGATCTTTGCTATCTCGGTTCGCCACTCGTGATGTTTTTGCGTGAACAACCGTGCATTGGCAGATAGTCTCTCTCGCCGTTCCGGGTCTTGTAAACACTCGAGTATTTTCTGCGCCTGTACCGCGGGATCGTCGCTGATTATCAGTCCGTCCTGCTCCGTGGCTGTGACGCCCTCTGCACCCACACGTGTGGCCACTACGGGCAGCCCCGCAGCCATGGCCTCCATTATTTTTATGCGAACACCACTGCCAACAAACAGCGGACACACAAAGAGTGCAGCCGAATGGTAATACGGTTGCATCATGGGTACATAGCCCGGTGCTGTAACTCCACTCACGCTGCCGGTGCGAAATCGTTCGGGAAGATGTTTGCCCGGAAGCACCAAGTTCACATCGGGAAGCTCCTTGCGCACACGTGGCAATACTTCGCTCACGAACCAATCCAGCCCCTTCACATTGTGCTCCCAGCTCCAGGCAGCAGCCAGCACAAGTTCGTGCGGATGTCGTTGATTACTCGCGGGTGCACCCCACTCATCGGTATTTACTCCCGCCGCGGCAGTGATGATGCGGCCTTCGGGCATTCGGGCTTTAGGCTTGGCAGCTAAAGTTCCACCGGAACCTGAGTACACAGCAGCTGAACCCGAGTACAAAGCACCGGAACCTGAGCACACAGCCCTGTACTCCCGAACAAGTTCGCCGGCGCGCTGCTCATCCACAGCACTCATGGTAAACGATACATCGCTTTGCTCAATGCACCGAGCTTCTTCTCGCTTGAGTTTCTCGGCCTGCCAATTCACGTACAACCTGCGCGGATCCATAAATCCTAAGCTAAGCGCATACCGCTTCCAAATCATCCACTCCACATTATGCAAGCGCAACCCCATGGGTATTCCGAATTCCCTCTTGAGCGCCAGAGCCAAAGGTGCCATAGCTGTATGATCGGCATGGAGTATATCAAACTTCTCCTGCCGGCAAAGAACACGAAGCTGAGCAAGTATTTGAGGCGAGCTATGCTTTGCCAAATACAATGGAAGTGAGGAAAACAGCGACCGGGTTATTGCCGGTACGGAATTACGCGTGGAATGAGGCAGAAGGATGTGACGAAAGCTCACGCTGTCGTGAGTGACGATGCTATCCGTGTAGTCACCCTCGTGCAATGAAACCACCGTAAGCTCCGCCCCGCAAGCCACAAGGTGCTTGGTTATGTTCCACATGCTGATACGCCCGCCGTCGTCCGGAGGCAGCATGGTTCGCGGGGTGAGTTGAAGGATTTTCATGCAATTGGGCTATTGTTCGCAAGATAGCATTGCAGGTCTGTTATTTTCGCGCAGCTACTCTCGCGGCGTTGCGAGTGTATATGCGCTTACAACAACAATCAACTATTCACCCGGAGAGTTATGTACGGATCATTTCAGCAGCATTTGTCGGACGAGTTGTCATCCATTCGCAGCGCTGGTCTTTTCAAGGAAGAGCGCATCATTACTTCGCCCCAATCCACCGAGATTAGCGTGCAGGGCCGCTCGCAAACAGTTCTGAACTTTTGCGCGAATAACTACCTGGGCTTGTCTTCGCATCCGGATGTAATTGCTTCCGCGAAAAACGCGCTGGATACCCACGGTTTCGGAATGTCTAGCGTACGGTTTATTTGCGGTACGCAAGACCTTCATAAAGAACTGGAACAAAAGATTGCAAGCTTCTGCCAAACCGACGACACCATATTGTACGCTGCCTGCTTCGATGCCAATGGCGGCGTATTTGAACCGCTACTCGATGAGCGCGATGCAATTGTAAGCGACGAGCTTAATCACGCGTCCATTATCGATGGTGTGCGCTTGTGTAAAGCAAAGCGCTATCGGTACAAGAGCGGCAACATGGAAGAACTGGAAACTCAACTGCAAAAGGCCCGCGAAGACGGTGTGCGCTTTATCATGATTGCCACCGACGCAGTGTTCAGCATGGATGGCACCGTTGCGCCATTAGACCGCATCTGCGATTTGGCCGACAAATACGATGCGCTTGTGATGGTTGATGAATGCCACTCTATGGGCTTTATGGGCAAGAACGGCCGGGGTGTTGTGGAGATGTGCGGCGTAACAGGGCGCGTTGATATCATTACGGGAACTCTGGGCAAGGCGCTAGGCGGCGGCATTGGCGGTTTTACGACGGGTCGCAAAGAGATCATCGAGTTTCTGCGCCAGCGATCACGCCCCTACCTGTTCAGCAATTCCCTTCCGCCCAGCGTAGTAGGCGCAAGCATCACGGTATTCGATTTGCTCAGTTCCACTACAGAACTGCGCGATAAGCTGGAAAGCAACACGCTGTATTTCCGCCAAAAAATGACCTCGCTTGGTTTTGATATTAAGCCCGGCACGCACCCCATCACACCTATCATGGTGTACGATGCAAAGAAGGCGCAAGACTATGCGCGCGCGTTGCTCGAAGAGGGTGTGTACGTGATCGGATTCTTCTATCCGGTAGTGCCTAAAGACTTGGCAAGAATTCGCGTGCAGATTAGTGCTGCGCATACGCAGGAACAACTCGACCGGGCAATTGATGCATTTGCTCGCGTGGGTCGCTCGCTGGGAATCATTTCCTAACTCAGTATCACAACGGTGGATCACAAACACGGAACAACATGATGACTCCCGGAGAAATCAGGCAAATGCTACTGGATGAAGATGAACAGTTGAAGCGTCTTCACGAGATAGTTTCTAAAACAATCGAAGAAGAGGGCCTGATTGTTGACAATCTTTTGCATCCTGCAAAAGAAACTCTTACCACGGGTCAACGACTGTCGGACAAGGTAGCGCGTTTCGGTGGCAGCTGGGCCTTTATACTTAGTTTTTTGGGATTGCTTGTACTCTGGATTGTTGTCAATGCGTTTGTTCTCGCCAATAGAGCTTACGACCCTTACCCTTTTATTCTGTTGAATCTCATACTCTCGTGTGTTGCAGCGCTTCAGGCGCCCATTATCATGATGAGTCAGAACAGGCAGGAAGAAAAAGACCGTCAGCGTTCCGAGAACGACTACATGGTAAATCTAAAAGCAGAGTTACAGATTCGAAGCTTACATCAAAAAATTGATCTGTTGTTCGAAAAGCAACTCAAAGCTCTCATCAACTCCCAAGCAGAGCAGCTCACCATTTTGGAAGAGCTGCAGTCTCGATTCTCGAAGCACACCGATCTAAACCACAAAAACAAGGAGTGACCGGAATGCGCACTCATCGGCTCATCACCCTTGTTGCGGTTATTATTCTCTCCCTGGCAGAGTTCGTGTATTGCCACGCAACCGAATGGCGCGTGGGGCCGGGCCGCAACTACACTAAACCCAGCTCCTTAGCAGCATTGGTGAATGATGGCGATACCATCAGCATTGACGCCGCCACCTATACCGCCGATGTGTGTCGGTGGACTGCTCATCATTTGTTGTTCAGAGGCGTTGGCGGCAACGCGGTTCTGGCATCGCAGGGAAACGTGTACGGTGGTAAGGCAATCTGGGTGATTACGGGAGACTCCGCTGTGATCGAGAACATCACCTTCAAAGACGCCCGTTGTGTTGATAGGAATGGTGCAGGTATTCGTTTGGAAGGCCATCACATGGTGGTGCGTTCATGTGTATTCGA
>JBKCNS010000041.1:0-10868 GCA_046297095.1 Kapaibacterium sp. (SeqCode) | reverse complement strand
TCTTCAGTCTGTTAGTATCTTCTTGAGTGATATTCAAAATAGGCATAATTGTTTTCCTTTTTAGTTAAAGTTCCCTTTCGGGCGATTCGCTCCGCAGAGCGAAAATTGTTAGCTGACGGTTTCGTCCTCGTCGTCATCAGCAAAAAAGTCTTCATCGTCTTCATCATCGAAGTCTTCATCTTCATCGTCTTCAATGAAGTCTTCTTTAATAAAATCTTCTTCCACCGGATTGTCGTCGGCACTATCAGGATCGACGAAGCATGATAAACTTGGAGCGATGTCAAAGTATCCAGCGCGTTGTAACAAAGCGTCTTGTTCTTGAGTCATACTATTTTTCCTTTGAGGTTAGTTTATTCAATTCCGCGTGAAAACTCTTGTTCGTGAAGTCAATCCAATTAGGATAGTTTTCATGCGCGGTTTTCGCAATCGAGCTGCGAAACTTGCAGACAAACTTCGTGGGCTGCGAAGGCAATCCCGTATCTTGTTTGTCAAATTCGTACACTTCGTCGAAGTAACCCGGAACTTCTTCGGCTATCTTCTCGGTTAGAAGTAGTTTACGTCCGATAACTTCCTTGGGACCGTATTCATCGACGGATTCGCTACCATCACTCTTCTTAATTATGCGTTTTCCCCATTGATCTACAGTCCATCCAGATACAATGACATTGCAACCAACTAATCGGCGCAATCCATTGTATACTAAATCACGGAACGCCCGCGACGCCCAGTTGTAATGTTGCGGCGATAGCATATGAACGCCACCAACTAAACGCGACGGAATGCCAGCGGACTTAACGCCTTCCAATTGCACTGCCATTTCCATAAATGAGTTAATCATTGTAGGAAGTGATTCAAAGACGATGGTTTTGTACTTGAGCGAGTTATTTTGCGCCTGTGCTACTAGAACATCCAAACGCTTATCTACTTCAAGAAAGCCCTTGCTAATATCGTAGCGATCATATTCGATATTCTTAAAGTGATCGCCAAGTACGGAACGCTGGCCCAGCATACCTGCCATACGTCCATCGAAGTCGAATATATACATTGGACCTAACGCTGCGTAGCTTGCAATTGCACAAGTTTTTCCAGCGCCCGATGGACCGACAAATAATCCGACTGTTAAATTTGAGGATTCTAGGCTACTCACTAAGGGCATCTCTATTAAATTTCTCCTGTTGTAGTTTGAGAATTTTCTCCATCAGTTCGTCTGTATCAATCGCTGGCTTTACTTCCAGGCCACTACATCCGCAGTGTGGAAGTTTTAAGCGAAGCGTGCGCGGATTTAATATGTAAAGCTCGCCACAATACGGACATTGCGCGCGCTTTCCAAATAAATCTTCCCGAACGATACGGTGCGAGCATTCTGGATCTAAGCAGCGATAATATATTTGTTTGTCGCTAGCGCCTTTCGGTGTTTTGCGACGTTCATAAGTGTGGATGTGCTTTTTACTCGGCATAATACCAATCCCCTGAACGTATAGCTGGCAAGGCATCGTATACATGTTGAATCGTATCGGTTAAAGTCTGTCCGAACTCTTTATTCTTTACCACAAAAGCAGTTTCCGTTGGAATATGTATCCAAGCGTATCCACTGCTATTGCGGCCGTCACGAAGAACAATTTTACGAAGCGTCCAGAGTTTATTTCCAGCTTCCATATGTATCATCCTTAACCTGATAATGTTGGCGAACAACTAACTGCTCACCAACATCGTCGCCCTCGTTACAGATTTTGTAAAATTGACACGTCCCGTACTTTGAATCGCAATTATACGAACGTGTAAATTTATTTTCTTCGGCAGCTTTTACGGCGCGATGGTAGGTCTCGATTGTATCACGAACCCAGCGATCAATCAACACCTTATTAAAGCGCTCGAATTGACGTCTAAACCACTTTTTGGAGTCTCCGGTATCTTGCAACCCAAAATAGTTATAAGTAAACCACTGAGTATCACACGCCCAGAGGTAACCTAACGGTTGATTCGCTAAGCCAAGTAAGTCTTTATCGACGGAACGAGTCTTATGATCTACTACAGCTAGTTGTCCATTGCTCAAACGAACTACCATATCAGGCGTTCCTTCGTAAATGTAGATATAGTTAGCGTCTTCGTAAAGAACTTTGGAGAACGATTCTTCGACTGCTACGATCTCCCAGTTTTCGTTGGCATAGAACTTGCAATAAAGCCTAAAACGCAACGATAGCTTCTCTTGTTCAGCATCATCTAATCCAGGATAGGTTCCAATGATGTTTGCTAGCGTTCTAACTAGCCAATCTAACTTAGAGTAGTTAGAACGCTTGGCTTTGTAATAGATCTCTAAGCAACGTCCGATTAGTTTGCCACGAACGAATGCTTGTTTTGTACCTTTCGGTTCGATTTGCACGAGTTGGCTAAATTCATACGCTTTGGGACACTTCGAGAACTCACCTAGCGTATGCGAAGTGAACACGATTATTTTCTTCATTATTTTATCCAACTATCTTTGGATTCCATACTGTGCTTAACGGCCAGTGTATAGCCCAAACAGAACGCAGCATAATACAATTCGTATGGGCTTGCGTTAATCTTACTACCATTCACTTCAGAAACGGTGGCGATTGTATTAGCACTTTCAATTAATTCGTTGAAATGCTCTTCAGAGATCTTAGTTTTCAGTTGCTCTGGCGTCAATAATCTGTTAATCATGGTTTTCCTTTGCTAAAGTATAGCCCACTGGACACTTTGGTAAATGCCCAGTAAATATACTCTACAACTTCCACAAACGATCTAGTTCTGTTACCTGAGGGTTATCTACTTTAACAGGTTCTTGTGGTACGATCGAAGACACGCGTTGCTGTAGCATTATTACCATCGCATAAAGTCCCGCAACGAACGCGGGAAACGTATGCGAACAGAAAAACGCGGGATTAGTTAACAGTAGTCCTAGTTGATACAACTCTTCTTCACTGAATACCTCTTTTAGTTTTTCATATATCGCGTGATTTTCCTCCACATCACAATCTGACTTTGCGATCTGTTCAATTTGTGCTAATAGATGTTCGTTAATCATAGGACGACTTAAACCTCTGATTACATTCTAAGCATTCGTACTCGCCGCGAAAGGGACGTGTTAACGACCTTGGAGAATGGTAAAAAATACACCGGAATCGGTTGAATTTTTCTTTGATCTCCGCAAAACTTCTGCTTCGTAAGCTAAACATTCGTAATTTCTCTCCTGAAATTCTTTGGTTGCTCTAATCCGCGCCACCTCGTCATCAATGTTCTTAAATGCCTGTTCCCAAGTCATCTTCATCTGAAGTATCCTTTTCTACGGCTTGCATAAACTTCTCGGCTAGAAACAATCCGATTATAATACACAACAATGATGCAGCTGCTTCAAATAGATCCATTATAGTTCCCTCTGTGCTTGTTTGTGTTTCTCTTTGCGTTTTACCGTTGCTTTCTTTAGCGATACTTCTGCGCAAATTAAGTCGGCTACTCGTACTAATACAGAAAGAATGTCTCGCGTTGAATTGTTAACGGCGTACTTGTTAATAATTGGAATCAACGCTTTGAACAACTCTTTGTCCAATTCACGCCCTTCGACGGTTAGCGCTTCGTACTCGTTGTAAATCATTCTGTTCCTCACAAACTTGTTTAATGAATTTGATTGCTACTTCTACATCTGTCGTTCGGTAGCTTAATTCGGGATAGAATCTGGATTGTTCGCTGGGATAACAGAGTTGGTTTGCTATTTCAGAATCTATTCCAAGAAACTTGGATACGGATTCATTCTCCATAAACCTAGATTCTACATAACTTATCGCCTGAGTATACCCGATTATGCAACACGCCGATCCGCACGTATTGTTTGAAATTACGCCATGCAAATTAGCGGTTGGAATTATATCCCATACCACGCCATAATTACTTTTTCTTTTGACAGAGCCAATCCAAGCCATATCAAACGAATGCGGGTGTTTTCGCATGAACTTAATTAACTTGTTCATGTTCTTTGTACGTTGTTTAATTGTCATTGTTTTGCTCCTGAGGATACGGCGCGTTTTCACGCTCGTTTTGTAATTTAACTGCTATCATGATTGCTTCTGCTGCTACTTCTACGTCGCTGGAAACGATGTTATGCCGCTTAGGGAAATGGTGTAGATGCTCTCGACGGTACATTACTCCCGTAAAGAAGAGCGCATACATCAGGTCAAGCTCTAGGTTTAGATAATGTTTAACATCTAATGTCGTGATAGATTCAGAGCGAATCTCTTCTGCTATTAAAGCGCCAATATAGCCCACAATGCAACAACTGGAACCACATTCGTTAGTTTCTATCGCGTGTTTAGCTTCCTTTGGAGAAAGATTCGCTTTATTCTCTGATCTTGCAATATGCTCCATGTTAAATGTCTTTGGAAACTTTCGCATGTATGCAATTAGAGTTTCTGCGTTTTTAATCCGCTGCTCTTGTGTCATTAATATAACCTCGTTTTGATTTTATAAGATGAAATAGGTTTGACCCACTCATAAGGTAAGTCATTTGGAGTATCTGGAAAATACTTACCGTAATGAGATGGATCTTTGCGAAGAAGATTGGAGCGATGCGAGACATATAGTTCTTGTGGAAAATATGGAATGTCAATTGTCTCAGGAACATCGTATAGCAGCATATTATTTTGGTAACCTTGAGATTCCCAGAGTAAAATAGAAAGGTTACAATAATACTTGAGCGCGGGAATGAAGTCTTCCCACATAGTTTTCACGGGATGATGTTTGTAGCCATAATTCGGATCAATGAGCGAATTGATAATTTGCAATGCTTCGACACGTTGCTTACCTAATCTACGGTAATCTAGCGTCATGAGCGATGCTTCAAAATCAGAGAAAGGTAAAAATGTTTGCATGTTATCCCTTGCACTCGTAATGACGAACGCGAATTGCTTTGTACCCTTCTTTGGTTAAATATTGTTCTACTACGCCAGTCCTTGTAAACTTTTGGCAGACATAACACATCTTGACTAATTTGGTTGGCTTGAATATGGGAAATATGTTTTTCATAAATAACCTCAATGGAATCCACAACATTGCTCGTTATGGATTCTATGAATTTACTTACACAGACGAAAAGCAATCAACAAGCAAATAAATCCTAATAATGGATGCACTTGATACAGCAAAAAAGCAAAGCATATCACCACAATTACTAGAATGAACCACGCAATGAGAATTATTTGCATCAAACTTGTTCTCCTGCTAACGATTTACGAATCGTATTCATCATATAATAAGATTTGGTGACGATCGTTTGTGATCTTTGAAAATTTCTATAGTCATCTACTAACCTATAGAAATTACAAGACTCCCACGCGATCTTAAATTGATTCGCGAAATGTTGTGCAGTTAATATTAGATGATTGTCGTAATTCATTGTCTCCGCTCGCTGCGCTCGCTACGAACTACACGCCTGCAACTCTCAGACGTGTATTAGTGATACGTCCTGCAAGTACGCGCATGAGATCATAATTAATATCAATGTTTTCGTCTGCGCCGCTATTAACAACCTCACGCTTCATATCAACAATCTCGTCTAACCATTCATCGAGGGTGTTTTTTACCATAAAATACTCGGCGGTAACGGGAAGTGTTTGACCATTACGCCAAAAACGTTGTTCGAACTGTTCTTCCTTGGCTGGATTCCACTCACGTTCTGCAATGATGACTTGATTGCAGAACTGCATGTTACGCCCTTCAGCGGTTGCAAGAATCGACGCGACGAGAATACGCTTCTCATTGCGAAACTTATCCTCGACGGCTTGCTTCTCGAAAACACTTTGCGAGCTATTCATGGATAACGGAATCAACGATTCGTCGCCAACTTCATTGGCATACTCTGTTAGCATATCAATTAATCGCGTCGCAACGGATTGATGATGCACGCCAATGCAAATTTTGCCGTCGGTACCCTCGATTAGTTCAATAATTTTCTCATAGACGGCTTTGACCTTAACTAATCCTGTGATGTGCCGAATCTTTGCGAGAATGCCAATAACTTGTGCGAAGTCATTTTTAGTAATACACTCCTCGATTAAGTCAGCATACATGTTGTACGTTTTGACATACAATTTATCGTCGGAATTAAGAAACGTTTTGTCGCGACGAAACGATGGCAAGTCTTTGAGATGGTCTTTTTTCTGACGGCGAATTACATATTTACTAATACGCTCGAAGAACCATTGGCGGTTATATTCGCGTATTCCCAGTAACTTGCCCTTAGAATCGGTATCGCACAATCTCGCCAGATTGTAGCGAGAATACCAGTGGGAATTATTTAATACTTTGAGCGTAGTATAATACTCCATGACGTTGTTAACTAATGGCGTACCACTCAATAAAATAACGTGCTCGGTAGCTTCACATATTTCAACGAATGCTTGCGTGCGTGATGCTTTCTCAGACTTGAAATGATGAGATTCGTCTGCAATAATACACTTGAATCCGTATTCTTTGATAGATTTAAGTGTTTTTGGATGCGCGATTAAAGCGTTTGAGATAATGACGATGTTTTCGTCGGGCATAATCTCAAAACCTTCACCAACGTGCATAATAGGCTTAACTTTGAGATTATGTGACGACAGCCAAGTATTGCAGAACCGATACCATTGCAAAGTTAATGCGGCCGGAACGACAATTAACGTTGGTGTTAACTTGACGTAATTACGATCCAGCAACAATAACGCTTGCACAGTCTTACCTAATCCCGGCTCATCTGCAATGAGACAACGAATGCCGTTCGCTTCGGCCCACAGTACGCCATCACGTTGATACGCATATGCTTTGCGCCAATTGTCGGGAATAATCTCTTCAACAATTGGAGTAGTTTGTATTTGCGTTATGTTTAGTACTGGGATTAGATGTCCGCAAACTAATTTATGAAATGATTTTCCATAGACTGCTTTGGTTTCTGCGATGGATTGTAGTTTATTACATGAGGTACAGTGTGTCATAAGGTATCGCTACAAATAATGATGGCGCGGAATGCATTGCACGCCGCGCCATCTAGAATTTAATTGTGGGAGAGGTTATCGAAACGTGATAAATTTCTTTAGTGGAACAAACAATGGTTTATTGAACAATTCTACCATTGCTTCCTTATCTAACGCATCCAGTTCACTTGAGACTAGGATTCGATCACATAGTTTTTTCATTAGCTTGGCGGAATCCTTGTCCAATGCTTCACTAACGTAGAAAACATCCTTTACGAGATCGAGCGCAGTGTGGGAGAATACCTTTTCTCCATTCACTTTAGTTACTTTAATGTTGTCGAGTGATTGTTTAGTTTTAACTTTACGCTCACGTTCCTTTGATTCGACGCTTGCTTTAATGATTGCATCCTTAGTTTGGATTCCTAGCTTGGTTTTCTTTAGTTGCACCAGAGACTTGCTAATCTCAAGGCACGTCTGAAAGAACTGTTCGATTGCAAGTAGTTCCAATAATTCTGGTTTCTCACCAAAATTATGCTGCATCATATCTTGGGCAGACATAATAATTCTAAGTCTGTCCGCTTGATTTAATGTTGGCATTGCGCCTAGCATGTTTGCTGCTAATTGCTCGCCGTCGATGCGTACACTATCACCTATCTCAAGTCGAATTGAGCGAATATGACCAGCGATGTTTGCTTCTTTGAGCGTACTAAAATCATGTTTCCGTTCTGATTCTTGTACGGCTGAATTTTCTTTTCTTACTCTTTTTGCTTCCTTCACAACTTCATTGAAGTGAGTCTCGCAATAACGCGAGAAGGGTCTGCATTGTTGTTTGCAATCCTCGTTAAATTCACATATTTTCATAAGTAGGTTCCTATGGAACAACGTATCGGCAACTACTAGTACCTTCCCACAATGATTCCTTTGTGAATTATAGCACCGTAGCTCGACACCGTTACTAGTCTTACCGTTTCGTGCGCTGGAATAATCCTGATGAGTGTTGATTCCGGGCGAATAGATAACGCATCAAATGCTTGTAAATCTTCAGGCAAAGTATAATCAGCAATCTGTGTTTTTCCTTTGTATTCGGGAAACGGTAATTGTTGCATGGTCATCATGGTTAAGTATATCCTTCTATGTTTGCTCGATTGGAGCATCGGCAGCTACTAGTATAGTCCTGTGTCGTGCCATAGTCAAGCCAAAAAAAGGGACAAGTTGTTTGGGATAAACCCTTTTGAATCAATGGGTTAGCGGGATAGGGTAGCTGTTACCCTCTGTCCTCAGATGGTCACAGTATGGGTATATGTCCGTTAGCTGCAAATGAGACTTCCTTACCAGTAAAAAAAGTTAAGTATAGTAGAAGTACTTGTTTTTTTAGTTATATATATATTCATATATATTAATATATTAATCTCTTATACTATCACTTCCTTAATTCTTTTTTCTGGTAAGGAAGTATCAATTTTCCCCTTGCAGACATAGGTACCCATGGTGTTACCCTTCTAGGCTAGGGGACCATAGCGATTTAGTCTCCGCAAGGGATTGATTCAATGGGGTTTATGACTAACACGCTATCCCTTTTTCTGGACCGACTATGGACCGACTATGGACCGTTCCCGGTTCCGTTCCCATTCCGTTTCCCAATCTATTCACTGACCTACTTAATAACTAATTGCATTGGCGGATTAAAATGGCTTTTTGCGGCTTTTTTTACTTGAAAATTTGATTCTACTTGGTGATGCAAAGCTACTTGACGGTGAGAAGGGAGTGGATTCGCGGTAGCTGGCTAGGGTAGCTTGGGGGAGTTGTGATTGTGGATACGTGGTTCTTGAGGCGGAAACGGGGTTAGAATCGATTGCTAGCAGGTTGGAGGTATCAGGGTATCAGGGAGGGTATCGAACGGTCTACGGGCTCCATATGATGACCTATAACGCGTCGATGTTGCGGGGGATGCTAGGGTACCTTTGGCGTGTGGGAATCGTTTGTAAGGCATTGTATGGGGATTGCGGGGGATTGGGTAGGATTGGCGGAGCAGGGCGGACTCGTCGCAAGGCCGGGGAGGTACTGAGAACTCATTATCGATAAGACTCGTTTCCTTAAACGCGAAAAAGCCCCAGATTGCTCTGGGGCTTATGGCACAAAAACTACTTAGTTGGGGATTGGCTATTCCTCACCCCCACGTTCCTTTGGAGCGCGCAGGATGGGCAACTCTACAGCATCGACAAACTCAGTGCCAGAGTAGTCCAGTGAAACTTTCCCCGTGCTATTCCCTTCAAAAATTGCCCGGAGATGAGAGAACTTCGGCTTGCTGAGAATCTTCTCGGCCGCATCAACTGGATTCTCATCCAGTTCTTTGGCCTGATTCACGAACCGGAGAATTTGCTTCACTGCGGCAGCATCGGACTCACTCAAGCCACTTGATGCCCCCTTCAAGTCATTATTTGCTTGGCGTTGTGCCAGCAAGCGGACGGAAAAGTTCACCAAAGCGACAAGTGCTTCCTCAGTGTACCGAGTGGAAAGGTCATTTACCGAGTCATAGACAGGGTAGGTAACGGTAGCAGTTTTCTCTACCGACTTCCCAAAGATTGTGTCAACCTTGCGGCTTACTTCAATGCTATTGATCTTCATGATATGGTTCCTTTTTGGTTTGGTTTGGTTTGTGTACCTTGCTGGTACTCTTTTAGTATGGGGTATCGACGTTTAGTTGTCAATACCCCGAAAACTTTTTTTCTATCGCCCTGCCCAGCCGAATACCGGGGTTTTCCACCACACCCCGGCCCACTCTTCGATACCGAAAGCATCGGCCAATGACACCTCGACAGACAATTGTTTTCCGTTATGGACCAACGGCCCTGATATCGATATGGTATCCATATCCTTATCGGTCAATTCCCCATGATACCAACGCCAATACTGCGCTTCAGTCATGATAGCGATATGCTCATCGCTTACCGAATAAAAGTTCCGAATCATTTTATTCTCCCTCTTTAAATTTTTGCAGTCCCGTTACTGCCAAACTACCGTATTCTTTCCCGATACTGGCAGGATTCGACTTTACGGTATGCCCGATTGCAGCAATTAAAGCAAACGAGTATTCGATTCCATGCTTATCAAAAGCATATTGGATGATGTCCTGTAGTGGTGTCACTCTATTCCTCCAACTTGGCAAAGTTTGTCCCTCACTGAAACCATGCTACCACGGTCAATTCCGCGATGCAACTTTTTTTCTCGTTAAGTATATGAATAGTTCTTATACCCTCATAACTTCCGCCAATATCTCTGGCGCATCATTATTATATACACATCGCTCAGGCCGCTTATTGATATTGCGTTATCATTATCAGGGTACTTTTCCACAACATTTCCACAGTTTTTCCACATGGTCGCAATCGCGTGCAAATGGCCTGCCATGCGCTCGTTCTAGTTTTGCGCTACCTCACCCTGTCCTATACCCTTTCGACGCAATATGCGGGATTGGCCTTTAAATTGCAAACTAAAATTGATTTTAGCGTCACTGAAGGCGATTCGCCATTTGTTCCCCTTTTATTCGCCGTTTATTCGCCTTTTGTTGTTGATATTGAGTTATCATTATCGTTATCATCGCGTGTTTCTGAGTGTTTCACGTGGAACATAAGTAGGTTCCTTGAGTTGCATTCAATGGTTTGTACGTAACGTTGTGTTGTGTTGTGTTGTGTTGTGTTTGGTCATACGATTGCATATAGCACGTCACGGTCCATTGATATTACGTTATCATTATCATTGGCCCATTATTTGCTATATGCAATTATCGTGCCATTCTCGCTAGCGTGGTACGTCTAGTACTTTGGTTACGTATAGTACTCTCATTAGTACTATTGCTAGTACGTATAGTACTCATAGTACTTCCGATAGCTATAGTACGTACAGTAC
>JBKCNS010000040.1:0-247927 GCA_046297095.1 Kapaibacterium sp. (SeqCode) | reverse complement strand
TGATTGCTAATGCTATTCGCCGATCGCGAGCCGGCCTTGCGGATGCCAACAAACCCATTGGCTCGTTCATTTTTCTTGGCACAACAGGAGTAGGGAAAACGGAAGTCGCCAAAGCGCTCGCGGAGTTTCTCTTCGACGATGAGTCCGCTATTGTGCGCATCGACATGACCGAGTATATGGAGAAGCACTCCGTGTCTCGATTGGTGGGAGCGCCTCCCGGTTATGTGGGGTACGAAGAAGGCGGTCAGCTTACCGAAGCGGTGCGCCAACGACCGTACTCCGTGGTGCTCTTCGATGAAATTGAAAAAGCGCACAATGATGTGTTCAATATCCTGCTTCAAGTTCTGGACGACGGCAGGTTGACTGACTCCAAAGGCCGCACGGTGAATTTCACCAACACCATTGTGATCATGACCTCGAACCTCGGTACGGAATTCTTGCAGGATAAGCTCAACGAGGTTACCGAAGACAATCGCGACGAATTGGTGAACACCGCACGCGCTCACATTCTTGAGCTGCTTCGTCAGCGCATGCGTCCCGAGTTTCTCAATCGCATCGACGAGATTATTCTCTTCAAGCCACTTACTCGGGCGGAAATCCGCCGTATCGTGGAACTTCAGTTACGTTCCTTACGAGCTAAACTTTCGAACGAGAATATCAGCATCGCGATCAACGATGATGTGCTCGATTGGATAGCGCAGCTTGGCTACGACCCGCAATACGGAGCGAGGCCTTTGAAGCGTGCTCTTCAACGCTATGTAACGGACATACTTGCCATGAAAATTCTTGGTGGCGAGTTTAGCTCCGGCGACACTATCGTTGTGAGTGTCCGCGAAACCGGCGGCTTGGATTTCGCAAAGCAATAAGTGCCAATCTGCGCTTCGGAGCCATCCTTCCTTGTACTTTCCTTGTACTTTTGCAAATCTGCTGCATGACTGTTGCAGAATATGTACGAGAGTCACTACTATGAGTGTTGCCTTCTGCAAGCCGGGCGGTAGAGTCTCGATGTAGTTCATTGCACTAATTTTTTCTCGTCGAATTTTCTTCATCGACGATTTCTCATGGCCGACCGCGTAATCCACATTTTACCTGAGTTCCTGGCGAATCAGATCGCTGCAGGAGAGGTAGTGCAGCGCCCCGAATCGGTAGTGAAGGAGCTGGTTGAAAACGCTCTGGATGCGGGGGCCTCGCATGTAACCGTGGTAGTGCGCCAAGCAGGGAAGAGCCTCATTCATGTGATAGACAATGGGTGCGGAATGTCTCGCGAGGACTTGGAGCTGTCGCTCAAGCGGCACGCTACTTCAAAGATTCGAACGCAGGAAGATCTTGAACGTATTCAAACCCTGGGCTTTCGCGGCGAGGCATTGGCATCGATAGGCAGTGTTGCGCAGGTGGAGATCAAAACCCGTCGTGAAGCGGACGAACATGGCTGGGTGTTGGAGTCCGAGCCGATGCGCGAGGTACACATTCGCCCCGAGCGCCAGGAGTGCGGCACTCAGGTGATGGTTCGTAACCTGTTTTTTAATATTCCTGCCCGTAGGAAATTTCTGCGAAGCGATGCCACCGAGTTCCGGCATATCAGCGATACCATGACGCGCTTTGCTCTAAGCTATCCCGATCGTCGTTTCACATTTTTCGACGCCGAGTCGCAGGTATTCGACGTGAGACCCGGGACCGTGGAAGATCGCATAGCTGAGTTGTTCGGAGATACCGTCAGAGCATCCATCGTTCCGGTAGATCTTCGCACCGAGCTTATTCACGTGTACGGCTTTGTGGGAAAGCCGAACATTGCGCGTACCACCCGTTCGCAGCAGTTTCTGTTTCTCAATCACAGAACCATTGCCAGCAAATCCATTTCGCATGCCGTGATGCAGGGGTTTGAACATTTGATAGAAAAAACACAATTCCCGATGTATGTATTGAACATCGAACTCGATCCCGCGAAGATTGATGTGAATGTGCATCCCCAAAAGACCGAAGTGAAATTCGATAATGATCGCGCAGTGTATGATATCGTGCACGAGGCAGTGCTTCAAGCCTTGCGTGCATCGAATCTTGTGCCAGAGGTGCGGTTTCGTGATGAGCATGCTCCGCAAAGTTTCGAGCGTTTGCGATTGGGCCCCGGCGCTGATTACCGGCCCACGACCACCTACGTAAACGAAGAGACAGGAGAGATCATCGAACGGGTAGCGGATCGTCCATACGAGCGTCCATACGAGCGGCAGGCGGCTTCGCCCCTCTACGCATCGGCTTTTGACGCATTGTTTTATTCGGAAGATGAAGTGCGTATGCGGCGCGCGGCTGCAGATGGACAAACGGAAGCACAAACACAGAATGTTGCCGGCTCGCAAGGCCCTATATGGCAGTTGCACAACAAGTACATCTTCGTGCAAACACCGGAGGGGATGATCGTTGTGGATCAGCACATTGCGCACGAGCGTATTCTCTACGAGCGTGCATTGGCCGCCATAAGTAATGGCCTGCCGTATTCGCAGCGCCTACTTTTTCCGGTGAACGTGTCTATGAGCGTGTCTGAGCGCAGTGCGCTGGATGAAGTGCGCGAGGAGATCAGAGAACTTGGATTTGAACTGGAGACAAGCGGAGCTGATGTGCGCGTTGTAAGTGTTCCGCTCGACGTCCGCAGTGGGGAGGAATCATCGGCACTGATAGAGATACTGGAGCAGTTCAACGAGTATAAGCAGGTTCGTGCCGCGGAGTCCAGAGATAATCTTGCTGCGTCGTTTGCTTGCCGTGCCTCCATCAAAGCGGGCGATCCGCTCTCTGTAGCAGAGATGCGAAAACTTGTGGATGATTTGTTCGCCACGGCGGTGCCCGAGGTATGTCCGCACGGCAGGCCGGTGTTGGTGCGATTTGATCTCAAAGAATTTGACAGACGATTTGGCAGAACCTCGTAGAGGCGCGCCGTTCCCAAAGACAGCAACGATTATGTATTCAAGTGTAAAGCACATTCATTTTGTGGGCATTGGCGGAATTGGAATGTCCGGAATTGCAGAGATATTGTTGTCTCAGGGATTCCGTGTGAGTGGATCGGATATGTCGCAATCGGAAACCACTGATTTGCTCAAGAAGATGGGTGCCGATATCATGATTGGCCATCGAGCTTCCAATATCGAGGGCGCGGATGTTGTTGTGTACAGCAGCGCCGTAAAGCCGGCGGAAAACGAGGAAACAGTGGCTGCACAAGCCGCGCGTGTTCCTATCATTCGCCGTGCAGAAATGCTTGCCGATGTAGCGCGCTTGAAGTATTGCCTGGCTATTTCCGGAACACACGGAAAAACAACCACCACATCCATGTGCGGTTTGTTGCTCATGGCAGGAGGCATCGATCCAACGGTAATTGTTGGTGGCAGGCTACGAGGCTTGGGCGGATCGAACGCACGCCTTGGCCACGGCCGGTGGACGGTACTGGAGGCCGATGAATATGATCGATCTTTTTTGCAGTTGTCGCCAACCATTGCAGTTGTCACGAATATCGAGGCGGAGCATCTCGATATCTATCGTGACTTCGACGATGTTCGCGACACCTTCATCCAGTTTTTGGGTCGGCTTCCGTTTTACGGGTTGATCGTTGCGTGTATTGATGATTCCGGCGTGCAGTCGGTGATACCGCACATGAACAAACCGGTGGTGACCTACGGATTGAGCGAGGGAGCCGATGTGCGGGCCGTTGATTGCATCTTTGAAGGAAGAACCTCGACCTTCACGGTGCAGCACAAAGGCGATGCAATTGGAACAATACAACTGGATATACCCGGCAAGCATAACGTTCGCAATGCACTGGCAGCTATCGCGGTAGGACTTCGCCTGGGAATACCCATGGATGTAATATCAACTTCGCTTCGAGAGTTTCACGGAGTGTTGCGTCGCTTCGAAATTTTGGGAGAGAAAAATGGCGTGACGGTGGTACAGGATTATGCCCATCATCACACCGAAGTTCAGGCCACGCTGGAGTCTGCTCGCGCCGGGTGGAACAAAAAGATCATCGCGGTGTTCCAGCCGCATACGTACACGCGCACCCGTGATTTTGCCGCAGAGTTTGGAGCAGCCTTCCAAGCAGCGGACGAAGTGATAGTAACGGACGTGTATGCTGCCCGTGAAAAGCCCCTGGAGGGCATCAACGGTCAAACGATTGTGGATGCGCTGGTGGCCAACGGTCACGCCAATGTGCGTTATGTGCCGAATGTCAAGGATGTAGCGAGTGATCTCCTAGTCCACATAAAGGATGACGCCATGGTACTGTTTCTTGGCGCGGGTAATATTTACACGGCCGCTGCGGAGTTTATGAACGGCATTAACAATCGCATTTGACAGGCCGTTTTTTCCCGTGTTGATACTCTCCTGATTGGCAACCGTTTGCCGGCCGGGGCGGCTCGTGTTTCAAAGCCCGCTTTTGCTGTTGTTAACAAAAAATACGGTTCCCGCCGAAGCCTGTCCTATTGTAAATTTGCGGCTCACTAACCACGGGGCCGCACGTTTTCTGCGTGTACTTGCCCGTCTTTCAGTTCTCTTTTACCAACGATGTATCACCGGGTGATTTTATGCAACGTTCAATAATGGCTTTCTGTACTCGAGGAGTTTTGCTATCGATCGCGGTAACCGCGGTGATGGTGTTTGCAAGCGGCAATGCAACGGCCCAGAAGCAGTCCGCAAAGAAACTTGGTCTTCGCGACGGAGTGTCCGGTAAGATTGACTTCGGTTCAACGGTACTCGCCACTGTAGGCGGTGATCCCATCACCCTTTCCGAGGTGGAGTCTGCGTACAAGCGAAACATGAATCGCAAAAACAGCGACCTCATGAAAGTGCGGCGCGACAGTGTTATGGACTTCTTGAATTTGTACGTGAAGTACCGCTTGAAAGTAAAGGATGCCGTTGCCCGTGGCTTCGATAAAGACTCTGCTGTAATGGCCGAAGTGAACTCGAATCGCCGTATTCTGGCAGAGAACTATTTGTTCGACAAAAAGGTTGTTGAACCTAACGTTAGTGTCTACCTGGATCGTCGCAAAAAAGAGCTTCAGGTTGCGGTGATGGTGATGGTGATTCCCCAGGGTGAAAATGCGGATACCACAGCAGCCTTTACAAAGGCGATGAAGTGTATTCAGTTGGTGAAAAACGGTGGCGATTTCTTCGCTATCGCTAAAGACTCCTCCGAGGACAAGGAAACACGGGAACGTGGCGGATTGCTCCCGTACTTTACCTCGTTGGGCGGTATTGTACGTCAGCTCGAGGATCTCTCGTACACGTTGAAGCCGGGCGAAGTGTGTCCGCTGCCTGTACGTTCGCGTTTCGTGTATCTGGTAGTGAAGTGCATTAACGAGTCGCCGCGTACACTTGTGCGCGCCAGCCAGATATTGGTGCCGACATTCGACGGCGAAGACTCAACTGCAGCAATCAAACGGGCCGATAGTTTAGCCACAGCATTGCGTTCACAACCTCGTAGCGCCTTTGCTGAGGCAGCAAAGGCGATGTCGACGGACAAAACAACGGGAGAGCAAGGTGGCGACCTTGGCTATTTCTATTCCCGTTCGTTGGGCTTTGAAAACGACAACCACCGGCTCATCCCCGAGTTTGAAGAAAAAATGTTCTCGATGAAAGACGGAGAGATCGCTACGGTTCAGACCTTGTATGGAGCGCATGTTATTCGACGCGATTCTACAAAGGTGACGAACATCGAGGACGAGCGTGACAATGTCAAAAAGATTTATAAAAAGTACTATTTCGAAGATGACAAAAGGGCTTTCTTGGAGAAAACCAAAAAAGAGCGTGGGTATGTAGTAGCTGATGATGTGCTTTCTGAGATGCTGCAGCAGATTGGTACGGGTAAAAACACCACTGATACAACCTGGCACAAGAGTTTGACCGATGACACAAAAGCCAAAGTTCTGTTTCGCACGCCGTCGAAGAGCATTACGGTTTCTGCTTTAGTAGATTCTCTACGCAAGCGTACGGACATGCGTGGTTCTTCGCTGAACAAACAGGGAATGACGAATGCTATCAATAAGATTGCCGATCCCATGGTAACTGCGGAAGCCGCTGCAGGTTTGGAGTCTGAATACAAAGACTTTTCCTCGTTGATTCGAGAGTTCCGTGATGGCATTTTGCTCTTCAAAGTTGAGGAGCAGGAAGTATGGTTGAAGTTGAAATTCGACACCACTGTGGCGCGTGCATTCTGGGACTCTACAAAGACGAAGTATTTTACCGAGTACAAATACGACGTATCGGAAATCTATACCATTACCGATACCGCTGCGAAAAACGCCTATGATCTGGTATCTAAGCTTCCGAACAGAGAAAGTTTTGAAGCTCAAGCAGAATTACTTACGCAGCGTGACGGATACAGAGAGAAGAAAGGCCGCTGGGGTGTAATCTCCGTGCGTAACTCCAAGCTTGCTCAAGCAGTGGATGCAGTGAAGCCGTCTTCGGGAGACGTTCTGGGTCCGTTGAAATTCGAGAAAGGCTATACGGTTGTTCGGGTGAACGAAGTTCAGGCACCGCGTATCAAGACCTTTGACGAAGCTATTCCCGACTTTGCACCGGCGTATCAGGACATGATGCAGAAGAAGTTTTCGGAAGCATGGATAGCGCGCCTTAAAGAAAAATTCCCTGTGATTATCAATCAGTCCTATATCAACATAATGTTCCGTCAGTAGGCCGGTAATCCGCTGCTTTTATCAAGTGGGTCAAATACATGACTATTAAACCTCGAATATCATCTTTCTCATTGGGCATTCTTGTGCTTGCGCTTTTGTTGTGGCCGGCGCTAAGGATTCAGGCGCAGCAATTGCGTGAGGGAGATGTGTTGGACAGGGTAGAGGCCGTTGTGGGTAAAGAGGTTGTGTTGAAGTCTGATGTGGATGGTCAGATATACATGCTGATGCAGCAGAATCCATCGGTGAATCCGGCAGATCCTGCCATACGTAAGCGCATTCGCGACGCTATGATCAACGATAAACTGGTATATCTGAAGGCGCTGGAAGACACTACCATGCAAGTGTCGGAAGAAGAAGTGAACCAGCAACTTGATCAAACCGTTCAGCAGATCATTGCGCAGTTCGGCTCGGAGGATAGAGTAGAAAAGGCCTACGGTGTACCGTTATGGAAGATTAAAAAAGACGGTCACGACGAAGTAAAGCGCCGCATTCTTCTGGAGCGAATGCGCCAGGCAAAGATTGGTGATGTTCGTGTATCTCGTGCAGAGGTGGATGATTTTTACGCAAAGTTTAGAGATTCATTACCGGACATTCCGGAACAAGTAGAAATCGGCCACATAGTGAAGTTGATAGTACCCGCCGGAACTGCCAAAAACATTGCCTTGCAAAAGGCAAAAAAGATTCGCGACTCCATCGTCGCCGGTGGGGACTTTTGCGACTTTGCAAAGCGTTACTCGGCCGATCCGGGATCCGCCTCGTCCTGTGGAGAACTTGCCATGAGAGCGTGTTCGGATTTTGTTCCGGAGTTCTGCTCAGCGGCAAAGAAGCTTCAGCTCACGGAATACTCTCTTCCCGTAGAGTCTCCCTTTGGCTACCATGTGATTCAACTGTTAGACCGAACGAAAGAACAGATCAAGACACGGCATATACTCATTGCTGTGGCCAGACAGGAAGAGGATGTTGAAGCCGCCAAGAAGTTTCTAACGGAGGTTCGTGAGAAGATTACCACCGGAAGTTTAAGCTTCGACGATGCTGCCAAGATTTACAGTGAGGAAAAGGAAACACAAGGCTTTGGCGGTGCTCTGGGAAGGGTACAAATAGCATCGCTGGATCCTGCACTCAAAGCCGCTGTAGAGAAACTGAGTGATGGTCAGGTAACGGATGCTTTGCCGTATCAAGCAGAGCGCACAAAGCCGGCCTTACATCTTGTATTGCGCAAGAAAACCATTGCCAAACACAAAGCAAACTTGGAGACAGATTACAAAGAGATAGAACGCATGGCATCGATGTTCAAACAGAACAAAGAGTACGACAATTGGGTGCGCCAGTTGCGTACGGAGCTTTACTGGGAAGTTCGAGACTGAGTTCAAGAAAAATTTTAAGGCATTGAAAATCAACAACTAAGGCGTTTTTTAAAAGCTACTTTCAGAGGTTCGGGAAATTGTTGGTTGGTAGCTGAACCGTGGTTCCGTATCTTTGCGGCCCCATAAAGTAGCCAACTCGGAGAGGTGCGAGAGTGGTTGAATCGGGCGGTCTCGAAAACCGTTATACCGGCAACGGTATCGAGGGTTCGAATCCCTCCCTCTCCGCTGGCTTACGATAGTTTGTCCCAGCAGAGAGCCCGGATGGCGAAATTGGCAGACGCGCTACATTCAGGGTGTAGTGTTCTTACGGACATGCAGGTTCAAGTCCTGTTCCGGGCACATGAGAAGGCACCTTAGAGGTGTCTTTTTTCATTTATAGCTGCAGAACCCCTCTATTTTCGGTGATTCCTTTGCTCGTACTCATTTGCCACGCGCTATGTGCAACACACGATTTTCTGCCGATCACGTGATTTTAACCGGTGCCCGCGTAGGGCGACTCTATGCGGTTGTGTGCACTCTGATCTTTATGTGCTTGTCGACGGCGCTCGCAAGCGCTCGTGCCGACGACACACGTTCTGCAAGAGACCGAGCAGAGTCTGCTGCGAGGCAGGGTGATTTTAAGACCGCTGCTCAATGGTATGAACTATGGACAAGTGCTCTGCCTTCGGACACTACCGCGTATTATAAGTGGGCTATAGCTCTGCTGCGCAGCGGTAACGCCGCCAAGGCGGGAGAAGTTCTGAAGATTGGCGTGCAGCGAGGCTGCGCGGATGTTACCT
The DNA here is from genome assembly GCA_046297095.1 of Kapaibacterium sp. (SeqCode). GTDB lineage: Bacteria > Bacteroidota > Ignavibacteria > Kapaibacteriales > NICIL-2 > JBBATK01. The sequence goes on along the minus strand of JBKCNS010000040.1, from coordinate 239,116 downwards.
TTCTGGAGTCAGAATCAGACTTTGCGATACTTCGTGCGCTAAAGGAATGGCCCGAAACCTTACGGCGCGCTCGCTCGAATGCTGCAAATACTGCCGAGTTTCCCTCGTTCCTTTGCACTCAACAGCGCTTTGGCCGCTACAAGGTTTTGCTCTCGGGTACCGACACACAGCAATATCATCCGGTTTTGTTGTTGCATGGAAATGGCCAAACACCGGAGGTGGTGTTACGTTGGGCAAAAGGCCTGAATCTTTCTAATGTGGCATTTGTTTGCCCTGAAGCTCCGTACGTAAAGATCCGTGAGTCTCTTCACGACAATACCCTCAAGCTATCGGCTGCTCCCGATGATGTTTCCGCCCCGCCGGAACTTCGCGCCACGGTGATGGAAGAATCGGCTTCATGGTATTTCTCGGCGTTGCACGATGCAATGCGTCGATTACCGATCATCGACGAGAAACCGATTGTTATGGGATTTTCGCAAGGCGGATTCTATGCTTCCATAGTGGCGACACGCCATGCCGACTCTGTTCGTTCTTTGGTATTGTTATGTTCCAGTAATTATCCCGAAGCTTCGTTCGAGACGCACGCTCGAAGTCTGCAAAAACACGGGGTAGATGTTCTTCATGCTCACGGACGTCGAGATAACACCGTGCCGTTCTCTGTGGCAGAGCGTATAGAGTCCATACTGGATTCAAATAACGTCCGCCATACCTTTCTGCCCTTCGACGGCGAGCATTGGATGACGCCGGAAGTAGACGACGCTGTGCGGCGATGGTTACAAGAACGCTTCTCGCTTTCGGGGCAATAGTCTTGAGTGCCATTCGTTGAATTGCAGTATGACATTCCCGTTTCGTTTTGATCGTTTACGACGTTGTGCACATGGGCAAAATGGTCTATGGCGGAAGTGAAAAAGTATGTTCGTTGTACAGAAAGTCACCATATGAAATCTCTACAGAAACTTCTCCTGGTTGTGGTTGTATTGAGCACCGGCGCTGAAGCGTGTACAGGCAAAGAGGTTCCTTGGCAGGAAGCGCGCAGTGGTAACAGCAGGGAGCGCGACGAAAAGAATGCGGCTGTAACGGGCTCACGAAAGAATGCTATAACAACAGTTGCACGAGAGTGCTCATCTGCCATTGTAGGAATCAATGTTACCGAGATGCGAGAGTACTCAGCCAATCCTTTTGGCGGTTTTGGTTTCGACGATCCCTTTTTCGGAAACTTTTATAAACGCTTCGAGCAGCGCTACACGCAAAAAGTTCAGTCCTTAGGTTCCGGATTTATTATCTCTGCGGATGGTTACATCGTTACAAATGATCACGTAGCCGGCCGCGCATCCAAAGTGGTGGTAACCATGACGAGCGGAGAGAAATACGACGCCGAGATTATTGGTAGCGATCCCACGTCCGATGTGGCCCTGCTAAAGATCAATGCCAAGAATTTACCCTATCTCAGCCTGGGCAATTCAGATGATGTAGTAGTGGGCGAGTGGTCTATTGCCTTTGGAAATCCGTTCGGACTTTTCGATAAAAACTCCAAGCCTACGGTTACGGTTGGCGTGGTGAGTAATACGGGCGTGAGCTTCAGCGAAAATTCCGACGGTGTGAACCGTGTGTACAAGAACATGATTCAAACCGATGCAGCAATCAGCTCCGGAAACAGTGGCGGCCCGCTGGTGAATGTGAACGGCGAAGTTATAGGTGTGAACACCATTATCTTTTCTACCTCTACATCCATGCGCGGAAGCGGAAGCATTGGCATAGGGTTCGCGATTCCCGTAAACAGGGTAAAAAAGGTTGTAGCCAAACTCAAAGGCGGGGAGAAACTGGATCGATCGTTTTATACAGGACTTTCCGTAGACTTTTTAAACGAACAGAGTGCTCGATACTACAACGTAAAGCGAACAGAGGGTGTGATTGTAACGCAGGTAATGAGCAAGTCCCCGGCAGACAAAGCCGGAATTGAGCCGGGTGATATTATTCTAGAGATTGATGGTGTGCCAATGCACTCAAATGACGATGTTAGCGTAGCTATCAACGACGCTGTTGTGGGGCAGAAACTTCGAGTGAGAATTGAGCGTGACGAAGAGACGTTGGATGTTTCAATGACTTTAGACAAACGACGCTAAATGGACATTTCTGAATCAAATCCTACCAATCAGGCAAGTAAGCTTGAAGCGCGTGACATTGCCAAAGTGTACGCCAAACGCCACGTTGTCGATCATGTTTCGTACGAAGTGCGTCAGGGCGAATGCGTGGGTCTTTTGGGACCCAATGGAGCAGGAAAAACGACCTCGTTCTATATGATTGTAGGGATGGTGCAACCCACCGAGGGCAGTATATTTCTGGATGGTGAGGACATCACTCATAAAGCGATGTTCCAACGGGCCAGACTGGGAATCAGCTATTTGCCTCAAGAGGCATCGGTATTCAGAAAGCTGAGCGTTGAAGAAAATATCATGGCAATACTTGAACTTCAAAAGTTAACAGCAGCCGAGCGCCGTGATCGCTGCGAAGAGCTTCTTCACGATTTCAACATCGCGCACATACGAAAAAGTAAAGGCTTTATGCTCTCCGGCGGTGAACGTCGGCGCACCGAGATCGCGCGGACATTGGCAAGTGATCCGAAATTTGTGTTGCTCGATGAGCCCTTTGCGGGAATAGATCCTATTGCGGTGGAAGATATCATGCATATGGTGCAAACGTTGAAGCATCGTGGTATCGGAGTATTGATCACCGATCACAACGTTCATGAGACGCTTTCCATCACCGACCGCTCTTATATTCTTATCGAGGGTAAGGTATTTGCATCCGGTACTGCAGAACAGATCGCAGGCAACGCGGAAGTGCGTCGTCGGTATCTGGGCCAGAACTTTACTCTTGAGCGATACTCGCCGTAGAACTCTGCCGGTTGATTCTTGAGGAGACCTTTGCCACCAGGCCCCGCAATAAATCCACATCTGCGCGGGTAATCATCCTCAGCGTTATGCCGGTTATACAGCTCACTGCCAGGGTAAGGAGCAGAGCATACTGAGTAGCAAAGTGCTGAACAAAGATTATTGAGGCAGAGTAGAGAACAACACCGGCAATTGCGCTTCGCAGCAAATACAGTCCAATGGATGGCCGCCCTACTATTCGTGAGATAAACAGGAGATTCGCTCCCAAGGCAAGTGAATTCGAGAGCATTTTAGCAATCATCATTCCGCGCGTACCGCTGGTTGGAATAAGCGCGAAATCAAAAAGTAAACTGCCCACAATCAACATTACCCCCGAGATCAGCACCGCGCGATGTTCTTTGAGTGCAGTATTAACAACAATGGTAAACTGTGTTACGACAATCAAAACTGTACACCAGAATTGCAGCTGAAACTCAAAAAGATGATCAGCATAGAGGTTCTTTGTGAACAACGATACAATCACGGATGCACATACAGACAGACATGCCGCCACAACCATAGTTGAGTATGTGATGAACGACATCGATCGAAGTATGCGGTGGTGCAAAGCTGCGACGTTGCCATCGCCGGGTTTTTCGGCAAGCAGGGGAAAAACCGCAGTGGAGAGAGCCGAATACAACGTTAGAATAACTACACTAATGTTCGCCACCGCACCAAACACTGCCACTTCGCGAAGAGAAGATGAATATCGCAGAATAAAGATGTCCAGACCTGCGTGAATATTCTGCATCACCAGCTGAGACAATATGCTCCGTGTTTCCATAACCAAACCGCGCATCTGCTGCCACGATGGCACAGGAAACATCAGGGATGTTCCTCCCGCTCGAGCGAACAACGTCACAAATCCCGGAAGAGAACAAACGAACTGCAGTGCCAATACTACCTCGGGCGTAAGGGTGCCCGGATAGATCCACAACGCCGCGGCATACAATGCTATATCAAGTACAAACAGCACCGAAACCAAACGGTAGTTCATACCGGCACGGAAGGGCAGTTCAAACGATCCGCGCAGCATAGACATCCTTCCCGAAGTTGCAATGCTCACGACGGCTACCATTGCTGCTGTAAGCAGACCCAGATCCGTAGCAGCAAAAAACGCTGCGATAGCTATGGAGGCGATAACAGTGCTTATCAAACGCAACCAAAATGACGAAGCGGCGATACTTTGCTTGCGCTCCGGATGATGCAGCATTTCTCGAATGGCAACGTTATTAAGTCCGGCATCTACCAACACCACCAGGAGAAGGGAACAGGTTTGCTGAACAAATGCCAAAGCACCGAAACTCTCTTTTGGCATTTCACTGATAATTGTGCGCTGAGCTAAAAAGTACAAAGCATTGCCAACGATCTGCGAGAGAAATAGAACGCTTGCTCCGGTGGCAGCACGCGATGCAGGAGATGCGGTGGAAGGATCGGTGGTAGTAGTAGTCAACAGCGTGGGACCTCAGTTAACATCAAAAGTAAATTTTATGATGCCCTCGGCTCGTTGTTCGTTCTTGACGCGGAACTTCCACAGCCACATTGCCTTTAATGCGGCACGCTCGGCCTGAGGTGCTCCACGAGTGAGGGGAATAACACTTTCTACGTCACCATTCTTGTCCACGACAAACTTCAACTTGACGATCGTTGAATTGTTCAGACCCTGCGGGGGCTTGGGGATACTTTTATTCAGTACAATAACATTCCCGCCGCCACCACCCCACTCGATGTTATAGCCTAATCCTGCGCCCGAACCGGTACCGCTTAGCCCACGTCCCGTACCATTCTCGGCCGGTGTGCGATCTCCTGTGGCACTCGAAGCAGTATTGTCGTTAGCAGCAGTCTTCAGCGTTGTTCCGGAAGTAGCAGCCGTTCCGGTGCCGCTATGCTGCGACGTTTCAGGGTCACGGCGCACCGGCTGAACGTTTACCTGAAGATCCGTCGAAGAAGCCGGCTTGGCGTTGGATGTTTGTGGTGACGGAGGCGGCGCTTTTGCATCGGCAAAGCGCGGGGCTGTTACCGGAGCTTTAGCAGCTGCACCTTCTTGCTGAAGATTGCCGCCACTTTTTTGCGGACTGTCTCCATCTCCAAATCGAAGCTGTGTAAGAACAGTAAGTGGAATAGCCGTCGTGTCTGTTCGAAGAATCGGTGGTGCAGATACCTTGATGAATGGACTGACGAATACAAAGAACACAATGATCACCAACGCAAGAACAAACCCGCGAAAGGTATTCGAGTCCCATGGTATTCGTAAAACGGGTATACGAATAATCACATCGTTGGTATCGTCGTGTTGGTGTTGCATGAAGTTAAACTGCTACGTTACGATGCTGCTCGTACCGAGAGCGAAAAAACGACCACTATGCCGGGCATTTCTTAACGAAGCCTACAAATAGATCCACCGGATACTGCGTGGCGTATCAGCGCAGCTTCCGCATCTTCTTTTGTTCTGAATATTCCGAAACGCACGTTGTAGACAGTCCGGCCCCGTACCTGTTGTTCCGTGATGTAACCGCCCGAGATACTGCGTCCTTGCAGCAGCTGCAATCGGCGTTCCGCATCTTGTCTATAGAATGTGCTGAATACATGAACACTGAATTGCGCCATAGACCTGTTCACCGACTTCAGGTTCATATGGGGAGCGGGTATAATATCCACTCGTGACGATGTCTTTTGATTTACTCCGGACTCGCTCTTTGCAACAGAAAGCGCAGAAGTACTGTGCTCAGTCGGCGTTGAATTCGCGGCCTTGCTCGATTCACGAGGTGAAGTTTTAGCTGCAGGAAGAGTTGCAGACGTAGTCTTCTTTGAAACTGAAGCTACAGGGGTTGCATGCGCAGACTCATGCGCAGATGCATGCGCAGATCCGGTTGTACCCGAGTTGTGCTTGTGCTGATCTTTAGGCGCGGAAACCTTTGGTCGAAGTACTGTGTGCTCCGTTTGCTTTGCGATCTGCTTGGATGTTTGATGTGAGTGTTGCGCTATTGCCTGACGCACTGATTCCGCTCCGTGTGCTGTAGAGTGCGAACCGGAGGATCCGGTAGGAGCAGCTGCGCCCGCTCGAATGTTGTGCGTGGATGTTTGTTTCGAGGAAACAGATGACGTCGAGGTTTGTTCAGAAGAGCGTGACGAAGGAGCAACTTGATGTGATGTTTCCGATTGGCCGGTAGCATCCGGTTGTGCCGGTGATTGCACAGCATCCTGCGCTAGCGTCTCAGACTGCGTGGAAGTCTCTAAACGAGACTCAGCAGATGCTTCAGCCGGTGCCTCTTCCGCTACAGTCTTTTCCGTTGCAGTCTTTTCCGCCATCGTGGGATCGCTAATTCCGTTCTTCTTCGTAGCCGTAGACTCCGCAGATCCATTGCCACCGGATACCTGGCCCGGTTTGGTGCTGATTGCTCTGTATGCCAGATATCCGCCAACGGAGGCAACCAAAAAACCTACGCCTATTATAATGGGAATCACCGGCAGCGCTCTGCGTTTTTTCTTTGATGAATCTTTTGCAGAACTACTCGATGCTTTTTTCGATGACTTGTCTGCTTTAGTTGATGCCTGCGAAGAATCTCCTGCATCAAGATCCAACGAACTGCCATCGTCAGAGGGCTTCACCGGTTTACGTTCGGTAATTACCGGTCGCTCTGAGATAGTGATGTCGGTGCTGCTAATCTCAGGCTTGCCTGCCAAAGGATCCACCAGAAGCGGATCGCTCTCTAAGGTGAACTCTGCTACTTCGGGAGATGTTGTATGCAGTACTTTTCGAAGTCGGTCCAAACTTAGTGCCAGTGTATCCGGCTTGGCTTTGCGGCGTCTGCCTTTGTCCAGGTCAGACTTTATTGCCGCAAGTGTAGCGGGTGGAAGCTGTGTGGAGTCATCAGAATTGCCGGCTGGCTCATCTGCCTCATCATCGAACTCAAAGGGCACGGCATCGGGATATCGCTCGAGCGACTCCAAACGAAAGGCTCCATTATCGGAGCTTTCGTCCGCAAAGCCGTCGTTGTCCGTGGGGGAATCAAGATCCTTCTCGTCGATCATCGCTGTAAAGATTCTTCCTGTTAAAATTTCCAACGCAAGCCCAGAGCGCCAAAGGCGCTGCGTTCAACATATCTTTCGAAAACAAAAATAGAACTATTTGTGAGGTTCTGCACGCTGGCAAAGGCAGACAGCGCGTCGGTAACAGCATAGTCCACACGTCCATCCACATAGAGATAGCCGTCCAGGTTGTCACTTGCCTGCGCAGAGGCCGAGACCGTTCTCTGCGATACGAACGTCACTCCAAACTCTAATGTCCAGCTTTGAGAGATACGGCTTCTGTATCTAAGCTCTGCTGTTGTAGCCGGACGATAGGGAACGGTTTTACCTGCATCTTCTCTGACATCTTGCCACTGAAGCCGAGCAACCAGAGAAGTGAGCTCGTCTGTTAGCCACTCCGATTGCAATGTTACAAAGCTGCGTGTGGCGGAGGCATAGGCCAAATGAAATGCGGAGACGGAGTCGAACACCGGAATGGACAACGCACCATAAACTTCATAGCCGGCTCTCGCTTGGGCCGATAGCGAGCGATCGGGGCGGTACACCATGTACACCTCGCCGGCTACGCTGCGACGGGTAAATCGTAGGTCTGCATCCGACCGAACATATGGGTTTGCGTTAAGCGCATCGGTGAAGAAGCTATTGTGAACATCCCGTGAAAGCAACGCACCCCAGCGCAAAGCAGCGCTGCTTCGCAGCGAAACATCCACAGAGCCGATGATGTTAAGAGTAGATGATCCGCCGGAACCATTGCCGCCACGCAGGCCGGCCGATGAACGGAGTAGAAGGCTCCCCGTGTGAACACTGTAGTCATAACGAACATAATTGTCGCTGAGAAGTTCAGATCGGAAGGAGCGAAGATCTATCTGCGCAGATACAGAATAATTGGTACTATGATTGCTGCCGTCATCGGGTTGCTTCCACTCGGCAAATGCTCGCAAGCCGTTTTCGGATTGAAGAGTAAAGCCGGTACGACCTTCTTCGAGCATCGTTGCAATTGCCGACACTTCACTGCGAAGAGTTGCACCGCCTATGGTGTGCTCAAACGAGGTTTGCAGCGATACTGCGCTACGAGTACGTTTCAGAGCCGAATCGGGCTGTGCAAAGAGCGCGTAATTCATTGACGAAGCAGCAATGCTCCAGTCGTGTACATCAGAATTCAGCGGGCCCGAAGCAGGATGCGATTCTGCGTTTGTTCCTTTTTCCTGCGTTTGACGAAATGCCTGCCGGCCAAAGAGGCGAACATCGAATCTCTGCATGTCCGTTGCCTGCTTGTAGCCCGCGGTTGACAGATAATCGGCGGTAGCGGTCACATCATAGTTGAACAGAGAACCGCTCAGTGATGCACCAAACTCTGGAGTCTGGAACATGCCAAAGGAACCGAATACAAATCCATTATAGCGTGATGGTAAGGGAATCTGCTGAGGAGGCGCCGACGAGGGAAGTGCTAATACCTCATGTTTCTCCTTGGGGTTCAGGGTATCTAGTTCCGACTGATTGAGTAAACGGGTTTGTGCCGGTCGTTGTTTCAAAAATGATGTAGTCATCAAGCGAAGTGTGGCCGATCCTTTGACGATAATATCGGGCACGTCGATAGGAGATGTTCCCGGCGCCGCATTTCCCGTCTGCTGGGCAATGGCCTGCAACGATAGACACACACCAAGACCAAAAGCACAACCGAATGCAATGACAAATCGTGTTTTCATGAGCTACTCCTATCGCAATCGTTTAAGGCGCGACTGCGCAGTGGTACCGTAATCATCGCTCGGATGAAGGATGATCACAGTTTGATAGATCTCGCGGGCTTTGGCAGAGTTTCCGGTTTTTTCGTAGCATTCGCCCAAACCAATTAGAGACAATGTATACCAGTCTTCTATGCCATCGTAGGCACGTCTCACTTCGTCGAATGCAATCATCGCGCCAGCGTAATTATGCAGACTCAAGTACGACTCTCCAATGCGGTACATACACTCGGCTGCAAGCGAGGTATTGTCGCTACTCGTGGCTACCATGCGGAAGTACATTCTTGAAGAATCATCGGCGTTTTGCGAGCGGTAGTACATAGCCGTGCGATACATTGCTTGATGAGAAAACTCTCCGGCATTCATAAGCCCGGCATTAGCATATAAATTCAATGCACGTGCTGTATCGCCGCGCCCCATGGCAAGGTTTGCCTGTTCATAAGTGGCTTGGGAGGCCAGTTCCGTGCCAGGGTATTTACGTATCACAAGATCAAACAGAGAATCGGCCCTGGAAACATTCGCTCGCTTCAGTTCCAGCAATGCCAACTGCATTACACCCTGAGACGCAAAGTCACTGCTTTCATACTTTGAGTATAGTAGCGACAGCGTCTGGCGAGCCGCATCCATATCGCCCATTCCGATTTGGCTTTTAGCCAGTAAGAACATGGCTTCCGCGCTTAGATCGCTGTCGGGATATTTTTTGAGAAAGTCTTGATATTCCTTGGCGGCGTTTCCGTAGTCGCCCTTGCGCATGAAAATCTCTATGGTTTTCATGGAGATTTGCTCTTGCACGTTGCCGTTAGGATTGGCCTGCACATATGCCTTGCCTACCTCAATTGCTTCATCGTTTCGTCCAAGCAGACTAAGGCTCTCTTGCAAGCCGCGCAGAGCTTCTATACCATAAAAAGTGGATGGATACAGACCCATCAAACCTCTATATCTCTGCACAGCATCTTCGTACTCGCCATTGGCATACTGAGCGTTGGCCGCATAATACAATGCTGCGGGAACAAGTTCGCTTCGCGGGTAGGTGCGTGTAAGTTGTTCAAATGCCTGGAGTGCATCGGAATGTTTCTCTTGCAGAGAGTAAGTATAGGCAATAGTGTACAATGCATGATCGGAGAACGTAGAGCTTGGATGATCCCGCAAAAACGCCTGCAACTCCTGCACGGACGCCTTGTACTCTTTGGCTCTGTAGAGTGATTGACCCACTTGAAATTTGGCGTACTCATTCAATTCGCCTTGCGGAATCAGCGTGGCTGCCGACCGATACTCCTTGGAGGCATCAGCATATTTTTTTGTCAGATACAATGCATCACCTTTGCGCACATATACATCGCCGGCGAATCGCGTTTGAGGAAATTCTGAAAGAAGATTGGCAAACACAGCACCCGACGAGTCGAATTCGCGCATCTTGAACAACGACCAGCCGAGGCCATAGAGTGCTTCCTCACGGCGGCTGCTGGACCCGAAGTTCATCACGAGCTTTCTATAACTTTCAATAGCATTCTTCAAGAGTTGGGCATGGTAGAAAGTCTCCGACAACCAAAACAATGCTTCATCAGCGCGGGCATCGGCAGGATGCCGGCTCAGATAGGCAGTGAGGTCGTTGATAGCTTCGCGTTGTTTGCCATCCTCGTGATGCGCTATTCCGCGTTTAATGCGAATCTCGTCGTTGAATACATCCTTCCACGGAAGAACGTCGGCAGATGTGCGCCGTAGTTTGATCTCTGCTTTATCGTAACAGGTGCGTGCATCCAACCATTCGCGGGCTTCCATGTGCATGGATGCCAGAAGCAATAAACTGCGAATCTCTGTTACGGGGTCGTTGCATTGCAGAACCGCCTTGTGCAAAACCGCTTTGGCCGTATCGTACGAAGCGTCCTCGTAATACATTTGACCAAGCTCAAGAAGGGCTCGCTCCGGATACACGAATCGTTCGTCGCCGGCGCACACGCGGAACAGCTGAATAGCTTGTGAGCGGGAATCGTTCCACTTCAACGCTAAGCCTTTGAACAGTTGAGATGCCGAAAGTGTGTTGCTGCTTGTCGTGGTTGAATCGGCTATGACCGAGTCGAAAAGAGTGATGGACTCGCTCCAGTTCTTCTGCGCCATTGATGCCACACCGGCACCAAAACGAGCTCGGTGTCGAAGTTCCTTTTCTACAGATGGCTTAGTATATACCTGCTCGAATTCCTTGAGTGAACTACTATGCAATCCCACGGCATGAAGCGCTTCGCCTTTCAAGTAATGAACGCGAGCATCGGCATCCTTGATCTCCCATTGTGTCTGCAATGCCGGGCTTGTAGCGGAAGATTGTGATGAGGGCTGCGATGAGGCTGCAACGACTGTTGCTTTTGCAAGGGAGTTCAACAATTCCTCTGCCACCGCAAGGCGGGTAAGCGCATTGCTGTACTCACGCCGTCGAATCAAGCATTGTGCAGCACGAATGTTCGCGCTAAGAATAACATTGCCGTCCGGGTAATCACGAATGATACTTGAGTATATGTCGAAGGCCTCGTCGTTGTTGTTGCGATCTTCAAGTATCTGCGCCACAGCATAGCGTGCGTCATCGGCATGCTCGGAGGCAGAGTCTGCAATGATCTTTGTGTATTGCTCCAGTGCCGCGTCGGCATTGCCAACCAGCAGTAAAGAATTCGCCAACCAAAACATGCTGAAGCGATGAATCTCCAGAGCCGGAGCATCGGTCGATGATTGAACTTTTCGAAAGTGAAACTCATGTGAAGTAACTGTGGCTGCACGAAAAGCTTGAGCCGCCAAGCTGTAGCGCTTCGTTCGAACGTAGATGGTGCCCAACGCAGCATTAGCGAAATCGTCGAAGACGATGGACCGCTGAGAATTTTGCAAAAGAACATTAAGGTAACGCTCAGCCAGTGCATTGCTGCCTGCATCTATGTACGACACAGCCGTTCTGTACGCAATCTCCTCATCAGCGAACTCGGATGAATGCAGATGGCGAGTGGCACGCAGCAGTTGTGCAAATGAGTTCGCAGAGGATGAGAATAACGCATCACTGTACTTGGATATAGCATCCGTGCGTTGCCCCATGTAACCACTGAGCGTGAGTTCCACAGTTTGGGCACAAACAGTGATGCTTGCACCGGCGGCAATGATTATGCAAACTCTCACGAGCCGCGACCATATGGTGCCCCTTATTCTCATGACGCCTGTGTATCGGCAGATACTGTTGGTGTTTGTATGGGCACGGCCTGTTTAGAGATATTGAGCAAGACGCCTACGGCCATGGCGGAAAAGATGACACTTGTTCCACCGTAACTAATGAACGGCATAGGTAAGCCCGTAGTGGGTAAGAGCCCGCAGTTCACCCCGGCGTTGACAAAGGCATAACAGGCAAGTGTTAATGTTATACCGCAGGCCAGATAATATCCAAAATCATCGGGAGCTCGACGAGCAATTCTCACTCCGCGTACCAGTATCACAGCAAATACCGAGAGAATTATCAGTACGCCAAGGTAACCGTATTCTTCACCCACAATGGAGAAGATAAAATCACCGTATGGCTCCGGAAGAAATCCTTCGCGTTGCTGGCTGCGCCCCGGACCCACACCAAACACACCACCATTTCCAAATGCAATGAGAGCCTGGTATGATTGATACTTCACGGCGCTCATTGGCCCTGAACTGTCGTCGATAAATGCAAGCAGACGCTGCACTCTATAGGAGGCACCCAGAGTGGCCACAGCTCCCACGATCAGCCCAAGCGCACCGGTCATGAGCACATATCTCATTCGTGCTCCCGATAAAATGATGAGCATGAACGAGAGGAAAAAGATGACAAGGGATGTAGACATATTCGGTTGCAACGCGATGAGCCCGCAGATACCCAGCGTCCACGACAGCGGCGCAATCATGCCTTTCAAACGTTCGGAAACGTCCCTACTTCGCTTTGATAGCATCCAGGCGAGGTGAATAATCAGCGCAAACTTTGCCAGCTCCGAGGGTTGAAAGCGAATAAAGCCAAAGGTAATCCACCGCGAAGCACCTTTTACTTTGTCGCCCATGATCAACACATAAATCAAACAACCAATTGCCGCCACCATGATGGGCTTCGAATACTCACGCAGGTGATGATAATCGACTTTCGTCACCGCGATCATGAGAACGAATGCAATGCCAATACGCAAGCAATGATTAAGAAAGAGCTTTTCCGTGGAGCCCATTCTCATACCTGCAAACGATGCGCTGGCGCTATAAACGAATGCTATACTGAACAGCATAAGTGCCACTACCGACAGAAACACGGGCCAATCTATGTTTGAACGAGTTTGACTCATAATATCAACGTATCACCGCGCAGGTGCGAATGAATCTATGCCCTAAGCAGTAGTATAGCTTCAGCAACACGACAAATTCTAAAGTGAACTGCTACGCCAACGAGTTGACTGCGTCTTTAAAGACCTCTCCGCGATGCTCGAAGTTCATAAACATGTCGAAGGACTTGCAGGCCGGAGAGAACAATACTATATCGTCTCCTAAAGCTTGATCGAAGGCCAAATGCACTGCATCCTCCATGGATTCCGCCTTGATACAACGCACCATGGTGCAGAAGTGATCAAAGATGTCATCGCGTTCCTCGCCTAGACACACTATGCATGTCACGTTCGAGCGCACGGCATCGTCAAGCAGGGAATAGTCGTTGTTGTCGCCACGACCTCCTGCAATGAGGATTATGGGTTTTGAAAACGATTGCAACGCATACCACGTTGCATTCACATTGGTGGCTTTCGAGTCGTTGATGAACTCGGTAGTATGATGGGTGCGTACATATTCAAGGCGATGCTCAACTCCTGCGAAGGAGGCAAGGCTATCGCGAAGATCCTCGTTACGAATCTCCAAACAGCGAGCCGCCAGGGCCGCCGCCATTGAATTGTACACGTTGTGAACGCCGGGGAGGCGTAAATCACGTGTAGGCATTAGAACTTCCTCGTTATGCGTTGACGCAAATACAAGATTCCCATCGCGCACAAACATTCCCGGCTGCACAGGATGAATGGCACTTATTGAGAGAATCGACGATTTGACATTTGATGGTACGGATGCTGCTTCCATATCATCGGCACACGAAATTAGTATATCGGAGGAGCTTTGGTTAGCGGAAATTTTCCACTTCGCTGCGCGGTAGTTTTCCACACTACCATGATACTCCAAGTGATCGGGAGTAAGATTTAGGAATACGGCGATGTGCGGGGCAAACGTAGAGGTATAATCCAATTGATAGGAACTGCATTCCGCTACCAGAATAGTATCCGGCGAAGCGTCAAGTACAACTGCAGACATAGGCGTACCAATGTTTCCGCATGCTATTGCCTTGCGCCCTGCCTTATTCAAGATGTATGCCGTCAGAGCGGTGGTAGTGGTTTTGCCATTCGTGCCGGTAATAGCCACGATGGTATGCCGAGAATTTCTGTAGGCAAACTCCAGCTCGCTGATCACCGGTATGCCACGTTCCTTTGCTTGTTGCAGTACAGGAGTAGAAGGTTTAATACCAGGCGATGTGATGATACAATCACATTCAAAAACTCTATGGCTATGTTCTCCAAACTCACAAGGGATGGCCTGATCAATAAAAGTTTGCTGAGCTTCCAGATTTTTCGAGGCCGGCTTGTACTCCGAAACAAATACCTCATTGCCGGTGCGTTTAGCAAGAATCGCTGCGGCAACGCCGCTCTTAGCCGCACCTAAAACTGTGTACTTCATGTTCATAACCGTGTGGTGGATGGGCAAAAATACATCTTGTAGTTTGGTGAATACAGGGCAATCACGGTGTTCACGCGTGGCACCGAAATCCGTCGTATTTCAGTTTGGCTGCCCATCCGACGATACCTTCCTGGAATAGGGTGGTTGCTCGACGATTCGCCCTGATGTTTCTCAAAGAGGCCGTTGTGTTTCCATGGCTACCGAGACTAAACAGAGTAGTTCCAAACAGAAAAGTCCAAAGAGTCCCTGGTATTCTCGCTTCATACAAAAGCACGAGGACGGCTCGCACTATTTCGTCTTCAACGCCAGAGAGATCGAGCAGAAGACCGAGCAGCGCATGATCCGCTCGCTGACTATGGCAGAAGAGGCGCTCAAGGAGGGCGACTCCCAAACAGCAGCCAAATACTACAGGTACTACCTGCGTTATGATGCCAGCCGTGCAGAAGTGCATAGCCGGCTTGCAGTGGCTGAACTCCAAGCGCAGAACTACGAGGCCGCTATCGAAGCCGCAGAGACTGCCCGAGATCTTAACCCCGAACTTAGCGACGCTTGGGTGACCTTAGCCAGATGTCATGCTTCTATGGGAAGCTTCGGAATTGCGGAAAACTTACTTCAGTCGCTCTCCGGCAACGAGACTATGGCTTTTCAGTTGCACTTCGAACTCGGCATGGTGTACAAACGATGGCAGCGACTTGACAAGGCCTTAGAGAACTTTCGCATAGCCGCTATGCATGATGGTATGTCCAAGCATGTTCACATTCAATGTGGTCAGGTACTGTTTCAGCTTGAACGCAAAGAAGAGGCAGCGCGGGAGTTTGAAGTGGCCGTTCTCATCGACGGTGGCGACTCGTTCGCGTTAAATTGTTTGGCCGTTACCTATTCGTCGATGGGTAAATACAACGAAGCCAATCTTCACTTTCGGTCGGCTATTCGTATCGACCCGCACAACGATGAGCTATACAGCAATCTTGGTTTGAATTACAGCATTCAAAAAAAGTATGGCGATGCTGCTGAGTGCTTTCGTCAAGCATTGAAACTCAAACCGACGGACGAAACCTACGCACTTCGCTTAGTGCGAGTACTTGCGGTGTCTCGTAAGAACGATGAGGCTTTGGCTGTAGCTGAGCAGTGCATGGTGCAGCATCCCACAAGCGTCGAGGCGCACACATTGAGTGCCGATCTTCTCACGAGAGTTCGTAGGTACGAAGAGGCAATTGATCGCTATACCAAAGCAAACGCACTTGTTGCATCGAGTACCGTGTATAGGAAAATCGGCCGCATCTATTTGAAGCTTACCAAAAGCGACGAGGCCAAAGAGAACTTTATCGAGGCGGCAAGACTAGAACCCGAAAGTGTGTTAAACTACTCCGGAATGGGGTTTGTTGCCCTGCTTGAGGGAAGGTTAGAAACAGCAATGAAGCTGTTCTCGCAGGCCATCAGCATGGACCCGCTTTGTGACGAAGCTTATGTGGGATTGTCGAAAGCATTATTGGAGAATGGTGATACAGATGAAGCGCAAAGCGCGGTAAAGACTGCCTTGCATTGCGCTCCCGACAATATTGATGCTCTCGTTCACTATGCTTTCGTCCGGGAAAAAATGCATGAACCGGTAATTGCCATACAGTGTTACGAGCGTGCCTTGCGCGTAGATCCTGCGAATGTTGAAGCACTCATTCGCTGCGGTGTCTTGCAGCACGATGCAGGCAACACAACTGAAGGTGTTGAGTATTTGAAGAGAGCATTGGAGTGGAATAGATCATCGGCCGATGCGCAGTATCATCTTGCTATGATGCTCATAAGTGATGGGCGAATCTCGGCGGGCATGATCCACGTGCGTGATCTTTTTGATTCCCAGCCTGAAGCCACCCGAAGGTTCATCAGTATTGGATTGGCATTGGAACGATTGAAATGTTCGGACAAAGCCATAGAAGTGTATAGAAAAATCACCGAACTAAACCCGGAGTGTGCCGAAGCATTCTACCATATGGGGCGTATCGCCTACGAAGCAGGCTTGCTGAAACTGAGTATGGAAGTACAAGAAACTTTGGAGCAGAACTCCACTGAATACTCGCGCATGTTGCGCCTGTATCGCGAGCAGAGCTTGCCGGCTGTAGACATCACTTATGTGGATGACGCCGGCGCAAACGGATCGGAGTTGGTTTCTGCTGAGGCAGAAGCGAATGCGTAATACAGATACAACGACGAGATAAGCCGGCCCAGAATGAATGCAATGAAGGTAGCATTCACGCCGCTGAGAGAGGTGGCTACCAAAAACACCCACGAGAATCCTACAAGACTCGCTACTTCAATAAAAGTTGAAACAGATACAGCGCGGGTATACCGGCTGTTGATCATCAATCCTTTGAGATATGAATTCCACACTTGAAGTGCAGGCAACAACACGAAGATGTATGTTGGCGTGATAGCGAATGCAGCTAAGCCGGGCGAGAGCGTAAATGGAAACACCGTGTACACAACCATGATAAGTGGGCTGAATGCAAGCACTGCCAATAGCCCGCTTGTAAAGGCCATAAGTATGTATGAAAATCGACGCAGCATAGCGTTGTCGCTGTGCGATTTTCCTGCTAAGGAAACCACGGTCTCCTGTAAGGCATACGACGAGCTTTTGAATTGAAACACGAGCGAATCCACCACGGGAAACACTGCCATTGATTCCGCCGGGTAAGGAAAGCGCGTCATGAAAAATGAGCTGAGCGGATTGATTGCCATAGCGGCTACGGATGTCAGTGCCAGAGGCCTGTAAAAGGTAGAGATCTCCTTTTGTGTCAGCTCGTGATCGGGTGCGGCCGTGGATAGTTCTGCGATGATGGGCTTGGCCATTATTCCGGTAGCAATTGCTTCCAGGAACACTCCCATACACAGCGAAACAGCTCCAATGAACACTCCTTCAAAAGAAGTAAACGTAGCCAACAATACTGAGAGCACCGCCATACTTGCCACGCGTGTTATGCTGGCAATCGCAACTCGTTTTGTGAAGCCGTGAGCAATCATCACGCCTTGATACATACGTCGATATCCTATAGATGCCGGCCAAAGAATCAGGCACATCATTCCTACGTGTAATTTCTCTGCGATGTTTACCGGCAACGACAATACTTTATAGCTAAGGAACTCGTGTACCATGGGGACAACAGCTACTATCATAGCAAGCGTAGTGTAGAAGCATAGACGCATGCCGTATCTGCGCACCGCTTTCCACGAGGATGTATCACGAACTAAAGCAATGGATGTGCTGAGCAACATGATTACCGGAGATTCGATCACGATGGCTATACTTACCGCCAAGCCGAAAGCGGCGAGGTTCGTGATTTGATCGGGTAAACGAGACACTATAGCATTGAGCACAGGCCCCTCGATTGCCATCATTGCCCAAGTCAAGGATAGTGGCAACCAGATGCCGAGTATCTGTCTGTTTGTAATCATTGAAATGTGCTACGAATAATGTGGCCGCTCGATATACTCCAGAGGGTCAACCGATTGCGCTTTTTCGAAGCCGCGTAAGCGCAGTGCACAGGAGTCGCAAGTGCCACATGCGCGTTCGGTGGATCGATAGCACGACCACGTAAGCTTGAAGGGTACCGAGAGAGCAATGCCCGCACGAACTATGTGCTCTTTGGTCATATGGATCAGAGGTGTGTAAATGCGCAGAGGATTATTCGGCTTGGTGCCGGTGCGAATAACATTTTGAAATGCGTCAAAAAACTCCTGTCGGCAGTCCGGGTAACCGGAGGAGTCGTCCTCTACTGCGCCTATGTATAATCGATGCGCTTGCAAAACTTCGGCCCAGCTGGTAGCAACTGCCAGAATATTTGCATTACGAAAAGGAACATAGCTTGTGGGAACTTCGGCCGAATGCAGTTGCGCTTCGCTCACCGGTATGCCGGCGTCGGTAAGGCTGCTGCCGCCTATTGCTGCCAAGTGTGAAACATCCACTACTAAACGCGCTGAAATTTCATAATGGTCGCACACTGCGTTGAACGATTGAATCTCTCGCTCCTGCGTGCGCTGACCATAGCGCACATGCAGTGCGGCTACCGCGCATCCGTCCGCCAGAGCCATTGCTGCGCAAACGGTGGAGTCCATACCGCCGGACATAAGTACAACTGCTAATGGTTTATTCATTGGATTGAGGAGTGTCGTTCAACAAATCCGGGCGCCGTTCTTTAGTGCGCTGTAGTGATTGATCATGCCGCCAGCGGCGCACGGCTTCGTGATTGCCACTGCGCAAAACATCGGGAACAGAAAGCCCGCGGAACTCTGCAGGCCGCGTGTATACAGGCGCTGCAAGGAACCCGTCTTGAAAGGAATCATCAAGGGCGCTTTCGGAATCACCAATGGCACCGGGAAGTAAACGCACAATAGCGTCGGTTACCGCAAGTGCGGGTATCTCGCCTCCACTAAGTACATAATCTCCAATGGAAATCTCTCGTGTAACAGCCAGGTCGCGAATGCGTTGATCAATGCCTTTGTAATGACCGGCAAGAAGAATAATATTCTTCTTGAGCGAAAGTTCATTGGCATCGCTCTGGGTAAAAGGTTTGCCATCCGGAGTCATATAGATGATTTCATCGTACGAGCGCTCAGCCATCAAGGCGTCAAGGCACTTCATCACCGGTTCACAACGAATCACCATACCGGCACCGCCACCATAGGGTGTGTCGTCGATGTGACGGAACTTGTCGGTGGCGTAATCGTGGAGGTTGTGCACGTGTATGCTTAGCAGTGAGCGCTCAATGGCTCTGCCCACGATGCTCACATGAAGCACCGGTACTACCAGATCCGGGATGGCTGTGCAAATGTCGATGCGCATAATCAGTTTTTAGTTCCGGGTTTGAAATCCACTCTTCGTCCACATCATGGCCAGCTTCGAACTTTGACGAGCTGCCAACCTATTTGCTTTCAAAAAAGCTTCATGCTCAACATCTTCCAAGGTACCGATGAACATGGTGTTCACTATAGTGCGATACACGTCCACCGGCTGCGGTACATTGCCGCTTACTTCGTCGGAACGGAAAACGCTATCGAGAACGACGTTATACACCTTTGCCATAGTCATGGCAGAGAGATCCGAACGAATAGCACCAATGGATTGTCCCTTCTTCAGAACCATAGCGAATGTTCTGTCGATCTTTTCGGATCTCCAGGACAGTAGCTCGTCGCGGAGCTCCGGGGTAGTTCTTGATAAATCGCGGACGAACTGGGGCGAGATCTCACTCAGCCGATCAGCCATGGTAACAACGAATGTGCGTAGAGATACCACATAGTCGACCACGCTCTGTGTAGACACATTGACGGTTTTCTCCGTCAATTCCGAAGCAAAATCATGCAGTACTTCGCGAAGTAATGCTTCTTTGCTGTCGAAATGGTTGTACAGAGTTTTCTTGCTTATACCGATTTCCGCCGCTATCTCATCGATACGAACTTTGCTATATCCGTAGGTAAAAAAATACACGCGGCTGGCATGAAGTATGCGTTTGGAAATATGCTGCGGATCGTGCTCTAACGCTATGTCTGCCTGTATTGCTTGTCGATTCTTAGCTTCATCTAAAGCTTCGCGAGCGCAGGCACTAAACATCCCCGTATAGAACAACTGCCCGAACGTCTCGAACGCTGTTTTGCGCGTCAAATGTAACCCGGCTAACACATCCTCGTCCAGAATTCGTGTAGAGCAATTGCTGTATACTCGAGCACACAAAACGGGATTGAGGTCGTATCGGAATTCACCTGAAACGCGTCCTTGTTCAAAAAAACGTGCGATGCGTTCTGTGCGTTCTTTTACATGCATTCTAATGTGACCCCACGCTTGGGGGGCATTTTTTTGAATATCCCGCATCAAGCTTCCCGGCGTGACCTTGTCGTGGATGAATCGTAAGAAGACAAACCATCGAGCCGCGCGCTCCACAAAACGAAGCGATGTGTCGTCGAAGAGTTCATCGATCTTGGCGGCTATGGCTTTAAGTACCTTGTCGATGATATCACTGAGAATATTCTCTTTGCTCTTGCAAACGCTGTAAAGCGTCTTTTTACTGATGCCTAAGTCTTGCGCAATGTGATCCATCGTTACAGGCGAGTATCCGTTGCGACGGAACAATCGCTCTCCGGTATCAACTACCCGATCGTGCAAAGAGTTCAATGGTGCGTCCGGAGTTTCCAAGAATCAGCCTGTGTGTGGGTGACAAAAACACATACTATCCGCGGGTGCTAAGCCCTGCCAGACGTGCAACTTACAAACAGGAAACCGAAAAAGTGTAAAGAGTTTCCTGCACTGCCTCCAAAGCACTAAAGAGAGTGCCACTGAGTACGACGGCAGTAGGCACGCCGCATACACGTTATATTTGCCGTACGATTATTTAGCGAAGCCTCATGACCGACCATACCAACGACCAAGTACAACGCCGTATAGAAGAACTTCACGAGTTGAAGTCCCATGGCATTAATCCCTATCCGGAGTTCTATAACAAGTCGCATCGCAGCGCAGAAATCATCAACGGTTTTTCGGATTCAGAAGCAGCGCCGCTCTCTGTTCAGGTTGCAGGCCGCATCATGGCGTTCCGCCGGATGGGGAAGGCAACATTTTTCCATATACAAGACGATGCGGGGCGCATTCAGTGCTACGCAAAGAGAGACGACTTAGGCGATGCGTATGATTTGCTCAAGCTCTACGACATCGGTGACATTGTTGGTGTGAAAGGCTTTGTGTTTAGAACACGAATGGGCGAGATCAGCGTGCATGCAGAGGAGATAACCATGCTCTGCAAGAGTGTTCAACCCATTCCTGTTCCCAAAGAAGAAAAGAACGAGGATGGCGAGGTGGTTGTGCATGATGCGTTTGCGGACAAGGAGCTTCGCTATCGTCGGCGCTATGTGGATCTGATCGTGAATCCCCACGTTCGCGAGACCTTTGTAACGCGTTCAAAAATCATTCGCTCCATGCGCTCGTATTTCGATGCAAACGGATGGATGGAAGTAGAGACCCCTGTGCTTCAGCCGTTATACGGCGGTGCTACAGCACGGCCTTTTCAGACCCATCACAACGCGCTCAATATTCCTTTGTACTTGCGAATTGCCGACGAGCTATATCTGAAGCGCCTCATAGTGGGCGGCTTCGATGGTGTATACGAGATCAGCAAGAACTTTCGCAACGAAGGAATGGACCGCACCCACAATCCTGAGTTTACCGCCATGGAAATTTATGTGGCGTACAAGGACTATTTGTGGATGATGGAGATGGTAGAAGATTTACTCTCCACCATGTGCACGGAAGTAGTGGGCTCCACAGAGCTTAGTGTGGCAGGGAAGAGTGTTTCGATGGCTAAGCCATTCGCCCGCATCTCGATGATGGATGCCATCAAGGAAAAATGCGGTAGCGATGTGTTGAATGCCACACGCGAAGAAGTGCTTGCTGTATGCCGAGCACATAATGTGGATGTGGAATCGACGGCGCCGTGGTCGAAGCTTGTTGATGAGTTGTTCAGCACATTGGTACAGCCCGAACTTATTCAGCCCACCTTTGTTATGGATTACCCGGTGCAAATGTCGCCTCTTGCGAAGAAGCATCGCTCCAAGGAAGGTCTGGTAGAGAGGTTCGAGCTGTTCATCAACGGTGCAGAGGTTGCCAATGCCTTCAGCGAGCTCAACGATCCGTTGGATCAGCGGGAGAGACTGGAAGCACAGGCGCGTCAACGCGCACAGGGCGACGACGAAGCAATGGTGATTGACGAGGATTTTCTCTTTGCTATCGAGACCGGTTTGCCGCCTACGGCCGGGCTGGGAATTGGTATTGATCGCTTAGTGATGTTGATGACAGACAACGATTCCATCCGTGACGTTTTGTTCTTCCCGCTGATGCGCCCGGAATAGTGAGGTATGTCGGTTAAATCTTCTTTGGAACATCCCGATGCGGATGTGTGCTCCTTAATTACATTCGTACCTAATCAAAGCTCATCATGGGGAATACCCAGCTCGACCCGCCGCCTTCTAACGATGATATTATCGAGAATAGAACGACGCGTTCTTTGTCGGCGAAAAGCATCATTGTGCACTCCACGCTCTTTCTAGCCACCTTTGTTTCTTGCACCATTGCAGGCGCGTGGTGGAATGGTTCGCGTGATCCCTTCGACGTTGCAAATTGGGGAACGGGTGTTACCTATGCCTGTCTGATCATGCTGTTTATCAGTGCCCACGAGTTCGGCCACTATTTCGCGGCACGTATTCACGGTGTGGATGCGACGCTTCCGTTTTACATACCCATGCCCTTTGTCAATATCATGCCCTTCGGCACGATGGGAGCGGTTATTCGCACAAAGACAGCAGTGCCGTCGCGCAAAGTGTTGTTTGACATCGGTGTGTCGGGGCCATTGGCAGGTTTTGTGGTCTCGCTGGTCATTTTGATAGTGGGGTTCTTAAGCTTACCACCCAAAGATCATATCTACTCCATACATCCCGAGTACCTGCAGTTTTTCGGAGGAATGGTCCCGGATTTCGGAATGTACTTCGGTGACACACTTGTGTACACCATACTAAGCCACATTCTTCCCGGTGTACAGACAAATCTTCCTCCCATGAACGAGATGTACCATTATCCGTTTTTGTGTGTAGGTTGGTTCGGATTGTTTGTTACATCGCTCAATCTTCTTCCGATTGGTCAGCTTGATGGCGGGCATGTTGTATACGCCATGTTTGGTAAACATCAACGCACGATTGCACGAGTTGCATTGGCATGCATGACGCTCCTGGGATTGGGCGGACTGCTGGGAGATTGCAAAGCGATGCTCGCCATAGATTCGCCCGACGATCTTTTTGTGTTTTTGCAGTCTCTGCTGTCGCCGGTGATTCATGTGCTGGACCTGTATGCGCCGTGGGTGTTTATGGGCTGGACCGGTTGGTTGATGTGGGCGTTTTTTGCGCGCTTCTTTTTTCGTCTTCAGCATCCCACACTGCAGGATGATACTCCCTTGGACAAAAAGCGAATGCTGGTGGGATGGATCGCAATTGCGGTGTTCGTTGTGAGCTTTGCTCCTTCCGGAATCTTCGATAAGTCTGCCACCGATGCCATGAAAATTCTTCGTAACCATGATGCTGTAGTGCTCCTTTCACCCCAATGAGTATCACACTACGCGAATATGTTCCTCTCGATTCATTCACCACCTTCGGTGTACCGTCTGTGGCCAGGTGGTTTGCGTCGGTGACAAACGAGCATGACATTCGAGAATTATTACGATCGCCAATTTTTACCCACGCCCACCGCCTGATAATAGGCGGCGGCTCGAACATGTTGCTCATTGGTGACGTTCATGCCCTGGTGATTCACAATGAGTGCTTTGGCAGGGAAGTGCTTCAGGAAGACGACGAGACAGTTCTCATACGTTTCTGCTCGGGCGAAGAGTGGCATAGCTGTGTGGAGTGGTGCGTGAGCCAGGGCTATGCAGGCCTGGAGAATCTAGCGCTTATACCGGGAACGGTAGGGGCTGCGCCCATTCAGAACATCGGTGCATATGGCGCTGAAGTAGAGAGCGTGATCGAGAGAGTGCACGTTGTAAACTTTGAGACGGGCACAAGCGAATCAATTCCGCGCGAGCAGTGTAGGTTCGGCTATCGTGATTCGATTTTTAAGAATGAACTTCATGATGCATGCTTCATTACCGCGGTAGATTTCCGATTACGAAAACACTCCGCAGCAAATGTGCGCTATGCTGAACTTCAGCGTGAGCTAAGTGAGCGGGGAAGTACCTCACCAGGTATTCGCGATGTCTTTGATGCTGTGGTGGCCATTCGCACGCGCAAACTGCCTAATGTTCGGGTGCTGGGAAATTCGGGATCGTTCTTTAAGAACCCTGTAGTCAGCGAACAGAAGGCAAACGAACTTCGTGTGCTGTATCCGCACATGCCATCCTTTGCCGCCGAGAATGGTGTGAAGCTGTCGGCCGCATGGCTCATCGAGCAGAGTGGGTGCAAAGGTATTCGCCGAGGTGATGCCGGAGTGTACGAGAAGCACGCGTTAGTACTCGTGAATCACGGCCACGCAACGGGAGCAGAGATTAGGGCACTGGCCCAGGAAGTGCAGAACACCGTCCGTGAAAAGTTTGCGGTGCACCTGGAAATGGAAGTTCGAATTGTGGATGTGCACGAAGCTCCGCCTACGAACGTCGATGCCGAACGTACCTGAAGGTTGCAGCGTACGCAACTTCTACATCATTAACAGAGAAACACAGCATGAAACCGGCGATTCACACGCTTGGAGAGTTACAACAATCGGGCTATAAAGTAGTTGGGATTAAGGAGGAAATGCGGCGTAATGTGATTCGCATGCTTCGCGCCAACGAGCGCTTGTTTCCCGGCATCGTGGGATTCGACGACACAGTTATTCCGCAAATCGTCAATGCCATTCTTGCAAAGCACGATATACTGTTGCTTGGACTTCGTGGGCAAGCGAAGACGCGCATTGCACGGCAGATGGTGAACTTTCTTGACGAATACACTCCTATCGTTTCCGGTTCGGAGATCAATGATTCTCCCTTCGAGCCTCTCTCTGCTTACGCTCGCCGTAAGCATGCCGACGAAGGTGATGAAATGCGCATTGATTGGATACACCGCTCCGAGCGCTATGCTGAAAAGCTTGCCACGCCCGATGTCTCGGTGGCCGATCTTATCGGCGATATCGATCCCATCAAAGCGTCGGCGCAGAAGTTGTCCTACGCAGATGAAGCCGCTATTCATTACGGGATTATTCCTCGATCCAATCGCGGCATTTTCACGATCAATGAGCTTCCGGACTTGCAACCGCGCATTCAGGTGTCGCTCTTCAACATCATTCAGGAGCGTGATGTGCAAATACGCGGCTTCAATATTCGCATGCCGCTGGATGTATGTTTGATATTCACTGCAAACCCCGAAGACTATACGCGTCGAGGCAGCATCATAACACCGTTGAAGGACCGTATCGACGCGCAGATACTTACGCACTACCCTCGCACGCTGGAGGACGGTATCACCATACTCGACGAGAACGCTTGGGTGCAAAGGGAAGATGTAGCCAACGTTCATGTTCCGTTGTTTATGAAGCAGGTAGTGGAGAGCATAGCGTCCTGCGCTCGCAGCAGTGAGTACGTGGATCATTCCTCGGGTGTGTCCGCGCGCATGACCATTAGTGTTATGGAAGCATTGGTATCAAATTGTGAACGCCGCGCATTGGCCGCAGGAGATACAGTGGCTGTGCCGCGCATGATTGATTTTCATCATGCGCTGTCCGGCGTCACGGGAAAAATCGAATTGGTTTTCGAGGGCGAGCAAGAAGGGCTTACCAATATTGCCAAAGCTCTTGTAGGCAAAGCCGCTCGCGAAGTGTTC
This sequence comes from Kapaibacterium sp. (SeqCode), assembly GCA_046297095.1. Taxonomy (GTDB): domain Bacteria; phylum Bacteroidota; class Ignavibacteria; order Kapaibacteriales; family NICIL-2; genus JBBATK01. The sequence continues at coordinate 213,309 of JBKCNS010000040.1, read as the reverse complement.
ACACGAACCTTTCCGGACCCTCTGCAGAAGGCAAAGAGAAATATGGACAAACAACCGGTAGACCCCTACGCGCCGGTGATGAAATTCTTTGCGGCAGGAAACTCTATCAACCTTTCCGATACTCAATCGATAAGCGGCTCGCTGGCAGAGCTGGACAAGGTGCCCACTCTTCGAACCTTGGTGAGTACCTATTTGCACATCGATGATTCTAATCCGGCGCTATTGGTATCGGCCATGGAGTTTGTGCTGGAATCTTTGCACCATCATTCGAAAATTGCCAAAGACGAGAGCGATGGAATCTCTTCGTACAAAGACATGGTGGGCTCGATGCTGCGCGGAAGCTATCGTGCAGACGATGCAGACTCCGATGCTACCGACGAGGACCTTTTGTAAACTGGGCTTGTTTCCACTCGACGAATACATGCTTCACCTTGTTGCGCTGGTACTTGCCGGTAGAAGTTACCGGGAGAGCATCTGTGAACACCACGACTTTCGGTGCTTTGGAGAACGGCAAATGCGCGCGGCAATACTCTAAGATGAGTTCGGCGGAAGCATCGGCCTCGGGTACTACCAATGCGCCCACTTCTTCGCCGTAAAAGTTGTTCTCGAATCCCACGCTGATTCCGGCTCGCACACCGGGAGCACGGTTTATTACTTCGTCGATCTCCAGTGGGGCGATATTGACGCCGCCGCGAATAATTAGTTCTTTGAGCCGGCCGGTGATGAAGAAATAGGGCTTGCCTGTTTTGGAGGGCGCCCAGAATCCCTCATCGCCACTACGAAACCATCCAAACTCGAATGCCGAGTCGTTGGCCGAAGAGTTGTTGTAATACTCCTTCATCACATTCCATCCGCGAATCACGATCTCTCCGCGCACATGCGCTTCGCATGCATGGCCCTGACTATCGTGAATCTGCATTTCGTTCTGCGGAATAGGCGTTCCTATAGAGGGGAAGCCAAACTCCTGCATCCAGTATGTGTGCTCCTCCGCCGATAGTGATGTTTCCAAAAAACAGGAATAGCATGTGGTTTCCGAGAGCCCGTAGCCGTGCATAATGGGAATAGAGTACGTGCTTTCGAAGCGATCGGCAAGCTCGCAGGTAAGGGGGCCTGCACCGCAGATGATGTGCCGGAATCCATGTTCAAGAACATCGCAGTGATTGCTTTGTGCTTCCAGTAAGAACGCAAGCAAGGTTGGCACCACCGATGTTATGGTTACACCCTCGCGGCGAATAGTAGGGAAGAAGCTATCCGATTGAAACTTTCGCAGCAGCACCACAGACGACCCCGCAACCAGTGGCGTAACCAGGGTGACAATAGTACCGTTCACATGATGAATAGGCAGCACACACATCATCCGTTGTGTGTGGTCTATTCCGTGCCATGCAGAAATACCCTCGGCATCCGCCATGAGGTTTCGTTGCATTAATACTACGCCTTTAGGCTTTCCGGTGGTGCCGCTGGTGTAGACGATCAGGCACTCGTCGTCGAGATACGATTCTGTTGAAGTGACTTCGGCTGCAACGCCGGGCGCGCTTTGCTCCATCAAGCTTGGCATGTCTACGCACTTTATGCCGGCATCAGTACACATAGGTGCTATGCGCAGGGTATACTCCGGGCGGCACACGGCGAGTACTGCTTTGCAATCGCCAATGATGAAGCGCAACCGCTCGTCATCTTCGGTCATATTCAGCGGAACAAAGCAGGCTCCCAAACTCCATGCGGCAAACATGAGTAGAACGGTGTGGTCGTGATTATGCGCTGCTGAGACAATTCTAGATCCACGTGTTATACCTTGCGCCGAGAGCACCGAACATAGGTGCAATACTTTCAGTTCGAATGCTTCAAAGGAGTACTCTGATCGGGTTCCATTCTCGTCTATGTACACCAAGTACGTTTCGCCGCCACGCTGCTCAGCGTGATAATGAATGGCAGATGCTATGGACGAGAAGCGAAAGGTAGAGGTATCGGGAAGCAGTCCGCGTACGGCATGAGCCGGCCGCTGAGTGTGCGTTGAAGATGACATACAGAAATTAGAGATTTCACCTACTGATGCCGCAAGATACCCTCGGCGCAGTGATAGCGAATGGATGACGATATTCGTGGATAGCGGTCTGCGGATTACTCCACGCGGTATAGTATTCTACGATCTATTCGCTAATCGTCATCATCAGCTTTTTTCTGCGATGGCGTCATGGACGAATCGGCACCTTGCGCTGCCGCGCCGCTACGAATCTCCGTATGGCGAATCTGGCCACCAAGATTTCCGGTGTATGCCATAAGAGCACATGCCACTATCGAAACCCCCAGAGCACTGATGTTTACTACGGATGCGGCTGGGTGCTGCTTGCGCCCGGTGAACCAAGCGGCTGTACATAAGGCACCGGCGCATTCCAAGGCGATGAGTGCTGTTTTAGCAGCATCTTCGTGACTCTCAATAAACGATTCGGAAACACCCGGCAAGTCTTCTACCGACTCTTCAGCCGGTTCTCCCGTGAGGTACACGGGAATGGCAATCAAGGCCATTGCCACCATGAGAACCTGAGACGCCGATCGTAGGGAGTGATTCTTACGAATCACTGCGAAACACAGGAGAATGGTTGCAATCAGAGTTCCGATAATAGGAAAGTGATTTAACAGCAAATGTATGTGCGTGCCGTCCATGTTGCCTCCGAAATGAATTGGTGAAGAACTAAGGTGTTAGCGGTTTCTACCTGCAAATTAGATAGTGTTGTCCTAAATGAAAAACATTGCTCGCAACTCGAACGGCGTAACGCTCAGGCAATCAGGGATTCGCGGGCGGAAAATACCGACGAAAACAAAACCAATACCGCAGCCAAAATGAGGACAGCAAACCATGCCATGACGCCACGAGCTTTTCCTTCGTTCAATTCAGCTCTGAACACTATTTTCGTGCGTTCATTTCACGCCGGAACTGTGGCAGCCGGTTCGGCAGCGTTTACTCAACGTTTGGAGTATGGTACATGCCTGTATTGACGATCAACGGACAGAAAATTGAAGCTCAAGCCGGAAAGACGATTATTGAAGCGGCACACGAAAGTGGTATGCATATACCGCACTTTTGTTGGCATCCTTCATTGAGCGTTGCCGGTAATTGCCGCATGTGTCTTGTAAACGTGGGCTCTCCCAAGAAAGGTGCCGATGGCGCGCCGGAACTTGATGAGAACGGTCAACCCGTAGTGGCGTGGATGCCGAAGCTTCAGATTGCCTGCTCCACACCCGTGGCCGACGGCATGATTGTTTCCACTGCCGATGAGAAGTCGGAGAAAGCTTCCAATGCAGTGATGGAATTCTTGCTTATCAATCACCCTTTGGATTGCCCCATCTGCGACGAAGCAGGTCAGTGTAAGCTGCAGGAATATGCATACAAGTATTCCAAAGGCGAGAGCCGTTTTGTAGAAGGGAAGAATCACAAAGACAAACGCGTGGCCTGGGGCCCGAATGTGATGTTCGACGGCGAACGTTGCATTTCCTGCTCTCGGTGTATTCGCTATGCCACGGAGATTGCGCAGCAGCCCGTGCTCAGCTTTGTGCAGCGCGGTGATCATGTTACCATCGAGACCTTCGAAGGCACACAGTTCGATTCGCCTTATTCGATGAATGTCATTGAGCTATGCCCTGTAGGCGCTCTAACCAGTATTGATTTCCGTTTCAAAGCACGTGTTTGGGATATGTCGTTCAACGACTCCGTATGCCCGGGATGCGCTCGCGGATGTAACATGAGTATTGGCGTTCGCGATAACACTATTCTCCGACTGGAGCCACGTGCCAATCTTCGAGTAAACAACTACTGGATGTGTGATGCCGGCCGCACCACGCAGTACTCATGGGTAAACAACAATCGTCTGACCGGTGCCCATATCAGAAATGCGGGTAGCCTTCATACAACTGATTGGAACGAAGCCTTTGCAACCATAGCATCGAACTTGAAAAACAGTGGCAGCGATGTATTGTTTATCGTTGGCGGCAAGTGCACGAACGAAGATGCTTACGCTGCACAGAAGTTTGCCAAGAACGTAGTGTCCTCGAAGAATGTTGTATACGTTCGTCGCAACGACCCTGCCTTCGCCGACAGCTTCCTTCGAGTTGCAGATCGCAACGCCAACTCCCGCGGATTTGAATCGATGGGAATCACAGGCATCGAGGCTACGGACGTTGCATCTAAAATCAGATCGTCTAAAGCGGTAGTAGTGTTGTGCGATGATGCGTTGTGCGCCGATCCGGCCGTAACTGAGGCCCTTGCATCGTGTTCGTATTCCGTTGTTCTTTCGCCCAATGTTTGCTCTCTGACGAATGCAGCAAGTGCCGCACTTGGAGCATCAACCTACGCGGAAGTGGAAGGAACCTTTACCAATATCGATGGTCGGGTTCAGCACTTCACGCCCGCCGTGGTTACAACGGAGAATCTTCGCCGTATGGGAATGAAGATGAGTCGCCTTGATAAGTTTGGTGCTCAGAACGACCGTTGGACACAAGGAGAAAAAAGAGACAGTCGTCCTGCATGGATGATTCTGCAAGGAATCGCCAAAGCAAGCGGAAGCGAGTGGTCGTATACAAATGCTTCTTCCGTGTTCGGTGATATTGCATCGTCAACCACGGGTATGGAAGGTATGAGCTACGATCTGCTCGACCAGCGTAATGGAGTTGTACTGCACAAAGTAAACGACGCTGAACCTGAAGCGGTTGTGTACGAATCACATTACATGAAACCCTAAGGAGAACCGGTCGTGCAGCCGAGTTGCCGATAGGGTGAGCTAAACAACGAACTAACAATTTCATCGGGTAAACAATGGACGTAGTACAATCAATACTTGACACCGTGATACACAATGTGGCACTGTTCGCTCTTGCGAAGGGGTTCATTGTACTTAATCTGGTGTTGACCATTGCGGCATTTCTTGTGTATGCAGAGCGGAAGATCTCCGCATGGATGCAATATCGTGTAGGTCCGAACCGCGTTGGTCCATTTGGATTACTTCAACCATTGGCCGACGTTATTAAGTTGTACACGAAGGAAGATATTATCCCCGCCAATGCCGATCGCTTCTATCATGCGTTGGCTCCGTTGATTTCCATCGCTATTGCACTGGCACTATTCTGCGTGATTTCACCGGCGGGATACATAACCGATTCTCATGGCGAGAAGTTCTACGTGGCTCTAGCTCCGAATGTGAATGTTGGCATATTGATTATTCTTGCTCTTACCTCTCTTGCAGTGTACGGAGTGACGCTAGCCGGTTGGTCCAGTAACAACAAGTACTCGCTGATGGGTGGCTTGCGTTCCTCAGCTCAGATGATTTCGTATGAATTGTCGATGGGCTTGGCACTGATCGCCGTTTTGATGATCTCCGGTTCGTTGGACATGAACGCCATCATCACGTCTCAAGCAGATGGCAAGTGGAACATATTTTTCCAGCCCATTGGTTTTATCATCTTCATGGTGGCGTCGTTTGCCGAAACAAACAGAGCGCCCTTCGACCTTCCTGAAGCAGAGCCGGAGCTTGTGGGCGGTTATCATACCGAGTATTCGGGAATGAAGTTCGGATTGTTCTACTTGGCCGAATATGCTAACATCGTTACGTCGTCGGCAGTACTGACCACCCTCTATCTGGGCGGTTATGACGCACCCTTTGCCAAGCAACTGTTGGGAATAGAAGATGGCTCTGTGATGCTGGCCTTGGTTCAATTCGGAACGTTCTCGGCTAAAGTAGGCGCTTTGTTGTTCTTCTTTATCTGGGTTCGTTGGACTTTGCCGCGATTCCGTTATGATCAGCTCATGAATTTGGGTTGGAAAGTGATGCTACCCGTAGCACTCGTGAATATCTTGCTCACGGGCGGCGTTATGTCCGTTCTTCAATCAATGGGAATCATCCGTTAATACCTTTTCAACGTACTTGCACACACAGCAATGAATGTTACGACCAATACACGCGCGCAACGAATGACCTTCTGGGAGAAGTTGTATCTGCCGGAAATCGTCAAAGGTTTAGGATCGACGTTTGCGACTATGTTCAAGCCGGACATGACCAGGCAGTACCCCGAAGTTCGCTGGGAACCTACCGGCAGCTATCGCGGCCGTCCCGTGTTGGTTCAGGAAGAAGCCGGAGAGCGTTGTGTAGCATGCGGATTGTGCTCGCGGGTATGCCCTGCGCTGGCCATCGAAGTTCAGGCAGGTGAAACACAGACCCGTGATAAAGAACGCTATCCCGCTCTGTTTGAGATCAATATGCTTCGTTGTATTTACTGTGGATATTGCGAGGAAGTATGCCCCGAGGAGGCCATCGTAATGAGCAAAGACTACGACATTGTATTCCACACACAAGAAGATGCCATCTTTGGAAAAGATCGGCTACTCACGCCTGTGTCTAAGCTGCAAGCCCGTTTGGAATTTCTCCGCATGTACCGCTAATGCGTACATACATCGATGTACTGATGCTACGCGAAGTTGGTCCGTTGCATTGCATTCGTAGTAGAGAATTCTTCGAGTTAATCCCGTGCATGATATGAAGTACGCATCCGTTGTTCGGTTGCTGGTGACGGTGCTTCTTGCGGCCGTGGTAGTTGCCTTTGGCTATGCGCTCATTGTTCGGTTCTTCATTCAACCACCGGTAGAAGTGCAGGTAGAAAGTGTGATCGGGGCAGATAGTCACGCCAGGGCCATTCAACTTCAAATTTTGAATGCTACTGATGTACCGGGTATTGCAAAGAAAGCCACCGATTTTCTTCGCCGCCGCGGGTTCGATGTGGTGCAAGTTCAAAATGCGTCATTTCAAACTCCGAAGTCATTTGTAGTAAATGTTACCGCCGATTCCGCTCCTGCGGCCCGCGTAGCATATGCTCTAGGAATAGACAACGGTAGTGTACGCCGGGAGATCGATACTACATTGGTTCTCGATTGTACGGTGGTGTTAGGCAGAGATTTTAATGTATTACGTCCGTATCGTTGAGTACAGACCTATAGGTTTTGTCTGTGTTTGAATGCGGGTATATCAATCAGAAAGTTATTCGTGGCAAAAAAATCAAAAATAGAAGATGCAAAAGCCTTGGCGTTGCTGTGTGGTCGCATAGCACGAGACAAGAAAGCGACAAATGTTATCTTCTTGAATATTAAAGAGATAGATGGTTCTCCTTGCGAATGGTTCGTGATCGCCGAGTGTATGACCGAGCCGCAGGTTCGCAGTATGGCAGAAGAGATCGTTGCTCGCACAAAGGCAGAGGGCATTTTGGCTCCACGTTCGGAGGGTTGGGATAGTATGAATTGGGTGTTGCTCGACTACTTCGATGTGGCTGTGCACATCATGAAGAAAGAGGCGCGGTCGTTCTACAAACTCGAGCGCTTATGGGCCGATGCAGAAATGTTTACTCTTTCCGATTCGGGACGCATGGTAAAGGCCAAAGAGCGTGACGTCATGCAATCATTATTAACCGAAGAGAATTCCTGATTCAGCCATGTACGATTACCTGGAACAACTCTTTATCGCCGCCCTGGCTGCGTGCGACATCGACCCTCGGGACCTTGCGTTCGAAGTGCCTCGCAACCCCGAGCATGGAGATGCGTCCACAAATGTTGCGATGCTCAAAGCCAAACAGCTTGGCAAACCGCCCCGAGTGATTGCTCAACGTATCATCGAAGCGTTGCAGCCCGATCCCGAAATGATTTCCTCGGTGGAGATTGCAGGCGCGGGATTTATTAATATCAAGTATAACGGTGCCTATTTTTCCAAACGAGTAAAGGGAATTTTGGGTGAGGGTGATTCCTACGGAAGGAATAATCTTGGTGCCGGTAAAGGTGCAAATGTTGAGTATGTGAGTGCTAATCCCACCGGTCCTTTGCATCCCGGGCATGGCCGTAATATTATGCTTGGCGATGCTATTTCAACACTACTTGACTGGTCCGGTTATCGTGTAACCCGCGAATATTACTTCAACAATGGCGGCAACCAGATGAATAATCTGGCCAGGTCAATCTATGCGCGATATCGCCAGGTATTGGGCCAGGAAGATTTCCCCTTTGATGAAGAGAATGGCTACAAAGGCGCGTATATCCTGGACATTGCCCGCTTACTGGTGCAGGAACACGGAGAAGCTCTAAAAGAGGAGAATCCGGAGAATCTTGCCGTTTGCAAAAAGAAAGGCGAGGAGTGGTGCTTCGCTTCCATTAAGCGTACTCTGGAAACCTTGGGTGTTCGTCACGATGTATTCTTCAACGAGAATTCTTTGTACGAAGACGGTATCATTGAAAGTACCATCAAGCAGCTCAAATCCACCGGCTTTGCTTACGAGCGCGATGGTGCTGTGTGGATTTCAACGTCCAAAATGGGACTAGAGAACGACCGCGTGATCGTGAAGTCGTCAGGCGAGCCAACGTACCGTCTTCCCGACATGGCCTATCACAGAATCAAATGCGAGCGTGGCGACGACTTGGTGATAGATATCTTTGGCGCGGATCATATCTCTACGGTTCAAGAGGTAATAGCTGGTGTGCGCACCCTTGGAGCTGATGCTTCGAAGATCAAAGTAGTGTTACACCAAATGGTGTCCTTCCTGCGGGACGGACAGCCGTACAAGTTGTCAAAGCGTAACGGCGAACAGATTACCCTTGATGATCTGATCGAAGAGCTGGGTGTGGATGTCGTCAGATTCTTCTTCCTTATGCGATCGGCAGATACGCAGCTTGTGTTCGATATGAATCTTGCCAAGGAGCAAAGCGATAAGAATCCGGTGTTCTATTTGCAATATGCTCATGCTCGTCTGTGCAGTTTATTCGAGAACGCAGCGGCTCAGGGTGTGGCAACAGGATATACTGATGCGATGTGTACGGTAGAGCATCCCACGGAGCGAGAGCTGGTAAAGATTTGCGACAAACTGCCTATTGTTATCCGCCGTGCAGCTCAATCCATGGAGCCGCATTTGATCGCTGATTATTTGCGCGAAGTTGCTGCTGCTTTTCACAGCTTCTACCATGATTGTAGAATACTCGGAGAGAAGGAAGAAATTCGTTCCTCTCGTTTGCAACTAGCTCAAATGGCCAGAACTGTTTTGCATAACGGCCTTGCTGTGCTTGGCTTGGCGGCACCGCAGAAAATGTAACGATGTATCAAAGGAATGCACATGATGAAAACCGATGAGTTGATCGACGCTTTGCAACGTTTGTGTACAGGCCTTCTGTATCCAAGCGAATCCGATGCGCCAATTGACGTGTATGTGTGGCGTACAGCCGAACAGGGAGCCATGACACTGGATAACATTGCTTTTCATTTGCATCATCCGGAGGACGTTCTGATTTCCGAAAGCGATGCCGCAGAGTTTTTTGAGGGTGTCACGGATGTGTATGAGTGGCATACCCCGGAGGAAGTGCAAGAAACATTACAGTTTCAAGAGTTGCGTGATGTGTTTTTTGCCAATGTCACTAAGCCTGTTCAGGTGTGGTTTGGCGAGAATAAGGTTGATGTGTTGGTGATTGGACGTACATCGCAGGGAGATTATGTGGGTATGCGAACGTTTATCGTAGAGACCTAGGCTGAGTGCGCAAGGCGAGCTCCGGTTTAGGTTCGTGCGTCAATCTATTGCATAGACCACGCAGTTCCGGGCACAGGCCCTTAGCACATTGCACCGATTCTACTGTGGCGTTGTATCTTTGCCGCTGATTCTTCAATTGATTATTACGAAAGGGTTTTTCATGTCGCGCGTAATGTTTACCGTTAGTTATTCCATAGCAGCAGAATCGATGCCCACCTACAACGAACTCGTTCGTCGCCTTACCAAGGCCAACGCAGAGCGCGGGTTGGAGTACTTCGTGTTCCGCAAGCGGAACAATGAGTTCACCGAAGTAACCATCTATGCAGATCAAGAAGCGTTCGACCAAGCTGATGATATGATGGAAGATGAACTCGTGGGCGATTACATTGCCCGTATTAACGCGATTGCTCAAGACGTGAGCTACGAAACTCTTACGGAAGTAGATCCGGATAACGCCTAACGACGTACGTTGACGCTTGCCCTCCGGTAGCTTCGGTAAATAGGGCAACTGCATCGAATGAACTGAATTTGATGTCAGTGCTGTCATCGCGGCAGTGTGTACGATCTGAGACTTCGACTATGAATAGTGTTTGAAGTGGACCAGGTTACCTCTCATTGACACATGAACGGCATGGATGCCCGACCTATCAAACATTCCCGATGTTTAGCTACGTATGACGAGCCACGGGCAGTTCTGTGCAAGATGGTCGCGATATGCGTCATAGTGCTCGCATCTTCGTGTGGCACTCCGCTAAAAACCAAACGGTATGGGAACAAAGGCAGTAAAGTGGATCAATCCTCTGCCGGGCAAAGCAATCGAACTCAGCTCAATCAGAATAATCAGCCCAATCAGAATAATCAAAGCGAGCCCACTGATACACGTGAGTCTCACTCCTCGTCGGCGTACACTTCAACACCCTCGCGTACTATAACCCCTCAAGACAGCTCTGTAGCTTCGGAGCGCAAACGCATTCTTCCTTTGCGTGAGCAAATAGAGCGCGTTCAACAGGAGCAAGCTGCTTTGCATGCGCGCATAGACAGTGTTCGGGATGAATTGCGCGAACTACGTGAAGTTCGCCAACCATCCCCGAGCCGGCTTATTGCCGGAGAGTCGAAAAAGCAACAGTCGTTGCCCGTAGAACGCAACACCTCATCAAGCACACTGTCCTCCGTTGCCACAACCGATCCTTTCGACGATGTTATTGAGCCGGACGGCGATGAGGTGCCATCCAATTCGGCACCGAAGAAGATAAACAGTCGATCAGGCACGCGTAGTAGTTCAGCGGCTTCATTGTCGTCTCGGGCGTCTGGAGCGTCTCGAGCGTCTCGAGCGTCAACTTCAAAGGAAATTGCCAAAAGACCGGAAGTGGCAAGTACAAAAGACGTAATTAAAGACACAGAAACATCCACGGCGAACAAACCTTTCAAGGGTTCTTCGGGCCCCGCAGATGTTGTGGACCTTTTCTCCCAGGCGATGGAGTTGTTCAAAAGAAAACAATACGCCGAGTGCATCACATTGTTGCAGAAGTCCAATGCGCGGAGCGCATCAACGGAGAGTTTGGCGCGCAACAGCTATTGGATAGGAGAGTCGTGTTTTGGTTTAGGGAAATATGAGGATGCCATTCGTTGGTACAAGAAGGCACTAGGGTATCCGGCATTTGATCGTGCGAGCGGGAGTATGTTGATGATCGCCGAAAGTTATGTTCGTATGGGAAAGAACAGCGAGGCAAAGAAAAGCTACGAGCGGGTAGTCAAAACCTATCCTAAATCTGCTGAAGCGGTACGGGCGCTGAAGAGATTGCAGCAAATTTGAGTGAAGTAAAGAGCAAAAAAAAACCTCGAAGGAACCCTTCGAGGTTTTTTCACAATGACGTACACCCGTAGGGATTCGAACCCCAAACCTTCTCATCCGTAGTGAGATGCTCTATCCAGTTGAGCTACGGGTGCAGCTTTATTTCTGATGTTACGCTGCTTGCTTAGCCAGGCTGATCTTGTTCACAAAACGAGCAAGCGAAGATTTACGATTCGCTGCCGTATTCTTGTGAATGATACCTTTGGCAGCGCTGCGATCCAAAACCTTTGCCGCCAGGCGAAGTGCTTCCTCAGCCGTTACAAGATCTTTGCTTGCACGTACTGCTTTGGTAGCGTTCTTGATTTGAACCTTATAGGTTTTGTTATACGCTTTGCGCTTTTTTGACTGACGGTTCCGCTTGATTGCGGATGCATGATGAGCCATGAGCTGGTCGGATGTTGAATTACATGAGCCACAAAAATAGCGCAGAGACAACGATTACGCAATTTTTTTCCTCTCCATTCTACGTTTTTACGTGGTAATGCTTCATTGGCCCCTAAGCAACCTATCTTTGCGGCTGTAAACCGACGCGTTTTTGTGAAAAACGTTCCGCTCCAACCTCTGATAATGCAGGAGGATCACCATGCTCAAAGAACTTCTCACTCCGGAAATACTTGAACTCATTGAGTTGCGTTCCTGGGCCTCTATACGAGAGGTATTGCAATCGTGGTCTCCGGCCGAGATCGCCGATCTGATGCTTGGAGTTAAAAAGCAGGATCGTGTTTTCCTCTACAGAGCTCTTGGACGCGACATCGGCGTGGAGGTTTTTTCCTACTTGGAGCCCGATGATCAGGACCAGTTGTTGGTGGATCTGACAGATCAGGAAACGCGAGACTTACTTGCCGAACTTCCCCCCGACGACCGCACCGACCTTCTGGAAGAGCTGCCCGGAGCCGTATCTCATCGCTTGTTATCACTCTTAAGCCCTGAGGATTTGCGCGAGGCACGATGGCTGATGGGCTATCCCGAGGAGAGTGTTGGAAGGTTCATGACTCCGGATTTCGTGGCCGTCAGGGCGGGCATGAATGTGGCGGAGGCTATAGAACACATTAAACGCCACGGGCAAGACAGCGAAACGATCAATCGTATCTACGTACTCGATGAGCGGGGAAGTTTGCTCGATGACATAATGCTTCGCACCATTATCCTGGCCGACGAGCAGATGTACATTCGCGATCTCATGGATCAGAATGTTATCAGCATTAGCGCATTCGATGATCAGGAAGTGGCGGTGCGCACCATGGAGAAGTACGACCTACCCGCAATTCCTGTGGTAGATAGCACGGGCATTCTGGTTGGAATCGTAACCTTCGACGACATTTTCGACATTGCTCAAGAAGAGGCCACCGAGGATATTCAAAAGCTTGGTGGTATGGAGGCGCTGGATGACACCTACCGCGCAACCAACATTCTTGAATTGGTTCGAAAACGCGCCGGATGGTTGTCAATCCTTATGGTCAGTGAGCTTATGACTACGTCGGTTCTTGCCTTCTTCGAAGGTACTATCGAGCGTGCGGCTGTTCTAGTACTGTTCATACCGCTGGTAATGTCGTCCGGAGGAAATAGCGGTTCACAGGCTGCGTCGCTTATTATTCGTGCACTGGCATTGGACGAGATACGCTTACAGGATTGGTGGCTGGTAATGCGCCGCGAGATTATATCCGGATTTTTGTTGGGATTGATATTGGGCGGTATTGGTTTTGCTCGAATTGAATTGTGGGCAATGGCGGGTGCTACTACATTCGGTCCGCATCACATGCTAGTGGCATGTACGGTGGCTCTAACATTGGTGGGAATTGTCTTGTGGGGCACTATTGCGGGCTCGATGCTACCCTTTGTTTTGAAAAAAATGGGATTCGACCCCGCTGTTTCTTCAGCTCCGTTTGTTGCAACCCTTGTGGACGTATTCGGAATCATCATTTACTTCGCTGTGGCGTTGGTGATTCTCAACGGAACCTTACTCTAAGAATCCACGCAAAAAAAAAGTTGAGTTCTGACTGTTGAGGACAGTATATTGCGACGGCTTATAGGTGCTGACAGTTGTGATATGATCCAAAGGGTTAGTATCTGACTGATAATGATACGCGGTGTTGACCGCGACGAAGCAATGCACAGCCGAGATAGCTATTGAGAGATTTTGTTTCACCGGGGATGTGTTCATGGATTTTGCTACTCATTTTTTTATGAGTCAACTATAGGGGATACGGTATACGAGTTTGTACGCTTTGTGATTTGTTGAGCATTCCTCCTTCATCCATGTTTTCGAAACAATCGGTCTCCGGCGCTCAGATTCGCCCACGCCTTCGCATACTCTTTTGCTCGGTTCGATTTCCGTTTCCGCTCATTGGCGGCGACCGTGTAAAACCGTATCATATTCTGCGACACTTGGCCTCGTACCACGATGTTACCCTCTTGACCTTTCATCACGGCAGCGAAGCGCCACCGGAAAAGGTGCAGGCTATGGAGGAACTTGGAATTGATGTTGTATCACTTCCTCTTCATCCTCTTAAATCGGGCCTAAAGTGTGTCTCTAACATTGCAAACGACCTTCCCTTAGAAATTCAGTTCTATCAGGATACAGCCTATGCCGCAAAGGTAGAGCAGTTGCTGAAAGAAAAGAATATCGATGTAGCCATGGGGTTCTTTATGCGGGCAGGCGAGTACCTGCGCGACTTGCCGGTACCAAAGATTCTGATTGCGGAAGACTGCCGCACATTGTACATGCAGCGTTCACATCAGACCACAAGCAGCTCTTCTATTCATCAGAAACTTATTCGGCGGTGGGAGTTGTCCAAACTTCGCAGCTACGAGCCCGAGATGGTTCGCGCTTTCGATTACACCACCTTTGTTACTCAGGAAGATATTTCGGCAATGCGCGCAATGGAGCCGAATGTGCAGTACCGATTGTTGACCAATGGAGTGGAAAGCGACCCGGCATCAGAGTATGTGAATCAAAGCGATAGAAAAGACATTGTGTTCGCAGGCAAACTTGATGTGTGGGCAAACACCATGATGGTGCACGAGATAGCCCGCGAGATTTTCCCTCGAATTCAGAATGTGCTTCCCGATGTGAAGCTTCACATAGTGGGCGGCTATCCGCCAAAATCTATTCTTCGACTGCGAAGCAAGAATATTCTGGTGCATTCCAATGTTTCTGATGTTCGAAAATATCTGCGCTCAGCAGCAGTGTTTATTCATCCTCATAAGGGCGGTTCCGGTATTCAAAACAAGGCACTCGAGGCAATGGCAAGCGGCTGCGCCGTTGTAACAACAAAAACAGGAGTACACGGAATTCCGGCTATTCACGGGCGAGAGGTGATGGTCGCAAAGAACTCTGAAGAGATGGCGATGTACGCGTCGCAACTGCTCAACGATTTATCCTTGCGCACCTCTATAGCAGAGAAAGCGCAGCGTTTGGTATCGGAAAAGTTTTCGTGGGACGCAATTTTTGCACAAATGGATGGAATATTGGACGAGATGTTTCCGCCCAAGCCCATTCGTACCGACAACTTTGAATCGACGCCCGAAGAATATTCAAACTTTAGATCGGCTTCCGGAGCGGCGTCCACGTAACCACATGCATCAGATTCACGCCAGGCAAACTCCGTGAGAGAGTGCGAGGAAGGGTGAGCGAAGGGATCGTAAGAGAGGATTCTCAAGCGCTGCATCGAATCAACCGTGATAAGCTACACGAATCGTACATTAGCTCCAGGCATTTTACGTTTCTTACCGCGACTTTGCACCACGAACCATGGTGCTGATAGTCATTAATACGATCTTGCAATCCATTGCAAATGAGGCATTTGCAATATAGAAACGATCGTACTCCACTCTGATGCACTCGCCCTCGTACGTGTTTACATGACCCTGGTGAACCTGTTGCCAGCCGGTAATTCCCGGCACAATGGCATAGCGGTCCATGTAGTGGGGAACGGTGTGGCAAAACTCTTCGGCAGTATAATACGCTTCCGGTCTGGGCCCAATGATACTCATTTCACCACGCAGCACATTCCAGAACTGCGGTAGCTCATCCAAGCGGTGTTGGCGCAGAAAAATTCCGTATTTCGTTACACGAGGATCGTTGTCCGTTGTGATATGATTGTCCTCTTCAGGGCGGTGACGCATTGTGCGAAACTTTGCAATGCGAAAGCGCTTGCCTTGTTTTCCCGGTCGGTCCTGAAAATAGAGAATGGGCAAGCCGGAGTCCACAAGAACGACAAGAGCCACCACCAAGCATACAGGAATCAAGACCGGCGAAAACAGAACTATACAAATGATTTCAAGAAGGCGCCGCACACGCAGGTAGGTTTCGTGCGGCGAAACTGCAAGTACAACGGGCAAAGTGTTTGTATATGTTTCCGAGCCGTTCTGCATTCAATTTCCTATAGTCCAGCGGGTAGTAGAATGTGTGTTCCCTTACGACAGCGCCAAAAATACAACGGCCTGTTCACCAAACCTTGGGATGCTTCGCAGAAGTTCTACACAGATGATATTCTTAAGTATCATCGCGCGCATGCCAGTAAAGGTTGTTTTGTAGAGTCTTCGTTGTATTTTTGACCGAACACTTAGCGGATTGAGAGAGACCATGTCTAAATCGGTTTCGGTAAAACTTGGTGGGAAAGAATTGCACCTTCGTTGCGACGATGAGGCCCGTCTTCGTCGTGCAGCTTCGGAGGTGGACTCAATATTGACGCAATTGCAATCGAATATGCGGGATCAAACTACGTCCACGTTGGCTTTATTGGCGGCTTTGAACATAGCAGAAAAAAGTGACGAGCATCGTCAGCAACTCACCTTCGATACACAGTACGTTAGTAGCGAACTGCAGGCAATGCAATCCTTCCTTGAACAACGCCTACAACGCTCGTAACAACGAGGGTTTTGGGTCACTTTCGTATTCCGATTCTCAATAGCCGAGTGTTCTCAATAATGCTCTTGCAACACGGCCGCATGCCATGATGCACACGCGTTATGAAGAACCGTTATTCAATCTGCAGGGGGATGCGCTCCAAACACGAATGACAGGCTTCATCCGCTTCGGCGGAATTCGCGGAAGAAATTCGGCGGATCAGTAGACGTCAAACTTGATTGGGCTTCCACCCAAATTGTGCCTATTGGGTTCTTCATTTACCCGTTCCGGTTTACCGGACAGTATGGCAGTGCGGCTATTTTTTATGAAATGAAACGTTTTTGAAAGGAGTACGAATGGATCCGTCATCAATGATCATCGCAGCGGTCGGACTCGTCCTTGGCTTTGCCATTTCCTATTTCGCCGGTACCCGCATTGCTGCGGCACGCATTGCGGAAGCAGAAGCAAAAGCAAAGGTATTGTTGGACGAAGCTGAGAATGATGCTAAGCAGGTAAAGAAAGAAAAGCTTCTTGAAGTAAAGGAAGAATGGTACAAAAAGAAGCAGGAATACGAGCAGGAAGTGAATTCCAAACGGAACAAACTACAAGCATCGGAGAAGCAACTGAAGACTCGTGAAGAGGCCGTTGAAAGTAAACTCGAACTTATCACGAAGAAAGAAAAAACGATACAACAACTGGACAAAGATGTTGCACGTAAGCAGGAAGTAATCAAGACTCGCCATGACGAAGCAGAGCGGCTGGTTGCGGAGCAAAATGACCGCCTGGAACGTATCACGGGAATGAGCAAGGAAGATGCCAAGAAGTTTCTCATGGAGAATCTTCTCAACGAAGCAAAAGCCGAAGCCGCTATTCAGATAAAAGAACTACGCGACGAAGCTAAGCTCACAGCCCAGAAAGACGCGCAGAAGCTTGTACTGCAGGCCATTCAGCGTTCGGCATCAGATCACTGCGTAGAAAACACGGTGAGTGTGGTGAACCTTGCCAGCGAGGAAATGAAAGGCCGTATTATCGGCCGTGAAGGCCGTAATATCCGTGCCTTCGAAGCTGCTACCGGTATAGACTTGATTATCGATGACACCCCCGAAGCGGTTATCATCAGCGGCTTTGATCCATTCCGCCGCGAAGTGGCACGAGTGGCACTGGAACGCTTAATGGGTGATGGTCGTATCCATCCTACACGTATTGAAGAGGTAGTGGAGAAAGCTCGCAAAGAGTTGGAAGAAGAAATTCAGCGCGTGGGCGAGAATACTATTCTGGAACTCGGTATACACAATGTTCACCCCGAGTTAGTGAAGGGTATTGGCCGCATGAAGTATCGCTCCAGCTACGGTCAGAACCTCCTGGCGCACTCTATAGAGGTAGCATACTTGGGCGGTGTAATGGCTGCGGAGTTGGGCATGGACACACACCTTGCTCGCCGCGCATGCTTACTTCATGACATCGGCAAAATTGTGGACAAGAGTATCGAGGGTCCGCACGCTTTGTTGGGAATGGAACTGGCGAAGAAGTACAAGGAGAATCATATCGTGTGCAATGCCATCGGTGCGCACCACGAAGACATCGAAATGGAGAGTACAATTGCCGTTCTTGTGCAGGCTGCAGACAGCATCAGTGGTGCTCGCCCCGGCGCGCGTCGCGAATCGCTGGAGAGTTACATCAAGCGATTGGAGAAACTCGAAGAAATCGCGATGAGTTACACAGGCGTGCAGAAAACATTTGCTATTCAAGCCGGTCGAGAGATTCGTGTGATCGTCGAGCCGGAACGCGTGGATGATCTTACCGCGGATACGCTCGCGCACGATATTGCGAAGCAAATCGAGTCCGAGATGGAGTATCCGGGCCAAATCAAGGTGACGGTAATTCGCGAGCGCCGCAGCTCGGCACTGGCGAAGTAAACATCGGAAGATTCAAATCAAAAGCCGGACACCTGTCCGGCTTTTGTTGTTTTAGAGAGAAAGAGTGGCCGAACGCTGGCGCGCCATTTCAAAGAGAACCACGCCGGCCGCTACACTGGCGTTCAATGACGTAATGGCACCGTGCAGCGGAATGGAAACAATAGCGTCGCATGCTTTGCGCGTTGAGCTGCGCATTCCCGAACCTTCGCCGCCAATAAGGAGAACCACGGGACGGTCGTAGAGCGGAGCAGTATAGGTATGCGTTGCATCGGCATCAGTGCCGATAATCCAAAAGCCGGCCTCCTTAGCGCGTTCCAAGGTGCGATGCAAATTGGTGACCTTGCTTACCGCCAAATACTCGAAGGCGCCTGCACCTGTTTTAATGGCCACCGAAGTAACCGGCGAGGTATGATGTGTAGGAAGGATAAGCCCGAATCCACCGGCACATACCACACTTCGTGCAATGGCGCCAAGGTTGTGCGGATCGCTGATACCATCCAGCGCCACAAGTACCGGATGCGGATGCGCGGCTAAGGCCTGCGCAAACAAAGCTTCTTCATTAACCGATGTATATGCTACCACAAGCGCAATTACACCCTGGGCGTAATTGCCCGTACCGGCAGCTTTCTCCAAGACTGCGAACTTCTTTTTGTCGCTCGTTACCACCGGTATACCGCGCTCTTTAGCGCCGCTCAAGATATCCCTGATACCATGCGGTTGCACGCCATATTCAATAAAGATTTTCTCTATGTCGCGGCCGGAACGCACCGCCTCTGCTACAGCTCTGCGCCCGTACACGTAGAGCGCTGCGCTGTTCTCTGAATCGGCGGGTGGAGTTTGATTGGTATTCATGGTGATTTCTCGAGTTCGTTAGCGCACACGGCAATAAGATGTTGAACCACTGTAATGCGATGCCGCAGTCGATCGCGTTTACCGGCCGGTGAAATGAGTAAAAAAAGCCAAAGCACCACAGTGATAACACCATAGTGTAGTATGCCTATAACAAGCGCCATTCTTGTAGCAAATGTTCCATGATGGCTGCGAAGAAAAAAGGCGCGCGCTCGCTCGTTGGCACCCAGATATCTTAGATCGTCTTGAAGGCTTCGCCGGCGCGTAAAGCCCCGCTCGTGAATAACCAAAGCCGAGGGATCAAGCAGCACGCCATAACCGGCTCGATGAAAAGCATGGCACAGCTCAACGTCTTCACAAAAGAAAAAGTATCGTTCGTCGAAGCCATTTATTTCTTCGAAGAGCACGCGCCGCACGGCTAGCACAGCGCCGTCCAAAAACGGCACGGAAAGCGGTACGGGAACTCGCTCCGGGTGTTGAAGTGTCAATCGTTTTCGTTGCCGATGCCGGAACAACGCGCTGAGGCCAAACAGATTCCGCAGAGCAAGGTGCACGCCGGGGAAGTGATCATAACTCTGCTGCCATGAACCATCGGGAAAAAACTGCTGCGGACCGCACACGGCGCAGTTCCGGTGTTTCGCTAATGTGCTCACAAGGCGCTCAATTGCTGTATGCGTGTAGAGTACATCCGAGTTCGAGAAAATCACAAACGGGGAAGTGCCATGCCGCGCACCCAGGTTACAAGCTTTACCATACCCAAGATTCTCACCTGCCCGCACTACGGTTATGTCAGCAAAAGCTTGCTCTAGCTCCGTGGCGGAATCATCATGGGAATCATTATCCACCACAATCACTCGCACGCGCGAAGCAATTGAACTACCAAAGATGGACTCAATACATGCAGACGTCATCGCAAGGGTGTTGCGATGTATGATGATAACGTCGACGTCGAAGCCGGCGGAAGATGATGATATATGCTGTGAAGCTGCAGACATGCGCTGCAAAATACAGCCTTCGGAAGTATTCAGTTTGCAAGGAACATGTATTCACCACCTCTGTTACGAACCTTGATGCTCGCGATTCTTTTCGATAGTCATTTGCAGATTCATGGATCGCTGCGAAAGCTCTTTTTGCTTTGGTGTTTTTAACACCTCACAGTCCAAGTGCAATGCCCGCTATTTCGTAGATTGCGCAATAGTATTATCGTGTTCTCATCACATACGTTTTCTTGTATGACACCGAAGAATCTTCATCGAGTTTTTGCTGCTTTAGCGTTTCTGGCAGCGCTGATTACCTATGGATTAACGGTTCAGCCTACGGTTCCTTTTTGGGACTGCGGTGAGTTTACCGCAGCAGCAGTACATCAGCAAGTACCTCACCCACCGGGTGCTCCCTTGTTTTTGATGCTTGGAAAGCTGTTCCATTTACTACCCTTCGGTAATGCCGACGACAGCGGTTTTCGTGTCAATTGGTTGTCGGTCACCTCGAGTGCGGCAACAGTATGGTTGTTGTATTTGATTACCGTAATGGTGATTAACGCTTTTCGCAAGAAGGAAGTTGAGAATCTGTCGGATTCACTTGCTGTATACGGCTCGGCCTTCGTGGGTGCACTTGCTTTTACCTTTAGCGATACATTCTGGTTCAATGCGGTTGAGAGCGAGGTGTATGCAGCGTCTTCGTTGTTTGTGCAGGTGATGGTGTACCTAATGATGCGCTGGTGGGAGGAAGCAGACAATGCCGGACATGAACGCTATCTGCTTGCCATTGCCTATTTGCTCGGACTCTCGATCGGTGTGCACTTGCTGGCACTGCTTGGAGTTTTCTCGATTGTGTACCTTGTTTTTTATCGCAAATACGCCGTTACACGAAACACCTTTTTGGTTGCTACCGGTATAGCGTTTGTCTTCTTTTTCATTGTGTACAAGTTCGTTCTTATCTGGATGCCTACTATGATGGCGGGCAACCTGCCGATGCGCAATGAGATCCTGGAATACATGGTACAAGACGAAACATGGGTACGCGTGTTGGCGGTACTCGTCGCTGTTGCAGGTATTGTGGGTGTGGTTTATGGCATTCGAGAAAAGAAGAAAGTACTCAGCCTGTTGGCGAGCGCTTTTGTTTTGATGCTCATGGGATATACAACCTACGCGCATCTGCTACTAAGAGCGCAGTCCGACTCTCCCATGAACGAAAATTCTCCAAAGACATTTGCTACGTTGTTGTCGTACATTGGTCGTGAGCAATACGGACAAGCGCCGCTGCTCTTACCTCGCCGCTACGAAACGCGCGATGCACAGAAGATTCAGAATTACAAGAAGTATGGAAAGTGGTTCGAAGCCACGGAAGTACCGGTGACGCGCAAAGATGGTCGTGAGATCACTATTCCGAAAATCACGAAGCTGAATATGTCGGGCGAAATCAACTATCTGCTTCGGTATCAATTGTACCACATGTACTTGCGATACTTCCTATGGAACTTTGTTGGCCGTTCCAGTGATTTGCAGGACAGTGATTACGCATTGTTTAGCAGAGCAGAGGCCGATATTAGAAATTTCAACTCCGGTTTCAAGGAAATTTTCCCGATCAGGTTTTTTGCACTACCATTGATTTTTGGATTGATAGGGTTGTTCTTCCATTTCAAAACCGACCGAAGAATGGCCTGGGTGTTTCTTGTGATGTTCCTTATGATGGGTGCCTTTGCAGCCTTGGCGCAGAACCAACAGGAGCCGCAACCCAGGGAGCGTGATTACTTCTATGCCGGATCATTTATGGTGTGGTGCATGTGGATCGGTTTGGGCGTATATGCGCTAATCGAGTACATGAAAGAGAAGTTTTCTTCCGTTGGCATGACCGGAACGGTGGTGCTGGCTTCCATTGCTCTAGTGCCTATGAATATGGCTATAGGCGGATGGAAGATGCATAGTCGCGCGGGCAATTATTTACCCTTCGACTATTCCTACAACATTCTTCAAAGTTGTGAGAAGGATGCGATACTCTTTACCAATGGCGATAACGACACATTCCCTGTGTGGTATTTGCAGGATGTAGACGGCGTTCGCCGCGATATACGTGTGGTGAATCTCAGCCTGGGTAACACTCTTTGGTATGTAGATCAACTGAAGAATCAGGAACCTTGGGGCGCTAAGAAAATCCCCTTATCGTTCAGCGATGAATCCTTGCGTGTGGACGAGAACAGCGACAAGGCATTGAGTTATGAGTTGCAGGAAGCCAAGCAGGTAATGATTCCGGTAAAGCCGGAAATACTTGCCAAGTTTACCACGGATCCTCAGGTAATTCAACGTGGAGCTATGGAGTTCGTGTTCTCCGGTGGCCGTTACGGCGAGATCAGCGGCAAGCCCATGTTCCTGAACAAGGTCCAAGACAAGTTGATACTTGATATTCTTCGCACTACGCAGTTCGATAGACCTATTTATTTCTCAACAACGGCCGGCTACCCTGGCTCCGAGACCTTTGTGGGACTTTCTGAGTTTGTTCGACTGGAAGGCATGGCGTACAGAGTGTGTCCGGTTCCTCAGCGTTCCGGTAGCACCGGTATTGCCGTCAACGAGAAGATCATGGAGCAGTGCCTCATGAGCACATTGCCGGACGATGTGTTTTATAAGGAACCGCATTACGGTTTCAAACTTCGTAACATGAACGATTCTCCCGTGTACTATGATGAGCATCATCGTAACTACCTGGATAGTTATCGCCGTATCTACATGCAGTATGCCAATTATCTGCTTCAAGAGAAGCGTGATACCAAGAAGGCAGCAGCCGTATTGGACAAACTGACATCGTTGATTTCGCCAAAGCAATTCCCGATGAGCTTTATCGATCTTTTGAACGTTGCTGAGTTCTATGCAATGTGCGGACAGATGGAGAAAGCAAAACAGTTTGCCGGCTTGTGTGCTGAGAGAACCAAAGCTATTCTGGATAAGCCGGCTCTTGCCGAATTCGAGAACGGTGCAACGCGCCCCGAGTACGATCCCGCTATGTTTCTTTGTGATTCCTATGTGTTGATGGGAGATGCAACTGGTGCCAATGAAGCTCTGCAAAGTTTCATCCAGCGTCAGGGTGACAACCCCCGCGCGCAGTTCCGCAAGGATGCAATGCAGGCGCGATTGTTAGCTTCTAAAGGTCAAGTTCGAGAAGCGCTCAATGCAATTCGTGCCTTGATTCAGGTATACGTATCGAATCCGGCCGGAGGCTACGGATTGGCACAGGAAGCGATGAAATTTGAAGCTGATCTTCGCATTCGTATTGGCGAAACAGCCGCTCCTCCCGTCCCGGTGATGTAAGAGAGATAATGCTACGTTAAAAAGGCGATGCTGCATACCAACGTCGCCTTTTTTAGTTATGAGCAAACCACATGTTTCCATAGTCATCCCTGCATTCAACGAGGCGGAACGAATATCTTCCTCGTTAGATAAGGCATTGCAGTACCTGCAAAGCAGGGAATACTCATGGGAGCTTCTTGTGGTGGACGATGGATCCTCTGACGATACGGTGCGTGTGGTCAAGCATTATGCGCCGCATGTCGGTATAATTGAACTTGGCTCAAACCGTGGCAAGGGCGCTGCCGTGCGCGCCGGGATGTTGGCTGCGCAGGGAGATTTTCGAGTGTTTACCGATGCGGATTTTTCAACGCCGATCACCGAATTGCCCAAAGTGTTGGATTCATTGCATCAGGGAGCGGATGTGTGTATTGGCAGCCGGCGTTTAGATCCGGCTAGCTTGAAGATCCATCAACCATGGTATAGAGAGCTTATTGGCATGGCGGGTAATAAGGTGATCAGCGCGGTGCTGTTTTCGGGAATCGAAGACACGCAGTGCGGATTTAAAGGTCTAACGGCTGCAGCAACAGACGCACTCTTCACTGTGATGAAAATAGACGGC
Organism: Kapaibacterium sp. (SeqCode); assembly: GCA_046297095.1. GTDB lineage: Bacteria > Bacteroidota > Ignavibacteria > Kapaibacteriales > NICIL-2 > JBBATK01. The sequence continues at coordinate 189,404 of JBKCNS010000040.1, read as the reverse complement.
TTTGGCTTTGATGCAGAGCTTTTGTTTTTAGCTAAGCGCATGAAGATGAAGATCGCTCAAGTACCGGTGGATTGGTACAACGACGAACGGTCCAGACTCAATCCGGTAAAGGATTCTATAAAGACTCTGATAGAGGTGTTTCGCATCAGAGCTCTGCACCGAGGTTGAGATGAATCTGAGTACAGTGTAGTGCAGTGAAGTTGAGTACAGTGTAGTGCAGTGCAGTGAATTGCAGTTGAGCCGTTTCGTTAGGTCTAGTATAAACAAGCAAAACAATGAGTACATCAAATCAAGATCCGGTAGCCGTTCATACCCATCCCTATAGTGTAACAGCCGAATGGGAATCACAGCCCGTTCGTGTGGAAACTGCAAACGGAAGTACCATGCTCGTGCAGGGCGATACGTACGTAGTTAGTCCTCGTGCCAACGAACCGAATGTGGTTGATGTGACAATTGGAACCATAACTGTCCCGGCGGTCGCGCGTTTGAACAAGGGTACCGTGACGATATCGATGCAAGGCTACATGTATTCGCTGCAGGTAAGCGATGAATCCTATGCTGCATGGTATGCAATAGTTCGTGCAGGTTCGAAAGCATCGAGCACTAAACTTGTAATCAAAGCCCCTATGCCGGGCTTGCTGAAGAGTTGCAACGTCCAGGTGGGACAAGCCGTTCGCAAAGGCGAGAACCTGTTGGTTCTGGAAGCAATGAAAATGGAGAACGTTATAAAATCCACCGCAGCCGGAACGGTAGTAGAGATCAGTGCTGCACAGGGTACTGCTGTTGAAAAAGGCGTAGTGCTGTGTGTGATCGACACCGCGCAAGAGTGATGCAGTAGAAGCGCAAAGCTTAAACAAGACAAACGCAAGACAACTACGGGAATGATGTCATCGGCATCATGGATCCCACACTACTCTTTGCCGGCGGTCACTATCTCATAGTCGGGTAGAATTTGTCCCCGCTCGATACGGCGAAGTTTGCTTTTGCTCAACGCGCGTTTCACCGGCGAGAGTCTCTCAAAAAAGTACACACCACGTAAGTGGTCTACCTCGTGTTGAATAACTCGAGCAAGCAAGCCGTCGGCTTCCAGTACCTTCTCTCTCATCTGCTCATCCGTGTATCGCACTTGTATTCCTTGGGGGCGCACAACGATATCACGAAAGGTGGGTAAGCTCAAACACCCTTCTTCAATCTCATTTTCCTCGTCTGAGTACGCCTCGATAACCGGGTTGATCATGGTAATAGGGCGCTGTCCGGCTCCGGCTTCGGTGTCGGATAGGTCCATAATGCAGACGGAATGATGCGATCCCACCTGATTGGCGGCCAAGCCAATACCATCTGCATGACGCATGGTCTCGAACATATTCTCAATGAAGCTCTTGAGCTCATCGGTCATATCCTCTACAGGTGTTGCTTCGTTTCGCAACACCGGATGATTGTACACGTATACGGGCAGAATCATGATAGCAAGAAAGTGATTTCGTTAACGGTAGTGAATAGCGGTTTTTGAAAACTGACGCATTATACTTTGTTATGTTGTTCAACAAAGCGGAGTATGTCGCTGATGTCGGAGAGTATGTGATCGGCAGTAACATTCTGATTGCCAAACGAGTCGCCGTACTTGGCAAAAGCCGTGTACATACCAACATTCTTTGCTCCCACCATGTCGCGCTCAGCCCAATCGCCGATCATCACTGCTTCGGATGGCTGTACGTGTAATTGTTGCAAAGCCAACAGAAAGGGCTTTGGGCTTGGTTTACGCTCGCCGGTATCATCGTAGGTTACAACTACGTCGAAAATGTGATGCAGATTCATGTAGCACAGTCGCAGCCATGCTTCCCGGGCAGGCGCATCCGATACCACTGCCAGACGAACGCCGTTCTTTACCAGTTGCATCAATGTTGCCGTGACGTGCGGATATGGGCGCAGAGCGGCCTCTCGGGCTCGGCGATATGCAATGATTCCAGAGGATAAAATTCTGTTGTCCACATGCCCTAAACTCTCCTGCAGGAGCTGATCAAACACGCGCTGGTACTCAATGCCTTGCTCACGGTAGATGTCGTCGATATGTGAGCGGATCTTATCGAAGGTCAGATCGAGACCGGCATCAATCATAGCCGTGATGGCAGCGTCCACTGCCTGGCGCTTCATGGCCATAAAGTCCACTAACGTGTTATCTAGATCGAAAACGACTGCACGAATCATAGGGTAGCCCTGTAAAAACAGAATGTGAAAAAGTGAACAATCAGGTACACCAACTACGCAGCTCGCGCCATTCGTCGTTGATTGTATTGATGCACAACAAGAAGCGCAATGGCAAAAACCAACGTGCCTAAACTGATACGAAACCCGTTTTGAAAACTCTCTGACACAAATCTCCACTCCACTGTGTGTGTGCCTGCGGGCACCACCACACCGCGCTGACAGGTGTTCACACGTAATGGGGTGGCTTGCTTACCGTCTATCCAAACCGCCCACGACGGATACCAGATCTCGTTGAAAACGGCTACGCCGGGCTGTGAACTCGTCACTGTATACCGAAGCGAATTGTCTTTGTATTCGGTACACGTAACTCGCGCAGTGGAATCATAGGCCTTACCGTCGAATTGAACGCCGCTATCTTCTACCACGGTAGTGGTGCGGAAGTTAATGGCATCGTTCATCACAGTCTTCATTGTCTGTTCTGTGGCCTGGCGAGTAGCATAGGTCATCCAAGCATTGGGGTAACAGTCCGGACGACGCATAAAACCGGCACCTCCGGTAGCAGGATCGGTACTGATTTCATACTTCACACCAAGCACGTCAAGCATGGTCTTGATATCTGTTATTGCAGGATGTCTTTTAGCCAAGAGCAGCTGATTGTACCCCTCGTAGAGCATCACCTTGTCGATCATGCCCTGATTACGCTTCAAGGCAATCACACCCGGAGCCCGCATGGATACTCGGAACGCAGAATCCGGCAAAGAGGGAAGAAGCACCGATTGTAAGGACTGCGGAAACAACGACTGTGCTTCTTTAACTGGATTGGCCTTGCCTGCATTGAAGTCTCCGTTGGCAATGATCAGGTCGCTGTAGCTGAGAGCGGCAAAGCAGGCAAGGGCCACGAGTGGAGAGATTACCGAACGTTGTGCTAAGAGAGCAATAACGCCGGTACCGATCACTATCAACAACGCTGTGGTACCGTATCCTTGAACTGCAGTTTGAATGGCATCTGCAGGGGCTGTCACAAACACACCGGCGGCCACTCCCACGGCTAGTAGTGCTGGTACGGCAAAAGCAAGTAGCAATTGCGGCATACTATTGCCCTTGAGCTTAGATGATGTAAAGAGTGCATCAAAACCAAAACCGGCAAGAACCGAAAATGCAAACCCAACCACAAACATCATACGCGCCGGAATCCGAAGAGCGTTGAAGAATGGTAGCTTGAAGAAGAGGGGAAACACAAATCCGTTGGAGCCTAGCGCAAACAAAAAACCAAACACCGACATAACAATAAGAAACAATCCCAACGATGTTCGCCACGAACGAATAGCTCCAAAAAGCCCAAGTAAAAATGTTACTGCTCCAAAGAAAAACGCGGTATCCCAATAGAGGTAGTAATCACGCTCGTGCAAAAAGAAGGGTGCTTTGTTCTTGGCATCCGGACTTATACTTCCGTATGCTTTGGGTACAGTGGTTGTGATAATCTGGCCTAGCTCCAACGATCCCACTGTAGCTTTTTCGTATGTCATTTCGGCACGCTCGGAGAGCTTCGCGATTTCCTGCACCGGCAAAAATTGCACACAGAACACGCCAAAACCCAGTATGGGTACCAAGAGGCCCGTGGCAAGTTTAGATATCACACCGGAGGCAGAGGCAGTGCCGCTAGCAGAGCCGGTAGCAGCTCCCGGTACTAGATCACTGACGCTGAGCCAAAGTATCATGCAACCCAGCACAAAGGCCATGTATAGCGTCATCTGCGGAGAGCCGGAAAGCATGGCCATTCCTAACACCAAACCACCTATCACGCCATGCAATAAACTTTTCTCTGTTACCGCGGCATACACGAGCATTGCCACCAGCGGAAACCATGCGAGGTGTTCTACCTGCATGGGATGAAACGCGTGAAGCACAAGTGGGCTGGAGAAGCCGTAGCCAATCGCTGCGAGGATTGAACCGCCTTGCGAGATACCCACTTTGCGTCCAAACAAATACATAGAGCACTGCGCAATAAAAAAGTGCACAATGATCATTACCTGTAGCGCTTTGATGGGATACTCGCCATCTCCTGCTATAAGGTCCAGTAACAAATTGGGGGGATAGAACACAGCCGTTTGCACGTCGGCCAGGAAGGGCATTCCACCAAACGTATAGGGATTCCAAAAGGGAAGGCTGCCTTGTGCCATGTGGTGCGCTGCAAACGCGCGAACAGGAAACACATATTCAGCAAAATCATCCCAGAAGAAAAGATTGCCAAAAAGGTGTCCTCGAAAAAAGAAGGCGGTTGCTACGGCAAACAACAGGAATGGCAGCCATACGGGCAGCTGCACATCAAGCGAAACATTCGAAGTCTTCTTCGTAGAATTCATAAGCCCAATTGTATCACAATGAAAGAAAGCGTGATAAGTAAAAAAGAACCAAGAGCGAGATGAGTGGTATCAGAGACCACTCGTTCAATTCTCACACCTGAAACACACCGGACTTCCACTCAGGAATTTCGGGGTTGTGCGAAGCCATGGCCAAACCTCTGGATATCACCGAGCGCGTGTCCTCCGGTGATATAATACCATCCACCCACAGCCTGGAGGCCGCATACAAAGGGGTGGTGGTGGAATCATACTTTTCTTGAATGTCGCGCAATGCTTTGGCCTGCTCGTCGGGTGCAAGTTTTTTACCGTCGCGCTCCAATGCCGCCATGCGAATAGTCAGCAAAGTTTTGGAAGCTTGTGCTCCTCCCATTACTGCAATGTTTGCCGATGGATAAGCGTAAATCAATCGGGGGTCGTAAGCCTTTCCGCACATGGCGTAATTACCCGCTCCGTAACTATTGCCCACGATAAAAGTAAACTTCGGCACAACGGAATTGGCAACAGCATTTACAAGCTTTGCTCCGTCTTTAATGATCCCGCCTTGTTCGGCCCTGGTGCCCACCATAAAGCCGGTCACATCCTGCAAGAACACCAATGGAATGCCGCGCTGATTGCAATTCATAATGAAGCGGGCAGCTTTGTCCGCGCTGTCTGAATAGATAACTCCGCCCACCTGCATCTCGCCTTTACCATTGCGGACAATCTCTCGATTATTAGCCACTATGCCCACAGCCCAGCCATCGATGTGGGCATAACCACATACAATGGTCTTACCATAATCCGCCTTGTACTCATCGAATTCCGACGCGTCCACAAGGCGCGCAATGAGTTGGTAGGTGCTGTAGGGTTTAGAGTGATCCGATGGCAGTATGCCAAAAATCTCGTCGGAAGGGAAGAGCGGCTCACGCGGAGTAGTGCGAGCAAATAGCGAATGACGTCCTTTTCCGGGAGCTAGTTTCTCGATCAATGAACGAATCAGATCCAGTGCTTCTTCGTCGGTATCCACTTTGTAATCGATTACTCCGCTTACCGAGGCATGCATGGTTGCGCCGCCCAAGGGTTCTATAGTTGTCTTTTCCCCAATAGCTGCCTCCACCAAAGCCGGGCCTGCCAGGAATACACTTCCGGTACCATTCACAATGATGGCCTCATCGCTCATCAGTGGTAAGTACGCGCCGCCGGCAACACAGGGCCCCATGATAGCGGCTATTTGGGGCACGCCCATTGCAGACAACACAGCATTGTTGCGGAATTGACGACCAAAATGTTCTTTGTCCGGGAAAATCTCATCTTGCATGGGAAGAAACACACCGGCGCTATCCACCAGATACACTACGGGTAAATGATTCTCTATGGCAATCTCTTGCGCGCGCATGTTTTTCTTTGCGGTCATCGGGAACCATGCACCGGCCTTTACTGTGGCGTCGTTTGCAACAATAATGCACTCTCGTCCATGGATTATACCAATCACTACAACCACTCCTGCACCCGGCGCACCACCTTGCTCCGCGTACATGTCGTGGGCACAAAACAGGCCCACCTCCAATAGGTCGGTCTCCGGATCCACCAGTCGCTCAATGCGCTCCCTAGCCGTGAGTTTTCCTTTGGCTTTGTGCTTTTCAATTGCCTTTGTTCCGCCGCCCTTACGCACGGTGTCGGCTGCCGCTCGAATCTTGCGCAGCTGCTCCTTATTGAAATCGTAATTGGTGTTGTATGTAAGATCTTGCTCAACCGACGAGCCGATAGTTCGAGCCATAGACGAGTTATAATGAGTGGTGAGGCAAAAATACATTATACCGCAGAAAGGTTTTGGACGGTAGTGAAGCAAGCGCCAATTTCCCGTCGTCGCATCCGTCGTGGTAGGGTAAGCCAAAAAATCCTCGAGCGATTGCACCATCTGTTTAAAGTGAGGGTGCGACGGCTGGTTCGAATGAGTTATCACGAAGGCAGTATGCAGATTCTACGTTTGATTGTTGGGTTAGCAGTTGTGTGTGTTGTGAATGCATACTCACCGTTGTACGCCCAATTCGGACAGAACAAAGTTCAATATCAAGATTTTTCATGGAAATATGTGTCCTCCGAGCACTTCGATGTGTACTACCACGAGGGCTTGCAAACCGTGGCAGAATTTTGCGCGGTGAAATCCGAGGAAGCCCTGCGAAGTCTTACTCGCAACCTCTCTTTTCGTGTACCGAAGCGTATCAATATCGTGGTCTACGGTTCGCACAACGAGTTCCAGCAAACCAATGTGCTTTCATCGTTCTTGCCCGAGGGAGTAGGGGGAGTAACCGAGCTGTTTAAGAACCGTATTGTGCTACCCTACGAAGGAGATTGGGAGCGATTTCGCCATGTTATTCATCACGAACTTGTGCACGCATTTCTCAACGAAATGCTGTACAGCGGTAGCATAAAATATGCTCTTCAAACAAGGGTGCAGCTCCCTCTATGGATGAATGAGGGCTTGGCTGAGTTCGAGAGCTTGAACGGCTTGGACAACGCCACCGATATGTTTATGCGAGACATCACTCTGAATGAATCCCTGCCGTCGCTTGATCAGTTATCGAACTTCTTTGCCTATCGCGGGGGTCAGGCATTCTACTCGTATGTGGCAGATACCTATGGTCGCGGAAAGATTGGAGAACTTGTTTCTAAAGTCAGGGCCGGAGTAGACATCAATGCAGTGTTCCGAAGTGCCTTCGGTATGGACTTGGAGCAGTTCTCCGACAAGTGGCAAGAGGACATGAAAAAGTACTACTACCCGGACCTGGATAGATTCAAGCGCTTAGATGATTTTGCAAAGCGGCTAACGAATCATGTGAAGGAAGACAATTATTACAATTCGTCTCCTGCCATTTCTCCCGATGGTTCACGCATGGCGTTTATCAGCTATCGAGATGGCGACTACGGAATCTACCTTACGGACATCGAGAAGAAATCCACTCCGGTGAAGCTGGTGAGTAGCCAGCGTTCTTTGAACTTTGAAGAACTCAATGTGCTCACGCCCGGTATCTCTTGGAGCCCCACAGGCGATAAACTTGCTATTACAGCAAAGGCGGGTGGCGAGGATGCATTGTTCATTGTAAATGCTCGAACAGGATCGTACGAGAAATACACCAACAACCTGAAATCGATGACCAGTGCTGCGTGGTCGCCCGACGGTAGTTCTATTGTCGTGGTTGCCGTTGCAAAAGAAAAATGTGATCTCTATGTATTTGGTGTGAAGACAAAAAAGTTTGCACCCATTACCAATGATGTGTTTACCGATGCTGCACCATGCTGGTCTCCGGATAGTAAATCAGTCTATTTCATTTCTGACAGAGATACGGCTGTATCTGCGCGCGAGGTTAGCGGAGCGGAGATAAACACACGATCTCTTTCGAAGCGCGACATCTATCGTGTTGATGTAAACACAAAAGTGATCGAGCGAATTACCAACGATCCGCTCAATTTCAAGACATCTATTGCTGTGGCCAAAGATGAAAAATCGCTGCTATACATAGGTGAGAACAACGGCATCGGGAATCTGTATCACTTTGTTCTAAGCAGTAGAACGTCAACACCGAAGACGAATTCTCTCTCGGGTCTTTCACAGATATCTTTAGCACGCGACGAAACCAAGCTTTTGTTTGCAGCGCAGCACAAAGGAAGCATGGATATCTTCATGATGAGAAACCCATTCGATCAATCGGTTCCGTTCGACACCTTGCCGCTCACGAAACTGAAACTCAAAGAGCGGGAGAGGTCATCATTGGAGAGAAGTGTTGCGCAGGCAACAGAACAATCCCCGGACCAGCAACCCGCATTTGTTGGGTATGGGATCTTCGATATCGATGTGAAGCGCTCACGAAACGATATCGTGAATCCTGATCTTCCGCCCGTTTCAGGCGACGATTCCGAAAGTTACGACGCCGGCAGTATAGCGGTATCGGAGCCAAGGAACTACAAAACACGAATCACTAACGACCTTGTGTTTGGCGGTGTGGGTTACAACTCACTCTGGAACAACGGCCAGGGAACCATAGAGATGCTGTTCTCCGACCTTCTGGGAAATCATGTGATCTATGCATCTCTTCAGTTGTGGTCCGACTTGCGGAATTCGAATTTTACTTTTCAATACGAGTATCTTCCAAAGATCATCGATTATAGTTTCAGAGGATATCATCGTTCCTTCATCGACTATATGGAGGGATCATCGTCGCCGGGTGTATTAGATCTGTTTTCGCTTCGCAACTATGGAATCACAACCACAGCCACCTTTGCGTCGTCGAAATTCCAACGTTGGGAAGCAGCTTTTTCGTGGATAGGAGTTGATAAAACCAACGAGACAACTCCGGCAGATGCTGCATCGAACAGAAATCTCAATTTTCTTGTTCCGGAAGCTCGGTATGTTTTTGATAACTCACAGATGGGATTCTTCGCACCGTACAAGGGAATGCGCTTGTTCGTTGATGCAAGAGTTTCACCCTTCACAAAACGTTTTGGAATACTTACTGCGGATGTGCGCCAGTATGTGCCTATATGGAAACAGTACTATGGCTTGATGCTACGGGTATCCGGCGGTACCAGCTTTGGCCCCGACCCGCGATCCTTCTTCCTTGGAGGTGTGGATAACTGGATAAGCAGGGGATTTTTCGGATACGGATATCAGTTGTTTCGCGATGCCGAGGATTTTGCGTTTCTGCAAATTCAAACTCCACTACGCGGCTTCGAACTTGCGCAGGTTGCCGGTAAAAACTATGCTCTTGCCAACGCAGAGTTTCGCTTTCCCTTCTTCTCCGGTTTTGTGGCTGTTCCTGTTCCTTTTGTACTGCTTGGTGCAGTGTTCCTTGATGTGGGGACGGCGTGGAATGATAATCTTTCACGAATAGGGCTGAGAGCCCCCGTACCGGTATTCGACTGGTTTACGGGAAATCGCCGATACTATGATCCGGGTTCCGTCCTCCTCAGTACCGGCTTTGGTGTGCGTACCGTACTACTGGGATATCCCTTCAAGGTGGATGTAGCGTGGAGGCGCGATGGCAGTGTGTGGTCCCAACCTCAGTATATCGTGTCGTTGGGGTTGGACTTGTAATATGTAGTTACCCTCACGTGGCAGCTTATACTTTCTCTGCCTTCGGTGTATGCACGTAAATGTTCCCGAGTATGGGGTCCATCGTGTTGTGACTCATCAATCGGTCTATAAGGTGCGAACGGAGCACAGTGCCCGCATTCATGAGCTTCAAGCCTGCATTGGTGACAATGTCGCCTGCAAGGGTCATCCCTTCCTGCAAGTCCACGAGTAACACACTTGTTGGCGCGTTCTCATTTTTCGAACGTTTAGCTACAACATTTACGTATTCCTCAAGTAGTATTACGACGCGATTATCGTATACGCGGCGAGCCAGCTTTTTGATTTCCTCCAAAGCTTCCGAGTATCGCCCGCCCATTTCGGTGCACAAGCCTTCGGCATCAATCACAACACGTAGTATGCGAGAAGCCAGTGGTATCTGCCAGTGTTGAATGCGATCGGGAAAACCGGTACCGTCATAGTTCTCGTACAAGCTCTTTAGTATGCTTCGCGCGCCGGCAAGATATTCGGAGTCCTTTAGAATCTCATTAGCCTTGAGCGGAACTGCAGCCGTTAACACCGAGCGTGCTGCGCCATCCAAGGTAATCGAAGATGCTTTCTCTGAATCGGGAAGGTGCATGCGCCCAATCATCACGAGCTTTGCTGCGTAGCGTAATTGCTCATTATCAATTTCCACATCTTCTTCGTGTTCGAATTGGCCGGCAATCCACATGCATGCGTCTTCGATAAATGTGGAACGAAGTACCGCATCGGGAAAACGAGTGTGGACGGTGCGTTGCAATACCGTGATAACATCTTCAATATTGCTGCGAGCGTTTTTTACTTCGCGCTCTAAATCTCTGGCGTGTGTGTATGCCGCACTGAGTTTCTTCAGAGTAAAGAAACTGCTGAGTAACAGTTGCTCTATGCCGGCTGATACTGTTAGGTCGATGATAAGATCAACACCCGAGTCTCTAGCCTGCGAGTTTTGATAGTGGTCGTGGCTGATAGCTGCGAGCACGCACGAAGAAAAGGACGGGCGAGCATGCAATGTGCTAAAAAGTTCCGCCGGCTTGATACCCTCGAACGACCAGTCAATCAGTACGATATCCGGAGGCAATTGCAGAGCGCTTTCGACGGCACTTGCTGTGACAGCGCATTGAATATCTGCCTCTGGCAGTACGTGAGACCACACATGCGAAAGCACGTGAGCAATTTTTTCTTCGCAAACAATGACAATAGAACGTGTCATGGAAAACCTATCGTTGAGATGATGGTGCTGTTGTAGTAGCTGCCGTAGTTCCTCGCGGTGATGTAATTCCTTGCGTTTCCAAATAGTCTTGAATCTTCGAACGAAGTAAATCGGCTTGTTTTTCCATTGGGATGACAATGGTCACGCGTCGATTTACAGGATCGAAAGGATTGTCCGGGTTAATAGGGCGCTTGTCTGCACATGCCACCACGTGTGTTATCTGGTCGGCCCACAAACCATTGGTCTCGAGCACTCTGCGTGCGGCGTTAGCTCTGTTTCCGGACAAATCCCAGTTGCTGAATCCACCTAAACTGCCCTGATACTGCTTCGAGTCTGTGTGTCCTTCAATGTAGATGTGGTTTTCCAACTTCGTCAGATACGATGCAATTACACCCAGAAGCTTGATGGCCAGAGGTTTCAACACATCGCTGCCCGGATTAAAGAACAGATTGTCTTTTACCTCCACCAGTTCAATTCGCAGAGCTTCATTATCTAGAGTGATGATCATGTTCTTCACCGTTTCTTTCATTTCCGGTGATTTTTCCATCATCACTTGTTGAGCTTCGCGAATACGTGCCATGGCAAGGCGAGTACTTTCGGCGATGCGGATGCTGTCTCCGTAGGCCGCTTTGGCCATTGTCTCGCGTACGGAGTCGGGTACTGACGCCGTTGTTGCGTCGCGCAATCCCATGCCATTGTTCTCACGGATTCCATCTGTTCCGGATCCATTGCCTTCGGTTCCCTCAGCACCGGATTGCAACTGCACATCCATCGGTACACGATTGCCTGCGGAGGCCTCGATCAAGCCCGGATCTCTGAAGAACTTTGCTACATGCTTACGTGCCGGCTGGCTCAGACCCAAAATCCACATTACCAGGAAGAATGCCATCATCGCGGTCACGAAGTCGGCATAGGCCACCTTCCACGCGCCACCATGATGTCCATGATGACCGCCGCGGCGCTTTTTTTTGATGATAATTGGTTGTTCTGTAGATGCCATGATGTGTGGTGATTAGCGTACCGACTTAACGGCTTCTTCGGTTTCTTGAAACGACGGACGATCGTGTGATTCTATAGCTCGGCGGCCGTACTCAACAGCTACCACCGAGGGCGCGCCCTTGGCAAAAGCCAGAATTGATGCTTTGATACATACCAGATAGCGATGCTCTGCGGCTACAAGGTGCTCCATGTTTTTTGCTAATGGACCCACGATTCCGTAGGACATTAACACGCCAAGGAATGTGCCCACCAACGCTGCAGCTACGCTGTTACCGATCACTTCGGGTGGCTTGTCGATCTGACCCATGGTGATAATAACTCCGAGCACCGCAGCAACAATTCCCAAACCCGGGAACGCATCGCCTACGGTATTCACGGCACTGGGAACGAGCATGCTCTCGTGGTGTGCTGTTTCCAAATCCAACTCCATAAGGTCATCCAAATCGTGCGCAGGAACTCCGCCATTCAACACCACTTTCAGTGTATCACAGAGAAAATCTACAGCGTGGTGATTGTTCAGGAACGATGGGTACTTGGACATAATCGCGCTGCTCTTGGGGTTTTCAATATGCTGCTCCAGAGCTATCAAGCCTTCTTTCTTTGCAAGCTGAAACAATTCGTACATCAGCTTCAGCACATCAAGGAAGGTTTCTTTTTTTATCGTCGATCCCTTGAGCGTTCCTAGAACTCCTTTGAAAATCGACATGGTAAGGTGTAGGGGATTAGCCACGAGCATGGAGCCTAGAGCGGCACCAACGATAATAATGAACTCCGTGGGCTGCACAAGAATGGCAAGATTGCCGTGGTGCATTACGTATCCGGAGATAACGCTCCCGAATACGACGACGAATCCGATGATGACGAACATAGAGGTGCCTGCAATGGTTGTTTTAGCGCGATTTCAAGCGGCGCTGCAGGTATGTACGGCTTTTATCTAACTCAAGTGCGCGTGTCCATGCAGCAATCGCTCGATCCCGATGACCGAGTTTTTTTGAGTTATCGCCCAGATGTTCGAAAAATGTAGCATTGTTTTCGTCGAACTCTATTGCCATGCGAAGAACACTGTCTGCTTCGGTGTACAGCCCCTTCCGGTGAAGTACCCAACCGTAGGTATCCAGATACGATGCACGCTTGGGTTCGGCGTCCGTTGCTCTGCGCGCATAAGAAAGGGCAAGATCCAAATTCCTGCCTGAAGTAGCATAGGCATAGGCAAGGTTATTCAAAGCCAGAGAGTTATCAGGATAGAGTCGTATCACTTGCTCATAGAGTTCTTCAGACTCTCGAATTTTACCCTGCTGACTGTAAATGGCCGCTAGATACAACCGGGCTTCGTCGGTTGAATCATCGGCTGTGATTGCATTTCGATACCAACGTGCCGCTTCGGATGTGTTTTGTAACCAAGCATGCATCATTCCCAGAAGCAGGCTAATCTGATAGGAAGATTTTGCTTTGATGGTATCCCTGGACAGAAAGTGAACAACATTGAGGGTATCACTTTTATCGTTGAAGAAGGAAGCAAGGCGCATGACGCTACCAATTGTACTATCGGCATCACAGGCTGCTTCGAAGGATTGTTGAGCCGTTGTTTTCAGTCCTTTCTCCAGGAGAATCAAGCCGCAAAGCTCCAGCATGGTTACATCGTCTGTCATATACCGGCGTGCAGCCTCGTACAAACCCATTGCATTCACAGTGTCGCAGCGATCCGGCGAATTGTACATCTCGTATGCCAGATTTTTGAGCACCTCTTGTTTTTGGTTGCTGTCACGAAGAGCACCCGGAGTATCTAATATTCTCAGCACTCTGGTGAATTGCTTGCCGCCAATCAATACATCTGCATAACTCTCAAGTGGAAATCCTGTTCCCGGCATATCGGAGATAATCCTGTCCACTATTTGAAACACACGCGCACTATCACCCAATTGCTCATACAGTGAACTGAGCTCAAAGAGTATAGCATAACTGCCTGTTTCATTGTACAATTCCTCAAGCAGCAGCGCACCTTGTGCGGGGGTGCACTGCGCTGTGGCTGATGCGTAGCTGAGCTTTGCGGCCGGCCTATCGTCAAGTTCCGCGTACCGCTTAAACGCCTTGGCAGCCTCGCACCAATTGTTTGCGGAAAATTGTAACTCGCCAACTACTCTGTAGCATTCCGCGCATGTGTCGTTTATCGTTAGAGCTCGATGAACATACACCAATGCGGAGTCCGCACGCACAGAGGCCTGGTAGCATTTCGCCGCCAATAGGTATGCTTCAAAACCGGGCTTGAAGGTGAACAATCGTCGCAAATGTTGTAGCGCCGACTCCGGACGATCCAGAATAAACTCGCTTACGGCCTTGATGTAGAGATCGTCGGCGAAACGGGCACCGGACTGCTCGAAATGATGGGCCGAGGGGTTCGAATATTTTCGCGGCTCGGGTGGATTTGTTTCCGCGTGGTTTTTGTGGTTCGGGCGAGTGGATACGCATGACGACTGCAGTACAGCCACAAGAGTCATACAACTAAACAACATTGTACGAATCAGTGTCGACATTGGCGTAGAGTAGGAGAGTACAGCTGGTTCAAGGTAAAAAAAAACCCTTTTGCAAGGGTTTTCTTTTTAAGCCATCGACTTTTTCAACATGGACTGGAGACTACGCTTGGAGAGAGTCTTCAATGCACGTGTGGAAACTTTCATGCGGACCCAAACCTTTTTCTCGTCGTCCCAAATGCGCTTATTCTGTACGTTTGGAAGAAAACGACGACGGGTCTTGTTGTTCGCGTGAGAAACATTATTTCCGTACAACACTGTTGTGCCGGTCAATTGACAACGTTTGGACATAGCTATACTCCGTTAAGAAAGAGAGCGCAAAGATACAGTTTTCCCCAATAAAAACATCATTTTTTCATTTCTATGAAGAAATTTCCTGCCGTGCGCATGCTTCTGACGGTAGGAATCGGTCTCCCGCTCGGTCGTTTCCTTGAGTCCGGCGCACTGTTTCTTGGTGCCCTAACGATTGCTTCGGCAGTTGTTTTTGCAATTGTTTTCGTGGTTGCATCTAGTGCCTTTCATCGCCGCTCCGGAAGGCCGGGTTTGTATACGGAAGGCCTTATGGCGCTACTCTACCTCTGCGCGCTTGTGCTTGGCGGTTCTTTTGTTGGTGCCGTGATTTATCGCTCCTCATGCAATCCTTATGCACAGTCTCCGGTGCTTTTTCCGGTGCTGCTTCGGGGAAGTGTGGAGGAGATAACAGGAGCACGGGGCGGTACAAGTATCATCAAGGTGTATGGACAGATTCACTCAGCGAACCTGCCCACACACGCGGCTCGTGTGTTGATTCGAGCAAAAGGCAAGCTGCCTGAACGTTTGAGGGTTCATTCGCAGGTATTGTGTCTTCTGGAACTGCGCCCTCCCGTGATGGCTCGTAGCGATTTGGAATTCAACGAAATACGGTACACAGTTCAGAACGATGCCATGTGGCATGCACTGGTACCGGGATCAGCATCAGCATCAAACACCGGAGCTCAACGTTCAAGCCACAACGCAATATCGGTGATGGATGACGGCTCGCATGCTCCAAGTGTTGCGTCACGTATTCGAGCATACACCTCCGTGCATATTGATTCGTTGTTTCACCCTGAGTATCGTGAGCTTGCTAAAGCTCTGCTCCTGGGTGATGATTCAATGTTGGATGGCGAGATTCGCGAGTCGTTTACAAGAAGCGGCACTGCCCACTTGCTGGCGGTCAGCGGAATGCATATCACCGCTATAGCGTCGCTTTTGGCTATTCTTTTTGCAGGCATTTCTCATCGATTTTTGCGCCTTGCGCTTACAGCTGTTCCGGTACTACTGTTTGTGGGTATCAGCGGCGGGGAAGCGTCTACACTACGGGCAGGAGTGGCGTTTGTCGCTGCGGAACTTGTGCGCCGAATTGGTCGTGTACCGCAGGCGTTGAACATTTTGGCGGCGGTTGCCCTACTGATGCTTGTCTCCGATCCTGCGAATGCGCAAAGCGCGGGTTTTTACCTCTCCTTTGCAGCGGTTGCGGGTATACATTTCTTTTATCAACAATTACGAGTCCTTGTTGCATTCGTCGTACCGACGAAGAATACACTTGTGCAGTGGATCCTCGCTTCAACTGCTTTGAGCCTGGCCGTTAGCCTGCTGACAGTACCGGTCGGTGCATTCTTCTTCTCTACTCTTTCGGTGAGTGCACCGATATCAAATCTCGTGTCTGTGCCCGCATCGTTACTCGCCACGGCCGGTATAGCTCTTAGTTCAATAACCTCTGTGTTCAGTAATGATGTGGGGTATGTTTTTGCGGCACTGGCAGAGTGGAGTATGATGGCGTGCATCACATGGAACACACTTGCATCCGAAGTGCCCGGAGCATTCTTGCACCACGAAGCCGCTGTTATCGCGGCGTTCGCTGTGTCAGGAACGTTGTGGTATGCTGTGAAGGCAACGAACAAAAGCTCAGTGCACGCGGTTCGTCGCTTGGTACTGCACACTGTAGTGAGCATGTGCACGGTTGTTTGGTTTTACGGCGCTAGGCCAACTACAGAGTTCGCGGACGGTGGTTGGAAGTACCTGTTTCGACCTTTGTCATTGCAACATGGAGTATGTGTGATCTACCGGGATTCACGTACGGCACCTGATCGTATCTCGCATTCGATGACCGGTATAGAGCGTGCTGCACAGGCTTTTGGATACGATACCCTCACTATCATAGTTGATCGTCCTCGAAAGTTATCTGGTGATTCAAGTAAATCCGCATCCTCATCGGTTTCGCCGTCAGTTGTGTTTCCGGTGAGTGAGTCGCGTAGTAAGTTGAACGGCATCGTTGTGTTTTCAATACCTGCGTTATGAAAAATCTAGATCTACATACTTGGCAGTTCACTACACACGAGGGAGTTTTCGGAATAGCCGGCAAGAAGAGAAAAAGTGATTTCTTGCGCATGGATGTCACGAATGCTGCTGCAGACAGTGATGATGTGCAACATGCCACGAACCTGAGCAGCTACGAAGAAACGCTCGCGTGGGAAGAGCTTGGCTTGGCAGTAGGGTTCACTAGAGTTGTGCGGCGGAAGCAAGTACACGGCGTTGACATAGAAGTAGTTGATGCGGCATCATCGAGCTTTGACGGAGTTGCAGATGCCTTGATTACCACTCAAACAAATGTATTGCTTGCCGTGACCGTGGCGGACTGTTGCGGCATCGTGCTTTGGCACGAGGATGTGCCGCTGTGTGCCTGTATTCATTCGGGATGGCGAGGCACAGAGAAGAATATCACCCGGCGAGTAGTGGAGCGCATGCAAACGTTGCTACGCTTTGAACCATCACATCTTCATGCTTGGCTCTCTCCTTGTGCATCAGGCAGGAGTTATAGTGTTCGCACGGATGTGCAGCAATTGTTTCCGGCGTTCTGTACAGAAGTTTCCGATGGCTCGTTCTTGTTCGACAACAGTGCAGCAATCACAGCTCAACTTCTGGAGTGCGGCTTGTTACCCGAACGAATTCGAGTTTCGCAAACGTGCACTATCGAAGATCCTCGTTACCACTCATTTAGACGCGATGGCGTGAACAGCGGAAGAAACGCCGTGTTCGTGGGAATGAAATCACCAGAAAGAATAACTGATCGTGGGCTTATCGGGAGCGTGGGTTTAATCGAGCAAACAACGTGAAGGACTTGGCCGGCGTTGATGAGACAGGCAAGGGAATATATCCGCCATTGGCCCAAAGTTCAATCTGGTCGGCATAATGCGTATCCATTGGTTGTCCCGATGAGCCACCGGGTACCACGCTGTACACTACGCTGTCTTCCATATCAGCAACTAGTCTCATGGATGCACCTACATACACATCGAAGGGATTGTGGACTTGCCATAGGGCATTGTTTACTGTGGTGGCATCACCGCCAATAAAGGGAACAGACCTGGAAACGATATTCTTGAACGCGGGGTTCGCATGAAAAGGGTGTCGCAGAGTGAGCCGGTGCAGCTTTCCGTACTGCCAGTTCGAGGGATCGCCAAGAGCAGAGCGCAGTGTGGCTATTCCATCGCGGAAGCTACGGCGAATGCACGACTCACGACGAGAGCGAGCGAAACCGGGATCGGGTCCGAACCACGCAGCAGAAGAATCGGCATAGATCTCGTTTACTTTGCGCACAGGTATTCCGCCTTCGAAAGCATAGCGCAAGTACATTTCGTGCGAAATTTTGATCTCGAATGTATTCTTCATTAGCCGTTCATGGAATGCGGTGTATACCGCCGGAGCAATGTCTAAGCCCGACATTGACTTGTCCCATCCGCTCAGCAATC
The DNA here is from genome assembly GCA_046297095.1 of Kapaibacterium sp. (SeqCode). Lineage (GTDB taxonomy): Bacteria > Bacteroidota > Ignavibacteria > Kapaibacteriales > NICIL-2 > JBBATK01. The sequence continues at coordinate 171,240 of JBKCNS010000040.1, read as the reverse complement.
GAATAGCACTTCGCTCATCGGCAGAAAAAGAGGTAGAGTCGCGAACAAGGATGGGCAGGGTATGCTGCAATACGAACCTGGCGTTGGGCGAGGTTTGATCCATTTGCATGAACTGTGCGTCTCTGGCTGTGTAATCTCTGTATTCCAAAAGCATCTCTTTGATGCGCTCGGCCCTGGAGGAAGGCTCCCATAGCGACGATAGATAAAATGGCAGAGATCGGGATGTAAGATTGTTGGCGCTGAACACAAAACGAGTCTGCGGATTATAAACGCGGGGAAGCTCGTTCGATGAATGAAAACCGGCCCATGCATACGAAGCCTCCCATCCGGGGTGAGGGAAGTTGGCATTTCCGGCACCACGCTTTGGAACAAGTCCGCTTGGAGCGATGCCCATGTTACCGTTCACATCGGCATAGGTAAAGTTCAGAGCAGGCGCACCCCAAGTGGAAATCGCCTGGCAGAAATCCTTCCATGAAGACGCTTGTAAGATGCGAAGTGCGGCCAGAAACTCGTCGCTGCGTTCACGTGCCGTCCACGCAGTTGTAAGAACATACTTGGCGGCAAACGAGCGATCAGATGCAGGGTAATGAAACAAACTATCCGTGCGCTTAGTAATGGTGGCGTCGCTGATCACATTAGACAATGGTGTGCAGCGATAGTCGAAATAGACGGTATCAATCCGGGCAGCCGTCTTGACCTCGATTGTGTCTCGCTTAAATCCAAACTTCACCCTCTTACCTGCGGAGTTGATGTAATAGGCGGGGTTCGAGGGATCTACCTTTTCAAAGAAGAAATCGCAGTCGTCGAGCATGACATTTGTGATGCCCCAGGCGATCTTGTCGTTTCGCCCGCTTACAATTCCGGGTACTCCGGGTATGCTGCATCCCACAGCATTGAACGAAGGGCAGGTGATGTGCGCTTGATACCATCGTGGCGGCAGACCAAGAGACAGGTGAGGATCATTAGCAAAGACAACACCTTTGCCGCCGCGCTCGTGCTTCGACATCACCCAGCTATTGCTACCTGAACACATGCCTGTCATTCCCAGTTGCGTACGAACTGTTTTCATCGCGGAAGCCATGAGCTTATTGAGTTCTGAACGATTATCACCGCTGCGGTATAGGTTTGCACTTGGCATAGATTGAGTTGCAGACTCACTGTCTATGCGGCGCGGACCCTCCGAGGGATCGCACACGGTAGGGGCAGACGATGGATATCCGGGAATGAACGTTAAAGCTTCATCTACACCCAGAGAGTCAGCAATCTCGCCGATGGAAACATCAGTCCAAAAGCTCATACTCATGTCGAAGGCCATGAGTCTTTCTATACAAATACAATCGGTAACCGTCCAAGGCTCCGGAGAGTAGTGTAGAGCATCGAACTCAAATGGAAGATTGTCGTGATTGTTTTCGATAAAGCTGTTCACACCCGCCGTATAATTCTCGAGTGCACGTTTGCTCTCCGGTGAGATGCCCGTTGCTACCTGTGCAGCTATAGAAGGTATATCCAGAGTCCTAAAAAAACGATCGGCGTCCAGAGTCGAGACACCAAATATTCTGGCTGTTTTTCCGCGGGCTATTCGGCGAAGCAAATCCATTTGCCAAAGCCGGTCTTGAGCGTGCACGAATCCTAAACCGAAGAAAACATCGCCGGAGTTTTCACCCACAATATGCGGTATACCGAAGGAGTTTCGATAAATCTCCACAGGGCGCTGCAAGGATGCAGATTCGATCTCTATTCCCGCCTCGAGGTTCGAGCGCAGTGCAAGTTTGACCGAGAACACCACAAAAGCAACAACCACAATGATAATGGTTACCGTGAGTGCGGAAAGCCTCTGAAGAAAACGTACTACCATGGCTACAACCACCCCCGGGTGCGATACCATTCGGCTGTTTGTTGCAAACCGTCGTGCAAGCTAATCTGCGGTTGAAACTGAAAGTGCAACAATGCTTCTTCGTTACTGCAAACCCATGCTTCTTGCACAAAGTCTAAGCCTTTGTCGTAGTTAAACACCGGTGCTTTGCGTTGCCATCGTCCAAGAAAACCGCTGGCAAAACCCAGTCCAAGCACCACTGCGTGGGGTAAGCGAACAGGTACATACCACGTGTTCATTGCGCTTTTCATTTCGTTGAAAATCTGCTGCCACGTATGCGGCCCCTCGCCGGTAAGCGTGTAGGCGTTTCCTATACTTGCGTCGCTGAGCATAGCATCCACGGAACCCCGAACCAGGTCACGCACATGTATCAGACTGATCCACTTGGGAGAGAATCCCATGAGCAGTGCCAGATGAAATTTGATTGCGCGGAACAATGAGAGCGTGGATTCGTCTCGCTGGCCATATACTGCCGGTGGACGAATAATGGTAACAGGTATTCGCGCCGACATCTGCAGTACAGATTCCTCTGCTGCGAGTTTGGACCGTCCGTAGTCGGTAATGGGCTTGGGAACAGTGCGCGAGTTTACCGGTTGTGTATGCGATATCGCGGGGCCAACTGCCGTCAAGCTACTGATATGAAGAAATCTCTTGATGGTGCCTGCATGAATCAACGCTGCACGCAGCATGGTTTCGGTCATTCCCTTGTTGCCCGCCATGTAATCGTCCAATGTATGGCCTGCAATTACTCCGGCACAATGAACAATGTAATCAGCTCCGGCACAGGCTTCGGTAATGGACTCCTGACGGCCGAAATCCACTTCGCGAAGCTCGATTCGAGGGTCGTCTAACCACCGTGTGTTACTGGAGGCGCGGAGCAGACAGCGCACACGTAAACCCCTGCGCAAAAGTTCGTCCACAAGATGGCTGCCAATGAATCCCGTTCCTCCCGTTACAACTGCGAGCATGTAGTTCTGTGCGTTGAATAATGTGTGGACATAAAGTGAGGACACAATGAGTGTACTCAGTTTGTACTCAATGTGTGAACACAATGTGGACTTTTGCCATGCGGCAAAAATACGTTTTGTGCGCGCATCTACCGGCGCGATGCAGCGGCATATGCTTTGAGTACCACTCCGAATCGCAAGCCGCGCGTGCTTACCGTGACATGCTCACATTGATGCGAGCGCATGATTTCCCGAAGAATCAACGTGCCGGCCGGAAGTATATCTGCCCGCTGAGGATGAATGCCCGGGATATCTTGTAACTCATTCTTTGGTGTGTTCATCAGCAGTTCACACAGTGCGCTCACTGTGTTTAGCGACAACCTATAGCCGTGCGAGGCCTCTACCCGCGTGTAAGGTAGTTGCTGTGCTACCAGCGCTAAGGTGGTTGGGGTTCCTGCCACCGCGATCCAGTTGGACTCAGCATCTTCATCACTTCGGAATTCCTTAGTGCCATCATCACTCCCGCTTTGAGATATAGGCATAACAGGGGCGCAGTGTTGAATGAGCGCGCATGCCTTAGCGATACTATCCTTTGAAGCAGGGAAGGAGTGCAGCACGCGATCATGAAGCATCACCGCGCCTATCTCGTGAGACACTCGATGCTCCACTTGCCTGTTGGAGCCACGAACGATTTCCGTACTGCCACCGCCAATATCCAGGACCACATACCCGCCTTCGTCCGGCACACTGCCGGCAAAAGTCAGCTCGGCTTCTTCCATGCCGCTGATACATTGCAGCATACCCTTGAACTCTGTGCGTAACGATTGCAACACTTGGCTACCGTTCGAAGCATTTCGGACGGCACTGGTTGCTACGCCCACACGAATGTCGGCGCTTAGCTCATCGCACACACTGCGGTAGCCGCGAATGCACTCCACCGCTCGCTGAAGAGCGGCCTCGCTAATTACTCCGCTATGCGAAAGATTTTCTCCAAGGCGAACGATGGTATGCGCATCATGCAGGACATGCATCGAACCATTAGCATCGAAATCCGCGATGGTCATGAGTAGCGTGTTTGTTCCTATATCAACTGCAGCGATACGCATTACTTGCCCCTCAAGAAAACCATGGCAAGCCACTCGTCCTCGCGCTCGGTATGCTTATGCACGAATCCCACTTTCTCTGCTTCGGCCTTCAGCTCTTCTTCATCATAGCTGAGAATTCCGCTGATAATAAGGGGGGAGTCTGCATCACGAAGTGCCGATCGAAGTTTTGAGTACGATGGTATTAACACATTGCGATACATGTTCGCCGCAATGCCGTCGCAGATTGGCAGATCCAGAGTAAAGATATCCGCATGTTGAATCTGAACGCTAGGGCTAACATTATTGCGCTCGATGTTCTCCACCGCATTTTCTACCGACCACTCATCGTAATCAAACGCGAGAACATCCGTAGCGCCGAGTTTCACGGCAGCAATAGCAAGAACACCGGTTCCCGTTCCGGCATCTATCCAGGAAGAACCGCTATGAACATACTCTTGAAGCAAGCGAGTAGTCATGCGAGTGGTGGGATGGTAGCCTGTACCAAAGGACATCTTGGGATCAACCACAATGGTAATCTCGTGATTCACCGATTCTGCATGCCACGACGGACTAATAGCAATGCGTTCGTTGATAAACACCGGCTCCAGTGAGCGTTCCCATTCCTCGTTCCAATTGCGCTGCTCGATTGTTTCTGCGTCTATTACCCGTGCCGGGATACCATACTCTTGGAGCGACGATTCAATCAAAGACCGAACCTCGCCTGTCCAGTCCTCCGTGCGAAAGCACACCACAAGGGTATCATGACCTTCTTCTATACCTTGTATATCGAACGACCCAAAAACAGCATAGGCCAAGTCGAATTGCTCCTCGGGAATGGCGAAGCGAACATTGGTAAACAATTGTTGAGGCATAAATGTTTGCAAAGTGGTTATATGGTTTGAGTGCACTACGGAGAAGCCCGCATACATGAGCACGGCAAAGATAGACGATACACCTGTGTTTGTCGCGACTGAAGCTATGCGCCGACGCATGCAAAATGGTATGCATGCTACCACGCTCCCGGGCAACGGGATGTAACTAACTATGGCTGCTACTCGGCACCATGATATCTTCGCATATGACTTCACATCTGTTTATCACCGCGCCCAAGTTTCTCACCCCGTACCTGGACGAGGAACTTCACTCATTGGGGTTTGCCCAAAGGGAAGTTTCATTAGCCGGTATTCGTGTGGAAGGAAGCTACCACGATGCCATGCGATGCAATCTGCTGCTGCGCTGCGCACATCGAGTGCTGTATCATGTGCACTCGTTTACGGCGGCTACAGCCGATGATCTTTACGCCCGCGCCGTTGAGTATGCGTGGGAAGAGGTCATCAATGCCGATGGCTATTTTTCTATTGTATCGTCGGTGGATAATCCCAGCATCAGGAACAGCCAATATGCCCATGTGAAGCTAAAGGATGCTATTGCAGATCGCATGCGTAAGAAGTTTGGACGCCGCCCGGACAGCGGTCCGAAAACCGATCAAACAGTATTCTTCCTGTACTGGAAGGGCAATGCCTGCAGCATTTATCTGGACACATCAGGTGTGCCGCTGTCGCGCCGAGGGTATAGAGTAATGTCTCACGAAGCTCCGCTCAGCGAAGTGTTGGCGGCAGCCATTGTGAAAGCGACAAATTGGAACCCCGACGAAAATTTTGTGAATCCTATGTGCGGCAGTGGAACACTGGCAATTGAAGCAGCTCTGGCGGGAACGCAAACTCCCTCCCAGATATTACGCAGCAACTTCGGCTTCATGCACTCGCGATGGTATGATGCCGCGCAGTGGAACTCGATTCGTGCCGCTGCTTTGAAAAATGTACGCACCACAGTAGCTCATCCAATAGTGGCTACAGACCTCAGCGCCTCTGCCGTGCAAGCTACCAGAAAAAATGCACGCACTGCCGGTATGCTGGACTTCATGGATGTGCAGCTCGGAGATTTCCGGCGCACGAATGTGCCCGAGGGTGATGGCGTGGTGGTGCTCAATCCGGAATACGGTGAGCGCATGGGGACCGCCAAGAATCTGGACGAGCTGTACGAGCAAATAGGCGACTGGTTTAAGCAGCACTGCGAAGGCAAGCGCGCTTATGTGTTCACCGGAAATCTCGACTTGGGCAAACGCGTCGGGCTTCGTCCTTCACGAAAAATACCCTTCTTCAATGCCGATATAGAGTGCCGCCTATACGAATACATCATGTATCGCGGCACGAAGAGAGCGCCCAAAGATGATTCAACTCCCGATACCATGGTTGTGGATTCAGACAAGGATTAGCGGTGATGCTTATTGAAGTACTCTCCGGAATTACCGGCGTGGTGTACGTTATTCTTCTCACTGCAGAACGCCGCAGTTGCTGGCTCTTTGGCAATCTCAGCGTTGCACTGCTTGGGTACTCGTGTTGGGAAGCAGGGCTGTATGCAGATATGGCCCTGCAAGGAGTGTACTTTGCCATTGGCGTCGTGGGATTTCTGAACTGGACACCGACCGTTGCAGATCGTGACAAACTGCACATCTCGAGAATATCACTGCGCACCGGAATGCTCATGACTATAGTGTGCATCGTCGTTTGGATTGTCGTATATCAGGCATTACGATTGTTCCCCGGATCGCGCCTGCCGATGATGGATTCGTTGTTGTTTTCGTGCAGCTTGGTTGCCACCTGGTTTCAAGCCCGAAAGTATCTGGAGAACTGGTTGTTGTGGATTCCCATAAATATTGCCTATGCGGGCTTGTATTATTCCAGAGACCTGCCGGTGTATGTGGGGTTGTCCTTAGTGTTTGCCGCCCTGTCCCTTCGCGGTCTGGTTCAGTGGCGATCGGTGATGAGATTGGACGGTAGGACTACAACCCCATGATACTCATCGCGGCCGGCGGTTACTGATCTCAAGAAAAATAAGTCTAATTTGTCGGCGTCTTATAAGCAGCACGCAGCCATGGCATCGTTGCTGATCAAAACCTAGCCTATAAGTATCATTTTCAATATTCCGGAGTTTGTTATGCGCATTATCACTGCGTTGTTGTGTTGCGGGCTCGCCGCCTCGGTTGCTTCTTGTTCCAAAGCAGGCAACGAAAAATCTGAAGTGTTTGATTTGAAACAAGCTGCTGCTTCCGCCGGTCAGTCGATGTCGTCGCAGGTAGCACCACCGGCTCCGGAGGCAGGTGCCGAATCGGCTGCTCAGTATGTGGTTAGCGCTTCGGCTATAGGTACGCCATCTTCTCAGAAACTTATAGACATTACATGGAAAGATGCCGCCGGTGTGGCAAGGAAGTTGAGCGAGCAGGCCAAAGGAAAAATCGTTGTGGTAAATTTTTGGGCCACATGGTGTCCGCCGTGTCGTCGCGAGATTCCTGAATTCGTAGAATTCGCGGCGCAAAACAAAGATGTCTATATGGTAGGTATAGCATTGGAACGCGATGATGCCACAGCCAAGGATATAGTTACTCGCTATGCCACTTCACAAAAGATGAATTATACAAACATCACCAGCAGTTCCGGTTTGTCTACTCGTAGCATCGCTGAAGCATACAGCAGCATAGCACCGATGGATTACATACCTGTTACAATCGTTTTCAATGCAGCAGGACAACAAGTTGATATCATTCAGGGTGGTACCACGAAGCAAGGTCTTGCCGACGCAGTAGCCAAAGCACGATAAACCGTGATGACCTTGTGATGTCTGCCCGCTCCACACTTTTGAACCTTATCCTTTTACCACAAACAACTTTGGAATGAATATGCAATCGGATTTGAACGAGCAACCACATCTACAGCCCCCTATGCGTCCTTCACGGCGTTGGTGGGTAATGCCGCTCACCGTCATTGGTTCCGTGTTCGCGGGAATGATGCTGATGGTAGTTCTTATTGTGTTTGGCATTGCAGCTATTATCACCGCCGCATCGGGTTCCATGCAATCCGGTACCGAGGGGATTATTGAAGTGAAAGAAAAGTCAATACTGTCGCTGGATTTCGGATCGGCGGGCGTGCAGGAATATGCCATACAGCAGAGCTTGTTTGATGAAGGCGGCAAAAGTGTAGCGCTACTGGATGTATTGGATGCTCTGGAAGAAGCAAAAAACGATCCGAACATTGTAGGTGTGTACTTCAAACCGTCCGGAGGCGCCGGCTTTGCAAAGCAGCGTGAGATTATCGAGGCTCTTCGTGATTTCAAATCTTCGAAGAAGTTTATCTATGCTTTTTTACCGAGTGGGAACGAGTCTGACTATGCATTTGCAGCAGTTGCCGACAGTATTTTCATGCCTCAAGAGAGCAACATTGAGTTTAACGGCTTTGGAGGTGCCTCGCCGTTTTTTAAAGACATGTTTGAAAAGATCGGAGTGCAATGGACGGTGATTCAGCGCGAGGATTACAAGAGTGCAGGCGAGATGTATAATCGAACATCGTATAGCGAGCCGGCACGTCGTGAAATGCATGAGTTGCTTGATGCGCGCTATCAAGCATACATCAAGGAAGTTGCCAGCTCTCGAGGTAAATCGGTAGAGCATATCGATGCGCAGTTGAAGCGTGGCTTATACACGGCCGATCAAATGAAGGAGTCAGGACTTATTGATGGCTTCGCCACCGATCTTCAAATGAAAGATTATTTGAAAAAGAAGGTATATGGATCCGAGTCGTCAAAAGAAAAATTACACATTGTCAATATCGGCGATTATGTGAGGTATGCGCGTGCGCACACAGCAGACGTTCCTGTTAAAGGAAAGAAGATTGCCATCGTATACGGTACCGGAGCGATTCGATCGGGAAAAACAACTCCGTTTGAATCAGGTATAGCCTCCGGCTCTTGGGTGCGAGATTTACGCAAAGCCGCAAACGACGACGATGTAAAAGCAATTATTCTTCGCATCGACTCACCGGGCGGTTCTGTTCAGGCCTCGGACGAAATGTATCAAGAGATTCTTCGAGCAAAGTCTAAGAAGCCGGTGTATGCTTCCATGAGCGATTTGGCTGCCAGCGGCGGCTATTACATGTCCATGGCCTGCGATACCATCATTGCGCATCCGCAGACGATTACGGGTTCCATCGGCGTGATTGCGGCTATTCCTAATCTTGCCAAAACCATGACTAAACTTGGTGTAGGAATAGATACCGTGGCCACCGGGCCCGCAGCCTTGTTTATGAATCCCTTAGTAGCCCTGTCTGTTTCGGACAGACAATCTTTGGAGAGCATGATTGATAATACCTATCAACGTTTTCTTGAGCGTGTGGCGTCCGGCAGAAAGCGCACCAAGGAACAAATTCGTGAGGTAGCCAAAGGCCGCGTCTGGACAGGCGAAGCAGCGTTGAACAATGGACTGGTAGATGTGCTTGGCGGTTTGAAGACGGCCGTTGCCATTGCTAAAGCTCGCATTGGAGTGAAGCCCGACGAATCGGTGAAGATCGTGCGCTATCCGGAAAAAGAGGATCCTATAGCCTCGATCATCCGGATGATCAAACAAGAAGATGACGAAGACACCGAAGCAGGTGATGGCGGGGATGCATTTACGTCCAAGGCAACACGCGCAACACTTGCCGCGTTGGCAAAGGAGTTCATAAACAGTCAGCCAAAGGAGTGGCAAGTATGGTGGAGATCGTTGCCGCCGGAGTTACGTGAACAGGCTGAATATTCGCTTCAAATGGCATTGCTCAGCCGGGAAGAGCACATCTTGGCAGTACTGCCGTGGATGGTGTCGCAGCGATAAATCAGCTACTGCCGTAACGGCAGGTAGCACCAAGCGATACTAATCACACCGAACACATTCATTTTCCCGGTGATTCTTCGAGGGATTCTATCTAGAATCCCTCTTTTGTTGTTGCCTCATACATCGAGGTGATTTCTTGCTCGTACTGCTTTTCCACCACCGCACGTTTGATCTTCAGGGTGGGTGTCATCATGCCGTTTTCTACCGTGAATGGTTCCGGTACAACATAGATGCGGCGTACACGCTCGTACTTTGCAAGATCCCGTTGAACGCGATTGATATCATTCATGATGGCGCTAACGATAGCCGATGTGTTCAGACTGTTTGAACGCTGTCCGGCATCGGTAGTACCTCCGGTGCTATCCATCATTGGCTTGAGCAGCTCGTAGTCCGGCACCACAAGGGCAGCACAGTATTCTTTGTTGTCTCCGATCAACAGAACCTGATCGATATACTTGGATTGCAGTAACACATTTTCCACCACTTGTGGCGCAATGTTCTTGCCGCCGCTGCTCACAAATAAGTTCTTCTTTCGGTCGGTGATCTTTAGGTTGCCCCTTGCGGTATAGGTACCGATGTCGCCGGTGTGCAGCCATCCTTCGGCGTCGATTGTTTGTTTGGTGGCTTCTTCGTTCTTCCAATATCCGCGCATGATGTTTGGTCCGCGTGCCAATATCTCACCATCGTCTGCAAGACGGATTTCCACCTCCTGAATAGGCTTGCCCACGGTGCCGATTTCATTATCGTGAGGACGCGTAACCGTAAGCACCGGCGAGGTCTCTGTAAGGCCATAGCCTTCCAGAATCACCATGTTCAGCATGGTAAAAAACTCCTTGACGTCGTATGCCAAGGCGCCACCGCCGGAAACAAAAAAGCGCAAACGGCCGCCCGTCAGTGCGCGAATTTTCGAGAACACAAGTTTGTCGGCAACGGCATACAGAGCCTTCGTGGGAAACGACACCGAACCGCGTTGCTGCTCATCTACCATGCGTTTGCCTATACTCAGAGCAAAGGAAAAGATCTTTTGTTTGGCGGGTGATTGTTTATCCATGTTGGCATACACGCCGTTTCGAATGCGTTCGAACAACCGCGGAACGGATGTCATGATTGTGGGCCGAACTTCTTGCAGATTGGTGCGAACCGTCTCCAGCGATTCCGCGAATGCTGTGGTGGCACCATGCCCGAATGCTATGTAAAATCCACCAATGCGCTCGTAGGAGTGACACATGGGCAAATACGACAAGAAAAGATCGTCGGTGCCAACATGCACCACCTCGTTTACGGCATTAATATTTGAACAAAGATTGCGATGCGTGAGCATTACACCTTTGGGATTTCCGGTGGTGCCGCTGGTGTAAATGATCGTACACAGATCTTCCGGCTTCACAGCCATAGCGCTCTTCTCGAAGGAGCTGCGGCGTTGCTCGGCCGCCAATGAGTCTTTGCCCAACGAGATCACGTCGCTGAAGTTGTGAATGTTCTGACTTGCATCCGCGCCTTCGTTGTTCATCACAATGATATGCTCAAGCGAGGGTATCTCCGACTTCATGGAGAGAATCTTCCCCAATTGCATCTTATTGCTCACAATCACAATGGAAGCAGAGCAGTTGTTGTACGTGTATTCTAACTGACGTGCGGTAAGTGTGGGAAACACGGGCACGTCTACGGCACCGCTGCCGGTAATTGCAAAATCGGACATCACCCATTCCAAACGATTCTCCGACACAATACCTACTCTGTCGCCGGGCTCAAGGCCAAGCTTGACCAAACCCGCAGCCAAGCATTCTACGAGATCGCGAAATTCATCGTAGGCAACCCCGTGATACACGCCATCTTTCTTGGACATATACACCGGATGTCCGTCGCCAAAAAACGAGGCTCCGGATTGCAGAAACATTTGCGGAATTGTATTGTACCGTACCATAGTGTCCCCTAAAGTTGATATGAACGCAGGCATGGCCAAAATAGTAACGAAGATGATTATACAGCAGCAGCTTGTACGCTTTGTAACAACAGGCGGAACTCATATCCGTTCATAGCACGGCAGGTGCGTATTTTTGGCTCATTACTTTACTGCACAGCTATGTCGCTTCAAGATTGGCGTAAAAAAGCCACCAAAGAATACAACGGTACGGACCCCGATAGTAAAACGGTGATCTCTCGAGAGGGAATTGCGATACAACCGGTGTACACTCCTAGCTCGCACGATGCTACGGAAGAGTATCCCGGCGTATATCCATTTCGCCGTGGACCGTATGCAACGATGTACACCAATCGTCCTTGGACGGTGCGCCAGTATGCGGGGTTTTCTACTGCTGAGGAATCGAACGCTTTTTATAAACGCGGCCTTGCGGCCGGGCAGAAGGGATTGTCGGTAGCCTTCGATCTTGCCACTCACCGGGGCTACGACAGCGATCATCCGCGTGTTTCGGGTGATGTAGGCAAAGCAGGCGTGGCCATTGATTCCGTTGAAGACATGAAGATTCTCTTCGATGGTATACCCTTAGGAGATGTGTCGGTATCCATGACCATGAACGGGGCAGTGATTCCCATTCTTGCAATGTTCATCGTGGCTGCTGAGGAGCAAGGCGTGAGTCAGGATAGGTTAAGCGGTACTATTCAAAATGACATTCTCAAAGAATTCATGGTCCGCAACACCTACATCTATCCGCCGGAACCGAGCATGCGTATAGTGGCCGATATCATTGCGTATACCAGTCGCTTCATGCCCAAGTTCAATAGCATCAGTATCAGTGGTTATCACATTCATGAAGCCGGTGCCACAGCTGTTCAGGAATTGGCTTTTACCATCGCCGATGGCCTTGAATATGTGCGTCGTGCGGCCGATCGAGGACTCGCCGTCGATGACTTCGCGCCGCGGTTGTCGTTCTTCTTTGGTATAGGCATGAACTTCTTCATGGAAGTAGCAAAGCTGCGGGCTGCTCGCGTGCTGTGGGCTACATTGATGAAAAAGTACTTCGATCCCAAAAAGGAATCGTCATTGTTATTGCGCACGCATTGCCAGACATCAGGATGGTCGCTCTCCGCGCAAGATCCCTACAATAATGTGGTGCGAACTACCATCGAGGCAATGGCTGCAGTGCTTGGCGGTACGCAGTCTCTGCATACGAATTCCTTCGACGAAGCGTTGGCTTTGCCAACCGACTTCTCCGCCCGCATTGCTCGCAACACGCAAACGATTATTGCTGAGGAATCTCATGTAACCGAAGTAGCCGATCCTCTGGGCGGATCCTATTACATCGAAAACCTTACCGAGCAGCTGGTGCAGAGATCTCTGGAACTCATAGATGAGATCGAAGCTATGGGCGGAATGACCAAAGCAATCGAGTCCGGATTTCCCAAACTTCGTATTGAAGAATCGGCCGCCAAACGGCAAGCCGCCATCGACAAAGGCGAAGAAGTGATTGTAGGAGTTAACAAATACAGGCCCGATCACGAGGAGCCGATCGAGGTGCGCGTGGTTGACAATGCCGAAGTACGAAGAACACAGATTGAACGGTTAAACGCCGTTAAAGCCACACGTGATGCACAAAAGCTCCGCGAGTGTTTAGACCATCTGCGAAACTGCGCTGCCACAAACGATGCGAATGTTTTGGCTGCAGCTGTTGATGCAGCGCGTGCTCGAGCCACGGTAGGAGAGATAAGCGATGTGCTGGAGAGCGTGTACACACGATATGTTGCTACCACTCAAACTATTCAAGGAGTGTATGCCTCCATGTATCACGACAATCAAGAATTCGAAGCCTTAAAAAACGATGTGGCCCGATTCGCGGACCTAACCGGACGGCGTCCGCGCATACTGGTGGTAAAGCTTGGTCAAGACGGGCACGACCGCGGAGCTAAGGTTATTGCTACCTCCTTTGCCGATATAGGATTCGATGTAGACATCGGTCCGTTGTTTCAAACACCGGAAGAGGCCGCACGTGAGGCGGTAGAGAATGATGTTCATGTTGTAGGTGTGTCGTCGCAGGCGGCAGGACACTTAACGCTTATTCCCGAGCTCGTCGATCAGTTGAAGTCACGAGGCGCAGAAGACATTATGGTGGTAGCGGGCGGTATTATTCCCCCCGATGATGTTCCCACACTCATGAACCTTGGTGTTCGTGCCGTGTTCGGTCCGGGAACGCCAATAATGACATCTGCTCGCAAGGTTCTGGATTTACTGTGGGAACAACATTCTGCCCGGTAACCATTATTTACTAAACGTTAAAAAAACGATGAGCGATGCAAAACACGTAAAGGATCCATCGGGGAGCTTGTTCTCGTCGGGACGGGTGCGTGTTTTAGTCTATGTTCTCGCCTTTGCGGGGTTCGCTTTGTTTTTTGCCTCGGTGTTGATGAATAAAGATAGCCGTTACAACAGGCGTATTGATCAAATGGATTCGCGCCGCAGTAACAGAATGTCTATGATGCGCCGGAACTATGTGCGCTCGGATAGCATCTTTAAGGAAGAGCAGAGAAGAATTCGAGAAGCAGAGAAACTGCAGGGAGGCGCCAAATGACCACCGATGACAAGCGCCTTACTGAGGGAGTGCTCGCCGGCGACCGACGATTTCTTGCTAAAGCCCTTACCCTTGTAGAAAGTTCCATCGAGAAAGACGAATCGTCTCGTCATGCACTGCTGGAAGCTGTGTACCCCTATTCGGGAGCGTCGTACAGAATTGGTTTAACGGGTGCTCCGGGCGTGGGGAAAAGTAGTCTCATTGAGCGCGTAGGAATGGAGTGGATTTCCCGTGGTAAAAAAGTGGCGGTGCTTGCTGTAGATCCCACCAGTGCGCGTTCCGGAGGGAGTATTCTTGGCGACAAACTCCGAATGCCAACGCTAGCCCGCAGTGAGATGTCGTTCATTCGACCCAGTCCTTCCGGTGCCGGTGCAGGAGGCATAGCGCCACGAACTCGAGAGAGTATTATCGTTTGCGAAGCAGCCGGTTTTGATGTGGTAATGGTGGAGTCTGTAGGCGTTGGGCAAGCGGAATTTGCATTAGCATCTATAGTGGATTTCTTTGCCTTGCTGTTGCTGCCAAACGCCGGCGACGACGTGCAAGCAGTGAAGCGAGGAATCATGGAGATGGCTCACATGTATGTGGTCACCAAGGCAGACCTTGATGCCAAGGCTTCGAATAGCGCTCTTGCGGCTTTACATAGCGTGCATGCGCTCATGAGACCGGTTTGTGATGCGTGGAGTACGCGGGTGGTGAGTACCTCTGCGGCAAATGATCTGGGAATAGGGCAATTCGTTGATACATGCATTGAGTTCTTTAGCCAATGCGGCAGCGCGATCAAGGAAGAGCGCAAGCGTCAAGCCGGTTTGTGGTATCAAGACAGCGTTCGCGAGGAAGTGCTTCGACGAATGTTCGCTTCCTCTGTGATGCGGGAACGATACGAACGTTTACGCGCGGATGTAGAGCATGGATCACTTGGTGTGCCCGAAGCATGCAGGCTACTTTTTGAATCAACCTGATAATTATTCCTAAGCACATGAATATTTCCGGTCGTTTTGAGCGAATTCAAGAATTGCTCCGAGAGCACTCCATTGATGCATGGATGTTGTACGATTTTCGCGGCAGCAATTCCATTGCGCAGAAGATTTGCAATGTGCCTGCAACGGCGCACTGTACGCGCAGGTGGGCAGTGATTGTGCCGCAAAGTGGTGAGATAGTAAAGATTGTCAATGCCATTGAGGCCCACACCTTAGAGCATCTGCCCTTTACGGAGGTTCAGTATGCTCGGCGGGACGATTGGAATTCCGCTGTGGGACGAGCGTTGAATGGCTTCCGGCGTGTGGCTATGGAATATTCTCCCATGGGCGCGCTGCCGGTGCTTTCTAAAGTAGATGCCGGCACCGTTGAGTGGATGCGGTCTCTGGGCTTCGATGTGGTGTCGTCCGGTGATATAGCTCAGGAATTACAGGCGGTATGGACGGACAAACAGCGCAGCGAGAATGAACATACGTCCTTGTTGGTTCGCTCCGCAATGATGGATGCCATGCAGTTTTTGGGGGAGAAGATTCGCCGAAAGCAGCGTGTCACGGAATACGATGTACAGCAGAACATTGTTCGATTTTTCGAACAGAATAATCTGGTCACAGATCACGATCCCATTGTGGCTATTGCACCCAATGCGGCAAATCCGCACTATGCTCCCAGAGTAGACGACAACGCGGTTATTCCTCCGGATCAGTTAGTGCTCATCGACATGTGGGCCAAAGGCCCTGCGCCCGATGCCACCTACGCAGACATCACGTGGATGTGCCACACAGGTACTGCGCCCAATGCGCGTCAGGCAGAGATATTTTCTATCGTACGTGATGCCCGCAATGCCGCATATGAACTGGTGTGCGAGCGATTTGCACAAAAGCAGGAGATACGCGGATTCGAAGTAGATGATGCGGCGCGCACAGTGATAGACGATGCCGGATTCGGCCGGTATTTTATCCATAGAACAGGTCATAATATCGCCGAAGAAACGCATGGCTCAGGCGCGAACATGGACAACTACGAAACGCACGACGATCGTCGTATTCTTCCCGGAACGTCGTTCAGCATTGAGCCGGGCATTTACATCCCCGGCGAGATTGGCGTGAGATCGGAGATCAGTGTGGTGATTGGGATGGACGGCACCGTGATTGTTCCATCCGAACCGGTACAGCAGGAGATTGTGTGTTTAGGATAATTATCACAGCAGTTGTTGTGCTTTTCGTTGCAGCTACCGTGCCGCTCTCTGCGCAGGGTGGCCGAGCCGCCGTGGCATTGTCGTACGAACAGTCCGGTGATTATCGCAGCGCGGCCAGATTGTGGCAAAGCTTGTACGACGAAGACCCGAAGAGCGAGGAGTATTTCGGTGGTGTGTGCCGCACGCTCAAAGCTTTGGACAATATGCAGTCGCTCAAAGACATTGTGGAAAAACGCCTGCTTGCTATTCGCTCAGTTTCCACACTCACAGTGTACGGGCAGCTGCAGTGGAATTCGGGCAAGGAAGATGATGCTGACAAGGCCTGGAGCGAGGCTTTAAAAAAATCGGCGGTGACGGAAAGAAGTTTTCTGGAGATGGCCAAAGCGCAGATTGAAGTTCGCGCAGTGGCTAAAGCTATAGAAACTCTGGAACGCGGCCGCACAGCTCTGCGTAAGCCGGAAGTGTTCGCAGATGATCTTGCCAAGCTGTATGCAACAAACGGAAACATTACAAGGAGTCTGGAGCAGGTGTTGCTTGTGTTCGATAGAAGCTCGCAATTACAATACGCTCAGGGCCGTATCAGCGCGCTGATGACAGACGATTCCGCGGCGCGCATTGTGCAATCGTTGATGAAAAAGGAATACGACTCTCGCGGCTCCGAGAATATTGCCTTTGCGCGATTGTATGAGTGGTTCCTTCGTGAAAGCAAAAAGCCGGATGAAGCGTGCGCCATTGTGGAAGACATCGACAAACGGCTGAATGCTCGCGGGCGAGAGCTTGTAAATTTTGCCGAGACCATGCGGGCCGATGGCAATTATGAGACAGCTATGCGTGCCTTTTCTGCCGTGATGGCAATGGGTAAAAGTTCAGATGTGGCGCAGTATGCGGCGTTTGGATTTGCCGCGTGCAGTGAGTCCCAAAGTGGAGACAATGCCTCGCCGGAGCGCAGTGCGGAGGTCGTCAAGTTGTACAGAACAATCATCCGCGATTATCCGCGTAGCTCTTCAGCCGCCGACGCGCACTTGCGCATAGGTTCCATTCTGGAACGCTCGGGTGCTGCTTCGGAAGAGGTCAAAAAAGAATATCGTACGGTAGTTCGTTCGTACGAGGCATTTCCGCAGGCCGCAATAGCTATGCTTGCACTTGCAAAGGTGAGTATGGCGGACGACAGCTTAGATGCAGCAATGAATCTGCTAGGCGAAGCTCTAAGCATGCGGGGGGCCACGCAAGAACTGATGGATGAAGTGCAATTCCAACGAGGTGAGATATTGTTCTTCAAAGGGTACATGGATAGCGCGCTCAGCGTGTATACTTCGCTTGCCGAACAGCCGGAATCAAATTTTGCCAACGACGCCATAGAGCGGATGTCCATCATTCGCCAATGCGCCGACGATTCGCTGATGCTATGGAACTTTGCGCAGGCTGGTAGATTACGGAACCGACGGCGCATTGATGAGTCGCTTAAACTGTATGATGAGATTATGCTGCAGCGGCGCAATCCCGATATAGCCGAGCTAGCGTGTATCAAAGCTGCAGAGTTATGCATGGGTGAGCGTCGATACGCGCCTGCTCGCGCATACTGCGAAAAGTTATCGACGCAATGGCCGGAGAGTATTTATCTGGACCGAGCGATGGTACTTAGCGCGCGATCATTCCGCGCAGAAGGGAATAAGGCGGAGAGCAAAGCCCAGTACGAAGAACTACTGCGCAGTTTCCCCAGATCAATTTTTACGCAGGAAGCCAGAGCAGCTCTGCGGCAGAAAGACCTGCAGCCATAGGCGACCGGGACGTTTTATCAATAGCGCTACATACACTCCACCCACTTACGCTACGGCGGCGTGGCTGAGTGCCGCCATTGCTGCCGTCTCTGCACGCAGACGCGCGTTGCCTAAATGCCACACATCAACACCATGCAGGGTGCGCAGCAAAGCAATTTCATCATCATGAAATCCGCCTTCCGGCCCGATGTAGATACAGGTATTGTTTGAAATTGATTGAGGCGTGGATCCGTTCGTATCACAAATCACATGATGATCCGCTCCGATAGTAGTGATTGCATCGGATAAGCTTGTTGCCAGAGTGATGGATGGAAGCACCGCGCGGCAGCATTGCTTCAGCGCTGCTATTGCCTTGGAACGAAATCGTTCCATGCTGTGGCGTCGTTTCGATGCGTAACGAGTGGAAGCGAAGGTGATACTCGTTGCTCCCAACTCCACGGCTTTTTCCACCACAAACTCGCTGCGCTCCTTGCTGTCCAGAACTCCAATGCACAGATGAAACTGCTTTGCCGATTCTCTGTATAGGGGCAATACTTCCACACGTTGAAGCACCACATGATCCTTATGCCAAGAGAGCACAGTGGCCGTGGCACATAGCCCCGATCCGTTAGAAACAAGAATGCTTTCTCCCTCGCGCAGGCGCAGCGCGCGGCAATGTCGATACTCTTCGCCGTGAATGCTTAGCGTTGCTTGATCCGACGAGTACTCAGGTATGTATAAGCATTCCATTTGGCGGTTCGATGTGTAGGAGAATGGTGGTAAGATGATTCCGGTATTGATCCGAAGATGAGCTCAAAACGCAGACGTCGCAATGCTGAATGATTCTTCGTTGCTGACTATCTTCGTGCGCACTTTGTGACTATCAATGCATAGAAGACTATGACGAACGAATATACGTGTATTCGCATCACCAAACCGGGCCCCCGAGTGGCCGCTATCGAGCTCTACAGACCATCGGCCATGAATGCACTAAGCATGCCCATGATGACCGAAATTGTTCATGCGTGCATGGAGTTCGACGCCGATGATTCCATTGGATGTATTGTGCTTCATGGCAGTGAGCGAGTGTTTGCAGCCGGCGCTGATATCAAAGAAATGGAAGAAGCGGATGCAGTGACCATGGTGAAGCGCGACCAGTTCGCTACCTGGGAAAAATTGCGCTCGGTGAAGAAGCCGATTATCGCGGCTGTGAGCGGTTTTGCCCTAGGCGGCGGATGCGAGCTGGCAATGCTCTGCGACATGATTATTGCTTCGGAAACCGCGCAGTTTGGTCAGCCGGAGATAAATATCGGTGTGATGCCCGGAGCCGGTGGTACACAACGGCTCACGCAAGCGTTGGGCAAAGGCCTTGCCATGGAATTGATTTTGACAGGCGGTATGCTGTCTGCACACAAAGCGCTGGAACATGGCCTGGTAAACAGAGTAGTACCAAGTGCCGTGTATCTACGCGAAGCGGTTTCCCTGGCAACAGTTATAGCATCAAAGCCGCCGTTTGCGGTTCGCTTAGCAAAGGAAGCAGTAAACGCTGCCGTTGAGCAACACTTGGACGATGGCTTGATGCTTGAGCGCAAGAACTTCTACATGCTCTTTGCGTCTAAAGATCAGAAAGAGGGAATGGCTGCCTTTGTGGAAAAACGAAAACCCGTGTGGACAGGCGAATAGTGCGAGTCACCAGAAAGAGACTTGAATCCACCTTCGCCATTATTTTTTCCGCCACCTTCGCCGGCATTCAGTTGTAATCATAACATTTACATTGCATCATCTTATGAGTACCTTAGAGATATCCCTTCACGACGGTATCATGACTATACGGCTTAATCGCCCCGACGTGTTCAATGCCTGCAACAATGCCATGACCACAGATCTTCAGCAGGCCTTCAAGGAAGCCCGTGAGAATGACGAGGTACGGTGCGTTGTACTCACCGGCAATGGTCGCGCTTTTTGCTCGGGACAGGATTTGAAAGAGGCGCCGGGCAGTGAAGGTCAGGGAACATTAAAGGATGCCTTGGAGCAGAGATACAATCCCATCATTCGCGCTATGACCTCTTTGCCAAAGCCAATTATTGCGGCTATCAACGGAGTAGCAGCAGGTGCGGGATTGTCTTTGGCGCTGGCAGCCGACATTCGTATCATGAGTAGTTCGGCTAAACTGGTGGAGGCATTTTCTGCAATAGCCCTAGTGCCCGATTCGGGAGGCACGTTCTTTTACACCCGCATGTTAGGATATGCGGGAGCCTTCGAGTTCGCAACGCGCAACGCACAGTTCACTGCCGAGCAAGCTCTTCGCGTAGGAATGGTCAATAGTGTGGTGGGCCCCGATGTGCTGGATGAAGCTGTGGCCGCACTTGCAAAAGAATATGCGCACGGACCAACCACATCCTACGGCTATATCAAGAGTATGCTGCAGCGCGCGCAAACAGCCGGACTGGACGAGATGCTGGATGCCGAACGAGACTTCCAACAGTTAGCCGGACAAACTGCCGATTACGCCGAAGGCGTACGAGCTTTTCAGGAAAAACGCAAACCGGTTTTCACCGGGAAATAGACCTCAAGGAATCACATGGCCAAGACACGCTCCACCTTGTTTCAGCAACTTCAAGAAGAAAGTGCTGCCCAAGCTTCATCCAGCGGAAATTGGCGTCAATCGGAACTTGTTCGATTGATGATCATCATTGCCACGCCGGTACTCTGTGCGTTGTTCTTTCCAAGTTTGTCGCACATCATCTTCGGAACATCCAAGAGTTTACTCCTTAGCGAAGGACAAGTATGGCAGCAGCAGACGCTGGTGGCCGAGACCACATTTCCCATACGGAAAGACGCTTCGGAGATTCAGGCAGAGGTAATAGATGCGATGGAACGCACACCTCCGGTGTTCTCGTCGGTCATGAAGCCTACGTCCAGGGTGGTAATGGCCCCAAGTGCTGCCGAAGCTTATCTGCTTGATGGAACAGAAAATGCTGACGCTGAGCTACGCAAACAACTTCGTGAGCTCGCAAAGGAATGCTCAGCTCTCGAGATGACGGACATTGCATTGTCCACTGTTACAACCAAAGAGATACTTATAGCGGAATCGGGTACAGTGGTACGTTCGGTGCCGACAACGGATGTGCTGGACTCCGCACGCCTACGCACCATGGTAGATACTATGCTTCGACCATCGCTGAGCGCTGCTACCGGCGAACGTATTCAACGTCGTTTGCTTGCGCTTATTCGCCCCACATTGAAACGCAATGAAGAACGCAGCAAAATTCTTCAAGATGCTGCCGTTGCTTCTGTGTCTCGTACGCGCGGCATAGTGCGAAAGGGCGAGGTAGTGATCAGCAAAGGAGAAATCCTAACGCCCGTGAATATTTCGAAGCTGGCGAATTACGGGTATGTGCAAGACGAATCTGTGGGCTCGGCAAGTAACGGTGCCTTTATAGCGGGATCGTTGTTGCATGCAATGCTTGTGTATTCATTGCTGGTTCTCTTTGTGTACTTTTTGCGAAAGAAGATTTACAACGACAATCTGCAATTGCTTTCCCTAAGCGCGTTGATTTTCAGTAGCGCGCTGTTCTCGTGGGCTACGTTACTACTGCCGCGTGAATTCTCTGTTGAGTTTCTTGTGCTCATCCCGGCCTGCGCTATGGTTGCGGCCATTTACTTTGATTCGCGAACCGGTTTCATTGTCACGGTGACGTCGTCGCTGATGTATGCTGCCGTGCGCTCCAACGATTCCGGCGGAGCTTTCGCGCTGATCATTGCCGGTACACTGGGGGCCTACAGCGTGCGCGACTTACGGACGCGTACGCAGTTGTTCCGCTCCATTGGTTTTATTCTTATAGGTTTCGTGCTCGTTATTACCGCTATGGTGCTTGAACAGGGAGGTAGTATTCCGGAGCAGTGGCGCGCATACTCATGGGCGGTGGTTAATGCAGTGGTATCGCCCTTACTCACCTTTGCGGTGATTGCTATTACCGAGAGATACTTCGGGGTGATGACAGACCTAACCTTAAGGGAATACGACAACGTGAATCATCCGCTGCTCATGCAAATGAGCGAGAAAGCGCCCGGCACGTATCAGCATACTTTGGCAATAGCGCACTTGGTGGAGAGCGCGGCTCATAGTGTGGAGGCAAGCCCGTTGCTGGCTAGGGTGGGCGCGTATTTTCATGATATAGGGAAGATTGCTAAGTCTGAGTATTTCATCGAGAATCAGATTGAAATCGACAATAAACACGATCACCTTACACCAAAGAAAAGTGCTGCCATTATTCGCAATCACGTTGCGGAGGGAATCGAGATAGCCCGCGAGTATGGATTGCCTGAGAAGATCATCGATTTTATTCCTATGCATCACGGCACAGGTTTGATCAAACACTTCTATGCAAAGGCCAAAGAAGATGCTGACGAGAAAGGTGTTGATGAGATTCAAGAGGAATCGTTCAGATATCCCGGACCCAAGCCGCAGACCAAAGAAACTGCTCTGGTCATGCTGGCTGATGGAGTGGAAGCGGTGTCTCGCATTGTGGATGATCGCGAAGCTTTAGAAACCGCTGTTGATAGCATCTTCAAAGAGAAAATCCTGGATGGCCAGCTGGATGAGTGCGAGCTTACCATGCGAGACCTTGCGGCCATCAAGGAGTCGTTCGTACGAAATCTTATAGGCGCGCATCACCAGCGCATGGTGTATAAAGAGCTTCCCAAAGATGAAGCATCGCAGCGATGATCTACCATGAATAGCACTGCCACGATACCGCGATCTCTGGAGCATCCCTTTCGTGATTATATGCGCTTTCTCAAACTCGAGAAAGGACTGTCGGTAAATTCTATTGATTCCTACTCCTCGGACTTGCTTCGATTATGCGAGTATTTGTGTGATCGTTCCATAGTGGAGTATTCGGGTGTAACTCCGGCGGTGCTTCAGGCCTTTTTGCAATTGCTTACCGAGGTAGGTTTATCCGAGCGTTCACGAGCCCGGTATACTTCGTCGCTGAAAGGTTTTTTTACCTTTCTTCATTCCACGCGATATCTGCCGGCTAATCCCGCCGAACTGTTGGAAGTGCCACGTGCGCGCCGCGTACTTCCCGACGCTTTGACGGTTTCGCAGGTAGAGGCCTTGTTGGAATCCGTCGATCTGAATGCCCGCTCCGGAGTTCGCGATCGATCCATTCTGGAAACACTCTACGCGGGTGGAATCCGGGTAAGCGAGTTGTGCTCTCTGCGCCAGCGCGATGTGTTGTGGGAATCGGAGTTGATACGCGTTTTCGGTAAAGGTTCTAAAGAACGTATCGTGCCTCTTGGTAATTCAGCCCTGCAGTGGCTTGCGCGATATCAACGCGAGGAGCGTGTGCACGTGGCAGGGGATCGCAGCGCCGATATTGTGTACCTGAACCTGCGCGGAGGCGGCTTGTCCCGCATGTCTGTGTGGAATATAGTCCACAAGGCGGCGCAAATATGTGGATTCGATGTTCATCCTCATACCTTTAGGCACTCATTTGCTACACATCTTATAGAAGGTGGCGCTGATCTTCGAGCAGTGCAGGAAATGCTCGGTCATGCAGACATTTCCACTACCCAGATTTATACCCACCTGGACAGAAAATATATTCTGGAAGTTCATAAGTCGTTTCATCCACGAGCGTAAGATGTTGAAAAACAACGCAATGAAGGAATTTGTAACAGCGCAGAAAAATATTAGTTGTTATTACAATTATAGGCGTGATTGTTCGTTTCCCGTGCGTATAAGCTCTTCAACATACCCTTATTATCATCTTATGAATACGTACGATTCCACACGTCCCACGATTCGTTCTGCAGCACTTAGTGTTGTCATACTGCTTGGCAGCATGATGTTGCCATCTTGCGCAGACACAACCCCAAGTGGTCCCACAAACACCGATACCGTTACTGTTCGCACTGTGACCTTTACTCCCGACTCTGTTGATTCGTACTACTTCTCTTTTGATAGCGGTGTTCCGGTGATTGTCGAAAAGATGCAAGAAGGTACATGGGACATGATGGTCAAGCCGGTGTGGGGTGGAGGAAAGACAACTCAGATCGATATACTTTTCAACTCCGGCAGCGTTAATGCAATGGGTACCACCACAGCATATGTTGTGGACACAACATTTGATAATGTGTCTACAGTAACGCCATCCCTGTTTAGAGTAGATTCTGCCTCGGCATCCGGCCGCATTGCATCTATTGACCTCACCGGCAAAGGCATTTTCAACTATGAACCGGCAAAGAGAACGATCTCGCCCAATGCTCAAAAGTCCATTATCGTGAAGTCGGCAGCAGGTGGGTTCTTCAAGGTTCAGTTTGTCTCGCTCAACGTCCCCATGTCGCGCTCCGAGCTTGGCACCTTTGTTATGCGTTATGCAAAGGCGGTAGGAACCCGGCTTAAGTAGGGAAGGATCTAATGATTTTTCCTTTGAAAAATAGTTTCTTCAACGTCATAGTTTTTTTCCTGAGTATAAGCGTGGGGCGGCCGGCGGAAGCGGCGCACCCATCGCTGCATTCCGCATATCCACTAGACAGCACACGCACGAAGCGATCCGGTGCTTCCGGTATGTTCATCAAGCGCGATACCATGCGCTCCGTACAAACGCAACCGGTAGTCATTACCGGCTCGCGTCAGGAAACAGAAGCCCGTCGCGCACCCGTTGCGGTAGAGGTTATTCGAGAGGAACGAATGCAACGCGCCGGCGTGACGAATCTGCAATCGGTGCTTCAGGAGCAGAGCTTAGTTGCTAACCGTAGCAGTTTGCAATCGGGTGTGCAGCTCATGGGCATGAGTGCAGATTATACCCAGATTCTTGTGGATGGGTTGCCGCTGGTTGGCCGGGTGGCGGGCGTAATTGACATCAGTAGAATCGCAACGGGAAACATTGAACAGATCGAGATCGTTAAGGGACCTATGTCCAGTTTGTACGGAAGCGACGCGCTGGCCGGTGTGATCAATCTTCGTACACGTCGGCCTTCCGACGGATGGTCTGTGCGATTACAGGCGTTGGCTCAATCCATTCAGGGAGCACAATCAAATGTTTCGGTAGGGTTTTGTGAAGAGCAGACTGAATGGACTATCTTCTTGGACCTTCGTTCATCACCGGCCTTTGAGCAGAGCTGGAATAAGCTGACTGTTCCGTATGCAGGTTTTAACGATGTAACCATACAAAGCAGACTTCGAACCAAACTGTCTGCTCACTGGGATGTGGAAGCCACAGCTCGCCTGTTTTCCTCTTCTTCAAGTGGAAAATTCGTAGAGTCGTTTTACACGCAAGTGGCCGCTAATACCGGCTCCGTCACTCAAAGTGACGCCAATGCCGCAGTGAGCGCAAACTACCGAAACGGTAACCTGCACGTGCTAACGCAGATGTATGGAACCAGGTTTAACGAGCGTTATAATTTCGATGTACCACAAGGAGATGCCGGCAAGATCGATGAATATGAACGATCGTTGATACGACCGTTCATACAAGCCAATCTCTTGCTGAGCGATCGTATTCGGTGCACTCTGGGTAGTGAGATCGCCTTCGATGCCATAAGCGGTTCACGATATCCGGGGCGTCCTTCGTTTAGAACCTCCGTGCTCTATGTACAGTGGGAGGGAAACCCCCTGGACAATCTGAGTTATTCACTGAGCGCGCGATACGATGCCAACAGTGAGTTTGGCGATAACCTCAATCCGAAGTTGGCTGTGATGTACGAGGCCTATCAGAACGTGCGGCTGCGTGCTTCACTGGGTACGGGTTTCAAGGCTCCCGACTTTCGTCAGCTCTATGTTGTGTTCAGAAACAATTTGCAGGGCGCAGGTTATCTATTGACAGGAGCGCGTTTGCTGGGGCAAGACCTCAACGCCGAACAATCGGTCTCTGCTGATGTTTCTCTTTCTGCCGATCACGTGATTAGAGCTTTCGAAGATGGAACTCCGCAGATTGCGTTACATGCAGATCTTCGGGCCTATCAAAATCATCTATCACAGATGATAGAATTCTATCTGTTTCGAATCGACGGCCAAACATCGGTGTATTCATACAGAAATGTAGCCAGAGTTCGTACTCGAGGTATAGAGTGCTCGGTCAAACTTGACTATGCCATGACCAATGCCGACACCTTGCTCATGGCTGCAGGGTATCAGTATTTGAGCGCAGAGGATTTGGATGTGCTTGACGCCATTGCGGAGAATCGCGCGGGTACTATCGATAGGACTACAGGGAGCTTTATTCCTCTCACGTCATCTTCGTACGGAGGGCTGTGGTTTCGCTCTCCACACATGGCTAACGTTCGGGCGGAGTTCATCTCGCACTTGGGGCTCTCGCTCTCTGCCAGAGCAGATTACACCGGTAGTTTCTCCGACGAAGCTTTGGATAAAAATGGCAGTGTACTTGGATCGATTGTGCGAACTGTTCCCGACCGCTCTGATGAATATGTGCCAGGTTACTGGAATCTGAAACTCAATGTGATGTATGCACTGCCTGCTGCAGCCCAATGGATGGGAGTGCGCAGTCTTCGCGTGGGAATAGGCGCAACGAACATTCTCGATGTGCGAAATCTGCAATCCATGCCCTCGCTTATAGGCCGGCAAGTAAACGGGCAAGTAGTTGTCGTTCTCTAAGCATCGCGCGCGTGGCCGGCATCCCGTATTTTTGATGACGCAAGAGCGTTGAGCACGGATTTGCCGTGCGAAACACCATCACAAGGAATATTGAATTGGCTCAGGATCAAAGGTCGGAAGTATCGGAACGCACCGCAGAATGGATACTCGTGCTCACCACGGTTTTCTGGGCGGGTACCTTTGTGTTTACGAAGACTGCATTGCAGAATTGTGATCCCTTTCTTTTTGTAGGAATTCGCTTTGCAATAGCTGTGGGAATTTGTGTGATCTTATGGCCGGGCATGTTTCGCGTGTGGGATGCTGCTATTGCACGCGACGGCGCGCTGATTGGCGTTTGCTATGGCTTTGGCTTTGTGTTTCAAACATGGGGTCTGCAGTACACAACGATTTCTAAGAGCGCATTTATTACCGGGATGGTGGTGGTATTTGTGCCCGCTGTAGATTGGTTTATTCGCAAAGTTCGTGTGACCGGCGTACAGGTGCTGACGGTAGTGGTGGCAACAGTAGGCCTGATACTTCTAACCAATCCCGATGGAGGAGTACTGAACATCGGCGACGGTATGACTTTGGCGGGATCACTTATGTGGGCCATTTGCATCTCGTATCTGGATAAAAGTTCAAATGCCATGGGATCAAGACCAATGTATATGCCAATCTTGGTTCTGGTGCAGTTCGCGGTAACCTGTGTTTTAGGACTAGGTGCCTATGGATTTGTGATGTATTTCAGCTTGAACTCACAGTTGGCTGAATATGCGTTGCAGGGAACCACAACGTTGAATCCCACGACTTGGTCAATTGCGGTGATCATTGCGTTGCTGTATACCTCGATCTTTGGATCATTCGCTTCGACGACGCTGCAAACCCGCTTCCAACGATTTGTGAGTCCTGTGAAGGCGGGTGTGATTTTTACTCTTGAGCCGGTTATCGCATCGTTTATTGCGTACTTCACTCATGCCGAACGGATGGGAGCCCGCGAGCTATCCGGAGCAATCTTAATGATAGGTGCTGTGGTTCTGGGAGATATTCTCAAAGACAAAAAGATTTCCAAATAGACTTCATTATCACTTCTTCCGTGGAACACTCAACGTTACGTCGGTCAAAGATTCAAGAACGCGATGCATTGGATCGCGGTGTAACTGCAGAATGGTCTGTGGCGATGGCCGATACGCTGACACGAACGTTCGAATACCAGCAGAGTGAGTCTGTGCATTTGTTTCTCTCGTTCGGATCAGAGCCCCTGACTCAACCGTTGATCGAGCGCGCATGGAACGATGGTAAGACTGTATATGTGCCATCGGTGATTATTCCCGGAACTGAAAAAGGTGAGTCAGACGTCGCAGATAGCAAGGACACGGCAGTGATGATGCACATGCGATACGATCGTGGAGATGACCTGGGTAGTGGCTTGTACGGTATTCCGGAGCCCGTAGGCAAACCGAGGTTGGTGGATGCGGATGTTAAATCTCCTGCGCTTCTGGCGGTGGTGCCGCTTGTGGCCTTCAATGAATTGCTTGTTCGCATGGGGTATGGCAAAGGGTACTATGATCGCTTTCTGGAGCATCGTAGTTTTTTTGCCTTCGGCCTTGCGTTTACTGCTGCATTCTCGTCAGACTTTCAACCACATGCACACGACGCGCGTCTTGATGCTATAGTTACCGAGCAGGGTATAGTTCGTACCCGACGATCGATAAACAGTCCCGTTTCGATCTCTCTCTAAGAAACAACATTGAACACCGGCTCTTGTAGTTACGCATGGTTAGAAGATGTACATACGCTATGCTCCTGAAAACCTGCATAAGCATTGGTATGCTTGTATCCCTTCAAGCGCAACCGTGTTCAGGAATTATGTTGCTGCAGGGTGGCGAGCAACTCGAATCCTATGGTTTGGATACCACAAAAAACTGGTGGGCCAAGACACTTCCATACTCGGGAGTGCAAAGACTTTGGGTGAATGGAACGCAGAGCGATGTATACAACGAGATCAACGCTCCTGTGTTCTCGCTCGATGGTGAGCATTGGGCCACATGGGCAGTTATGAATACCCAATGGTTCTTCATTGCTGATGGGATAGCCAAAAAGATACTCTGTACCCGTCCCGGTAAAATTCACTTTAGCGCGGAATCCCAAACGCCGGTTATCAGTTACTTCGACGGACCTCAGGAGTACCTGCGAGTGCACGACCGCGTCTTCCTGAGCAATCAACGAAGGGGAGATGTGTATGTTTCTCCAAGTGCTTCGAATTTGGCATGGGTTCAAGGACAGGAGGGAGCTGCGCAAGTGGTAGTGAATGGTAAGCTTATTGGAACATACGAAGACGTAATACTGTTTGGCTTTTGGAATGACGGCAGACTGATGTTTGCCGCCAAGAGCGGAACGCAATGGCGTTGGTTCTTAGGAGAGGACGAGATTGCCGGACCATATGCCGAGATACGCGAGTGCATCCTGAACAGAGCCGGCACGAATGCAGCAGCAATAGTGGTTCAGAGCGGACTTTGCAGTGTGGTATTATTCAGCGAAGAATACACTCGTCCGGTGCTGAGTAGGCAATACCCGAACCTTGATGCGTTGGTTATTCACCCAACCGAGCCTATGTGGGCAGCACGAGCAACGCAGCCGGGTAATGACATGGTGATAATGACAGGCGTTGAGTATGTGGCAGGAACGCAGGGCACCGGCAGACCTTTTTTTAGTTGGGATGGAAAAGAACTTATTTTCTTCGCCTGCGACACCGACTGTTTCATCAGTATCAACGGCAGGAGAACAAACGTGCAGCTGAATGTCCCTTTGGACGTTACTATAGCTCGCGAGCCAAGTTCATCAACCTATGCCTTAAGCACACTTACCAGCTTAGTGCTGCGTGAGTTGGAACGAAAAGATTTGTGGGTAAGCACAATGTGCGAGGAAACTTCAATACCACGCTACAACCGCAGCAAACGTCGCTATGAAGCTTTGGGCAGGATCAATCAGCGATTGTATCTGCTATGGTGCGCAAAGTAATCTGTGAGTAAAAGCCCCATGGAGCTCGTTGCGATGATGGCCGAAAAACACTAACTTTGCCCCACTTCTTTCACCCATTCTACCGTACGGAGAACATATACGCATGGAAGATATCATGATCGGTTCGTCTGCAAAGCTCGAACGAGTACGCATTCAACGTCAGGATAAGATCTATAAGGAGCTTATCGACAAAGACACGACGGTAATCTTCGAGGATCCACTCGAGAACGACATGGTGTTGAATATGGGTCCCCAGCACCCGGCAACGCACGGAGTATTGCGTGTGCTGTTGCGCCTGGACGGTGAGACAATTATCAAGTGTATTCCCGAGCTTGGCTATCTGCACCGCGGATATGAGAAGCTTGCCGAGAACACAACCTACAACGAATTCATCCCGCACACAGACCGTCTGGACTACCTGGCGCCTATGTCGAACAACGTAGGTATAGCATTGGCCATGGAGAACGCCCTGGGCATCGAGGCACCGCCTCGTGCACAGTGGATTAGAACTCTTGTGGCGGAACTGGCTCGTGTTTCTTCGCACATGCTTGCCGTGGGCGCATCTTGTATGGACGTAGGTGCTCTTACCGTGTTCCTCTGGACATTTGCCGAGCGTGAACGCCTCTACGATTTGTTTGAACTTATTTGTGGTGCTCGTTTCACTACCAGCTATACGCGTATTGGTGGAGTGGCCAACGACATCTCTCCTGAAGTGTTACTGAAGATTCGTCTTTGGGCCACAAACTTCTTGGAAGAATTGGCAAAGTCTGAAGCATTGATCGACCGCAACCGCATCTTTATTGATCGCATGGCAGGTATAGGTTATTGCTCGTTGGAAAAAGCGATTGGTCTGGGCCTTACAGGACCGGTACTGCGCGCAAGTGGCAGCAATCGTGACTTGCGTAAAGACATGCCCTACCTGATGTACGATAAAGTAGATTTTGATGTGATCTCTCACTCAGATTGCGATTGCTACGGACGATACAAAGTGCGTATGGCAGAGTGCCGCGAGTCGATTAAGATCATTCATCAGCTGTTGGATAATCCTCCGAGCGGCGAAGTAAAGCTCAACGATCCTCGATTTGTGCCGGCTCACAAAGCAGAGATTTACACGAAGATGGAAGAGCTTATCAACGATTTTATGATCGTGAATTTTGGAGCTGCGCCGCCTGCCGGAGAAACATACACGGCTATTGAATCGCCAAAGGGCGAGCTTGGCTTCTTTATTGTTTCCGATGGAAGCGGATATCCGTGGAAGCTGAAGATTCGTAGCCCCTCAACTTCCAATCTACAGGGATTGGCATACATGACAGAGGGATCGATGATATCCGATGTGGTTGCTATCATCGGTGGTATAGACCCTGTGATGGGCGAAGCCGATAAGTAAATCTTTGCGAAGAATTGACACACGGGATGGCTCTTTGGGTCCTCCCGTTTTTTTTGTGTGGCATGAACCAGTACAATCCCAGAGAGTCGTCCAGTGAGTCCCGCATTCAAGTGGTGGAGCGGGCGGTAGCGCATCGTCAGTTCGATCTCACGATCGTGCTGGAGAATGTGCACGACGAACATAACGTGGCGGCTGTATTGCGCTCCTGTGATGCCGTAGGAATCGACGAAGTGCACCTTGTTTATCACAGCGGCCAAACCTTGCCGGTGTTCGGAAAGAAAACCTCCGGTGGAGCGCGCAAATGGGTACGGCAGCACAAGCATGATTCCGTGGAAGATTGTTTCCGCCATCTGCACTCACAGGCATACACGATCTATGCTACGAAGCTGGATGAACGCGCGGTATCGTTGTACGATGTGGACTTTACCAAGAAAGTTGCGCTCGTATTCGGAAACGAGCATAGCGGAGTGAGTGATACCGCCGCAAAACTCGCCGATGGAATGATGATTATTCCTCAGGTTGGCATGGTGCAAAGCTTGAACATTTCGGTAGCCTGCGCCGTGAGTGTATTCGAGGCTTCCAGGCAACGCCGTGTTGCAGGAATGTACGACAGTCCTCAGCTCGACGCCGAGGGATACGAGATAATGGTGCGCGAGTGGTTGCAACGGTAAAAAGTAACTCAATGAACACAGCTGAGCAAAAGGAGTCAATGTTGATGTCGGGCCAAAGTATCGCGTCCGGTTGTGAGCGCCTGCATGCCTTGGTGATGTCGTTCATTGCGGGGATTGGCGCTACCATTGCTGTAAGCGGATTTGTAACTGCATCGGATGATCGTTTCGACACCGCCGGAGTTGCGTCCGCCGCTGCGGATGCATTTGCTGCGAACCTTCATGCACATTCCGTGGAGTGGTTAGTGGCAGTTGTGCTGGTGTACTTGGGAGTGGCGCTGCTCGATCCGCAAGCTCGGTTACCTCAACGCACCGCGCGATTAATGCTCGCCTTCTATTCACTGGTACTGACAACATCGTGGTGCGGAAGTATCCTTGAGTGGGATGATAGGGCCAAACAAGCTTTTGGAATTGGAACACATATTTTTGACTCGTACGTGCCGATAGTCGGCACCATCATCTCTCATTACCTATGGCAGAGTAATCGCTTTCGTGAGCCATCGCTTATGCGCGTGTTTCTTTTGCATGTTGTGGTGCTGGCGCCTGCTGTGCTTCTGGTTTTTCGAGCTCTTCGAAGACATGCGGTTTGGAACACAACCACAGTGTTCATGTTCGGGGTGGGAGTGATAGTGCCCATCTGTAGCATACAGTTGTTACCTTTGGTTTTAATTGCTCAGGAAGTCCTTGCCCAACCCCGTCCTGCGTGGTATTTGGGTGTGCCCTATGAGTTATTGAGGGTACTTCCGGAAGACTTTGTGATTGCTCTTTTTGGTCTAGCCGCAATAGTAATATTTGTGTTTGGCGCAGGTACCGGCCGCAGCGTTTCACAACGCTTCGGTCAGTGGAGCGCTAGGATTTTTTATGCAGTATATCTTGCGTTTCAGATTCAGATTTTCATTGGTTGGCATGTACGATAAACCGAGGTATCATCTCATGAACGTTGTTCAGATTTGCTTGAAGTGCTTGGTAGCCGGTGTCACTGTTGCAAGCAAGGGAGTGCGATTTGTTGCATTGCCCGTTGTGGTGGTTGCTTTTACCCTGGCATGTTCACCGACTGTAGGCGCGTATGCTCATTCGGCGCCGTCCGCAATGACCCGGAGCAACGTCCCGCCCTTGGATACTCTTTTTGAACGATACCACGAGTTCGTCCTTCGTGAGTACCCGGAAAGCGCTACGTTCAATGGTCGCCATGAGTACGATTCCTCCTGGACAGAGTATTCAGAAGCGGCTATGACGCGACGCCGAACTGCAATAGCGGGTTTTCTGGAAAGTGCTCGGCAAACTGATGAGAGTGTACTTAGCACTGAACAGCGCATAAACAGGAAACTCTTTATTCGCAGTCTGGAAGAGTCTGTTGCAAGTATAGACTTCAAAGAGTATCTGATTCCGTTCAATCAGCTGGGCGGCTTGCATCTGGATATTCAGCTTCTGGCTGATCAGTCCAGGTTGGAGACAGACAGAGACAAGGCTTGTTACCTACATCGCTTGCGTGGATTTAGGGAACAAGTAAGCGGTGCTATTGCGCTCATGCGCACAGGAATGAAAACGAAGATTGTACCGCCGGTACTCATCATGGATAGAGTGATGCGTCAGCTTGAGCAGATGGCTAGTGAGCCCTTCGAAAAATCTCCCATGTTCACGAAAGCAATGAAGATTCGTTCAGCGGAGAGCGATGCACAAAGCGGCAATGTAGAAGTGGCGGTTGCCGCCACAACGGTTGTCTCTGCTGCAGGCCAAAGCCGTACAAATTCCGACAACGATGATTTTCGTTCACAACTATTGGACGCAGGTAATGTAGTGACCGAAGCGTATACCTTGCTCTTGAAGTTTGTTCGAGGCGAGTACTATCCCGTGTGCCGCAAAAGTATTGGTATGAGTGCACTGCCCAATGGAATGGAAATGTACACTCAGCGCCTTCGAGTGCACACCACGGTGCCTTTGACCCCGGATCAGATTTTTGAAACCGGTATGAACGAGGTGAAGAGACTGCACAAGAAAATGGACGCGGTAAAAGATGCTCTTCAATTCAAAGGTTCGGTAGCTGATTTCAATAACGAGCTACGCAATTCCAAAAAGTACTACTACCAAACGCGTGAGGAATTACTACAGGGTTTTTCCTTGCTACTCTCGGAGGCTACGTCACGAATTCAGCCATTGTTCGAGCAGTTCCCGAATGCTCGTTGCGATATCAAGGAAATGGAGTCGTTTCGCGCGGTATCAGCTCCGCAGGCCTATTATAATCCTCCGCCTGAAGACGGCTCCAAGCCGGGGTACTTTTATGTGAACACATACAACTTGCCGTCGCGGCCTATCTATACCATGACAGCCCTTACACTCCATGAAGCGGTTCCGGGGCATCACCTACAAGTTGCGTTGGCGCAGGAGATGTCCGGACAGCCCTGGTTTAGGCGTCAGCTGGGCAGTACTGCTTTTGTAGAGGGATGGGCGCTGTATGCCGAACGTTTGGGCTACGAAATGGGAATGTATGAAGATCCAATGCAGGAGTATGGCGCACTGGGATTTGAAATGTGGAGAGCGTGCCGCTTGGTGGTGGATGCAGGAATGCATGCAAAGAATTGGACCCGCGAGCAGGCAATAGAGTTCATGATGCAGAATATTCCAAACTCCGAAGTGGACATTGCCAACGAGGTGGATAGATATATCACCGATCCGGGTCAAGCATGTGCATACAAGGTTGGTCAGCTTGCCATTCTCAAGCTTCGCGAAGAAGCTGAAGCGCAACTAAAAGACATGTTTCGATTACCTGAGTTTCATAACGTCGTTCTGCGAAACGGAGCAGTGCCTTTAGATATGCTTGAGGAAAACGTTCGAACTTGGATCAGTAAAAAGGCGTCGGCTGACAAGTAAATGCAGCAACCTGAGATTGAGATATCACAAAACCATATTGATCACATGACTGAATACACGATAGAACAACGAGATGAACAGCTGTTAGAAACCGTGGCCGGGATTCGATATCACTGCACGTTTCATCGCGCAGAGCAACATTTGCTGTGTGTGGAGATGGAAGTGGACTCTGCGGAGAGTGAAATCACTCTGGTTATGCCCTCGTGGATTCCGGGTTCGTATAAAGTGCGGGATTTTGTCTCGCATCAGGGAAACTTCAGTGCAAAAGACGAGAACGGCAATGATGTATCGTTCACGTGGTTGGAGAAAAATCGGGTTGCGCTTCGAAAGACTACACCGGCTAAAGAATTTAGGGTAAGCTATACCTACTATGCGAACGAGCGCACTGTTCGAACCATGCACATCAATCGCTGGCGAGCATTTGTGAATCCCGCCAACTGTATGATGTATGTAGAAGGGCGTCAACACGAAATTCACCATGTGTACCTTCATACCGAAGGACGCGGATGGAAGGTGGTATCCACGGCGCTTTCTCCGGTACCGCACCTATCAAGTGGACAAGACCTTGTCGTGGTTGGAGCGTTGAATTACGACATACTTGTGGATTCGCCTATAGAAGTTGGTAATCACATTGTAGGAACATTCGAGGCTCACGGGGCACATCATCAAGTAGCTTTGGTGTCATCCATGCCCTTGGATGTAGCCTGGATCACCGAACAATGCAAGACCATAGTGGAACGAGAGGGTGCAATGTTTGGTGGAGTGCCATACGATCGATATGTGTTCATGATTCAGGTGGGGTCGAACATCTTTGGCGGGCTTGAGCATGCTCGATGCAGCGTCAACATGATTGACTACACAGCGTTCACGGACAAGAACACCTCAGGAAGGCTTCTTGCGTTGTTGTGCCACGAGTACTTCCATACATGGAATGTAAAGCGCATTCGCCCTGTGGAGTACGGCCCTTTCGATTATACCCGCGAAGTGTATTCTCCCATGCTATGGCTTGCTGAGGGTTTTACATCGTACTTTGACGACTTAATCTCGTATCGCTGCGGCTTTATGGACGAAAGCCAGTACCTGAAAACACTGGCCGAGGAGCATTTGGGCAGACTGGACGAAGTGCCCGGAAGGTTCGCGATGAACACACGCGATGCATCTACGTTGGCTTGGGTGAAACTCTATGCTCAATCACCGGATGGAAACAACCGCCATCCTTCCTATTACCTCAAGGGAGGCGTTGTAGCATTGCTTCTGGAGCTGCACATCATTTCCTCTACCAATGGAGCGAAACGCCTTGACGACGTGATGAGAGAATTGTGGGAAATTTATGAAGTGCGTCCCGGCAGGGGAGTAACGGAGGAGGAAGTGTTCGAAGCAGTGCACCGCTCCACCGGTTGTGACGTACAGGACCTTATGAAAACATGGCTTTTCGGCACAGATGAACTTGACTATGCGAAGAGTTTAGCTCCATTTGGTTTGCAATGGACGAAGAAACCGCTGCCGGGCGAAGCGAGTAAATCGACAGTAGCCATTGGCGCCGGTTTGAAAGAAGAATCCGGGAAGTTGATCATCACCTCCGTAGTCGATGGCTCGCCGGCTCAAGCTGCGGGGTTTGCCATCGACGACGAGATACTGGCTGTTGACGGTATGCGTACAGCAACCACCTCATTGTTCCTGGATACATTAGCTCAAGCGGGAGATGGCCCGGTAACGATACATGCATCGTGCGACGGCCGCATATATACTACGCGGTTACTGCCACAGCGCAAGCATAGTTATACGCTTACAATTGACGAGAATGCCGGAGGGGAAGCGGCGCGCCTGCGTGAGATATGGCTGTATCGATAGTGCAAAGGTCTGGTACCTCATTCGACCTGCTGAAACATTGTTTGGCGTGAGGGTGTTGATGCCTGTGAACGTCGCTTCGTGAGCCGTTTTCCGGCTGAAGCTCGCTACTTTTTGGTAGGAGATTTCAGCTGATAAGAATGACGGATTTCTCATGCTTCGATGTGGGAAATTTTCCTTCGGTTGCCGATATGCAGCTGCGTATATTGCCGGACATCATGCAAAAGTGACGCAAACAAAGATTTACATTTTTACTCTCTCTCGCTCGTTATGAAGCTTTGTACCATTGGCAAGATTGCCGCTTTTTCGCTGTTTTTGGGCACGAGCTCGCTCGTAGCTCAGGAAATCCCCTCATCCAGACCAACGTACGCACCGGATCACCGTCGTGTACCGGTGAAGCTTTCGGGTATACCCGTTAGTCCCCTGAAACGCAATGTGAACAGCATTCAGGCAAAGGCAGAATATCGCGTTATAGATTCTTTGTTCAACGCGTACTCATTCTATGGTTCTGAACAACAGCCTTTATCATACGAGCCCGGCACGGGACTGTTTGCCGTGATCAAGCGCGGTGCTCTTCCTGCAACCGAGGCGCCCGGCAATCCCGACAATTCAAACTGCCTGCGCTTGCTGGTTTCTGGCAACCTTGGTAAAACTTGGGAGCGCCCGTTCTCATTGCACTCGGGCGACATCAATCGCGGTGGAATGCCACGCTATCCTTCCGTTGATGTCGTGGTACCGGAGGGTGGAAAAGTAATAGACGAAGCCGTGTTTACCTTCTCAGCACCGTTGACAAAAAGCAACGGAACGGGCACACGCGAGCGAACCTGGGATGGAAGTGTGATTGGCTATCAAGCTAACGATCCTACCTCATCCGCAGCGTACGACGAAGTTGGCGAGGAAGCAATCGTAAACGGTCAGCCCTTCTGGTGGGGCACCGAATGCACAACAGCAAGCTTTAGAAGCAGTTCTGATGATGAACTCATTACTTGCTATTCCGTGGATCTTATTCCCAGCGATTCCGGCAATACAAGCCCGGCAGATGTAAACTCTGTAGGTCTGTTCAGAAAAGACTTTTATGAGTCAGCTGTTAAGCCCAAGCTTACCGTTCCCGCTCAATGGGCAAGTAACAAATTTCTCAGTGTAAGCTCGGCAAGCAGTCGCACCAGAAACCATGTGGGCATGAATCGCGATAGGGCCGGAAACTTCTACAACGCAAGCTTTGGTTTCTTTGTTGCAAATGATGATTCCACCTTCCGCACCTTTGGTGTATCAAAATCCGGTGACCACGGTAAGACATGGGGTGAATTCAACATTCTCCCTCAATCTGTGTTTGCAGCTTATGCCCGTTCTTTAAACTGTGACCCCGATAGTGTATTCTTTGATTGGAGCCGTAGCTCTACAGATCCGTCTGCGGGAATACGTCTTACGTCGTATGCTTTTATTTCCTACGGTCCCGATATGTACAGCTGCTTCACACAGTTCTATGTTCCTGAATCACAGCCGTCCAGCACGCACCTGGTTGAATGTTACTACAACAATGGTCAGTGGGGAATTCGTAAGGTTGCTGATGTCTCATTGTTTGAAAACGCGAACTTCTGGCGCGCATTTGACAATGACGGTTCTCTAAGCCCGACCCAAATGGGTAACGAGCTCCAAGCTGCAGTTACTGCCGATGAGAACACCGTTGTATGTAAGTTCCTCGAAGCAAAGTATGTGACCTTCACCAACGAAAGCGGCGATAAAGACACGATCCTTTCTACGGATGTTGTGTTGTCTTCCAGACCCAAGGCCGGCGGTCAGTGGTCAATAGTAAAAAATGTTACTCAAAGTGATATCGTGGATCGTACAACATGGATTCCTACCTTGTTGCCTAGCGACCTTAAGAATGTGCCGCTCATCACGCTCCAAACTGCTGAGAAAGGCTCTACCATTCGTGAGCAACTCTATGAGTCGCAAATGCGATTGGCTTCCTCCACAGTGTTTGATCTCTACAAGCAGTATCTGACCGTTTCGAACTTCAATGTGGCAGATCTTCCCGATTGGAATGGTCTTACTCAAGTAAGTGTCAAGGACAATGACGCACTTGCGCTTGCCATCGGCTTGGTAGCGTCGCCGAATCCTGCTAATGAAGAGCTCACTGTTACCTTCGAAAACTCAGTGGGTGATGCGCAAGTATCGCTGGTAAATGCGATTGGTCAGCAAGTGTTCACATCGAGCATTTCAGAAGTTGGCCGCGTCTACAAGACACTGAATACAAGCGTGTTGCCGGTAGGCTCATATGTACTGAATATCAGAACAGCTCAAACAAGTGTTGCTAAAACGATAACAATCGTACGATAATAGTTGATGTACAGTCTCCGTCACGTTTGTGACGGAGACTGTAGCTGTAAATGGGGAAATCGCGGGACAGTGGGGTGATAAATTCGGGAGAACAACCGTAATCTCCGGCATATGAATAAACCACCGCACTACGCAACACAAAACGAAAAGACAATTCAAAACAAATCACAATCGGAGAATGTATGAAGCATCGTGTGATGTTTTTCCTGTTAGCCTTGTTGTTTATCGGAATGAATGCCGTGGCCGGTACCAATGGTTCTGTGGCCGGTATTGTCAAGGATAATGAAGGCAAACGACTGAAGGGTGCCGCAGTAAGCGTTGTTGGTACAAAGAAAGGCGCATACACTAAGGCGGACGGTTCCTTTGAGATCATTAATATCCCGGCGGGAAATTATGAGCTGAAGGTTACGTTCACAGGACTCGAGACAATTGAGCGTAGAATAACCATCAGTGCCGACCAGACGACAAACGTCGGATCGCTGAATATGAAATCAAAGAATGTTGTAACCAAAGACATTGTCGTAACGGCGCAGAGAATTATCGATGATAAGCAAGTAGCCGTCTCCGATAAAGTGAATGGTGAAGTGATGCTACGTACGGCAGGTAAGGATAATGCTCAGCAAATCGCGCTGACTACCACCGGTGTACTGTCGGCCGGCGGCGGTATCAGTATTCGCGGAGGTCGCGCGGCGGATACGCGTATTCTTATTGACGACCAGGACGTATCTGACGCTATAGACGGAGGCTTTGGTTCCGCTGCAGCATCCACAGGTGACTTGAAATATGCTCCCACCACTTCTCGGGCGGCTACAGCTGATGTGCAGGTGATTCGTGGTAATGCAAGTGCTGAGTATGGCCAAACAACATCGGGTGTAATCAACCAGACTGTAAAGACCGGTCGTACAGATCGTTATGAGGCCTTTTTCGGTTACAAGACGGACGTTCCCTCTTTGTGGGGAAAGGCCGGCAATGGTGCTCAGGCATTGGGAACACTAGAGAATACCTTCGACTTTGGCTTGGGTGGCCCGCTCCCCGGCTTGGATGGCTCCACGTTTTATTTGTCGGTCCGTTATTATAATGATCGCTTTAGAACGGTAAACTCGACAAACTTTTTCGGCGATGAAGGTCTTGATGTAAAAGACATCGCCGGCAATTCGCTCGGACATATTGCGGGTGAGACATCTCAGGTTCGAAATATCACCGGTCGTCTTCCTTTCAAACTGACAAATGAGCTTCGTCTGCAGTTTGGTGGATCTTGGGGATTAACCACCCTGTCAAGCTCGGGTTGGGGCTGGCTGTATGCAAACGCTCCTGCACGAACAATCAATTATAATCCCTCCACCAACAGAAACGATACAGTATTGTATTCTACCGTTCCCATTAACGTGGCGCATCAGAATGTCAATAACAATTTCATCTACAGCTACTACGCACGTTTGAATCATGAGTTGACGAATACGAGTTTCTATGAAGCTACATTATCGTTCAATAACAATATCACCGAAAATGGTCGTCGCCGTGTGAACCTGGGTGCGGGTACGCCGGTAATCAATGGTGTTCCGGTAGACCCGTCTAAGGTATCAACCGAACTCAGCGGAGCTTCGTTCTTCGGAGGTTACGATGTCATTACACCTACGGATGACTATGTAGAAGCTCCGGGTGGTGGATTCCAAGTACGGAAAACCGGTTCATTAGGAGACAAGGTAGTAGATGCATACGCAGCAACAAACGGTCGTCTGTTGCTTGATGACAACAAGACTGTTATTAACGTTCCCGTCCCCAACAACCTAACCGGGTATGTTGGTGGCGGCACGGATAATTCCAGCACAAATAATCCTTATGGATTGACAGGCGTATTCACGAGCGCAGGAAGCGGTGGGTTCGAATTCAAAAGCTCCAGCTTCATGCAGTTCAAGGGTAACTATCAAAATCTTATGCAGCTTGGTGATGTGAAGCACGTGTTCCAAACAGGTGTGGATATCAGAAGCTATACGGTTCGTCGTAACTCAAACGGTAACCCTTATGTAGGAAATCCTTTTTACGATGTTTATGACGATCGTTTTGGTGGCGATATCTACAGCCAAACACAGAAAGAGCAACAGATTGGTAGCCAGCCAAAGAATGCGCTGATGGCCACATGGTTCGTTAGCGATCAGATTCAGTACAAGGGAATTAACTTCACGCCGGGTGTGCGTTTTGATGGTTTCGACCCTAGTACGTCGTATGCACTTGATCCCTCGGTAGAGACCAGTGAATCTGTTCAGGCATCGTTCAAAACGCAGATCAGCCCGCGTTTGTTCATTTCCTATCCTATTAGCGAAACGAGCTTCTTTACCATAGCCTATGGTATCTATACTCAAGTCCCTGTGTTCTCATCGTTGTTTAACCAGACATCGTCGGTGCTTCGTCGTGGTAACGTGATTGTTGGAAATCCGGATCTACGTCCTGAAAGAACCAATCAGTATAATGTTTCCTACAGCACCCAGTTGTCCGACGATTTTGCGTTTGATATCGCGGCCTACTACAAAGACATCTATTCGCTTACGGGATTGGTGTATGTCCCGGCAACTCGTACTCCGTTCTCGTTAGTCAGTAATGGAGAGTATGGCAATGTTCGCGGAGCTGAAATGTCTCTACGCCGTCGTCTTTCCAATAATTTCGAGTTCACCTTGAACTACACCTTGCAATACGCACAGGGTACATCCTCAAGTGTAGGCTCGAACTACGGTCTGATCAACGCGGGTGCGGACGAGTTTACCGGAAAGATCATTTTCCCCTTGGTAGAGTCACCATTAGACTACGATCGCCGTCACCGAATCAATTTCAATGGTGGATTGTTGTGGGGAGAGGGTGAAGGACCGACTATCGCCGGAATGAAGATTCTTGAGCTTGTTAATATGAACTTTACCGGAGTGTTTCAAACGGGCCAACCCTTTACACTTGTTGACCTCAAAGGCCAGCAGTTGGGTGACTTTAATGGTGAGCGCTATCCGTCCCTTTGGAACATCGACTTCCGCCTTTCGAGAAGAATTCCGTTCAAGAATATCTTTGGCGAATCGTTTGGAGCAAGTGATATCGAGATTTATCTGGACATTATAAATCTGTTCAATCGCACCGAGCCAATTCGGGTGTACACGCGTACAAAAGATCCTGACAACGACGGCGTTTCGTTATATCGTCAGCAAGGAGAGTTTCCTGCTAATCCGCTATACAGCAAGCCGGACGTCAATAACCCTGCTTCGATGTCGATTGACCAGTTTGATCGCTTGGGTTCTCGTCTATACAGCGTGAATAGTGATTTGAATAAAGATGGAATCGTCACGCAGTACGAGCAGTTTCAGATGTATCAGCGCTTCGTGAATGACTCTATTCGTAGAAGACCACTGTATCAGTTCCCGCGTCAGGTGTATTTCGGATTCAACATCCGTTTCTAATGCCAACAAGAAATTGAAAGAATGAAAAATTTAGGAGAATCTATTATGAATAAACCAAGCTTGTTGTCGGCAGCCGGTTTGCTTGCAGTATGCATGGTGTTTGCCACTGTGGGTCACGCTAAAGATATAGACCGATCACAGAACAAGGGCAAGAACCGTTTGATGCGAACGTCTACTCAAAACGATTTGCAACGTAACACGGTAAGTAAAATCCAGTTCTATACTACTAATTATGGAATTTTCGGATTGAATGTGGCCGGAAACTCGGGTGGTGGCTTTTGGCCTCGCAATTCCGGCAATCAATATATCTTCGGTGGTGGAGTGTGGTTTGCAGCGCTGAAGCGTCTGGTTTCTTACGACTCCACAACAGGTGTTCGTGATACAGTCATTCGAAAGATGTCGGAGATATCGTATAATCCCAACTCCGGCGAGTCGTGGTTGTCACCCGGCAGAATTGAAGATGGTGATGCCGTACTGTCGGATGCTGAGAGCATTGGTAAGTATCGTACCTATTTTTCCACGGACTTTAAGACAAACGGCGCTCCCCGCATTGCCACCGATGGCCCAAACTGGGCTATATGGGATTCTAAGCCTGCGGGAGATACTCTGTCCTTCAATAAGGTAAACAAGGAAGAGACGAGATATTTCGGTGAGTA
Organism: Kapaibacterium sp. (SeqCode); assembly: GCA_046297095.1. Classification (GTDB taxonomy): domain Bacteria; phylum Bacteroidota; class Ignavibacteria; order Kapaibacteriales; family NICIL-2; genus JBBATK01. Next base: position 128,369 of record JBKCNS010000040.1, on the reverse strand, counting down.
TATTAATGACGTCAAAAGACGTTCAATAGACTCCATGCCTTTGTTGCCCGATGGCCGACGCAAAGGGCCTGTATATGTATCTGATGAGGATATTTTTTGTACCTACAAGGACACGGATCTCCGTCGATATGAGGATGGAGCTGATGTTGCAAAAAGTCGTGGTTATCCCTTGCGCATGCAGTTTGAGCAGACGGTTTACACATGGGGATTCGGAGAATATGAGAATTTCTTGTTCATAGCGTACAATATCATCAATCGTTCCACCGATACTTTGAACAAGTGTTGGATGGCTCCTGCTTATGATTTTGACATAGGTCCTAATGGCGGAGCTGCTATTGCCAATAACGACCGTGTAAATTATTACTCTCAGGACACCACACTGAACCTTGCATTCCAATGGTCTGAAACGAATAATGCGGTAGAAAAAGGCAAGGGTTTCGGTTATGTAGGCATGGACTTCTTGGAAAGCCCTGCAATCGACTCCGTAACGAAATTTATTCGTCATGATAAGGGATATTATCACAGCGACGAGCAGATCGGACTCCGTACATTTCGTAACTGGGTTCTAGCAAATGATCCGACCAGTGACGTGGGTCGTTATGACTTTATGGCTCTAGGTCAACGAGACGGCGATGGTGCTGCCGGTGATAAGAGATTCTTAATGGCCACGGGTCCGTTTAACATGGCTCCTGGCGACACGGCACGGGTAGTATTGGGTATCATCTTTGCACCACCGGCAGCTGGTTTGGAGGCAAGTGGTACAACGGCTGATCTGGCTGAACTGGTGTATAGAGACAAGTTTGCTCAAAAGGTGTACGATGATCAGTTCGCTACGCCTCGTCCGCCCGACGTTGGTTCCATTAACTGGAAGCCGCTGAATAATGCAGTGATTATTCAATGGGACTCAACGGCAGAGGCTTCTGTTGACAAACAGGAGCGAGGAATGGACTTTTTGGGATATCGTTTGTTCAGAGCACGTATTAATAAGCTAGACACATTTGATGTAGATCAGATTTCCTCAAGTCCGCAGTACTCGTTAGGCAAAGGACCGTTTGGCTGGAAACAGATCGCTCAGTGGGAATGTCCGCGTCCCTTTGCATCAAGTGGTGTAAAAGTGGATAGTTCATCCGTACTTAGTCCGTCGTTTCCTGAAGCCACGATTCTTGCTAAAGGTCCCTATAGCACGTTGTATCCCGGACTCTTTGCAAATTTCAATGTTAGCGACACCAATGTGTTTCTTGTACGCCGACTGCCGAACATCAGTGCTGAGCCATGGCGTTCGTTCTTCAATCCTCTTATTCCCAGAGCCCCCTACAGCAAGCAGATAACATATGACACGCTAACATTGGGCATTTTCCGTGTTCGCTCCAATGGTACGGTTCCTCGTTTTTCACAAACAGATACCGCTGCTATTCGCGTAGCTTTACGATCATTGTTTAAGCAAACAGTAGAGGGAAAAGCAGAGCTTGTGTGGTTCAGAGACGATATTGAAAACACTGCACTCTTCCGTTCTTTGGTCGACAGGCACATGGATTCTATTACCGGAAATCGTCAATACGTCGATTATGGCGATGACAATAATGATGGTATTGTGACCACCGATCCGGATCTTACAAAGACAGAGAAACTCATTAACAACGTAGACTACTACTACAAGCTTCTCGCGTACGACGAAGGGGACTACTTCCAGAGAACGCCAATCAAGACTAATTCGGGTGTTGAGCAGCTAAACTTGAAACAAGCGTTTCCCTTAGCTCAAGGATCGGCTACGAATACAACGGCATCATCTGTTGAATACGATACAAACTCTCTGGGTGGATTGCATAATTTCCGCATTGTTCCGGGCGATCAACAACGACTCAACGCATTGTACGGAGGCCATACAATTGAGTTGGAATTCAAAAGAAATACCATCGCATTCAACGGTGCATATGCCGCAGTAGATACGGCGTATGATGCCAGCTCTTTGAATTTCGTTAAAGGATTGTATTCTCACACAATGTCGGTGAAGGACCTTACCACGAATCTTACACTTGCCAATTACAATGTGTATTATGAGCCGAGAGACTGCTCGTTGTCCGGATTGTTTAGCGAGACATCGGTGATTTATGCCTCGCCGTCTACATTAACCACACCGGATTCGATTGCTCAAGATTCGTCGACCTTTATCAGCCCTTTCAATAGGGACATTGCCACCAGATCCGGCTCATTTACTTCAGACAGGATCTGTAATGCACCCGATCGATTTATCAATGGAGCGCTTGGAATAGCGTTTGATTACACATTGCAGCAACTTGGCGGCTATTTGCGAGTCGATGGTGTCAAGCGTGTCGCAGGTGATGCCGATGTTCAAATGTCTGACAACAAGATCAACAGCACTCCTAACGAGAGATTACAGCGTACCAGAATCAATGGTACTACCTTGCAATATGAGACATACAATAACGGTCCCGGTCGCTACGAAGTTGAGTTCCTTCCGGGCGGCACAGAAACGATTAATTCTCGCCGTCTACGTCGTTACATAGACTCTTCAAGAACTCCTCCGGTGCCGGTAACAGACACGGTAAATGTTCAATTTGTGGACGTACCGTACCTCAATGTGCGCGTGAAGAATACCTATTCTTTCAAACGTTTTGACGTGGCAACACAGGATAGCATTGAAGTTGCTAATCGTTCAGAGATTACGCATGCTAATGTTGCACTTCCGGTAACGATTGCTCCGTCACAGCCGAATGGAGTGCCTACGGTGCGGGAATTTCCTGATCCTCAAGCTGTTCCTATTGGTTCCTTCAACTTGTCTGCGAATGGTTGGTTGAACGGTAGATATGATGCATCGAACATTACCGACAAGGAATCCAACACGATCAGTAAAGTAAATTCTCGTCGTTATCAAGCATTGGAAGTTAACAGCGGCAGACCCGTTGCTCAGGGGCGCTATTACCTTTCCAAGATTCAGAACAACGATACATTGGACTTTACACACTTCTTCCTCATCGACGGTGCAGAGTTTTTGTTAGACTTTGCTGCAAAGGGTGGCCGTTCAGGAGCTACATCCGGTGGCAGAACTTATGAGCGCCAGTATGAAGATTCACTGCAAGAGATACCGCTTATTCCTAAGCGTGACTTCTCCGCCGGTGATAAAATCATGATTTCCACCTTTGGTGGAGCGTTCGGTTTGCCGAAGGATGGTGCAAAGGTTACCATTAAGCTTAGTCCGTCGGAAGTAACCACAGATGGCTCAGGTAATCAGAATATCACCGACGACATGCTCGACAAGGTGTTGATTATACCCAACCCGTATGTTGTTTCCACTGTGGCGCAAAAATCTACCTACGATGCAAAGATTTTCTTCACACGCTTGCCAAAAGAGTGCACGATCAAGATCTACACTGTCAATGGTGACTTAGTGCGTACCATTCAGCATACAGATCAAGATGGTACCGACAGACAGGGAATGGATGTGTGGGACTTGTTAAGTAACAACAAGCAGCGTTCCACAAGCCAGGGTATGTTTGCGGTTATTGAAACTCCAAATGGTGCGAAGACTGTCAAGAAGTTTTCCATCGTAGTTGGTGGAGCTCGTTTTGTTCGTTAATCACAGTGTACACTTACTTTTAATTCGAATATGAAAATCTCAGTAAACAAACAAATGTTCGCTGCTTTGGGTACACTGGTGGTGGTATTCATTTCTTGCGCAACTGTTGTGGTGGCCCAGAACCCCCGCGATAACGCTCAAGGAGTTAGTGCCGGACAGTTTCGTAAAGTAGGCGCAGCCGGAGGTCAGTTTTTACGTATGGCCGTAGGGGCAAGAGCCAATGGCATGTCCGGAGCTTTTGCCGGAGTTTCAAACGATGTTTCCGGTCTTTTTTACAATGCGGCAGGAATCGTTGATATCAAAGGGTACGCGGCGAATATTTCTCATACGCAATGGTTCGGCGGTTACACGCACAACTACTTGGGCGCTGTAATGCCTGTTGCCGAGAAGTATAAATTTGGCCTGTCCATCACATCCCTATCTAGTGGCGCTATTCCCGTAACTACGGTCGAGGACGAAAATCGATTGGGTAACTCGTACGAGATTGCCGATGTGGCAGTAGCAGCCTCTTTTGCGGCTTTCCTCACGGAACAATTCTCGTTTGGTGTAACGGCGAAGTACGTGCAGAACAGTATTTCGTCCTTATCAGCGTCCGGGCTCTTTGTTGACATAGGTACGTTGTATCGTTTCGGTGGCTACCGAGCAGGTTTCTCCATCAGCAATCTTGGATCGCAAATGCAGTTTTCCGGAAATAATCTGTTCGTCAAGACAGACCTTATTACCCAGTTGAAGTATCAGAAGCTGGATGGATCACTGCTCAGCAGCCCCTTCAATGTGCCTTTGACATTCAAGGCCGGTATGGCTTGCGATGTGCTCTCGGAGTGGTTTGGTATGTACGAGTCACTGCCCGATTTGGGTGCGAACGTTTCTCGTGATCACAGATTGGTGTTAGCGGTAGATTTCGAGACACTTTCCGACGTTCCGGAGCAAGCGGCTATAGGTGCCGAATATGTGTGGAATGATATTCTGGCTTTGCGTGCAGGCTATCGCTATAATCAAGATCAATTTGGCTTGAGCGGCGGTATCGGTGTTCGGTACGTAGGTGGTGGTTTTGATGGCTCCGTTGATTTTGCCGTCCAACCAACCTCCGATTTGGGTGTGGTCAATCGGATCAGCATTTCCTTGCGTCCGCAGTAAACCTCGTTTATATGTCTAAAATAGTGCCGATTGGGTGTAACCCGATCGGCACTTTGTATTTTTGACCAATGATGCGTGTAGCCTTCATATGTATAGCTATTGTAGTTGGCATGGCGGAAGTAGTCATCGCCGATGAATTGCGTTTTGGTTACGACATCGCTCAATTCAAACACGACGATCGAAGCAATAGAGTTGAACTTCATTTTGCCGTTGCTGATACACAGTTTGTGTACAAGAAAGAGAATGGTGTGCTCAAGGGATATGTGGACATCACCGTTCTCTGTGTCTCCGGTTTGGACACTGTAGATAGGCAATCGTTCTCATTTCAAAGCACCTTGATAGGTCGTCAGGATACTAACCGTCGTACCATGGTGCAGAATAAAACAATGGTATTGAAGGCCGGCAGATATACGCTCTACGTTAAGGCTGTAGATAGGCAGCGTCCTATGCGCAGGGATAGTGTCAGAGTTCCTTTGGTAGTACGAGCGTTTCCCGGAACCAGAGCCGCGGTAAGCGATATGCTGATTTGCGACATCACATCCGATTCATTGGGTCCGTCTGCAGGTGCTACCTCATTAAAACCTGTGACCATACCTTCTAGAGAGCTATCGGGTGATATGCCTGTGCTACGTAGCTATGTGGAGCTCTATCCCGTTACACAATCGAAATCCGGTGACAGCATTACACTGACGTATGCAATTCAAGATGCAGCTCGCAGGCCCATATTGGATATGTCGTATGCTCTGGCTGCAGACAATAAGGTACTTCCGCATTTCTTTGAGCAGCCGGTACACATACTGCCGAGTGGTGTGTACTATTTGGTTGCGTTTATCACGAGCATTGCATCCACTGATACCTTTCAGACAACAAAGAAATTCTACATCATCAATCCTGCATATCCACCGGAATTATCCGATCTCTTTTCCGAAGATCAACTGTTCCTTAGTTCTGAGTTCGCCACAATGAGCATTCAGCGAATTCAGGAGGAATACGAGAAAGCTAAACGGGTTGGACCGGATCTGGAGTTGGTAAGCTTTCAACAACTAAGTACGTTGAATGCAAAGCAAAAGTTCATCTTCAGGTTTTGGTATCACAAGGATCCCAATCCTACAACGGTGGTCAACGAACGATACGAGGACTTTAAGAAAGCAGTTGAACATGCCAAACTCAACTTTGCGAATCCGTTCACACCTCGTGGTTGGGACAGTGATCGCGGAAGAGTGATTTTACGATATGGATTTCCAACGAACATCAATCGCGTGCTCTATAACTACGACGGTGCCTTTCCGCACGAGATATGGGAATACGATAACATCCAAGGCGGAGTGATCTTTGTATTTGTGGATAAGCGCGGATCTGGTAACGTTACCCTAGTTCATTCAACTGCTCTCAATGAGCATCGAGATGAATTGTGGTACAAGAGGTATGCCGTAGATCCTTCTCAGAATAAGTAAAGATGCTGAGCACTCTCACATATATTCTGGCTGTATGCGTTGGGTATCTTGGTGCAAAGGGAGGCCCTGCAGTTCGTTCGATCTTGGCATCGATGATCGCTTGGGCAATGGAGAAATCATCTAAGCACCGCCGCGAAACAACATTACAAAACATCATCCAATCCTACCCAACGAACTCACGCGAGTGGGCTCAGAGCATTGCTCATGAGTCCTATGTGAATTTTGCTACCTGTTATGTAGAGTTGTTTGCTACTCGTTTTCTCTCACGCCAACAACAATGTGAGATGTTTAGCGTACCGGCTGGTAATGAGATTACATCAAACGTTCAAAGGGAACGTGGAGCAATCATTTTAAGTGCGCATATAGGTAACTGGGAGCTAGCGGTGCCGGTTACGGCGGAGTTACTTTCTATTACCGCTATTTCCATTGCCAAGACGCAGCGGAATAGGAGTATCAACGAGTACATCAACACATGTAGATCCTCGGATCGCGTGCGTGTGGTGCCTATGGACACCGCTGCCAAAGATATTGTCAAAACTCTTTCAGCAGGTGGATTTGTCTGTATGATGCTCGATCAAGCGGCTGATCCTCACAAGGATGTTTTTGTAGATTTTTTCGGACGTCCCGCAGTAACCTTCGAGGCTCCTGCCACTCTGGCTCTGCGCTTTCATGCGGATATCATCGCCGCTTTTGCCATTCGCACAAGTGCAGGGAAGTACCAAGTGCACACGGTACGCATAGACACAAGTGATTTCGACGATACCGAACAGGGGCGAAGGGAATTGGTACAGCGATGCACCGCGGTCATTGAAGGCAAGATTCGCGAGTTTCCCGGACAATGGTCGTGGCAACACAAGCGATGGAAGTACAACCAAAGTGATTATCCCAAAGGAAACTATTATGAATCTGAACGTTCAGGGGCGTAAGGCCTTGGTATGCGGCGCTACCGACGGTATTGGTCGGTCTGTGGCAATTGCACTGGCAGAGTCCGGAGCTTCTATCGTGGCCTTTGCGCGCTCTGAAGTAAAGCTACGGGAGTTTGTTCAGGTACTTCCGGGAACGGGTCATCAGATTCTCGTTGCCGATTTCGACGATCCCGGTGTGGTGCAGTCTGTTCTGAAAGAATATCTAGCTGCGCACGGCACTCCTGATATTGTCGTCAACAACTCCGGCGGACCTCCCGGTGGTGCCTTGAGCGACGCCTCTTCGCAGAGCTTCATAACAGCTATGAACAGGTTGTTGTTGAGTAGCCATGAGATCGTGAAGCTGTGTTTGCCGGGAATGAAAGCTCAAGGTTTTGGTCGCATTATCAATGTGATTTCTACCTCCGTTCGCCAGCCACTGGATAATCTTGGAGTGTCGAACACCATTCGCTCTGCCACCTCAGCTTGGGCCAAAACGCTATCCAGGGAAGTTGCCGAATATGGAGTTACGGTAAACAGTGTGCTTCCGGGCGCCACCGCAACATCCCGGCTGTCGTCGATTATCACGAACACCGCTAATCGTACGGGACGATCAGAGGATGAAGTGCGATTTGAAATGCAGAAAGAAATACCGATGAAACGATTTGCAGCTCTCGAAGAAATCGCCGCCGGAGTGGTGTTTCTTGCATCGGAACAAGCGGCCTACATTACAGGCATCAATCTTACCATCGATGGTGGAAGAACACGTTCGCTGTTGTAGGTCCCGGACAAAGCAGGATTACGGAATGTATACTCAAGGAATGGTGCCCGGGGCGGGACTTGAACCCGCACGAGGTTGCCCTCTCAGGATTTTAAGTCCTGTGCGTCTGCCATTTCGCCACCCGGGCGGATGACGGGCAAAAATACGGATCGCAGACCAGCTGAAAAGAATCTTTGTAACTCGGGCTTAGTCCGACGTACTGCTGAGCATACCGCGCAGTCCGCCTACGTCACCGTTGGACAGCAGCAAGATCACCGCATCATGAAGTTGCGCTTGAACAAAGTGCTCATGCACGTACGACCCCCACGCCGACTCGCCTTCTTGAGGAACAACAAAAACGCTTTTGCCACGCTCGCGCAAAGCACTTGCCAACGTTTCTCTGTCTAATCGATCTTCAGGTGCATAGCGTTCAGGCCTGTTCAGTCTGCCAAGTACTACTTCGTCCGCTTCATCGAAAGCTGCAACGAGTTCATGTTGAAAAACGCTTCGCGTGGTAGTATTGGAACGCGGCTCGAAGCATGCAACGATGCGGCGTCCGGGATACTTCTGACGCGCTGCGCCCAGAGTTAATCGAATAGCAGTAGGGTGATGACCAAAGTCGTCGATCACAACATTTCCCGCAAAGGACGCAATCTCTTCTAAACGACGCTTTGGTGCCACGAACGAATCGAAGCCTTGCTGAATACTCTCCGGGCTCAGTCCGGCGCGCAAGGCAACAGCCACAACTGCCAGAGCATTGCGCACGTTGTGTTCCCCCAAGATGCTTAGTGAAAATCGTGCGATGATAAGCCCGTTTTTCAGGACCGTGAAATTCGATGCATCAGGACTATAATCTATATCCACTGCACGCCACACGTTCGAAGTTCCAAAGCCAAAGGTCTCTATGGGAGCGGGAGTATCTTTGCAAGCGTTATAAACGTTCGCATCGTCGCCATTTGCATAAATAATACCGTTCATAGGTACCAGTCGGGCAAAGAGCCGAAAAGATGCTATAATGTCGTCCAACGATTTGAAAATATCAGCGTGATCGAATTCCAGATTGTTGATCACAGCGATATCAGGCCGATAAGAAAGAAACTTGCTTCGCTTATCGAAGTACGCAGAGTCGTATTCATCGCCTTCGCTAACGAAGAAACTCTCGGAGGAATGAGCATTGCTGCTCATAGGCACACAGCGCGCTCCTGTACCAAAGTTTCCGGTTACAGCTCCAATGAAAAACCCCGTACGCACGCCGCCGTTATGCAGCACCCAAGCGCATAGAGACGAGGTGGTAGTTTTACCATGTGTTCCCGCAATCACCACGGAGGTATGCCGCGCAATGAACTCATCACGGAGAATCTCCGTCATAGAGCGTATCACGAATCGATTGTTCAACGCGCATTCGAGCTCAGGGTTTCCTCTGCTGATAGCATTGCCAACCACAACAATCTGCGGGTTCTCGCCAAGCAAATTCTCCGCTGCGTACGTGTTGTAATACCGAATGTTTTTTTGCTCCAAGAACTCTTTCATTGGGGAATACACGCCATTGTCCGAGCCGCTGACATCATAGCCTGCATCACTCAAAGCACAGGCGAGAGCGCCCATTGCACTTCCGCCTATGCCCAACAAGTACACTTTATTCACTTCGAATTCCTTTCTTCATTTACCAGCTGCATATAATCTGCGCTCCCATAGTTCCATCGGCAAAACGTGCCGGAAGTATTTGAGCTTGTGTCGTGGTGCCGAAAATACTTGAGAATGATCCCGAGAAAATACTTGAGAATTTACCCGAGAACGAATTTTTATGCGAGACAATCTGTCCGAAGCCGTAGCCAATAGCCACAGATAGGGGATAATCACTTACCCAATGTATGCCCTGTCCTACCATACTAATAGCCAGCCATGTAACAGCAGGATAGCCAACGTACGGAAGCCAGGTCGCTTCCGGGTAGTTCTCCAAGATCACCGTTAGCGTTGCAAGAGCGGTGCATACATGGCCGGATGGGTAGGCATCGTAGTGTGGGATTTTCTTGTGATACTCAATTTGATTCGGGAAGAAGTCCCAACGACCGGTTGGAGTAGTTGCAACAAAGGGACTCTCACGTCCCGTTACGTGTTTGAGTACTTGCACCACAGTGCCCGCAGCAAGAATCACCTCTGTTACTTGGCTTGCGGTTTTTAATGCTCGATTGTCTGAAGCAAGCAATCCGTAGCCCGCAAAAGCCGCAGCTATTCCAAACTGAAACTTTCCATCGCCAATGTCCACACCACGATCTTGAGCAAACGACATAGCCGGTGAACTTTGGTACAGAGATTTGCCCTTGGCGTAGAGAATATCGTCGTACACAATGGAGGCTGCGGTAGTCACGGCGATACCTGCAAAGACAGGTGCGTGCTTCCACTGAAATGCTTCGCGAGCAAACAACGACCAGTCATTGGGCAATTCCGTGATAAACTCCCATGCGGCAGGCGATGTGGTGTGCTGAGAAGTTAGTGGTGCGGACTGCACAGGTTCTTGGGCTCGCAATACCTCTGCAGAAGCGAGGAATATCAGGGAGCCTTCAAAAAGCTTGAGAAAAACTTTGAAACTGAAGTTGATATTGACATATCTCATGTTCATAAGGACAAAAGTACCAACGAACGCTCAACACTCTACCGGGAGTATAGCCAACGAACACTCGTGGCAGAGAAGATCCCATCGTAATTCCACCGCCACGTTCACGGCCTATGGCTATTTTTGCAGTTCACACAAACAGACAGTCTGCCAAGGCTCATCACACTGCACATGGATAACATTAGAAATTTCTGCATCATCGCTCACATCGATCATGGAAAGTCCACACTAGCCGATCGCTTGTTGGAGCGCACGGGAAGAGTTACTGCCAGAGAAATGGTAACAAACCAAATTCTCGATGACAATCCTCTGGAACAAGAGCGCGGCATTACTATCAAGCTTCATGCTATTCAAATGGATTACCGGGCGAAGAGCGGTTCTTCGTACACATTGAATCTTATTGATACCCCCGGCCACGTAGATTTTTCATACGAAGTATCGCGGTCACTTGCAGCTTGCGAAGGTGCATTGCTTGTGGTAGATGCAACGCAAGGCGTTGAAGCACAGACCATCAGTAATCTGTTCCTTGCTATAGATGCCGGCTTGGAGATCATTCCGGTGATTAACAAGATCGACTTGCCCAGTGCCGTTACAACTATCGACGGCGTCAAAAAGCAAGTGATGGATCTGATCGGTTGCAAAGAAGAAGATATGATTCTTGCATCTGCGAAGACGGGAATAGGTATAGAAGAAATACTTGAAGCAGTGGTAGATCGCATTCCGCCACCGAAGGGTGATCCCTCTGCTCCGCTGCGTGCGTTGATCTATGATTCCATCTACGATGCGTATCGTGGTGTGGTTGTGAATGTTCGTGTGTTCGATGGAACCCTCAAAGAAAAAGACAAAATCCGCTTTGTAGCTGCCGGGCAGAATTACGATGTGGATGAAGTAGGCGTGCTCTTCATGAAAGAGAATCGAACCGGAGTGCTGAAGGCCGGAGATGTAGGATATTTCACCGCAGGAATTCGTCGACTAAATGATACTAAAGTAGGTGACACTGTTACCGGTGCCGACAAGCCCTGCGAACATCCTATCGATGGTTTCCGTGAAGTGAAACCCATGGTATTCAGCGGTATCTATCCGGCAGACAGCGACGACTTCGAGGATTTGCGCGAAGCGTTGGAGAAGCTCAGCTTGAACGATTCGGCTATTTCATTCGAGCCGGAAAGCTCGTCAGCACTGGGTTTCGGCTTCCGTTGCGGCTTCCTTGGATTGCTGCACATGGACATCGTACAAGAGCGTTTGGAGCGAGAGTTCAATCAAACCATTGTGAACACAGTTCCTAACGTGCGCTATCTGGTACGTCGCACCGATGGTGAAGAATTGTGGGTGGATAATCCCGCACAAATGCCACCGGTGGGAAACATCGATGCCATCCTTGAGCCGTTCATCAAAGCACAAATCATTACTCCCACAGAATTCGTGGGAACAATCATGAAGTTGTGCATGGAGCGGCGAGGTGTGATTCTCGGACAGCACTATCTAACGGAAACTCGCGTGGATCTTACCTTCGAGCTTCCACTGGCTGAAGTGGTGTTTGATTTCTATGATAAATTGAAATCAATGTCTCGCGGTTATGCGTCGCTGGACTATGAGTACAGCGAATACAAAGAGGGCGAACTGGTAAAGCTGGATATTCTGCTCAATGGCGATCCGGTAGATGCGTTATCCTGCATCGTGCATCGAGCAAAATCCTATGAGTGGGGAAGAAAGCTCTGCTCCAAGCTCAAGACATTGATTCCCCGGCAGATGTTCGAGATTGCTATTCAGGCTGCCATCGGTGCAAAGATTATTGCGCGTGACACCATTTCCGCTACACGAAAGAACGTACTTGCCAAGTGTTACGGCGGTGACATATCGCGGAAGCGCAAACTCCTTGAGAAACAAAAAGAGGGTAAGAAGAGAATGAAACAGATTGGAAGAGTAGAGGTTCCGCAGGAGGCATTTTTGGCGGTACTTAGTCTAGATGATTGATCTCTGACCATTCTTTTTTGCGTGCTCTTACCGAACATTGAAGGACAACTCGTTTACAACTATGAACACAAACAATCAAAGTGCATTTGCGAGGTACTTGGAAAAACGCCGTGCTCGTCACCAGGCGGAACAAGAAGCCTATGAGAAAATGAGCGGCTCCCAAAAATTTATGTCGTGGATCAAAACTATAGTAAACGCTATCGTAGTGATAACCATCCTTAATGGTTTGCTTGTGGCTTCGATGTTTGTTCCCACGCCCTCCATGGAGTCTACAGTGCTGGCGGGAGAGAATCTGTTCGTGAATAAGTTCATCTTTGGCCCGTCGACTCCGCAAATCATTCCTATCGTGAACATACCGCTTCCGTACTATAAGCTGCCCGCGGTACGAGATCCCAAACAAGGCGATATCATCGTGTTCATCTTTCCGGGTAATAGAGATCAAGTAAAGGCGGAAGATTTTCAATATTATTTGAAGCGTTGTATTGCTGTGTCCGGAGATACCTTACAAATCAAGAATGATAGCGTATATGTCAACGGTGTTCAATATCATCTTCCCGGTAAAGCTCAGCACGACCCGCTGTTGAAGCACACACCGGATATGTCGGAGAGCGACAAGTTTGCCACCTTTCCTCGTGGTTACGGCTTTACGCGTTCGGACTATGGCCCGCTGCGAATCCCCAAGAAAGGTGATGTAATGGCGTTGAATGCCGCCACGATATCTGCATGGAATGTGTTCATCCGTCGTGAAGGCCATACGGTGTCTGTAGTGGACGATAAGATTCTCATAGACGGTAAGCCGAGCAATAGTTATACAGTGGAACGAGATTACGTCTTTGGTATGGGTGATAACCGATGGAATAGCGCTGATAGTCGCTACTTCGGCTTTATTCCTAAGGATGATGTGGTAGGAACCCCCATGATCGTGTATTGGTCCATGGAAAACAGGCGACTCACAAAAGCTTTCAATCCCGAAACCGGAATGGAAGAGATTCGTGATGAGGAAATGTCATTGTTCCAGCGACTACTTCACATCCGCTGGTCACGGTTGTTGAGTTTTATCAATAAGTGATGCGTGAATTCTCAGGAGAGCATTTTCAAGAGAGAATAATCGTCTGCACATCATGAGCGACTCTTCGGCGCGATCGTCAGTTTCATCCATACTATCCGGTTACTCTCGCACTGCGCTTGGTATTGCGCTACTTATCACCTTTGTTGGCATCGCGATACTCCGCGCGTTCTTCTTTTCGTTTTTCAGCATACCGTCTCCTTCGATGCAGCCGGCATTATTGCCGGGCGATTTTGTTGTGGTATGGACGGCAGGAGTTCACGCCCGTGAGTTGCGAAGCAACCTGCTACAGAGAATCGGGTGGAATCAAGAAGCAACGAAGCCGGCCTTTACTAAAGGTGATGTAGTGGTGTTTGTAACTCCGCAGGCGGCAAGAGATCGGTGGAACTATCAGCTATTGGTTAAGCGTGTTACAGGTACTCCGGGCGACACGGTTTTTGTAGATGATGATACTCCCTTTGCCGGTCTGCATCGAGTGCCAACAAAGTATCAGAAAATAGAACTGGATCAAACAAACGTTTCGCGCTGGCGCAAGCTGATCGAGGGTGAAGGCCACCGCGTTTATGTTCGCAATGGAATAGTGTATATCGATAGCAACTCTGCTTCAAGTTATACCGTTGAACACAACTACTACTTTGTAGAGGGCGATAATAAAGCAAATAGTTACGACTCGCGCTACTGGGGATTCGTTTCGGAATCAGCAATTGTGGGCGAGCCTCTTCTGGTGTATTGGTCGGTGCAAGAAGGAGTAATACCAACCACATCCACATCTTTCAGCACCGTACCCACTTCGTCACAGTCGTCGGTTCGATGGTCCAGAATTTTTCATCGCATCCATTAGAACATCCGGCATGCAAGGCTTATACATTCATATTCCGTTCTGCCGGCATAAGTGCAGCTACTGCGATTTCTATTCCATCGAGAAGCTTGGAGAGATAGACTCCTTCGTGCCCGTATTGTGCAGCGAGATTGCAATGCGATCGCATAAAGAAATCGTTGGATCTGTGCCGTTTAGCTCGGTGTTTTTTGGCGGTGGCACGCCCTCGCTTTTGCAAGCGGAACAGATGAAGCGTATAGTAGACCTGCTGCGCGAGAATTACTCCTTCGACGACAACTGCGAATGGACTATGGAGTGCAACCCCGGAACGGTATCGTTCGCATCGTTGTCTGCATATCGTTCGCTGGGAATCAACCGATTGAGCTTCGGAGTGCAGTCGTTACATGCAGCAGAACTACAGTTTCTCGAGCGCATTCATAGTGCCGGCGAGGTAACAGAGAGCGTGAAAGCAGCCCGGGATGCGGGCTTCGAGAATATCAACCTTGATGTGATGTTCGCTGTACCCGGGCAAACAATGCAGAGCTATGAGCAAAGTTTGAAGGGAATAATGGCTTTGGAGCCTGAGCATGTCTCTGCTTATAGTTTGATTTACGAAGAGGGTACGCCTCTGCACGCCCGGTTGCTCAAGGGAGAGGTTCAACCCCTGCCCGAAGATGTGGATGCCGGCATGTATGAGTTTACTATAGACTTCCTCGAAGCTCAAGGTTACCATCAATACGAGGTGTCGAACTTTGCTAAAGACGGTTTTCGTTGCAGGCATAACCTGTGTTACTGGCAAGGGCAAAACTACGTGGCCTTTGGGCCGTCAGCCCATGGATATATAGGCGATATTCGCTATAGAAATGCGCGGAACATCGGTAAATATTCACAGAGTGTTTTGTGCGGTGCGCTACCTACCATTGGATCGGAGCAGCTGACCAAAGAGCAGAGAATGTTCGAGCTGATCTTCCTGACGCTGCGTAGCACCGGCATACCTGTGTCAATGATGCTCGATAGGTTTGCGTGCGATCTTGTATCTATTCTGCAAACACATTTGGCGTGGATGATCGACGAAGAATACCTTACTATAGGCGAACATGTTCGCTTAACCAAAAAAGGTTTTTTAGTGTGTGACGACATCACACTTAGCGTTGTCAGTGCCGTGGAAGGCGCACTGGGACTTGAGTGGGAGCGCGCAGAGGACTTTGGAGAAGAATCGGGTGACGAACTACAACACGATAGAGAAAGTCCGAATCCTCTCGTGAGTATCTCGATGCCTTAAGTAGTCTTTTTCGTTGAGCTCTTCGAGGCCGGTTTCTTCGCCGGCGAAACAGCGGCAATTTGAATTTCCATCCCGCGAATCTGATCCCGTAGTTCGGCAGCACGTTCAAAATCCAGGTTACGCGCGGCGTTCTTCATTTCCTCGAACATTTGCTGAATCACCTCGCTTTGCTGCTCGCTGTTCAGATACTGCATCAAGGGTTCGGCAGCAATGGCCAAACGAGCTTGCTCGGCAGATTCCGTTTTCTCCTCGCGGTGCTGCTTCACATCAGCCACAGACGTAGCGCTTAAAATCTCTTCCAGGGATTTATACACCGTTGTGGGATTGATGTTGTGCTCCTTGTTGTAGGCCATCTGAAGCTCGCGGCGTCGCGCGGTTTCATCGATCAACACCTGCATAGATCTAGTGATACGATCGGCATACAGAATCACCAAACCGTTAACATTCCGAGCAGTACGTCCTGCAATCTGTAACAGCGAACGTTCGCTGCGAAGGAAGCCTTCCTTGTCTGCATCAAGAATGGCTACCAGTGACACTTCCGGCATGTCCAAACCTTCGCGCAACAGATTAACACCCACAAGCACATCGTAGGTGCCTACTCTCAAGTCCCGTATAATCTCCACACGCTCAAGAGCATCCACTTCGCTGTGGATATAGGCAACCTTAATAGAAAGGTTTTGCAAATACTCCGCCAAGTCTTCTGCCATGCGCTTGGTCAGGGTGGTCACCAATACCCGATGTTTCGATTCAATGCGTCCGCGTATCTCGGCAATCAAATCGTCGATCTGATTATTGATGGGACGCACGCTAATCAATGGGTCCAGCAGTCCGGTTGGTCGTATTACCTGCTCCACAACCACGCCATTACATTTCTCAAGTTCCGTGTCGCCCGGTGTAGCACTCACATAGATGGCTTGATTGATATGAGCCTCAAATTCCTCTCCACGCAATGGTCTGTTCTCCAAGGCAGAAGGAAGTCGGAAGCCGTGCTCCACAAGGGTGGTTTTTCGTTTGCGATCGCCTGCATACATAGCGCGAATCTGTGGCAGGGTAACGTGACTTTCGTCCACTACCAGCAGGAAATCCTCCGGGAAGTAATCGATTAAACACACCGGTTTGTCTCCGGGTTTTCTATTCGACAAGTGCATAGAATAGTTCTCGATACCGGAACAATATCCCACTTCCTTCATCATGGCGATGTCGTAGGTAGTGCGTTGCTCCAGGCGCTGTGCCTCCAGGCCTTTGCCTATTTCACGAAGCTCTTTGAGCCGCACATATAACTCGTCCGAGATTGCCCCGATGGCCCGGCTCAAATTTGCTTGAGATGTTACGAACTGACGGGCCGGATAAAAAGTGTATGAGTCCAGACGTTCAATGAGCTTGCCGTCGATTCGGTTAATCAGAGATACTCTATCTACAACATCGCCGAACAGCTCAATACGAACTGCCACATCTTCCTCGTACGCCGGTACGATATCGATGCTGTCGCCACGCACACGAAACGACGCGCGGCTAAGCTCGGCATCGTTACGTGAGAAGAACATGTCGTTGAGCTTGTAGATCAGAGCTTTACGATCTACCTTCATCCCCGGCTTTACGATGTACACCATGGAAGCAAAGTCTTCCTTCGAACCGATACCGTAGATACAACTCACGCTGGCCACAACGATTACATCCCGCCGTCCCTCGATCAATGATGAAGTTGCGCGAAGACGCAATCGATCAATCTCATCGTTGATGGAAAAATCCTTCTCGATGTAGGTGTCGGTGGTGGGGAGATAGGCCTCGGGTTGATAATAGTCGTAGTAGCTGATAAAGAACTCAACGGCGTTGTTCGGGAAAAAGCCGCGCATCTCTGCATACAACTGAGCAGCGAGAGTTTTGTTCGGCGAGATAATAAGCGTAGGGCGTTGTACTGCCTCGATAACATTCGACACCGTGAATGTCTTACCGGATCCCGTAACGCCAAGCAGGGTTTGGTAGCGGTCCTTGCGTTGCAACCCCTCGATAAGCTCTTTGATGGCTTTGGGTTGATCGCCGGACGGTTTGTACTGTGATTGAAGCTGAAAATGATCCATGGTATGGCAAAAACATCACGTTACAGGATATTTCCCTTGAAATGGGCCTCCGGAAAACGTAGTTTTGTATACTTTTCTGTAAATGTATTTAAAAAAGCTCGATAAGTGCTTGAAAAACAAAGTGCCGGTAGTTTTTCGTGCTGTCGATCGTTTGCACTCTTGCACGTTCACTGATCACAGGATACTCAATGAAGCTCACCGAGATCAAATTCTCTGTTCCCAAAAACTCCGTAGCGAAATTTCCGGCTGAACCCAGAGATTCCGCAAAGATGATGATTCTTGACAAGAAAACCGGAGAAATAACGGACAAGAAGTTCAAGAACATTATCGATTTGTTTGAAAAAGGCGATTGTCTTGTTTTGAATAACACCAGAGTGTTTCCTGCCAAGTTGATGGGGAAGAAAGAGAAGACCAATGCGAAGATCGAGGTTATGCTTCTTCGTGAGCTCAAGGCGCCTGAACGCATTTGGGACGTGATTGTTGAGCCGGCTCGCAAAGTACGTATAGGCAACAAGATTTACTTCGATAACGGAAAATTTTACTGCGAGATCATTGACAATACAACCTCTCGTGGTCGTACAGTACGCTTCAGCTATGATGGCGATCTGCACAAGGTGATCGAAAAAATCGGCCAGATGCCTATTCCCGAATACATCAAGCGCGAACCAAACGAAGATGACAAGGAAGCCTATCAATGCGTGTTCGCCAATCCGGCGAAGAATGCCAGCATTGCTCCTCCCACCAGTGGTTTGCACTTCACCAAAGAAATGCTGAAAGCACTAGAGAAAAAGGGTGTGCGTATCGCGTACATAACCTTGAATATCGGACAGGGAATTTTCGAAACCATCGAAGTAGAAGATCTTACCAAGCATCGCATGTATTCGGAGCAGTTCGAAATCACGCGCGAGAATGCGGAGATCATCAACAAGTCTTTGAAGTCCAAGCGCAAAGTGTTTGCATGCGGTGCTTCCGTAATGCGCGCGCTGGAATCCAGTGTACTTACATCACACACGGTAAAGCCCAATCACGGATGGACCGACAAGTACATTTTCCCTCCGTACGACTTTAAGATTGCCACGTGCATGTTGACCAATTTCCATCCTCCGGCATCGACGTCGCTGCTTATTGCGGCAGCGTTTGCGGGTAAGGATAATTTGTTCAAAGCATACAAGTATGCAGCTAAAAACGACTATCGCTTTTTCGCCTACGGCGATGCTATGTTGATCATGTAGTGCATTAGCTTCCGTCCACTTACTACTCACCACGAATGGATTCAAAGCTTGTTCCCGGCTTAGATCTGTCTGAATCGTTCTTTACCTCTTACGATAAGGACGGCAAGCGTATTTCTTTTTACGGCGACAACCATCCGTACTACGCTGGCAGCGTTGTGAAAGCAATGGCCAGCGCAAAGAATGGATATTCTAAAGTTGCAGACTTGTTCGAAGATGCCATTCATGCTACACGGCAAGAGTTAGAGCGTGGTGATGCGATTGATCATGCCAAGCGCATGGAAGAACTCGATACCTTCCACGAGCAGCTCGACACCTTGTTTGCTCCTACGGTTGTAGCTGTACGAAGACTAACACCGACGATTGTTGAACTTATTGTTCATGCTCCGTACGCAGCCAGGAAATTTCAGCCGGGTGAATTCTATAGACTTCAGAACTACGAGCGCGATGCCGAGGTAGTAAACGGACAGCAGTTGGTAATGGAAGGTTTGGCCATGACCGGAGCTTCTACCGATCCTGAGCGCGGTCTGCTTTCTATGATCGCGCTGGAAATGGGATCATCGTCTCGATTGATTTCGCGTCTCGTACCGGGCCAACGCGTTGTAGTGATGGGCCCCACGGGCGCACCCACACATATACCTGCCAACGAGAATGTAATGCTGTGCGGTGGCGGTCTTGGAAACGCTGTGCTCTTTTCTATCTCCAAAGCGTTACGGGCTAATGGTTGCAAGGTGCTGTACTTCGCCGGTTATAAGAATGGCAGCGATGTCTTCAAGATGGACGATATCGAAGTCTCCACCGATCAAGTGATATGGTGTAGTGACCAAGGCGAGGAGATCACGCCGCGACGCCCACAGGACAAACACATCCGTACGAACATCATCGAAGCAATGAAGGCCTATCACGAGGGAGCACTCGGCGAACAAAGCATGAGCTTTGATTCCGTGCAACGCATCATCGCCATTGGCAGCGACGGCATGATGAATGCGGTTCGCGTAGCACGGCACACCACCTTCAAGGGCGCACTTGCAAAAGCGGAGGCAATAGGCTCAATCAATTCACCGATGCAGTGCATGATGAAAGAGATCTGTGCTCAATGTTTGCAAAAGCACGTGAATCCGGAGACGGGAGAAGAGACGGCGCCCGTGTTCAGTTGCTTTAATCAGGATCAAGATCTTGATCGAGTGGACTTCGCAAACTTGAAAGACAGACTGCGTGTCAATAGCGTTTTAGAAAAGCTTGGCAATTCTTGGCTAACCCACATGCTGAGCTACGAATAACAATCTCAACGATCACCATGGCTCAATTACGCGAGGAACACTACAATCAAGCTTGTGCGATAATGAACGTTGTAAAAGATGTTCAAGCCTCATCTGCGTTGCTGGGTTGGGATCAGGAAACGTACATGCCGGAAGGAGCCGGAGCAGCGCGAGCAGAGCAGATATCCACGTTGGATACAATTGCTCACAACGAGATGACGAAGCCCGGCACAATGGCTTTGGTCGAGCAGCTAAGGGATGTGGAGGGTGATGACAGAAAAAGCAGATTGATCAAACTCTTTGTAAAAGAGTGCGACCGAGAGAATAAATTACCGGAATCCCTGGTGCGCGAGACCTCCAAGGCATGTGCGCTTGCGCAAGAGTCATGGAAAAAAGCAAAAGCAGAGCGGAACTTTGCTTTGTTTAGAAACGACCTGCAACACCTTGTTGCCTTGAAAACCCAAGCGGCCGAGTGCTATGGTTACAGCGGCAACAAATACGATGCGTTGCTGGATCTTTTCGAGCCCGGCATTACCGTAGCGCAGTTGCGGCCCGTATTTGCGCGTTTGCGTCAAGGCACAACAGAAGTGTTGGATGCAGTTCGTACCTCTACCGTTCAAATTCCCTCGGGTATTCTGTCGCAAAAATTTGATACCTCGGCGCAAGTTGAGTTTGCCCGGCGAGTATGTACCGCTATTGGCTTTGATTCTCAACATGGCCGTATTGACTTATCCGTTCATCCATTTTGTACCTCGTTTGCGCAAACGGATGTGCGTCTTACCACACGTGTGTTTGAAGATGATGTTCGCTCGTGTTTGTTCGGTCTTATTCACGAGACCGGTCACGGAATGTACGAGCAGGGAATTGCTCGCGATTTAGCCCGCACCTTTGGTTCCGACGGATCGTCGATGGGTATTCATGAGTCTCAGTCCTTGTTCTGGGAAAACGTGATTGCTCGTAGCGAGGAATTCTGGCAATGGGGCCTTCCACTGATGAAAGATTACTTTCCTCAGCAGTTGTCAGGCGTTAGTTCCTTCGATTTCTATAAAGCAATCAACACAATTACGCCGTCGTTGATTCGTATCGAAGCTGACGAGCTTACGTACAACATTCATATTATCATTCGTTTCGAAATCGAAGAAGCGCTTATCAATGGCAGTATCTCTGTGGATGAGGTACCTACCATTTGGAATGCGAAAATGAAGGGATATCTAGGCATAGAGCCTTCGCACGATTCCGAAGGTTGCTTGCAGGATATTCATTGGTCATTCGGAGGCTTTGGATACTTCCCGAGTTACACGTTGGGTAAACTCTATGCCGCGATGCTCCGCAATGCGGTGTTGCGCGATATACCCGGTGTGACGGATCAAATTCGGCGCGGTGAGTTTGCAACAATACTGCAGTGGCTACGTGATAACATTCATACGCACGGCAAAACATACACGCCAAATGAGCTTATTCGGAAAGTATCAGGTGAACCCTTAAGCGAGCGAGATTTCTTGCAGTACGTAAAGGCAAAAGCTGCTCGGGTTTACGACCTGTCTTTTGCAGAATAGAACTCAAACACTAACTTTGCAATCCTTGTGAACGCAAGTGCCAACATAGCTCAGCTGGTAGAGCAGCTCATTCGTAATGAGCAGGTCGTCGGTTCAAGTCCGTCTGTTGGCTCTTATCGTAGCTCCAAACAATCTTGTTTGGGGCTTTTTTTTTATACCCATGAGCAACTCAAGAATTATTGGGCGCTACTCCGGAGAATTGTAGGGTTGTGTGCTGCGGTTTCCTTGGTACCGGTCTTGCACGCATGTGCACAGCGTGATACTGATGCCGATTACTTGCGTACGCAACAACAAAAAGCCGTTACCGTGAGTACGGCAGTGCATCAGTCTGCGTTTGATACGAAGGTTATAGTTCGCGGACACGTTCGAGAAGTGTGCCCTGACGATGGGTGCTGGATAGTGCTAACGGACGGAGCAAACGTGCTGAGAGTGGAGCCTCAAAACTTAGAGGAAAAGGACTTCACCATGATGCCCACAGAGAGCGAGGTATTGGTCGAGGGAAAGCTACTCTCGAAAGTTGTTTTACCATCAAGTAAAGGCTTTAGAGAATACGAGAAAGCCTGTGGCATTGGTAAAGGCGACTCTGCGGCTCAGATCAAGGCGGTGATTCTCATGGCTGAAAAGTTCGCGGCGCAGTCTGAGCTACGATAACGTCGCAGACCGCGCAGACCTATTCTTTAGTTGAGCTCTTCTTCGATATTTTCTTTGCAGCAGGCGCCGGCTCTGCACCCGGTACACGCACGCGGAGCAAACGGCCATTCACGAATTCGGTGTTGTCCACCAGATCAGACAGCTTTTTCTCGCGTATCAGCTTGAAGATGATCTCACGAATTTTTTCCCAGTCGTGGTGAAGAGGGCAGGGATTCTCCGCGTTGCACTTATCATATCCTACCACGCAATCAGTAACGTACTGTATGTTGTCAACTGAACGCACTACTTCGAGCACGGTGATGTTCGATGCGGGATGGGCCAAGCCAATGCCCCCATTTGGTCCTTTGAGCGACATGATCAAATCAGCTTTGGCTAAATCCTGAACGATTTTAGCAAGAAAGTGATACGGAATGCTGTGGGCATCGGCGATCTCTCGCGTCTGTATAACTTTTTTTCCTTCGGACTCTGTGCGTTTAGCCAGATACAGCATGGCCTGAATAGCATATTCGGAAGCGCGCGAAAAAATCATACAGCGAAGAAAAAAATTCGGAAAACGGTTCTATTGCAGTCAAATCGACCGCTTAGATACCTTTATTCGCCGACAATATAAGGCTTTCCGGTTTGCAAGAACAGCAAAAAATGACCGTTTCTTCATGGTGATAACCTGTGAACAAATTGTCCATAAACGGTATGCCCGCCCTGGACATCGCATATGCTATCTTCGTAGAAAATTCTCAGCGACTCTTGCTTCATGAACGAAACACCAAATACGCGTCAGCGCAACAGCTCCCGATCAAAAAATCCCGGGATTGATGTGCGCACCCAAAACATACCGCCGCACTCTTTAGAAGCGGAGATCAACGTACTCGGATCCATGATGGTAGACCGCGGTGCCATCGCAAAGACCATCGAAATTCTCGATGTCGATAGTTTTTATTCCGAAGCAAACACCATAATCTATGCTGCAATTTTAGCACTGTTTGAGAACAGTACTCCGGTTGATCTCATAACTCTTTCGCAGGAGCTACGCAAACAAGGTCAGCTCGAACGATGCGGCGGAACCTTTTATCTAACCGAGATTAACGCTCAAACTCCCACATCGTTTGCGGTGGAGCATCACGCTCGTATTGTGCAAGAACATTACTTAAAGCGTCGTTTGATTGAAGCCGCAGGCAACATGATTGAATCCTGCTACGATGATACCACAGATGCATTGGAGGAGATAGACCGCGCCGAACAGGTGATATTCGACATCGCTGAAAAGCGGCTTCGTAAAACCTACGCCGGAATGAGCAAACTGGCTCGCGATACCTTTGCGGTAATAGCGAAGCTTGTTGACCGCGGACCGGAAAACGGTGTGAGTGGTGTTCCCACGGGATTTGTGAAGCTTGACGAGTTGCTTGGGGGCTTTCAAAAGTCTGACCTTATCATTATCGCTGCTCGTCCCTCGATGGGAAAAACGGCCCTTGCGTTGAGTATTGCCCGCAATGCCTGCATGGAATACGATGTTCCGGTGGCATTTTTCTCTATCGAAATGGCTAGCGTTCAGCTTGTAATGCGTTTGCTAAGCGCGGAGACCAGGATCAATGCGCATAACATCAGGACAGGGAGATTGAATCCTGAACAGCTGCAAAAGATTGTAGGCTCAATAGGCAGGTTGGAAAAAGCCAAAATGTTTATCGACGATAGTCCGTCGCTGAGCTTGATGGAGCTACGAGCAAAGTGCAGGCGTCTTAAAGCCGAACATAATGTGCAGTTGATCATTGTTGACTATCTGCAGCTCATGCACGCGCCGAAGGCAGAGAGCCGTGAACGGGAAATTTCCATTATCTCAAGAACGCTGAAGCAGATTGCCAAAGAGTTAGACATTCCTGTTGTAGCATTAGCTCAGCTGAATCGTACCGTTGAAGCAAGAAGCGATAAGCGACCCATGCTGTCTGACCTTCGAGAGAGTGGTAGTATTGAGCAAGACGCGGATGTGGTAATGTTCGTTACACGACCGGAGGTGTACGAGATAATGCAATACGACGATGGTACGCCAACCGAGGGTACCGCGGAACTCATCATTGCCAAGCAACGTAACGGACCTATCGACACTGTCCGTACTGCATACGTCAAAGACTATGCGCGTTTTGAGAATTTAGCCTATGCGCGATTTGACGACTCTATGTCTAACTATCCCGAAATGCCCGCTGATTCTCCGTTTTGAGCTTCCTTATGGATTCATCCAACGATTCCTCTGAGGAATCGTTCGAAGATGCTTTCGCAAAATCAATGAGCCGGACTGAGCGCAGAGATGTTCACGTCGCCCGGCACTGCCTTCTTCAAAAATGAGGCGAACTCCTGCGTACTTGGCGTGTACGTGGACGAAGCAATGAAAGTATCGTTCGGAGTGAGTAACACGTACAAGGGGAGAAGCGTAGAGTGGAATCGTTGTTCCTGCATTTCCTGATACTTCTTGTCTTGTGAAACATGTCGGCGGTCTGTATACGCGCGCACGAGAACCATCTGTTGCATAAGCGCACGGATCTCGGGCTTAGGGAACATGTTCTTCTCCATCCAGCGGCAATTCGTGCAACTGATTCCGGTAAAATCAATGAACACCGGTTTATTGATTTTCTTTGCTATTGCCAGAGCGGAATCCAAATCGTCAAGCCACTGCCCGTTATAAAGTTCATTCTGCCCGCCGCTCCGGCCCATCTCTGAGGTTGCACCCGCCGCCGACACATTTGTGTTCGAAGATTCCACATACACGAATGGTTCGAGCGGACCCACCGATGAACTCTTGATACCGTCGAAGATGTATAATGTTAGCGAAGCAAACACGACGGCAAGTATCGCTCTCATCCCACCAATGTGACCCGGGTTGCCATCCAGTTGCATGCGATACACACCCAACACATAGAGTGTTATCAGCAATGAGCAGCCGGCCCAGATACTGAGTACCGCCTCACGCGAGAGAATATCCAGTCCGGCAAGACTGTCGACGCGCGCGAAGTAACTGACTGCAAACGCCAACTCAACAAATCCGAAAACCACTTTGATATTATTCATCCAAGCACCGGATTTGGGAAGACGAGTCAAGGATGAAGGAAACAGTGCCAGAAGAAAAAACGGTAATGCGAATACGGCCGAATACACACCCATGCCAATGATGGGGCGGAACCACTCGCCACCGGCCGAGATCTTTCCTACTAAGTCGATGAACGGTACAGTACATGTGAACGCCGTTAGCGAGAACACCATTCCCATGATAAAGGATGCACCGTAGCCCTTTGTCTGCGAAGACTTTCTGTTTAAAGAGTTCACCAGCGAAGCAGGCAGAGCAATCTCGTACATGCCAAACAGATTACCTGCAATAACTACAAACAACGCTGCAAGTACAAGGTTTACCCATGGGTTCGAGGCAAAATCGCGCCCGGCGGTTGCACCGAAGAAAATAGCCGCAACTGCACCAAACACTATGTAGGTACTCATGATTCCTGCTGAGTACACCAGCGAGTCTGTAATTGGTCGCGTATGCTCTTTTTCAGAGCGCTTCGTAAAGAATGATACGGTAATGGGAATCATCGGATACACGCACGGCATCACCCAGGAACTGGCTCCAAAACCCATAGCCAACAGAATCAGCGCCATCAAACTAGGCGGTACATCTTGGGTTGCATCAACCGGAGCAACGGGCCCGGAATTATCGGCCTTGGCGGTCTTATCGGTTGGAACGTCTTTCGTTGCCGGTTGTGTGGAGGGCGGGGCATCCGAAGGATCCGATTGTTGACTTTCTTCCGGCTCTACGCCGGTAGCCGGAACCTTCGCAGCCACTACTTCCACTTTCAACGGAATCTTTACCTCTTTGGGCGGCAAACAATTTTTCGATGTACATGCTTGATAATACACGACAATCTCCGCTGTGTACGTTCCGGCCGGAAGTTTGCGCGAAGATGTTAGAGGAAGATAGAGCTCAGCGGAATGTTTGAATTTTTCAACATTCACTTCGAAACTGGAATCGAAAACAGCTAAGGCTTTAGAAGTACGGATACGGGAACCTAGCAATTTCAACGACGTCCCGGTAAGAGTAATCTCTGTTTTTTGTGGGCCACCACCGTCGGCCGATATATAGTTGTTCAACCCATAGATATGCCAACCATCATCAATTCTGGCCTTCACCGTGACAATAACCGTATCTCCGGCGGCCACAGGTGATTTCAGGGCTGTTATAGACCATGATACCGGATCGGCGGCCAGAGCATGAGAGCCTGCGCACCCCAGCAAAATCACCCAAAACATAAAAATCACACCGAAACGCAGTGAGAATTCACCTCTATTGAACGTCATAATACAGCACAGAATTGTTCACAAAATCAAAACCCACGAACTATCACTGCCGGACAGGAGTCCAACGTTGTGATGCGCGCCCGCTTATCCACCGAAAAAAACCAAGAAGAAGCGCAGCATTTGAATACACAAAATACGCCGAAAGAGAGAATACTCCGGACACTCTGCCGGCGCCGGGAAAAATGATTCCTATCATGGCTGCTGCGTACATCAAAAACTGAGCCCCAAGAAGCAATGCATACAGCATACCTTCATTCGCCAAAGCTACATTGCCAAAAAAAGCTGCAAGCAGAAAAAAGGGAAGAAACCAACGGGAAACTCGGTGCGAAAAAAACGCGTATCGTGCAGCTGCGGGTCCGCTCCACAAAAGATGCATAAAGCGAAAACAGGTTGCAAACGCGGTACTGGCATAACGAATCTTTCTTCGAAAGTCAGCCGATGTGGATGGCGCTGATTCCGCGTATGATAATGCATGCATGGATTGCACCACCGTATACCCTAATTCCAGTGGAATCACTGACCAGTAAAAATCATCGGTAAAGGCCTTGCCGGTTGGCAGAGGACGGATGAGGTCTGTTCTAACCGCAAACAAACTGCCGTGCGCTCCAATCACGCAACCTAGCTTTCCTTCTGCTTGGCGAATCCTGTTGTCGAGATCTAGATACGACGACTCCTGCTGCTCTGTTACGGTGGCGGCGGCTTGGGATCGCACCAGTCTCAGACCCGCCACACATCCCACGCTGGGATCTTGGAACGGCAATAGAATTTTCTCCACTGAATCAAGAGAAAAAACTGTATCTGCATCGGTAAACACCGTATACGGACTTGCAATCAAGGGAAACAACGTGTTCAAAACCTCAGCTTTTCCTCTGTTTTCCGCAAAGTAGACAACATGCAACCATGAATACCTTGCACTCAGCTCTCGAAGTATACGATCGGTGGCATCGGTACATCCATCCGAACCAACTAAAACCGTCATTTTTTCTTTGGGATAGGTGCAGAGAGCGAGGTTTTCAATACGCTCTCTGATGCTGCGCTCCTCGTTATACGCTGCGAAAAGTACTGTAACGGAAGGAAGGAAATGATTGATGTCCTTGGGTTCATTTGAAGTGCTGTTGCGAATTCCGGCCCATATCGCTATCAGTATCGGAAACAGTGCATAGGTATGAACTATTGCCATCAGCGAAAACCAAAAAAATATGACATCAACGCGTAGGTTCATTGCGTCGGTTGGACGGTGTTCCGAAGGTTCGAGGAATCTTGATTGAAAGCGCGCTGCAAAATACGCTGTACATGCACGCGAGGGGAAATGATACTCTTTACAGCACGCGTTACACAAGGAAATCCTTGTACCCATACGCGATACAATTATCTTTTGCAGGAGAACGTCAATGTTCTATATTTGGCCAACGGTACCACCATCGCACATAGCGCCTATCGAGCATCTTTTTACTTCGTAACAAATAGAGTCCGTATTCGAGTTAGTCATTGAATACGTCGAACTCGTGGTAATCTCGATACTGTTCTGCCTTATCGTATGCAGATGCGCTTGTATTTCTTTGTCTGTACTCTACTGAGTTTCGCTTGTACGCACAACGTGGGAGCTGTGAGCCCTCATGGTGCGCGTGGTCTGCACGTAGTTAGTTCGCAGGCCACCGAGCTCAAATTGTACGCAGCGCCGAAGATACTTCGTTGGGATACCATTGCTACCACCGGATCTGTTGGTGGAGGTGGACCTATCAAGGCAGTGCGCCCGGTGATGAATACGATCGGTGAAACTGCCGTATCAACAGCGGTAAATGCCGAAACTATCAGTGCCGTACGAGAGTTGATCAGCGTGCCTGATCGCGGAGCGTGGCGCGTCAAGCTGTTCACCTTTTTCGGACGGGTGTATCATCCCGATGGTTCATTTACCCCCTTCGTTCGCAGTGGAAGCGGTGCATATGGTTTGCCACGATGGAATTCTGTTGATTCTAACGTCATGGTGCCGTGGTTATCGGTGGAGTATTTAGGGCAATCCTCTGCGCAACACATTGCACGTATACTCATACCTAGCGCTCAGCGAGAAAAGATCACAGGTGAGTGGCTGATCTGCGACTCTCTTTCCTTGACCATAGAGTTTGCTGTCGATAAGAAACGTTCTTCTACAGAGAATCCGGGATTCGCAGGATCGCACTTTTCCTACAGTTCATCCACACTCAACAATGAGATGGTTCCTGTGTGGACCGCCTCCGGTCACGAGTTATCCGGAGCTAAAAGGACTTCGAATAGCAAGTTTTCTAAGAAACCGGTGCTTATGGCTGACTCATCCAGACCCGAGTTCTGGTACAAGGTTTCGGTTAAGGAGTCCGGGGTGTATAAAATCACCGCGGAACAGTTAAGTAAAGCCGGTGTATCCTTGAGCATCAATCAGGTGCCTACCATAAAGCTCTACGGAAGAGGGGGAGAGGAATTGCCGGAATTACCTTCGATGTCCGAGAAGAATACTCTCAATGAGATTCCTATCGTTGTTAACACAAACACGGACGGTAGCTTTAGGGATCTTACGTTTTATGGTCAAGCTCCCGGCGCATTTGTGTTCAACTCAAAGAGTAAACGGTTTGAACATACGATCAACAATTATGGCGTGCAGAGCTTTTACTTCTTAACATGGGGTGGCTTGCCCGGTTTACGTGCTGTGCCGCAGCAGGGTCCCACAGGTCCGTTTGCTCATACTCCCAATAAGTTCACCGCCAGAGTGTTTCAAGAGGAGGAGCTGATCAATGCCTATAGCGGTGGTTCAGGACGTCGGTGGTTTGGTCAACAGATCGACGCGGTATTGCCCCGCACGTTTGCAACAAAGTTGCCCGGATTGGTACGAGATGGCACCGTTGAATTTGTTCTTGATGTGGCGCACAAAGAGATTTTCTCCTCGCTCTACAATGCAACAGTAAGCGTCTCGGACAACGGTTTGAAACTAGCCGACATTCCATTGTTGGGTGTCAATAGCGACGCATATGCAGAGTATGTGTCGAGGAAAGCAATAGCCGAGATGCCGGCGCAAATGTTGAATCAAGATGGAACAAGTTACCTCCGATTTGAGTATTCCAATCCCTATGTGAGTGGCGGCGGTAACGCATTCCTTGATTTCTTTGAGATTCACTATCCGGCTGTTTGCTCCGCGGTGAATGACGAGCTTACTCTTTATACCGACGAGCAAATGGTGGGGTCCGCACAGTATTCCGTCAGCGGATTTACTTCGTCGTCTCTTCTGGGATTCGATGTTACGAACCCGGCGGCCCCTGTATTGCTTGCTAATACATCGTCGGTGGGAAACATCTATCAATTCTCACTCAGCCTGGATTCCATGAAGCCTCGAGTGCTTCATATATCTGCAAAAGTTCGCACTCCGGAGATTTCCAAAATCACGTGGAATTATCTAAGGGATGATGATTTCTCCGTGGATGTGATCGTGATCTCGGCAGACGAGTTTACATCGTCCGCATCCGAGTTTGCCAAATACAGGGAATCGGTTTCGGACCTTGATGTGCGTGTATTCACCGCTTCCTCTGTGATGAATGAATTTGGTTTTGGGATCAATGACCCGTCTGCCATCAGAGACTTCGTGTCCCATGCTGCACGCAACTGGTCTAAAAAGCCTCGCTACGTGGTACTGTGGGGAGATGGCCACTACGACTTCAAGAACATCGCTACATCTCGTATAAATCATCTTCCTTCGTGGCAAACAAACGAGGTCGATGTGTCGTTCAATCAGACAAACATCGGATACTACACCGGCAGTTATAACACCGACGATTTCTACGTGCGAATTTTCGGTGACGACGAGATTACGGATATTCCTTTGGGCAGAATGCCTATCGAGTCTCGGGATATCGGTGCAGCAATGGTGCAAAAAATTAAGCACTATGAGCAGTCGAGTGCCGGTGATTTGTGGCGAACAACCGCAACCTTTGTGGCTGATGATGGCCCTACTTCGAATGGTCGATCTGACGGAGATATGCATATATCGCAATCCGAGATGCTCACCGCCGACACAAGTTGCGTTCCGGCAGATATCATTCAGCGTAAGATTTATATGGCTGAATACCCGGCAGAGAATATTCCCAAGGGTAAACTCAAACCCAGAGTGACGGAAGATCTGCTCTCGGCCATCAACAATCAGGGAACGGTTCTGTTGAATTGGATCGGACACGGAAATCCCAAGGTGTGGGCTCACGAGACCATTCTGTCCAGAGATGTAACCATTCCTCAGTTCAGTAACTACGATAAGCTGTTTTTCCTTATTGCGGCCACCTGCGACTTCGCCCGTTGGGATATGCCCGAAAGTCAAAGTGGTGCGGAACTTATGCTCACAAGTACTAGAGGCGGTGCCATTGGAGCATTTTCATCCAGTCGCGTATCGTTTTCCACATTTAATGCCATAATCGGTCGTGCGTTGTTTCGCCGCATTTTTACTCGCGACGCTAATGGTTCATTCTCAACATTGGGCGACATTGTTAACGATATTAAGCAACGCCATAGCGGAGAGAATGATCAGAAATATATGCTGCTTGGCGATCCTACCTTGCGGCTCGCTCTGCCCGATCTGGTTGTGGGAATCGATTCCATAAATGGCGAATCAGCTTCAGACAAGACATTGACAACCGTGAAGGCAACCTCCACCGTGCGAATACAAGGTCACATTCGAAAATTCGCTACCCCGGGAACTGTGAGTGACTTCAATGGCGTAGCCACAGTGAGTATGTACGATGCTGATGTACCCAGAACATTCATGGATCCATCTGCATTTTCTATTGGAGATTCGTCCACCTATCAAATTTCGAAGTTCGGTGGTTCATTGCATCGTGGCAACTACAAGGTATCAAATGGTAGATTCTCCGCTCAATATGTAGTGCCAAAGGACATTGCTTTCACTAATAAAAACGGAAGATTGTACGTGTATGCGCGCTCTGAAGACAACCGACATGCCCGCGGCTTTTGTAATAACTTCGTTGTGGGCGGTATAGATACGACCGATAGGGACGACTATACAGGGCCGGAGTTGAAGATTTATTTGGATAACACCTCGTTTATTCGAGGCGACGTTGTGCGCAGTAATCCGTTGTTGTTGGTACATATGAGAGACGAAACCGGTATCAATAGTACCGGATTGGGCGTGGGGCACAAGATTGAGGCATGGATAGACGATTCTCGAGAATCGGTAGATTTGAGTGAGTCGTACGCGAGTTCGCTTACCGATTCACGATTGGGAGTGGCCTCGACTCAGCTTTTTGATCTGGCTCCCGGAAGTCATACTGCCAGGGTGCGTGTTTGGGATGTACTTAACAACTATAGCGAAGAAGAGACACAATTCATCGTAGCAGCCTCCGACAGTAACTTTGTGAGCGGCAGAGTGCTTGTGTATCCTAATCCTTTTTCGGAAAACACGACCATACTGTTCACGCATAATCAGTCGTTTCCCATGTCGGTGACGGCCCAGATTTACTCAGTTAACGGCAAGTGCGTTCGCAGGGAGAATATTCGGGTGACCGGCCTGCAAAGCGGTAGTTTTGTTTGGGACGGTAAGGATGCCGACGGCAATGAAATGCCGTCCGGTGTATATCCGGTGGTGCTTAGTGTAACCACGGTTGATGGTTCAGTAAGCACTGTAACGGCGATGGCGGTTTTACATCGATAATAACTTTTTATCTCAATTGGAGAATCTTATGCTTCATCGTTTTATGGCTCGCGCCTTGACAATCGTCGGACTCGTAGTCATACCTGCCGTCGGCGTCTATGCTCAAGCAGGCGGCTCTGCGGTCCCTTTCTTGCTCATCACTCCTGATGCGCGCGCAAGCGCTATGGGTGAGTGCGGAACGGCTATAGCCGACAATATCAATGCGATCTTTTGGAATACGGGCGGTTTGGCCTTCCAACAGAAGCGTCAATTTTCGTTTTCGTACTCAAAGTGGTTGCCTCAGTTCAATGCAGACTTGTACTATAGTTACGGCACCTATGGCCAGTATGTAAAGGATCTGGATGGAACCATTGCTGTCAATGCTGTTCTGATGAATCTGGGACAATTCCAGCGCACCGACGAAAACGGTGGCGTGTACGGAACCTTCCGTTCAGACGAGTTCGCGCTGGGATTATCATACGGTACGCTCATCGGCGACGATTTAGGTGCGGGAGTACAGCTTCGGTATATACGCTCTAATCTTGCTCCTGCACAAGCAGGTCAATCGGCTGCCGGTATAGGTGTAAGCGGTGGCTTTGATTTTGGTTTGTTATGGAAGCCCAGCAGCCTGAAAATCTCCGAGGATTTTGATCTTTCCGATCGTTTCAATTTCGGTTTTAACCTGGCGAATGTGGGACCTAAGATGACGTATCGTAATGAGTCTGATCCTTTGCCCACCATGTTAAAATTGGGAGTAGCGCTGAATGTTATCCATGATGAATTCAACGACTTAACCTTTGCAGTTGACATGGGCAAGCTGCTGGTAAAAAGAAATGCTACCAGCTCGGACGCTCTACCTCGTTCATTTGTAACGGCTTGGAGTGTCGGAGGTCAGGAGTTTTCTTTTGGTACCGAATATTGGTACGAAAAAGTTGTAGCATTGCGTGCAGGGTACTTTACCGAGCCCGCAAGCATCGGAAACCGCAAATTTGCGACATTTGGGGCAGGTGTGAAGTATGATATCTTCACCTTAGACTTCAGTTTCATCAACACCATCGAGGAGAATCATCCTCTGGCCAACACTATGAGATTTTCTCTTTTGGTGGATTGGGAATAGGTGTTATTTTGCCCGCCCGTTAGCACAGAAGTGTGCGAACAAAATGCAAAAGGAGCAACAAGCGTTGCTCCTTTTTTTTTGTCGATAAGCGGCATTATTTACGGAAAAATCACCGTTTCACACTTTGTAGCCGCGTTAGTTCCCAACGATTTAGAGGAATCTCAGCACGTCGTGTCTTGTGATTACACCTACCACACGTTGGTATTCTTCAACCGCAACGTAGGTATGCTCTTTCAAGAGCTCAATTGCAGATTCAATATCGTCGTGAGAACCTACCACAGGCGGCGCCGATTCCATACACTGTTCGATGGGAGCAGACATCATGTCGCGACTTTCGATAACAGCAGCCATTAACTTGTTTTCTCGTACGTTACCGACAAGCAGCTCGCCGTCCATTACCGGGATTTGGGATACTCCGTACTGTTCCATGCTCTGCAATGCCTGGGCAACGGTAGAGTCTCGTTGCACGGAGATGAGCAAGGGAAGCGAGGTTTCGCGACCCTTGTTTGCAAGTACCAAACCTACTGTTGGTGAATCGTCCGGAAGCAACTGCTTCTCAGCCAACCACTCATCGCTGTGGTGCTTGGTTAGATAGCGTTCTCCGGTGTCGCAGATAATAGCCACGATAACATCAGTGGGTTTACACTTCTTTGCCACCTGCAATGCTGCAACTACATTCATACCGGAAGAACCACCGCAGAACACACCCTCAAGGCGTGCTAACTGACGGGCAGTCATAAATGCATCTTTGTCGCCAACATTGATAATGTCGTCAACCAAGTTTAGATCCAGGTTACCGGGAATGCGCTCCTGGCCTACGCCCTCGATTAAGTAGGGAAGCGGCTCAACTAAGCGACCAAACTCCTTGAAAGCTTTAATACTAGAGCCGATAGGATCTGCAGCAATCACCTGAATGGAAGGATTCTGCTCCTTCAGGTAACGGGCCGTACCGGAGATAGTGCCACCGGTTCCTATGCCTGCAATAAAGTGGGTGATTCTACCCTCAGTTTGTTTCCAAATCTCGGGGCCGGTGGTTTTGTAATGGGCCTCAGGATTTGCGGGGTTATCATATTGATTGAGCATCACAGCACCGGGAATCTCGGATGCCAACCTCTGCGCGGTATTGAAATAATACTCCGGAGAGCTGGACTTAGCTGCGGAAGAAACAATCAGTACATCCGCTCCTAGAGCTTTGAGATATCGTACACGCTCCTGCGAGGCTTTGTCGGTCATCACGAAAAGGCAACGGTAGCCTTTTAAGCGCGCAGCCAACGCCAGACCTATGCCAGTATTGCCGCTGGTCGGTTCAATAATCAAATCACCGGGCTTGATTCTGCCGTCTCGTTCGGCTGCCTCGATCATGGAAATTCCGATGCGGTCCTTCACCGAACCACCCGGATTCATACTCTCCATTTTCAAAAGAATGGTTGGTGCAACATCGCGGCCCATGATGCGAAGCTGAACCAGTGGGGTATTTCCTATTTGGTCGAGGATACTGGATGAGAACTGCATGTGAATTTTGGTGAAATGATTGAATGTAATGTCCCATCGAATTAACGTGGACCCCAACTTTGCCCACAACCTACGATTGCGGAAGCGTGTTTACGAGCCGGAAGCATCGTCCTGTTGAATCTCCGCTTCGAGCTGTTGCTGCTCATAGAGCGAGGCATACTGGCCACCTAACTGAAGAAGCTGCTCGTGTGTGCCTTGTTCCACAATACGACCACCGTCCAAAACTAAAATATGATCGCAAGCCATAACGGCAGATAATCTGTGCGCAACCGTCAAAGTAGTCTGGAAGTCTCTCATTTCTGACAGTGAATGGAGAATCTCGCGCTCGGTAGCAGTATCAACGGCGCTGAGAGCATCGTCGAGAATAAGCACCGATGGTTTGCGAATCAATGCTCTGGCAATAGCCAGGCGCTGCTTTTGTCCACCGGACAAACTGATTCCGCGCTCTCCCACTACGGTATCATAACCATTCGTAAAGCTCAAAACTTCCGTATGTAATTGTGCTGCCTTTGCTGCCTCTATCACCTCGTCCTCTGTAGCGTCGGTCTTGCCCATCTTGATATTATCTCTAACACTCATGCTGAACAGGAAGGGTTCCTGCATCACAACGCCAACAGCTTTTCGAACATCATCCAGTTTGTATTCACGTATGGCTTTGCCGGCTATAAGCACTTTTCCCTCGGTGCAATCAAACAAGCGTGGCACTAACTTTACAAGCGTCGATTTACCAGATCCTACAGTTCCTACTATTCCTATGTGCGACCTATAGGGAATAGTACAGGAGATATCGCTGAGCACAGGAGGAAGAGTATCCGCGTATCTATAGGCCACATCGCGAAACTCAATATCGAACTTCGCGGGAGCATCAAACGATCCCGTATTGTCCAGCTCCGG
Organism: Kapaibacterium sp. (SeqCode); assembly: GCA_046297095.1. GTDB lineage: Bacteria > Bacteroidota > Ignavibacteria > Kapaibacteriales > NICIL-2 > JBBATK01. The sequence continues at coordinate 92,484 of JBKCNS010000040.1, read as the reverse complement.
TGTGCGCTTCATGATGGTCATAATACGCGACGTTGAAGCTGAAGCCCGCTGAACAATATTTGTTACCCATCCAATTGCGGCCACAGGCCAAATGAGTTGATTCAAATAGATAAAGAATTGAGTTAGGTCTCCAATGCTTGCTCTACCCTCAATAACAGCATTACCGCCATAACTCAGCACCAGAATCTGCGAGGTGCCGACAAGGACCATCATGGAAGGCATCATCACGGATTGAATGCGTGCAAGGGTCATTGTTCGTACCAAATACTCGTGGCTCTGCTTGTAAAAAATGCTGCGCTCTTGAAGCTCGCGTACAAAAGCTCGAATGATGCGAATGCCCGAAAACACTTCTTGCGATTCGGTCGTTACATGCTCGAACTGCTCCTGAACTTGCTTGTATGCCACATGCACACGCTTACCCAAAATGAAGGTTGCCACCGCCATGAACGGCAAGGGAATAAGTGCAACCAGGGTGATATCCGTGCTCAGGCCGAACATCAAAGCAAGAGCAAACGAGAAGGTGGTTACGGTGTTTGCTCCGTACATGATGGCAGGACCCATAAACTCCCGTACGGCAGCAATGTCGTTGGTGGCATGGGCCATCAACGAACCGGTTGGGGTGCGCGCAAAGTAAAGAGGATCCTGGCGCTCAATGCCCTGAAGAAAATCCCGACGTAGATCGTACTCCACCTTTCGTGAAGCCACGATGATTGTCTTGCGCGTAAGAAACATGAATAATCCACTACCGGCTGTTAGCAGCAACACATAACCAATATTCGTCAAGACACGAGAGTATTCGAACGAACCATGACGCATCAAATCCACCGTAGCACCGATTACACGCGGATAGTATGCTGAGCACGCATTAGAGATGGTAACAAAGACCAGTCCCAATACGATAAGCGTTGAATACCGACTGATATACGGCCGCAGTAACAGCAGTGATTTCATGTGATAGATCTATTACGCAACAGTAACTTCGTTGCAGAGATACACATCCTGAATTGCATTCAGCAATTTGATGCCTTCATTGATGGGACGTTGAAACGCTTTGCGACCGGAGATCAATCCCATTCCGCCCGCGCGTTTGTTGATGACGGCCGTTGTGGTAGCCTCGGCAAAGTCGTTAGCACCGGAAGCGCCGCCGCTATTGATCAAGCCGATTTTTCCCATGTAGCAATTGGCTACCTGGTACCTGCATAAATCGATAGGATGATCGCTGCTGAGCTGCGAGTATATGCGAGAGTCTGTTTTTCCGTACGAGGACGAACCCATATTCAACGCGGTGAAACCGCCGTTGTTTTCGGGGAGTTTTTGTTTGATAATATCCGCTTGAATAGTCACACCAAGATGATTTGCCTGGCCGGTAAGGTCTGCACTTGTGTGGTAATCCTTGTCGGTTTTGAACGCAGGATTGCGCAGATAACACCAAAGAATTGTTGCCATACCAAGTTCGTGTGCCAGAGCAAAGGCCTCGGCAATTTCAACTAACTGTCGCGTGCTTTCCGGTGAGCCGAAATACACGGTAGCACCAACGGCAGCAGCGCCCATATCAGCACACTGACGCACGGTACCGAACAGCACTTGGTCGAACTTGTTGGGATAGGTAAGCAACTCGTTGTGGTTAATCTTCACAACGAAGGGAATCTTATGAGCATAGCTACGTGAACACAATGACAACACACCGAAAGTTGAAGCCACAGCGTTACAGCCGCCATCTATAGCAAGCTTCACAATGTTCGATGGATCGAAATACATTGGATTCTTAGCGAACGAAGCTCCCGCGCTATGTTCAATGCCTTGATCTACGGGCAAGATTGAAACATAGCCCGTTCCGGACAGTCTGCCTGTATCCGCAATCCATTGCAGATTGCGCAACACGCGGTTGCTACGATTGCTACCGGCAAACACGGAGTCCACAAAGTTCGGAGCGGGAAGAGTGATGCTCTCTTTGGGAATAGTGGAGCAGGTGTGGTCAAGATGGTACGATGCTGATTCTCCAAGAAGCTCAACGATGGAATTAATCATAGCAGTAAATAAATGTTGACGGGAACGTTGCCGGGAATGATGACCGAATTGATGCCGACGTACGGAGGTCGCGTGCAAAAATACGAAGCGCAGCTTCGAATAGCATTCTCATCGAAAGCGAAGCGACGCAACAGGCGACACCTTCGATGCTATCACTCCGGGAACAAGGGTGGCAGCCAGGGAGAAGAACGTTGCGGTACTGATCACAATAGCTGCTTGCAGAGGATCGATCACCACCGGCAAGGTATCTACGAAATACACCGAACCATCCAGCCGAACAATGCCGAAAGTTTGTTGAAGATACAGTACCACAATTGCTGCAGCTGTGCCGCTTACAGAGCCCCAGAACCCCAGTGAAAATCCTTGCAGAGAGACTATGGCAATGAGTGCAGAGCGAGGCAAGCCCAGTGTTTGCAACACAGCGTAAGACTGCGTTTTCTCCACAATACTGATGAGCAAAGTGGTCACAATATTGAACACAGCCACCATGCCAATCAAACCAATCACCAGTGGAATGGGACGTTTTTGAATTTCTATCCACGAGAACATGCCGCGATGTATGTCGTTCACCGATGTGCATTCCACACCATAACGCAGTTGTTCCTCGATTGATCGCGCAACGCGGTCGGCATCCATGGCGTTTCGCAGCCACACTTCGGTATACATTGCGGAGGTAGCCAGAGTATCAATCAGAGTAATACACATTGGCATCGGCGCGTACACAAACACATCATCGTATTGGGCCATGCCGGATTCGTACAGGGAAGCGACACGCACGGGGATAATGTCGAAGGAACCGCTCAGCGGATCGCCCGACGAGGAAATAGTGAGTAGTACTGTGTCGCCTACAGTGCATCGAAGTCTGGATGCCAAGCGTGAACCAAGAGATACTACCTTCGTGCCCGCGCTTGATAATCTCTGTGCACCCTGTGTTACTCGCCGGCCTCCGGACATGGCACGTTGCTCTGAGTGTGATAATCCCGTCGTATCATCAATGCTCTTTACAATTACACCTTCGGTAGAACCGTGTGCGTAGAGCAGCGCATTCACACTAATCACATTTTCCGTGTGTATAATCTCCGGTGAAACCTCGGGCAATACCGCACTCAGCCGTTGGTTGTGCGAAAGCGAGAGTTCTCCGCGGGCGCGAACTTGTATGTGCGAAGTGAAAGTCTCGGCCAAGCTGTGAAGTGCCACGTCGAAGCCCTCGAGTACAGCCAAACTGAGCACCATTGCTGCACTCCCCACGAACACACTCACAAACGCAACGAGTTTAGCAAAGGAAAGAAACCTCCTGCGGCCGGTAGTTTCAGCCAATCGCGTGCTTAGAAATCGCAGTAGGGAAAAATTGATCACGACTCGGTAGAATAGTCATAAAAGCCACGGCCGGTCTTACGACCATGCAGCCCGGCATCAACATAGTATTGCTGCAGGCCCGAAGGTTGAAAACGCGGCTCGTAGAAATACTGCTCGTACATCGATTTGGTAACTGAGAGATTAACGTCCACGCCAATCAAATCCATAAGCTCAAATGGTCCCATCTTGAATCCTGCTGCTTTCATGATAGTATCAACCTGAGCTATACTCGCACCACCTTCTGTTACTATTCTTTGCGACTCATTATAAAAATTGCGCGCCACTCTATTCACAATGAACCCGGGCACATCGCGTGCAATGGCCGGCGATTTTCCCATCGTTTGCGCTAGTTGTGTGGCTCGTTGAATAACATGATCGGCAGTTCTCGGACCGAGAATCACCTCGACGAGTTTCATAATATGCGCCGGGTTGAAAAAGTGCAGCCCCACAAACATCTCCGGGCGTTGCAAGTGACGCGCCAGGGAGGCAATGGATATGGACGATGTGTTCGTCGCCATTATGCAATCTTCTGCGCAGATATTTTCCAGCGCCTGAAACAACTCCACTTTGGCGCGCGGGTCTTCGATAATCGCTTCCACGACGATAGTGCATGCGCTCATGGCAGAAAGCTCAACCGCGAACGATATTCTCTCAATCGCTGCCATAGCATCCTGCTCAATCATCTTCTTTTTCTCTATGGCCTTGATAAAGTGGCTTTTCAAAAACGCTTGAGACTTCTCGCTATACTCCGGAATCGGTTCATAGACCACACAAGGAATGCCCGCCTGAGCCGCCGCGATGACGATACCGCGCCCCATAGTTCCTGAGCCGCAAACACCTAAAATCATAGAATCAATTGCGAAAGTTTGTTGGTAGAGTTGATCGGCCTCAATCTACGAAATGCATCGCTGCTATAGAATCTATCAAGAACATTCGGGCCCTTGCCGGCTTTCCTTTGCCCAAACTCTTGGCTCTTTGACCAACATACTGTATTTTTGTGGCTCTTTTTCCACAGCGCTAGTGGGCTGTACACACGAAGTTTTTACGCAGCAATCAACATGTTTGAGTCGCTTCAACAACGTCTGGAAGATGCTATCAAACGTTTCCGTGGTCAATCGCGGATAACGGAGGAGAACATTGAAGATACACTTCGCGAAGTGCGCAAGGCTCTTCTCGAAGCGGACGTTAATGTTGACGTCACTAAGGCATTCATCGACCAGGTTCGAGAGAAGGCTGTGGGCACGGAGATCAAAGCACGTGTTTCGCCGGAGCAACTGATTGTGAAGATCATTCACGACGAGTTGGCTGCAATTATGGGCAGCCAGAAGTCGGACTTGATTCAATCCTCTCAAGCTCCTACGGTAGTGCTGGTAGCGGGCCTTCAGGGTTCAGGTAAAACTACCTTCTCCGCCAAACTTGCTGCTGCTCTGCGCAAAAAGGGACGTACGCCCTTACTTGTTGCTTGCGATGTCTATCGCCCCGCTGCGGTTGATCAGTTGAAAACCCTGGCGCAAAGCATCAATGTTCCTGTGTTCTCCATGGAGGGCGCTGATCCTGTGAATATTGCAACCGAAGCGTTGCAGTATGCAAAGAAGTTTGCTCGAGATTACGTGATCATTGATACCGCCGGTCGCTTGACCATCGATGAAGCGATGATGCAGGAAGTCTCGAACATCCGAACTCAGACCAAACCTCACGAAGTATTGTTCGTGTGCGATTCCATGACCGGTCAAGATGCCGTGAATACAGCCAAAGCTTTTCACGATGCACTGGAACTTACCGGAGTTGTGCTTACAAAGCTGGATGGCGACACCCGTGGCGGTGCTGCGCTGTCCATTCGCCACATAGTTGGCAAGCCTATCAAGTACGTGAGCAGTGGCGAGCGCCTTGACACCTTGGAGCAGTTTTTCCCGGAACGTATTGCCTCCCGTATTCTGGGTATGGGTGATATCGTTTCGTTGGTAGAAAAAGCACAAATGCAGTTCGATGAACAAGAAGCTGCTAAACTTGAAGAGAAAATCAAAAAGAGCGAATTCAACTTTGATGATTTTCTTGAGCAGCTGAACGTTATTCGAAAAATGGGATCTATTCGAGATCTTCTGGGCATGATACCCGGTATGGACAAAGCTATGCGCAATGTTCAGATCGACGACAATGCCTTCGGCAAGGTTGAGTCCATCATTTTCTCCATGACCAAACAGGAACGAGCCAATCCCAAGATTCTCAATGGCAGCAGACGTCTGCGTATTGCAAAGGGAAGTGGCACCAGCATTCAGGATGTGAACCGCCTTATTAAGCAGTTCGAAGACATGCAGAAAATGATGAAGCAAATGACCAACGGAAAAATGAAGATGCCCAAATTGCCCGGAGGCTTCGGCATGCCGGGAATGTTTGGCAGGAATTAGTAAGCAGTGAAATTTTGTCGGTCTGTGATTAGAGTGTCGGAAGTATCCGACGCACCTGAAAAGCGGATGAAACAGTTCCGAGGTGCGAAATCTCTACCACGTATTAATCACATTTTATAAGGTACCATAATGGTAAAACTTCGTCTCCGTCGTAAAGGCCGTATCAGAAAGCCGTTCTACGACATCGTAGCCATCGACAGCCGCAAAAAGCGTGATGGCGCATTCATCGAGCAGGTAGGAACCTTCGATCCTATGACTCAGCCCTCTACGGCTTCTATCAATCACGATAGAGCAATGTACTGGCTCAGCGTTGGAGCACAGCCCACCGATCGTGTTCGTTCCATTCTTAGCTTCGACGGCGTTCTTCTTCGTCGCAATTTGCTCGGTAAGGGCAAGCCCGCAGACGAAGTAGAAGCTGCTGTAACAGCTCACCGCGAGCAAGCGCTGAAGCGTTATCATCGCGAGAAATACAACAAAAAACGTAAAGCTGAAGAAGCAGCAGCAGCGGCCGCCGCAGCTGCCTTGGCAGCACAGCAACCGGCAGAAGAACCCGCAGCCCCCGAGGCTCCGGCAGCTGAACCGGAAGCCGCTGCAGAGTAAGTTTCATAGCACCGTCATTGCAACGATTTACCTAACCCCCGCCCGTGCGGGGGTTTTTTGTATCTTTTCTTTTCACGAACGCATAGGTTCATGGCACTCCATAGCTCCATAGCATCCATCGCCGATCCTCCGCAGAGATTGCTGAAACTCTTATTGCGAGTGTGTTTCAGCATAGCTGGTTGTTTGTGGATACTGGCCTACACAATGCATTTTTCTACTGAAGAAGTGCTAACATCTTTTCGCTTAGATCAGTATCAGATTTACCTTGTATTGCTCACATTGTGGGGCTACCAGGCAAAGAGAGAAGCACGAAGAATGAAGGCAATCATAGATGTATCCGAATCGCTCTCTAAACCTGCTGACGCAGTAACTCTTGAAGAGCTTAGCGCTGCTGGTGGATTACGGTACTTTGGTGTTTTTCAAAGAATATCCAAACAGCAGTCGTTGTTTCCCATGATATTGAGTATAGGTTTGGTGGTTGTGTTTATCGCGTTGCTGTGCAAGCAGCTTATACTGCTTGTAGGATGATGGGTAATACTATAGTAAACGTGCCAGGCACTGCCCTTTCAATTTGCGTTTGATCATTGCTTCAATAACATCTGTAATATGCCTAGAGTATTGATTACCGGCGGAGCCGGATTCTTGGGATCTCATTTGTGCGACCGCTTTCTTGCCGATGGCTATGATGTGGTTTGCATGGACAATCTGATCACCGGTACTACGGAGAACATTGCTCATTTGGTAGGTAATCCGAACTTTCGTTTCATTCACCATGACGTAACGGATTATATCTTCATAGACGGTCCCTTAGATGCAATTCTGCACTTCGCCTCACCGGCATCTCCTATAGACTACTTAAAGTTTCCAATACAAACTCTGAAGGTAGGGTCGCTGGGCACCCACAAGGCATTAGGACTGGCAAAGGCAAAGAAAGCGCGATTCCTGCTGGCAAGTACCAGCGAAGTATATGGCGATCCTTTGATTCATCCGCAACCGGAGAGTTATTGGGGTAATGTAAACCCGGTAGGTTCGCGCGGCGTGTATGATGAAGCCAAGCGCTTTGCGGAAGCCATGACGATGGCGTATCATCGATATCATGATGTCGACACACGCATCGTGCGCATCTTCAATACCTACGGCGAGAGAATGCGCTTGAACGATGGCAGAGCTATACCTGCATTCATGACCCAAGCATTGCGCAACGAACCCTTGACGGTGTTCGGAGACGGCTCGCAAACTCGATCGGTATGTTACGTAAGTGATCTTATCGAGGGAATTGTTCGACTCTTGAATTCGTCTACACACGATCCCGTGAACATAGGTAATCCGGATGAGGTGTCGATGTTGCAATTAGCCGAGGAGATCAAAGCACTGGCAGGAGCGTCCGTGCCTATTGAGTTCAGGGATCTTCCTCAAGACGATCCGAAGGTCCGTCAGCCGGACACTACACGCGCAAAATCGTTGCTGCAGTGGGAAGCAAAGGTGCAACGGGCAGAAGGCCTTGGCCGCACCTTTGAGTATTTTAAAACCAAGATACATGCATAGCAACAGGCACGCAGTTTAGAGTATTCTCTCTAGCTCTGCCTCGCTGTCGAGCAGTACTACACGCGGCTTACTGCCTTCGGCCGGTCCTACTATACCTGCATACTCGAGCTCATCTACGATGCGTGCGGCTCTGGAGTATCCTACTTTTAACCGGCGTTGCAGGAATGAAGTAGATGCTTGTTGAGTTTTGATAACAATTGAAGCGGCGTCTTGGAATAGGGGATCGCGGTCGCCGGACAGAACCTTATTCACACCTTCTACAGCCAAAACCGATGGCAACATATACGGAGACGAGTATCCCATCTGCGCCGAGATAAAGCCGGTAATGGCCTCCACTTCTTCTGTGGAAACAAACGAGTTTTGCAAACGCATAGGTTTCACACCACCGTGTGTAAACAACATATCGCCATTGCCCAGAAGCTGCTCCGCACCGGAGGAATCCAGAATGGTACGAGAATCAATCTTCGATGCTACTTGATAAGCAATTCTTGCCGGGAAGTTTGCTTTGATCAAACCGGTGATCACATCCACACTTGGGCGCTGTGTAGCCACCACCAGGTGAATACCCACCGCACGTGCAAGCTGTGCAAGGCGAATAATCGGTTCTTCCACTTCATTACGAGCGGTAATCATCAAGTCTGCCAACTCGTCGATAATCACAACGATGTAGGGTAGGGGACGCATTAATTTACCACTCTTGTCCTTCGATGTACCGGCCGCGACCATAGCATTGAATTCAGTGATCTTGCGCTTGCCACAGGCAGCCAGCATGGCATAGCGTTGATCCATTTCCATGCATAGTGACTTCAGCACCAGCGCTGCATTCTGCGGACTGGTAACAATGGACTCATCCACATCGGGCGATGAAGCAAGAAAGTGATTCTTCAACCCCGCGTACAGAGACATTTCCACCTTCTTCGGATCGATGATCACGAACTTCAAGTCGCGGGGGTGCACTTTGTAGATAAGCGACATCAAAATAGCATTCACTCCTACAGACTTACCCGAACCGGTAGAACCGGCTATTAGCAAGTGCGGCAGCTTTGCAAGATCGGTACAAAACGTTTCGCCAATGATCGTCTTGCCCAAGGCAATGGGCAATTGCTTGTCGTTGTCGTTGAAGGTCTTCGAGGTAATAATGCTGGAGAAGTGAACCACCGAAGGCTTGTGATTGGGAATCTCCACGCCCACAGTACCCTTGCCGGGTACCGGTGCAATGATGCGAATACCCTTGGCCTTGAGCGCCAACGCTATATCATCAGATAGCGACTCGATTTGAGAAATCTTCACGCCGGCTGCGGGCACAAACTCGTACTGGGTAATCACCGGACCGGGAGTTACGGTAACATCCTCAATCTTAATCTTGAATGTTTCCAATTTTTCCTTGAGGATCAACGCATTGGACTTCAGCTCATCATCATCGGCCAAATGTTCTGCGGGATATTTATCCAACAAATCCATTCCCGGAGGCACGTACGAGATCATCTCGTCGTAAATATCCGTTTGATCAACGTCTTTAGCGTCGTCGTCGAAATGTACTTCTTCAACTTGCAAACGCAGAGCTGCATTGCGGGCTACCATGCCATCGGCATTCGCTACTTCACCGTCAAGCTCCTCAGCGTTAGCAAATGACTCAAGGTCTTCATCGCCGTCTTCTTCTTCATCATCATCCTGATCGGCATCATCCGGCGATTGCATGGCAGAATGTGCGGGCGCGCCCGGTATGCCGTGTATAAGACCATCGCTGCCTCTCAAACTTCCGCGGAGGGAAGGAGAAGTAGCCGAAGCATCATCTTCGGTCGCTTGGCCATCAGCATGCTCGGCTTCACGTTCATTGATATACTCATCGCGAATCTCCGGACGAATAATTGTAGGTTCGGCCTCAAAGAGTGGCAGAGTATTTTCCGGTTGTAAGTTTTTCCGAAGGAATCGTGCCGGTTCGGCACCTTTTTCTTTGTCACTTACACGCTGACGCTTTGCTTTAGACTTCGGCTGATCAATCTCTTCAACAACTTCAGTTGACCGGTTCTCCTCAACATTCTCCACTTCCTCTTCACCGGCAGCTTCCGACTCATCAGCAACTGAGCGCAGAGACTGCAGGTACTCCCAAAATTCTTTACTGCGATCGCTGATCGTCTTGAACAACTCCACCAGGTCCACCTTCGCGGTAAAGGCCACGCTGAAAAACAATGCTACGCCGGTAATGAACATCGAGCCGATGATACCGGTAAATCGCGTAAGCATAATGGCAAGGAAACTACCCGCAGCGCCACTCCATTCTCTTGGCAACGCAGGCAACCACGATATCAATTGAAGCGTTCCAAAGAAACCCGCAGCAATCACACCGCTGAGCATTACAAGTCCGCTGCGTTCAAGCACCGGCCGTGAAATGGATTGACGAAGGAACAACTCCTTCGACCACCAACCCAGAATAAGAGGAATGCTCAACGCACAAACACCGAAGGTTCCGTTATAGAGAATATTCGCGACCACTGCACCTAGCAAACCAAGCCAGTTCTGAGTTGTATCAATACGCGCACTGAGTTCAGCATTTCCCTTAAGCACGGCAATAATCTCGCGAAACGACATCTCAGCATTCGCCGCGTCTCTTGTGGAGTACGATACCATAGCAAGCAATAGCAACAGGGAAAACACTCCAAGCAGTAAAGCAATGATCAGAATGTTCCTGGAGCCTTCCGGGAGCTTTGGAGTTTCTTCTTGTTTACGAGGTCCGCGCGTAGTTGTAGCCGCGGGGTTGGAAGGACGACGCTGCCTATTTGATACGGCGCGTGTAATCACAACATCATCAAGCTGTGCCGGCATGGGTACTCCTTACATGCAATGAGTCCGTTTAAAGACGACGCACAATCATATCGCGGCAAACAGGTACCACGGGTAACGAATCCACCTGCAAACACGCCTCTACATCGGCATGAAAACCAAGTGCAGTGAGCACGTGCGCATGAGCGGACGCCCGGGGAACAAGTTGAAGAGATGAATTGTACGACGATTCAATGCAGAGTGCTGCTTCTGCTGCATTGGTTAGATCGTGGCCGAAGCCGGTCGCAATATAGCGTGCCAAGAAACTACCCGCAAAAAAAGTATCTTCCAGCGAAAACCTGCCACCGCTTCCCGAACAACAGAGCACCAGTCGCTTCAGTGAAGTATCGTTTGTTGCTCGCTCGATAACCGCGTTCACACACGCGCTCATGTTAACAAATCCGCCTATAAGTTGATGGTGGGCCTTGGCGGTTGCGCCCATCATTCGCGTACCATTTGTAGTGGCAAAAATGACACGCTTACCGCGAACCTCTTCGCCTATTCGCAGTGGCGAGTTTCCCAGATCAAATCCTTCCGGCGGCAAGCCGCCTTGCTCTCCGGCAACCAGTGATGCAGCATGCGCGCTATCCTTTCGAAGATCCAAGGCATGGTCCACGGACGAAGCAATGACAATATCTCCGGCTCCCTGAGAAAGCATCGCGCATATGGTTGTACCGGCTCGCAGTACATCGATAACAATTGCGATGTCTTGATCGCAGAGGTCGAGGGGAACATTGTCCGGAGTGTAGACGACGTCGAGTATCATGTGCAGTAAAGCGATGTGTGAGTGCACCTGAAGATAGCGCCTAAATATCGTAACTTCGTGCCATGGAATTGATACAACCAAAGAATAGCGCAGCCCTCACGGTGATTGCCGGACCATGTGTCGTGGAGTCCCTGCAAATGTTGCATGATATCGCAGGTCCGCTGAAGGAACTCACCGAGTCCCTGGCAGTGCCGTATGTATTCAAAGCATCGTATCGCAAGGCTAATCGTTCCAGTGCCGGATCGTTTACCGGTGTTGGCGACGACAACGCCTTGCAATACCTCCAAGAAATCAAGCAAACCTACGGCGTGCCCATCCTAACTGATGTTCACGAAAGTGCTGAGGTAGCCACAGTGGCTACTGTTGCTGATGTGCTGCAGATTCCGGCGTTTCTCTGCCGCCAAACCGAGCTGTTAGTTGCTGCCGGACATAGCGGCAGAACAGTGAATATCAAGAAAGGGCAGTTTGCCGCACCCGATGACATGACCAAAGCTGTGGCGAAAGTTCGTGGCACAGGGAACTCCAATGTGTGGGTATGCGAACGTGGTACCAGTTTTGGTTATCATGACTTGGTTGTTGACATGCGCTCGTTGGTACTTATGAGAGATACCGGGTGCCCGGTGATTTTTGATGCAACACACTCCTTGCAAAAACCCAGCATTGGTGAAACATCCGGAGGTACTCCCGAGCTTGTTCCGGCGCTTACTCGTGCAGCAGTAGCATTGGGTATCGATGGTTTATTTTTTGAAACTCATCCCGATCCGCCCAAAGCCCTCAGTGATGCTGCCACTCAGTTACCATTGCATAGTATACGGGAGTATCTGACTATGGCAGTTGAGCTGCACAACTTCGTTCACACCCGTGCCTAAAATCATGGCTGAATACGTCTACCACCGAATATCAGGTTTGCGCAACAGCGTGCGTAGGGTTGTATCCTGCCTGGTGCTTTGTATAATCTACTCGGGATGTAGCGACGATGTTCAAGTGGCGCAAACGGTGGATACATCCGGCATTGAGCTTGATGCATCGAATACCGTGTGGAATACAGAGATTGTTTTCACGGATTCCGTCACGACTAAAGCAACTGTACATGCCGATCGCGCCAGAATCTATGCCTCACGTCAGGAGACACTGCTTGATTCGAATGTAGTGGTATACTTTTTTGACAAAGACGGCACGCAAGCAGCACAGCTACATTGCCGCAAAGCTCGTGTGGACAACAGAACAAACACCATGTATGCCACGGGAAGTGTTGTGATTGAATCGGCGCTGAGTTCCACCCGCGTAGAAAGCAACTCCATGATGTGGAATGGCAATACCCGTAAACTCAGTTCACAAGAATACGTCAAGGTAAATCGTCCCGGTGAAGTGCTTGAGGGTGGAGTGGGCTTTGAGTCTGATGAGTCGATGAGTAACTATCGCATCTTTAAAGTACGCGGAGTAAAACAGTGATACAGGTAACAAAGTGATACAGAGCTCTCCACCTTCAAAGAAAGTGAGATCCTATCTCATAGCAGGTAACTGGAAAATGAATACGCTGTACGGCGATGCTACGTTGTTGGCGAACAACCTTAGTACTGCTATTCCTCAGATACTTCAACACTCACAACATCACGTTTCCGTTGCCGTGTTTCCACCGGTAGTATGGTTGGCGGCTGTAGCAGCTGCGCTGAATACTACACCCATTACGGTAGGAGCTCAGAATTGTTCAGATCATGCAAAAGGCGCTCATACCGGGGAGATCTCTGCCGCTATGATCGAATCAGCGGGAGCGTGCTATGTGATCGTTGGTCACAGCGAGCGCCGAACAATGTATGGAGAGAGTTCAAAGATCGTTGCCGCAAAAGCCGTAGCTGCACTGAGCAACAACCTGACTCCTCTTGTGTGTGTGGGCGAATCACTTTCGGAGCGTGAACAAGGGAGAGCGTGGTCCGTGATTTCCGAACAACTGCTGGCCGTCATTGAGGCCTGCGATCAAGCGCAGAGAAACTCTCTAGTTGTGGCCTACGAACCGGTGTGGGCCATTGGTAGTGGTGTTGCAGCCACCACCGAGTATATCGCTGATATTCATGCACGAATTCGAGAGCTGTTACAACAAACAGGCTGCGAGCAAGATTCCCGTAGAATGATCCTTTACGGTGGTAGTGTAACTCCGGCTAACGCTGCGGAGATTTTTTCGTTGGCGGATGTGGACGGAGCTTTAGTGGGAGGTGCTTCGCTCAATGCTGATAGCTTTACTGCTATTGTGCAATCCGCCATTGAACAAGAAACTGCAGAGGGCCCGGAATCTTGTTAACCTGGGCAAACATATTAACCTCATTGCGGGTGTTTATTGCACCGGCATTTTTCTATTTCATCATCACCGGCCAGCCGGTTCACACACGTGTGGCTATACTGCTGTTCGGCTTTGGTGCACTTACGGATTTCCTCGACGGATATATTGCTCGAAGGCTCAGTGAGGAATCGGAGCTGGGCAATTTCCTGGATCCCTTGGCAGACAAGATTCTGGTGTTGTCGGCGTTTTTCTCCTTCGTGTTTCTGGACATCGCGCCGCTATGGTTGGTGCTTGTGATCATCGCCCGTGATGCAGCCACCACTGCCATTAGGGTGTATGCGGAAAATATGGGCAGACCAATAGTTACCAGCCGAAGTGCAAAATGGAAAACTGCTCTACAGATGATCTATGTGTTTCTTGTGTTGATATTGATCGGCATTGCCCGCACGCCCGAGTTTCCTGTGGCGGCTGCGTGGGCCACGAATGTATTGGCTTCGGCAGTACCGGTAGTTCTTCTTTGGCTACTCGCAGCATTCACCGTACTAACTTTCGTGGAGTATGTTGTGAAGAACAATTACTTGTTCTCCCGGCGCTCACATTGATTCCAGTTTTCCGGACAACTTCCGCATGGTGGGAGCATCGGTGAGCTTAAAGGTAATAGGTGTTACCGCCACGAATCCCTCTTCAACAGCTACATCATCGCTCAGCGAATCGCCGTCTAAGTTTCTATACGTGCCCTTGATCCAGTAGTACTCTTTGCCCATGGGATCCAGTCGACGCTCGTAGGTGTCTATCCATTCGCCATGACCTTGCTTTGTTACTTTGAGCCCACGAATTGCATCGGCGGGCAAATCCGGAACGTTCACATTCAGTACCGTACCGGCCGGAATCTCCAGCTCAAAGTATCGCGAGGCCAGATACCGTGCGGTTTGCGCGGCAGAATCACAATTGGCCTCCCACGAGAAACTTCCAAGCGAAACGGCTATAGAAGGAATGCCGAGCATCACACCTTCGGTGGCCGCAGATACCGTACCGGAATACAACACATTGATTGCGGTGTTGTACCCAAAGTTGATACCGCTTACAATCAGATCGATTGGCTCCTTGATCAAGGTACTTAAGCCAAGCTTTACGCAGTCTGCCGGCGTGCCGTCTACTGCCAGACCGAAGAACTCATCGTTACGATGAAAAGGTGTAGCACGCAGTGGGCTGTTCACCGTAAGGGCGTGACCAACTGCGCTTTGTTGACGATCGGGAGCAACTACCACCACATTACCCACATCACGCAGGGCTTGGGCCAAAGCATAAATGCCCGGGGAGTCTATACCATCGTCGTTTGTTACCAGAATATTCACGGTGTCCTCGTTGATTGTAATTGCTGAATGTTGCTCATGATGTGCTCTGCCATGGTGTGCGTGGTACCTTGCACAGTGATTGCGTCGTGGAATTGATGCCGAGCCCACGTGCGCTGCCGCTTCGCGTATTGCCTGGTTGAAATCACCATAGCTTGTTGCGCTTGAGCTTTCGTCAGATCGCCGTTGATATAAGCAATCATTTCCCTGTATCCAACCGTTGCCAAGCTTTGTGTAGAAGGCGATAGACCGGAGTGAAGCAGGTTGCGAACTTCTACTTCAAAACCACACTCCCACATGTGAACCACGCGTTGCTCAATGCGCGCGTTCAGCTCATGGGTGTCTACCTGCAGTACAAACAATTGAATGTTCGAATGAGCCGGAAACACCTTCATGCTCTGTGCATCGGACAGAGGCACACCATGTAGTCTGTAATACATAAGTGCGCGATCCACCCTTCGGGGATTTCGATCGCTATACCTGGCTGCGGAAACGGGATCAACGCGCTCAAGCTCTTCGTAGAGCACATCGGCGTGGCCGGATTCGCGCTGCATGTGAATCTCATGGCGAATGTCTTCTGCGCCTGCGGAATCAACAACGTCATCCTCACTGAGAAAATTCTGCACCAAAGATTTTATATACAATCCCGTTCCACCGGCAATAACTGCCGGGGTCTGTGTGGCGTTCAGATAAGAGAGAATGCCATCTGCATATCGCCTGTACGCGCCGGTGCTAAAAGATTCCCCGGGCTCGCAAATATCTATGCCGTAATGCCTCACACGCGAGCGCTCATCCGCCGTAGGCTTAGCGGTACCAATATCAAGTCCGCGAAACACCAACCGTGAGTCTGCCGATACGACGTTTCCTCCCAGAGCTCGGGCTAGCTCTATAGCCAAAGCAGTCTTTCCTGATGCAGTAGGTCCGTACAAAGCAATAACAGGAGTTGAGCTCCCACCAATGCTCACGGCTTCATGTATAGTGCTCATTGCTTGCTCCCACTGCGATCGGACCAGCCGTCTTCGCCAATCAGGGGCACGAACGAGAAATATTCCTTCGATGTGCGCTCGTCATACTCGGACTCACCAAGCCTATCCACTATCACCATACGTTGTTGAGTACTTCCTCCAACAGGTGCTATAAGACGTCCCCCAATACGTAGCTGATGAAGCAGATGTTGCGGCAGATCAGGAGCACCTGCTGTAACGATGATGCGATCGTACGGGGCCCGTTCAGCGCATCCGAGTGTGCCATCGCCTAGAATACAGGTAATAGGGAGGTGCAACGATGCAAGTAGGGGAGAGGTACGGCGATAGAGTTCGGGCTGACGCTCTATACTCACAACCTCTGCACCCATGGTTGCAAGAACGGCGGCTTGATAACCGCTTCCTGTTCCTATTTCAAGAATTTTACAGCCGGGCTCCACATTGAGTTCCTGGGTCATAAAGGCCACGGTGTAGGGCTGTGAGATAGTTTGGTCCTGACCAATAGGAAGAGCAACGTCGTTGTATGCTTTACGAACAAAAATCGCGGGAACAAACTTTTCGCGGGGTACACTGCTTAAAGCCTTGAGTACTCGCTCATCACGTATGCCTTTTGTTCGCAGTACCGCCATCAGCTCCTCCTTCGTGGTGTCTGTTGGTAGTGCTTGCGACGTCGATTTTTTCATGGCTAAAGCTCGAAAGTTCTGATATATAGGTATACGGTAGTGAACAAGTTGAGTATCGGTATTATGCGCAGGAGAACAAGAACTCGTGTGCTCCGAGTGGGGTAACGATTACATGGTATCTTCTTTTTTCAATTCCTGAATTGCAACACCCACAGTGGTTCGAACGGAAAGGTGCGAAGCCAAAACTGCGCGTAAATTCGAGATAGGAATCTCTGTCTGCATATCTCCATCTACAGCCACAGAAATAACTCCCGTTTCTTCCGAAACAACGAGAACCACAACATCCGCTACTTCACTCAATCCCAATGCAGCTCGGTGTCGTGTACCCAAATTCCTTGTACCCAGTTTCATCGTATTGCTCAAGGGAAGAATACACCGGGCGGCCACCACAATTTGCCCATCCAGAATCACCGCACCGTCGTGCAGCGGACTACGTACGTTGAAAATCGACGTCAGCAACTCCGTAGACACAACAGCCTGCAAGGATATACCGGACTCTACAGCCGTGCGAATGTTTGTCAGTTTGGAAAAAACTATGAGTGCACCAACGTGTTTTTCGCTGAACTCTCGGACTGCGTCGATCACTTCATCGATAGTTTGATTCAGCGACGACCGCACGAACAGACGAAACAGTCTGGTTCGGGTGAGCGCCGTAAGTAATCGGCGAAGCTCCGGTTGAAACAGCACGATAAATGCCAGTAGCCAAATACCGGTTATAGCATTCACCATCCAGCTAAGCGCTTTCATGTTTGCGCTGTTCACTACAAACGAAATGGCAATCAACACTACAAGACCGATAAGAATCTGAATTGCTACCGTGCCTCGAAGTGCGCGATACACCCAATACAACACAAAGGCCGACAGCGCTATGTCGAGAATGTCAACAAGCGTGATTGTCAAAAATCCTATGTGAAAAAGTTCGATCATGATGCTTGGGGCTGCTGCTCTGTTGACTCGTCGGAGGCATTCGATACCTGCTGAACACGGCGATCGTCCTGTGTGCGTTGCAACGCTTCACGTTCGTACGCGTCGATGATATCGGCCACCAATCGATGTCGAATCACATCCGATTTTTCAAACTCCACAAACGAGATCCCGGGTACATTAGAGAGTATCTTTCGCACTTCTATCAGTCCTGAAGGCTGCTTGCTGCCTAAATCGATTTGTGTAACATCGCCGGTCACAATAGCCTTTGAACCGAAGCCCATACGGGTGAGAAACATTTTCATTTGCGTTGGCGTGGTGTTTTGCGCTTCGTCAAGAATGATAAACGAATGATTGAGCGTTCGCCCTCGCATGTACGCAAGGGGGATGATCTCTATGACGTTCTTCTCCTGCAACGAACGAAGTTTTTCCGGTGTGAGCATGTCTGCTACCGCATCGAGCAGTGGGCGCAGATAGGGATGAACTTTGTCGAACAAATCACCGGGTAAAAAACCTAAGGACTCACCGGCCTCTACTGCCGGCCTGGAGAGCACGATCTTACTGACTTCATTATTGCGCAAGGCAGCAAGTGCCATTGCCACTGCCATATACGTTTTACCGGTTCCGGCCGGACCTATTGCAAAGACCAAGTCACTACTCTGCATCATGCGCAGATACTGGATCTGGCGCGGTGTACGAGCACGAATGGGCTCTTTACGACCCCACAGAATGACATTATCATTTCCCGGCTCATGCTCCTTCTCTGACTCTGCTGTTGCGCCCGAGGGCGTTCGTACCACAAGATTCACGATGTCTGCCACGGTGGTTAGATCCAATGCGCCTTTTCGCTTTGCTACATAGAGCATTTCGTCGAACACGGTTCCCACGTCCTTCACATCTTTTTCCGTGCCGCGAATGGTAATAATGTTGTTCCGCAGCGAAATAGCCGAATCGAAGCGGCTCTCTACATACTGCAAAAGGGAATCGTTGGATCCCAACAGAATGAGTGGATCAATATCACCGATCTTTATTTTTTTTTCGGTCATGCGCGTAGCAGTTGGTGCGGTTGAATGATAGTAGATGATACAAAAACATCGGGTACAAAAAACCCCACGGGACCAGGTCCCGCGGGGTTGAAAATACCTTATGGGTAAATGTCCATTAGTTGCCCTTCTTCTCGCCTTTTTCATCCATCTTCTTTGCAGGAGACGGGGGCGGAACCGGATTCGTCGGTGCAACTGCGGGAGCAGGTGTTTCCGGAACTTTCAGCTCAGCTGCTTGCGCGGCGCGCTTCTTTCTCCAGTACATACGCTCTGCCTTCTGCTCATCGGTTGTCTTCGGACCGGGAGGAGGAACAGTAATCTCCATACCCTGACGAATGATGTCGGGGTTACGGATGATATTTGAATTGCCTTGCCACAGCTTCACCCATTGGAAGGGATCGTTGTAGATGTCGGACTGACCGGCAATGTTCCACAAACAGTCGCGATACTTTTCCCATGAGCGAACCGTGTAGTTCTTGCTCTTCTTTACCGGCTTTCTTTCCAGCAGGGAAGCGATGTCTGCGCGAGCACGAACAACGCGATCGTATACATCGGGTAGCACCGAAGCTTCGATAACACGAATGGCATTCCATTCTTTAGCCAAATCATACACTTCGTTCTTGCGAAGCTCAAAGGCATCGTCGTCAAGGCCACGCATCTCACGGATACGACCTTCCAGCTTGCCTACACGCTCCATATAATCGCGTACACCTTGCTCGTTGGATTTAACCAATGCGTAGATGTCGTCGTTACATTTCTTAACTGCATTCTTTTCTGCCTCAATCTTCTCTTCCAGTGAACGAACGTCCGCTTGAAGAAGTGAGTCGCGCTTGGCCAGATTGCCAACACGAATACGCCAGTCAGCCAAACGCAAGTTTGCTTCATCGAATGTGAGCAAGCTATCCAGTTTGGACTCCGGCGCGGGAACTACTTTGCTTGAACCACAGCTTACAAGTGAGAGCATCATAACACTTGCAACTGCAGAGAGAATTATGTTTTTCATAATGGTTTCCTGATTGTTTGCAAATGAATGATTACTTCTTCTTCTTGGACTTTTTCTCCGGCTCCGGCGGAGGCGGCGGTGCTTCCGGCAGGGGCTCTCCCATGGTAGCAGGGAAGCTGCTCAACTTTGCCATCACAAAGGAACGGCGATCGTTGCACTGCTTAGTTTCCTGCTGACGCGAGGAAAGTTCGCGCTGAAGTTTTGATTTTAACGCTTCATTGTCGGCAATTGACTTGTTCAATTGCACTTCGCGAGCACGAAGTGCCCGTAATTCCGAGAGTTGGTCGGGCTGGATCATCTTGGTACATCCGATGGTAGTCATCGCGATCACCGCGCTCAATCCCACACCGAAGGATTTGAGAATGCTTGTGTTCGACATCCTTATCCCCTTTCTGTTAATGGTACATAGCACTATCAATGCGGGCAAAGATACGATAGGGGAGCCAAAATGGGAAATATAAACTGCTACCGGAGTGAATGTTACCGCATCATTACTCCGCTATTCATTGTCGCGGTTGATTTTCCGGAAAATGAATATTCCAGCACATTTTTTGTGTATTTCACGTGGCAATTCGGCTCTATTTTACGCCACAGAAGGTATGAGTAGTACCACTATCACGAGATACCACAATGACCACCAAAGCAGTAATAATGGCCGGCGGATTCGGCACGCGTTTGCGCCCACTCACGGTAAGCGTTCCCAAGCCCATGGTGCCTCTTGCGAACAGACCGCTCATGGAACACATCGTGAATCTGTTGCGGACTCACGGTATCAACGACGTCCTTTCCGTCCTGTATTACCAACCGGATCATATCACCGGATACTTCGGTTCGGGAGAGGACTTTGGAATCTCGATGGAGTATGTATTGGCAGCCGCAGATTTCGGTACTGCCGGAGCTGTACGCAATGCTGCCGAGCATTTGCGCACGCGCTTTATTATCATCAGCGGTGACGTCCTTACGGATTTTGATTTAGCCAAAGCCATAGCGTATCACGAAGAGAAAAAAGCCATGGCTACGATTCTACTCACCGAGGTACCAAACCCACTCGCGTATGGAATCGTTCTTACAAAACCGGACGGCCGTATTGAACGCTTTCTGGAGAAGCCCTCGTGGGGAGAGGTGTTCAGCGACACCATAAATACCGGCATTTACATTTTCGAACCGGAAGCTCTGGACCTTATACCGTACCGCCGCGAATTCGACTTCAGCAAAGATCTGTTTCCTTTGATGTTGGAAAAAGGACTACCTCTCTACGGATATGTTGCCAAAGGATATTGGCGAGATATTGGCAACCTTAACGAGTACCAAAGGGCAGTGCAGGATGTTCTTGAGCAGAAAGTTCAGATATCCATTCCAGGAGATCGCAGCGGCTCTGTTACTATGGGCAGAGGTACAACAGTATCACCAACAGCAAAGCTCAATGGATTCGTAGTGCTTGGAGACAATTGCCGCATTGGCGATCACGCTGTGGTGAGCAATTCAATTCTCGGAAATAATGTAACCGTAGACTCCGCAGCGAATATTGATTCGGCGGTGATCTGGGATAATGTGACGGTAGGAAGTCACGCTGACGTTTCACACGATGTGGTGTGCAACAACACAACCATTGGAGAGCATGTTACAATCGAGGAGAACGTCTTCATTGCCGAGCATTGCTCAATTGGTAATCATGCCGAGCTGCGCTCGAATATTAAACTGTGGAACAACAAAGTGGTGGAGCCTTATGCGCGGCTTTCTCACTCGCTGGTACAAGAAGAAAAATGGATGAGAGAACTGTTTACGGATGCGCGTATTACAGGCATCTCTAATGTAGAAATGAACCCGGAGTTTGGCGCGCGCTTGGGAGCTTCACTTGGCAATGCACTTGGTATGGGAGTATCGGTAGTAGCATCGCGAGACTCCGATCCAACATCTCGCATGATGAAACGCTCCATCGTTACGGGATTGATGTCCGTAGGAACCAACGTGGTGGATTTGCAAACCTCGCCCATTCCGCAAACCCGTCAGTACACTCGTAACGGCGCCATTCAGGCGGGCTTTCATGTTCGAAAATCTATCAACAACCCACACAAAAGTGACATCATTCTCTTTGCCAGCGATGGCCGTGATATCACCTTGGATCTTACAAAGAAAGTAGAGCGGTTTTTCTTCGGCGAGGATATCAAAAGAGCGCCTCAAGAGAAGGTGGGCAGCCTAACCTTTCCGGAGCGTCAAATGGAGAACTACATCAACGGCTATGTGGAGAAACTTGATGTAGAGCTGATTCGTAACCGCAATTACAAGCTTCTTGTAGACTACAGCTATGGTTCGGCCAGCTCTGTGTTTCCGTACATTCTGGGGCGCTTGAACTGCAATGTGCTGGCTATGAACAGCTACATCGATGCGGTGAAGGCCTCGATGAATACCTACGATCCGGTCAACCAAGATGAAGTTTCAGGCGTGATGCGTTCACTGGGTTATCAAGTTGGATTTAAGATTGATCCCGGTGCCGAAAGAGTTGCGCTTATCGATGAACGTGGATATTGGTTTTCGTCGATGAGACTTGTAACGGTGGTGACCAAGCTCTTCTTGGAAACGCACCAACACTTAGCGCCGTATCGTATCGCTGTCCCGGTGGAAGCCACGCAAGAGATCGAGCGTGTGGCCGCAAAGTATGGGGTACAAGTAGTACGAATAAAAAACTCGCATGCTGCAATGATGGAAGCAACACGCGCCGGCGACATCGCATTTGTGGGAGGCACGCGCGGCGGCTTCATCTTTACCGAGTACATGTTTGCATCAGACGCGTTGTACTCCATTTCTAAGATTCTGGAAATGCTTGCTCGAACGGGATATGTGCTGGCGGAGCTTGATCAATCCTTACCAAAGAGACATCAGGCTCGAGTTTCAATACCATGTCCGTGGGATGCAAAGGGACATGTGATGCGTCGTGCCATGGAGTTCAGTGCCGACATGCGCAGAGATTTGATCGACGGCGTAAAAATCTTCAATGATGAAAATGATACGTCGGTGCTTTTGGTTCCTGATAAAGAGAAAGGTGAGTTCACCGTGATTGCAGAAGCGAACGATCAAGAAACGGCCAAAGATGAAGCGGACCGATTTGTGATGCGTGTTTCCGATTGGCGCGACGAATAACTTTGAGCAAGATGCCGTACGGTGTTTCGCATCCGCTCAATGATGGTTACTTTTGCGCTCTGTGAACCACGGCAGTTGCCATGAATGTATCCGACGTCATAACACCTTCTCGCATAGAAGTGCACTTAGCTGTCCGCTCCAAGGACGAGCTACTCGAGTACCTGCCCGAGATACTGGCTCGCAATGGCGACGTGGAGAACATCAGTGAAGTTCGAAGGGTGATTCGTGATCGCGAAAACCTTATGTCTACTGGCATTGGCCACGGTATAGCTCTGCCGCACGGCAAGACAAACAGCGTTCATCGTACTACTGCCGCTCTAGTGACTCTACAAGAACCGATCTCCTACGATTCCCTGGATGGTGAACCCATTCAACTTGCGGTTATTCTGGTGGGAAAGGAAGACCACGTGAGCACGCACTTGAAGCTGCTCAGCAAGATATCCAGAGTTGTGGCTTCGGATTGGTTCAAACACGAAGCTCTTGCTGCGCAGACCCCCGAGTCCATCCATGCGCTTCTTCAACGCGCAGACGCTTTGTAACATTACTGCTTCGCCGAGTCTGTAGTTCATTCACGGCGCTTCATGCTGAAACCGTATTCCGGCGCTATCTTCGCGCAGTCTGTCGCTAACCCCTGCAATCATGATTCAGAACATCAAAGGTACCAAAGACATCCTGCCAACCGAAACACGACGTTGGCAAGAATTGGAATCAATTTTCCGATCGGTCACCGATCGATTCGGCTACGATGAGATTCGTACGCCTATCATCGAATACAGCGAGCTTTTTCATCGCAGCGCCGGAGAGGGAAGTGATGTAGTCAACAAAGAGATGTATGTTTTCGAGGATCGATCGCACGATAGCATCTGTTTGCGTCCCGAGCTCACCGCGGCCGTGGCCCGTGTGGTTCTACAAAACACCTTGCTGCGCTCCAATCCCACCATGCGCCTGTGGTATTACGGACCGTGTTTCCGGTACGAGCGCCCTCAGCTGGGACGGCAACGTCAGTTTCATCAAGTTGGCGCCGAAGTGATTGGCTCGCCCTATGCCGAAGCGGATGCGGATATCATACACTTGGCATTTACGCTACTGCATGAGTGCGGCATCGACGACGTGCAGCTGGAGATCAATTCCATAGGTTCGGCAGACGCTCGGGCACGGTATCGCACAGCGTTAGTGGAGTATTTCACCCAATTCAAAGAAAAACTCAGTGAAGATTCAAAACGGCGCCTGGATACAAATCCATTGCGTATTCTGGACAGCAAAGAAGAAGGCGATCGCCACATAGTATCCGGTGCCCCGGTCATCAAGAATTTCTTGGATCAAGCATCCATAGAACACTTTGAACGCGTTCTTGACCTTCTCAAGCAGCTGAAGGTGCCATTTACGGTGAACCCATTCCTGGTTCGCGGCCTAGATTACTACACGGACACGGTATTTGAATTCAAAACTCAAAAGCTCGGCGCGCAGGATGCTGTTGGTGGCGGCGGCCGGTACAACAACCTTTTCGAATCCTTGCAAGGACCGGCAGCTCCGGGAGTCGGGTTCGGAATAGGGGTGGAACGTCTACTGCTGTTAACAGCAGATCAGCCCGCCTCCGCTTCGGCATTTAGCGTGTACGTAGCCGGTGAGGATACATACTTGGAGCAGGTTGTTAACCTGGTATCGGATCTGCGTTCACGAGGACTGCGCTGCGTGTATGATATTCAACATAAGTCCTTGAAAGCACAGATGAAAGATGCGAATCGATTAAACTCGTCCGTGGTTGTTTTCATAGGAGAGTCAGAGATCGTCGCTAAGCAATTGACAATAAAAGATATGAATACCGGCGATCAGTGGTCGGTACCCCAGGATATTGAGGCGGTAACAGCACAGATACAAGCAATCAGGGTTGGCAAATCATAGAGCTATCACATTGTAATTAATATAGTTGCCGTGCCTACCACACAATCTACACGAGTTCGAGTTCAATGGTGGAAGAAATCTGTCACAAAGTGGCAGATCAAAGTATTCCTTACCATTTCGGCGCTTTTGATCGTAGCCGGGATCTTGTTTTATACTCACTCAATTGTAGGCCAGTTGGTTGAACGTGAAAAAAAGCTGGTGTCTCTGTATGCCGATATTATACAGTCGTTTACGCAGTCGGCACCGGAAAAGGGAATTGACTTCTTTTTTCTCCGCGATCACATCACGCCGGTTATCAATTTTCCGGTGGTGCTAACCGACGACAAAAGCAATCCGTTGGAGCCACTGAGTCAGTACACCATGAATATCGACGTCGACAGCACGGCGTCTGACACAGTTAAGCTTGCCATGTTGCGCCGCCTTGTAGCTCAGATGGGCAAAGAATACACTCCTGTAGCAATCACAGATACTGAAGGCCGTGTTATCAGCTATGTGTATTACACAAATTCCTCGTTGGTAACGCGTTTGCGCTATCTGCCGTATGTGGAGATTCTCATTGCTGCGTCGTTTATCGCTATTGGATATATTTCGTTTAGCTATCTGAAGCGCAATGAGGAGTCGAATATCTGGGTGGGAATGGCTAAAGAGGCCGCGCATCAGCTTGGAACGCCACTCTCTAGTCTTATGGCATGGATAGAACTTGTACGCCTCAGCGACAGTCAATCAGACCGTGAAGACACCCTGAACGAAATGCAAAACGATGTGCAGCGGTTAAACATCATCGCAAATCGTTTCTCGCTGATCGGATCCAAGCCTTCGTTGCAGCCCGCGCCGCTTGCAGACATCATCGAGTCAGTATGCGAGTATTATGAGCGACGCTTACCGCAACTGGCCAAGCATGTGCGCATTGAACGCTATTGCGATCCTACAATTATGTGTTCCATAAACGCCGAGCTTTTCTCGTGGGTGTTCGAGAATCTTATCAAGAATGCCGTGGAAGCGATGGAATCCAAAGAAGGCACTGTGAGTATACATTGCGAACCTGATGTTCTGAGAAATCTTATGAATATCGAGGTTCGTGATACCGGCAAAGGAATGTCCGCGAAGGTTCGTAAGCAAGTATTTGAACCGGGATTCACGACCAAAACTCGTGGCTGGGGTTTGGGTTTAAGTTTGTCACAGCGAATTGTGGAAGAGTATCATGCGGGAAAAATCATTGTCAAACAATCGGCACCGGGCCAAGGAACGACGTTTCTGATTACCCTTCCAATTGCAATACAATCATAATTATGTAAAGTACCATATACGTCAAAATCCCCTTTCTATTCGAAGCACAACAATTCATTAGCATTCTCTCATTACACTCAGGCGGAAAGTAGTATTTTCGCGGCGTTGTAACCGCAGCCGATTAGATTTCAGCACATCAACAAGGAAGAGTTTCTCATGTCATCCAAGCAATCCCATACGGGCGTCATTTTAACCATCTTGGCCATCACCGCCGCAAGCCGTGTATTTCATGTACTGCCGAATATGGCACCCATGACGGCACTTGCCGTGTTTGGTGCATGGACCTTCAGCAATGCACGATTAGCGTACATTGTTCCCATCTTGGCAATGATTCTTGGTGACGTAGCACTGGCTGTTGTGAACAACGACATAAGCTATGCCTGGCACGACACACAAGCCGTGGTGTACGCGTGTTTGTTCGCAACAGCATGGATGTCACGTCGTTTGGCTACTGAAGATTCACCGGCTCGTCGCGCAGGTTCTGTGCTTGCCGGATCGTTGCTGTTTTTCGTTGCTACGAACTTTGCGGTATGGTTTGGTTCGGGTATGTACGAGCAATCTCTCAACGGCCTTGCAACCTGTTACGCAATGGCGCTTCCGTTCTTCCGCAATTCATTGATTTCGGATGTAGTCTATGCCTCGCTGATGTTTGGCGCTTACGAATTGGCGCGCAGATCCATGCCGGTGCGAGTGAAGGCCTAATGCAAAATCTTGGTTCCCGATGATGTATCGGTGGCCGCAAAAAAATAGAAACAAAAAAGCCCGGCAATTCCTGCCGGGCTTTTTTGTTTTACACGTCTAAAGTCTAATAGCGCCTTATCTGCGGGACACGCCGTTCACGAAGGTTGTAATGGCTTTGGATATTCCCGAGACAACGCCGGCAGCTTGCATCAACGGGCCTTCAATTTTTTCCTGAAGCTTGGCTTCAAGGCCGTTGATTCTCGTTCCGATTTCTTTGAATTGTTCCAATCCTTGCCCAAGCTGACCCACGTTTGCATCAACGTTACGAAGTGTGCTTTGCAATTGCGCGCTTGTCTCGTTCAATGAGCTAAATGTTTGCGGCAGGTTTTTGTTGACCTCTGCAATCATGCGTTTCGATTCGCCAACAGTTTCGCGAACTTCGAGCAATACATCGTTCAATCGACGCAGTGCGGAAACCGCAAAGACACATACAGCCACAATAGCTGCAATGCCTACGACGGCGGAAATGACGAGTAGATTTTCCATGGTCTTAACCCTCCGTGTGATGTTCGTGATTCCATTCGTCGGCAAATGCGTCCGCACCTGCTCTGGCAGCATCGCGAGCTCGATCTATGCCTTCTGTAACACTGTCACGCACATTTGTTGCTTTCATCCGCGCTTCGCGCAACACATGTTCGGCATCAGCCATAAGCGACTCAGCATGATCACGAGCAGTTTGCACAATGCGTTCAGCTCGCGCTCTGCCATCGTTCACAACTCCCGGAAGAACTTCATCACCGGGCTCTATCCCTGCCCTGCCTATAAGCTCTTGGGCCTTGTCGTAAAGCTCCGCAGATCGATCTGCGATATCGCGCCGAAGTTCACGTCCGCTCTTGGGCGCAAAGACTAAAGCAGTAATTGCTCCTATGGCTCCGCCAATCAAAGCTCCGGCCAAGAAGCCGTTGATGTATCCACTGCTGGATGATTCACGTTCCGACATACTACCTCCTGAAAATGACGTTGATGTTGTTGTTGTCTTTATTCTTGAATGAACTCACGCGCGTCTACCGGAGCGTATAGCAGCGATTCTACCAATGCTCCGGAAGCGTTGGTGAATCTCCGCGAGCTGTAATAATCGCGTCGATCACTTCACGAACCGCTCCGCTACCGCCGTTATTCCTACAGACGTATGTTACTCTGTTTTTCATGTACTCGGCGGCATCTGCCGGGCAAGCGCTAAAACCCACAATCTGCATAGCTCGATCGTCGTTGACATCGTCTCCAACATAGGCAACACGCTCAAGAATCGTACCGAGTTTTTCCGCCAACTCTTTCACGTGAGTTTCTTTGGCGTGCGAACCCATAACTACATGCTGCACCTTGAGTTTCTCTGCTCTGCGCAGTACTATATCGTTCATCTCGCTGGTCATGAACGCCACCTTGATACCTGCGCGATGCGCCAGGGTAACTCCCATGCCGTCACGAACGGAGAAACGTTTCATCACTTCGCCTTTGTCCGAGAAATACATGGAACCATCGGTCATGGTACCGTCGATATCCAGAACAAGCAGTTCTATTCCCGAAAGTATGTGGTTGAATTCTGTCACGCTCTCTATCTGGTTGGTTCCTGCATTCAGGCGTATTTTGCGCCTCACACATCTACACGTTCACATGAAAAACGGCCGTATCATTAACTTGTTCGCACTGATCTTGCTTACTACCCTTGTGCCTTCATTCTCGTCATGCCTAAAAGACCGTCAGGTTCAATCTGACCCGCAGCCGCAAAATACGGATGCAAAGTCTGTTACGTTTCCGGAGTTCAATGAAAAACGCGCATGGAATCTTTGCGCTGCGCAGGTTGCTTTGGGGCCTCGCGTGCCAAACACCGCTGCTCATGCCAAAGGACTGGAGTTTATTGTAGCTGAGTTAAAGCCATTTGCAGATACCATTATCAAGCAGTCGTTTACCCGATCAGTGTATGGTCGCCGCTGGGATCTAACCAATGTGATAGCGCAGATAAATCCCGAGAACCCACAGCGCATATTGCTTGGGGCGCATTGGGATTCTCGCCCCCGTTCTGACGAAGACACTAATTACTCTAACTACAACAAAGGCGTCCCCGCTGCTAACGACGGAGGCAGTGGCGTAGCCGTGTTGCTTGAGTTAGCACATGTGTTCCACACTCAACGTCCGGACGTTGGGATTGATCTTGTATTCTTTGATGGCGAGGACATTGGTTACAAAACCGACGGTGAGTTTTTCTGCCTTGGATCGCGGTACTTTGCGTCAAACTTTCCGCTTCCTATTCGTCCGCGGTACGGCATCATACTCGACATGGTTGGTGATAAAGAAGCACGGTTTCTGAAAGAGCAAGGCTCTGTGGATGCAGCTCCGGATCTGGTGGAGAAAGTGTGGAAGCTTGGACGCGTGCATGCTCCCGACTATTTCATTCCGGAAGTTGGGGCCGGGGTCACCGACGATCATCGTCCACTTATAGAAATCGGCATACCGGCAATCGACATCATCGACATGGAGCTTATTGGTAACCAATCCCCCGATCCTCGGCGTCATTATTGGCATACACAGTACGACACCATGGACAACATAAGCGAAAGAACTCTGTATAGCGTTGCACAAGTTTTGCTGCATCTGGTGTATGGTAGTCCGTTTATTCAGTAGCATTGAAGCTCGATTGGAGCTCGAAGTATAGCTTTGATGTAACTTTTCATTTTGAATCTCTCATCGCACTTCTTTTCTCGTATGGCACATCTATCTGACAACGCACGTTTCGCTACAAAGGCTATCCACATTGGTCAAGAGCCCGATGAACTTACCGGAGCAGTTACTGTTCCCCTATACCAGACCAGTACCTATGCGCAAGAAGCTATAGGCAAGCATAAAGGTTTCGAGTATGCCCGCACGCAAAATCCTACCCGCTTTGCTTGGGAGGACAACATGGCGGCACTCGAGGAAGGCGTTGACGCCTTTGCATTTGCCAGCGGTTTGGCTGCAATTGATGCGGTAATGAAGCTTCTCAAAAGTGGCGATCACGTGGTGATGGCCGAAGACATGTACGGTGGTACCTTCCGCTTGTTCGATAAGATTCTTCGAAACTTCGGCCTAGAGTTTAGCGCCGTGGATATGCGCGATGAGCAGGCAATTCGCGCAGCCATACAGCCCAACACCCGCATGCTGTACACCGAGACACCAACCAATCCCATGATGTCCATCACGGACATTCGTATGGTAGCCGGTGTTGCCAAAGAAACAGGCGCTATGCTTGTGGTAGACAACACATTTGCCACACCATACTTCCAGCGCCCCTTAACCCTGGGCGCGGATATTGTGCTTCATTCGGCCACCAAATATTTGGGTGGGCATTCAGACTTGATTCATGGCATTGTGGTGACGTCATCCACAGACATTGCCGAGCGACTGCGCTTTATTCAGAACGCCGCCGGTGCGGTGCCCGGGCCTTTTGAATGTTGGCTATTGCTGCGTTCCAGCAAGACACTTGCATTACGCATGCGCCAGCACGCCGAAAACGCTATGCAGATAGCCCGCGTGCTCAGTGAGAATACATCTCTCAAGGCAGTTCATTATCCGGGACTTCCATCTCACCCGCAGCATGCACTTGCAGCTTCACAAATGTCGGGCTTTGGAGGAATAATTTCTATAGATCTTGGCTCACTGGACAAGGCGAAGGCCTTTACATCGGCCTTGAAGATTTTCACCTTGGGAGAATCACTTGGCGGCGTGGAATCGTTGGTATGCCATCCGGTGAGTATGACACACGGCTCCATTCCTGTAGAGCAACGTTTAAGACTAGGCATCACCGACGGATTGGTTCGACTGTCGGTAGGAGTTGAGGACTGCGCAGACCTGTTGGAAGATGTGCAGAATGCACTGAAGACCATCTGATCGTGATCGCAGAAATTCGATAGATCAGCGATACACTCCGCGCTTGCTTGCGCGAATGAAATTAATGGCATCCTGCACATGCTGATGCGGTGTTGGATGCTGTTCTTCGTACGCTGCCAAACCATCACTCATGTTTTTACCGGAGAAAAACACAACGGTGTAGAAATCATCGAGAGAGCGGATTTCGTCCGCGGTGAATCCGCGTCGCGACAATCCTACTTTGTTAATCCCCTCTATGCCCACGGGGCTTCGCGCTGTAAGAGCATACGGCGGAACGTCTTTGGTGATCATTGCATCGGCTGCTACCATGGCGTGTTTCCCTACGCGGCAGAATTGATGCACCTTAGAAACGCCGCCGAGCACAGCCCAGTCTCCAATATGCACGTGACCGCCAAGCTGAACAGCGTTGGCAATAACCACATGATCTCCAATTACACAATCGTGAGCAATGTGTGTGTAAGCCATGATAAGGCAATCACTACCTACCATCACCGATTCCACATGTGATGCTTTGTTTACCGTAACACATTCTCGCAGGGTGGTTCGATCGCCGATTACAGCGCGTGTGGCTTGGCCTTTGTACGCAAAGTCTTGCGGGTCAGCCCCCACTACCGCTCCGGGAAAGATGCGACATTGCTCGCCTATAACGGAATCTTTGAACACCACTACGTGTGCCATCACCTCCGTACCTTCGCCGATTTGCACGCCGTCTTCGATTACAGCAAACGGACCGATGCGCACGCCGTCACCAAGTACAGCTGTACTCGAAACTAAAGCTGTGGGATGTATGAGAGCAGCCATTACAACTCCTTGTCTACAATCGCGGCAGAGAGATCTGCCTCTGCAACCAGTGTCTCGCCTACATATGCATCTGCATGCAACGATATAGTGTTAAAACGACGTCCGGTCATTTTCACATCCAATACCAGTTGGTCACCCGGCGTTACCGGCCTGCGGAACTTTGCGTTATTAATTGCCATGAAGAACACTAGCTTGTTCTCTGTTGACATACCGTCCAGATTCAGAAGCAACATGCAGCCACATTGAGCCATAGACTCTAATATCAATACTCCCGGCATCACCGGACGCTCAGGAAAATGCCCCGGGAAAAACGGCTCGTTGATAGTAACGTTCTTGTACCCTACTATTCGATTTTGATCGGTATCAAATTCGATAATGCGGTCAACCAACAGAAAGGGGTACCGGTGAGGCATCACCTTCATGATGGCATTGATGTCCATCACCACACCGTTTGCATACTTTGGCTGAAGACGTCGTAGGGCTTTCTTCTGCAAGTAGTGCTTACGTACCTTCCTGGCAAACTCAATATTTGCGGCATGACCCGGGCGTGCAGCCAAAATCTGGGCCTTCATGGGAACGCCGATAAGGGCTAGATCTCCGAGCATGTCCAGCAGTTTGTGGCGTGCAGGTTCGTTACGATAACGCAGTTTTTTGTCATTCAGAATTCCTGTGCCGCCTAACACGGCATTGCCTTCTATTCCCAGCTTTGATAATAACGCCTGCAGTTCTTCATCGGTCATTTCACGATCCACGATGACCACGGAGTTGTCAAAGTTGCCTCCCTTAATCAGACCCTGGTTGAAGAGCGTCTCTACCTCGTTGAGGAAACAAAACGTACGAGCAGCACAAAATTCCCCTACAAACTCTTTCTCCAAATCAAACAGACCCGTATGCTGAGATCCAAGGGCCGGATTCGCATAATCGATCATTACCGTTATTCGAAAGTCGTCGTTCGGCAGGGCTAATATGTCTGTACCGTTGGCGTCGTTTAGGTATCGCACCTGCTCATCAAGAACCAAATAATCGCGAGGAGCTTTTTGCTCGACGATCTCCGTTTTTTGCAGGGCTTCAACGAATGGTAATGCGCTGCCATCGCCCACCGGCGGTTCGTTTGCGGTAAGCTCCATGCGGCAGTTATCTATCTGCAAACCCACAAGCGCAGCAAGAACGTGTTCCACAGTGTGCACCTGCGTACCATCCACGGCCAGGGTGGTACCGCGAGCAATGTCCACCACGTAGTCCACCAATGCGGGAATCTCGGGGCTATCAGGAACGTCCGTACGTACAAAACGATAGCCGTAATTCTCCGGAGCAGGATGAAAAGTAATGGTGGATGCGTTGCCGGTATGAAGACCAACCCCTGAATAGGATACCGGATCTTTGATGGTTCGTTGTTTTTCGAGCATACGTCCTACGATGATAAGCGTCGTTGGACTCAAAAATACGCCACACAGCCGAGGTATAGAAGCAACGAACCGAGGATGATTGAATAAAAAACGTCGATTACAATCGTCTAAGCGTCTTTGGTGATCCGGCGCAGAACAGCCTCTTGCTTTAGACGCTGTTTGAGCTCCATGGCAGGTGAACCCGAATACACGCCCGGCTGGGTAATACTCTTCGACACACCGGACTGCGCGCCAAGAATCACATTCGGCGCTGTTTGTATGTACCCCACCACGCCTACTTGTCCGGCCACCCGATTACGCTCTCCAATAATGGTTCCACCCGCAATGCCTGATTGTGCGGCAATTGCAGTATTCGTTTGAATACGAACATTATGCGCTAAGTGCACCATGTTATCAAGCTTTACCCCGTTTTCCACTACAGTGCTGCCAAGAGCTGCTCTATCAATGCATGCTCCGGCGCCGATCTCTACGTCATTCATTACCACCACATTTCCCACTTGAGGGATCTTATGAAAACTACCATCGGAATTCTCCAGATATCCAAAACCGTCGGACCCAATCACTGCGTGAGCGTGTACAATGCAACGGTCTCCCACGATGCAATCGTCTTCGATTACTACATGGGGATGCAGTAGTGAATGCTCACCTACAGAGACGTTGTTACCCAATACACAGCCCGACATGACTACGGTGCTAGCTCCAACAGTTGCGTTGTCGCCAATCACGGCATGTGGACCAATGGATGCAGTCGGATTCACGTTCGCGGTGGCCGACACGACGGCACTGGGATGAATACCGGTTTCCGGCTTCGGCATTTGGTTCAGCAGACTTTCCAGTAACTGCACAAATGCTTTGTGCGGATCAGCGCACCTGATGTACGAGCGGCTTTGCACGTTCACTAGTTCGCGTTTGTCGTCCACGATTACACAGCCCGCGCCGGTACCCTCTAGATACCTCTCGAAATTCTTCGATGATAAGAATGAAATGGTGTGTGGTTCGGCATCTTCAATCTTTGCTACGCCGCTGATCGTGCGCGATGCATCGCCGTGAACCGTGCCGCCCACACGGTCGGCTATCTGCTGAACACTTAAAGAAAATTGTATCATAGGGAGAGAAAGAAAAACGGTGGCGAACCAATTTCGCCACCGTTTTATGAAAAATTTATCGTGGAATCTCTGATGACGGCGTTACCACGGGGGGTTCCGCCGGTTTTATGTCCTGCTTTGGCTCATCAGGTTTGGGCTCCGACGATCGTGAACGTTTCCGAGGTGCGGCAGGTTGCTCGCGATCCTTTTTATTCTTGGGATCTTCCTCGATAGCCTTCTTTTGTTTTTCCTCCAAATCTTCGGCCGGAATATTCAGTTTCTTCATCACTTTTACAGTGAGATCGTACTTGGGATTGGCATACGGAATAGGCTGAGTGGATTTATCCATGATAATGTCAAAGCCTTCAGCTGCAGCCACATCTTGTGCTGCCAAATACAACTTTTCCTCCACGTTTTTTAAAATCGACGTGGCTTGAACATCATATTCTCCGCCGGGATCGAACTTTCGATGGGCAAATTCTTCCTTGGCAGATTTGGCACGTGCAAGTTCCGTTTCCTTTGTTTGCCGTTCCTCCGCGGACCACACCAACCGATTCTTCTTTACCTCTGCGTCCAACTCATCTATTTTTTGCTGCATGGTACCAAGCTCACGCTTCCAATCATCCACAAGGGATTGAATACGCTGCTGCGCTTGGATCATGTCTTGCCATCGCTCCCGAATAGCCTGAGAGGCCATGTAGCCTACCTTCTGAGCAAATCCCTGAGACGGCACAAACACCATACAGACTAGTGTTAGGGTAAACAGACGAATGGCAAGTCGCGTCATGATCAACAAAAAATGTGGATACGGAGAGCGAATATTACTTCGCTCGTTTCATATGGTCGATGATCTTAAAGGTGACGTCGTACTTATCGTCTGCAAACACCAGCACAGCCGATGCAGCTTTATCGAATACGAACGACAAACCTTCTTCTTTGGAAACTGCTTGAATTGCTTCCTGAATCTTCGCTAAAACGGGCTGGAGCAGCTCATTGCGCTTGCGCACCAAAGATCCCTGATTACCGAAGTTCTCTTCCTGAAATGCGCTGTACGCTGCTTGCATTCCGCGCAAGTCTTCTTCTTCTTTTTTCTGCGCGTCTGCTGTCATCATGGCACGACCCTTCGTGTATGCTTCATACTTATCCTTAAACTTTTGCTCCATCACTTTGATGGTATCCAGCATACGATTCTTCATCTCGGTGAGCTTCTTGTCGGCCTCGATTGCTTCGGGCAATTCCTTGGCAATTTTCTCTACGTCAACAACGGCTACTTTAAGATC
Organism: Kapaibacterium sp. (SeqCode); assembly: GCA_046297095.1. GTDB lineage: Bacteria > Bacteroidota > Ignavibacteria > Kapaibacteriales > NICIL-2 > JBBATK01. The sequence continues at coordinate 57,200 of JBKCNS010000040.1, read as the reverse complement.
GCCCTTATCTCCGCCCTTCGTCTTTTGAGCAAAAGCCGGCATTGCGCTAACGCACAAACACACTATAACAAACAGAAAAACATTCTTCATACGCGAACAATAATGAAATGAAACAGAAAAATTTAACGACCAAATTGAAAGTGGAACTGCCAGCCGCTGGGTTTGGTATCACCGGGCATGGGATCAAAACCATAGGCGTAGTCGAATCCTATAAGACCGATAGGATTGAGCAAAATACGCATACCAATGCCGGCTGAGCGTTTAAGATTGAAGATATCTGCTCCCGAAAAACTCCTCCACGAATTACCGGCCTCGGCAAATACCGAAGAGTAAATCGGCATGGGATTCATCGAGATCGCAAACCGTAGCTCGGCTGTCTGTCGGAAGATCAGTCTACTTGCCTGTTGCCCAAACTGATTTCGTACTGCCAACGAGTTGTCCTCGTATCCTCGAAGCGGAGTAACATTGATACCCGCAATACCATTACCACCCATGCTGTAGTACTCAATCTGCGGTACAAAACTACTACGGGAATCCAGGTTTGTTACGTTGCCCAGCTCACTGTTCAGGTAAAGAACCAGTCGATTGAATCCGTCGATCTGCAGCAGCGGATTTACGAACTCAAACTGTAACTCGTTCTTCCAATAGATAGAGTTGGCAGGATTCGTTAACACCAAACCCATTCTGGTCAGATACCGAAATCTCGAACCACTGGACGGAAAGATCAGATTGTCGAAACTTGTGCGCGTGATCGACTGCGTGAGTTGTATGTCGGAGAAGACCACCGACTGATTGGCTAGTGTGGTTCCGTATTGCTCTTGGCGCTGCACCAACAACGACCAGTCGCCTCGGAAGAAATCATCAGGAAAGCGGAATCGCCTACCGATATTCAACTGCGCTCCGGTTCTCCGCGCACTGATATTGAAAAAGGTTCGTGTGTCGAAGATGTTAAATCCAAGCGAGGTCGGCTTTCCGAACAACCACGGTTCCGCAAATCCAATGCTGAACGTTTGCAGTCTGTTTGCCGTTCCAAAGTCCCATTGAAATGTGAAAATTTGTCCGGCCCCACCGCGAAGCGGATCACTGAGATCAAAATTGTTGAACGTAACCCCCACACTTCCCGTCAAACCGAATGTACCTGCATATCCTACCGAAGCATTGAGCATGTCGGTGGATCGTTCCTCCACGTTGTAGGCCAGATCTACAGTATTCTGGGAGACCGGTCGAACGTCTGGACGGAGTTTTTCCGGGTTAAAGTAATTCAACACTCCAAGGCCCTTGATGCTGCGGATGATTGAAGCTCTATTAAAAAACTCACCCGGGTACGTAAACAACTCACGGCGAACCACTCGATCTTGGGTCTTTGTATTTCCAACCACATCAACACGACGAATAGTAAATCGATCTCGCTCAAAAATCTGCACTTTTACATCTACTGAATCCGCAGATACATATTCGAAGTTGTGCTGAACTTGGCATTGAAGAAACCCATTGTCCAGATACATGGAACGTATATCGGTCTGCTCTTCGTTACCACCCAGATTCTTTTCAATTCGATCTACATTTACCGGCGTGCCGCTTCTGATATCCATTCGTTGTCGCAGGAACTCCGGGTTGTATACCGTGCTACCTTCAAACGAAACGTTGCGCACAAAGTATCGTTTGCCTTCGTCGATCGTGATAGTCACCGAAGCATTTCCCGTTTGCTCATCAAGTGAATACTTCGAGGCCTGTACGACGGCATTCAAGTATCCGTTGTTTCTGTAGTACGAGGCCACTCGTTGCGCGTCCTCTTGCAGTTTCACCGTATCAAATTTGGCAGAACGCCAAAACTGCCACCATGCACTTGGCTTGATGTCTTCAATCTGCGCAAGCAATACATCGCTGCTCTCGTTAGTATTTCCCACAAAGGTTACCGAACCCACGCCATATTCCTTACCCTCCTCAATACGCACTCTCACATCGACGTAACCGGCAAGTTCCGCCGTCGTTGTATCGGCACTCACAGAGGCAAACAACAATCCTTCTTTTCGATAGAGCTGACGGACGGCTCGCGCTATTGCTTGCACATCTGCATATGGTAGAATATCGCCCCTGCTTTTGTGCACACTATCCATCAGCGTTTTCTCGGAGAGTTTTTTGTTTCCCTCAAGAATTGCTTTGTTGAAGCGCGGATTCTCTTCTACTATGATCTTCAGAAAAACACCGATAGGCGTGACACGATCAATCACAATTCGAACATCAGAGAATTGTTTTCTCGACCATAAAGCTTTGATGCCCTGGGGAATTTCGTCGCTGCGCGGATTCAGTTCTTGACCAACGCGCAAGCCGCTTATCGAGATAATTGTGGCCGCATCCACTACTACATTGCCCTCAACGCTTATACCGGATACGACGGGGTTTCCCGCGGCCAACACTCCGGAGCCGGAACACAATACCACGACAAGAATCGCTATGATCGCCGAACTCTTAAGAGCGTTTAGAAAATGCATTGACCACTCGTTGTAAATAGGAAGGTGTGTTCTTTTGTGCAGAGCCAACCTGAGCCGAAGTCATACCAAAACGACGCTCGCGTTGCGCATAACTCCGAAGAGCATTGTATAGATCTTCGGAACGGAACTCGGGCCAAAACTTCTCCGTCACAAAGATCTCCGCGTATGCTATCTCCCACAGCAGAAAATTGCTAATCCGCATCTCGCCGCTTGTGCGAATAAGCATGTCAGGGTCCGGCAGAAAATTCGTCACCAAATACGTTGAAAACAGCTCGTCAGTGATATCCTCCGGAGACAACTTTCCTCTGCGCACATCCAGGGCAAGAAGTTGCGTGGCTCGAACTATATCCCACCGTGCCCCATAACTCAACGCAAGGTTCAGCGTGAGCCCTGTGTTGTTCGCAGTTTTCTCGATACACGAGCTTAACAATGTATGTACATGGTTTGGCAACGCATTGAGCTTGCCTATTGCAGTGACACGCACATTGTTCTCGTGCAGCTCATCGATTTCTTTTTTCAAATAGGATTCCAGAAGGCGCATCAACGCAGATACTTCAGTCTGGGGACGCTTCCAGTTTTCCAAAGAGAACGCATAGAGGGTGAGATATTTCAGGCCGATTCGGCTAGAGGTTTTCACAATCTCACGCACCGTTTCAACTCCTTGCTTGTGCCCCGACACCCGCGGCTTCCCGTTTCCGGCTGCCCAACGTCCGTTTCCATCCATAATGATGGCAACGTGCTCCGGAAATGCCTGTAAAGCACGAAGTTCCTCGTGAATTTGTCGATCCGTTTCGTCGTGATCACGCATCCAATTCATTCTTCACCTCCATAAAACCTCGAAAACTCCAGATACCAACCCTAGCAAGGCGCCAAAGATACGCCGAACATGCTGAGTAGACAACGCGCAGGCGGGCTCGGTAACACCGTATTGAGGTGAAAAAACGTTAAAAAGCGTGAATACAAGACAAGTTTAAGACTGTGCTCTAGAGATCGGCATCGTTGGCAGGCTGCCTTGTTGCCGCTACAGGTTGTTGTCCCGTCGAACCGGCGATTCGTTGATCCCGACGCAAACTTGCCAATTGCCGCATATCCACAACGCGATCGGCCTCGTCAACAATTTCAGCGCCCAGTATTGTCTCCACCACATCTTCCATGGTAATCAATCCTTCCACTCCCCCATATTCATCCACAACCAAGAAGAGATGTTGACGCCTTGTCAAAAATTCTTCGAGAACTTTATCCAGGCGAACATTTTCGGGGATGAAGTGTACCTCGCGGCAAAGTTTGTCCATGCTCAATGAGTGCCGTCCATGAACAGCTGCATACAGTATGTCTCTGGTCAGGCAGTAACCAATCACATCGTCCAGAGATTGCTCTTTGCAAATAGGAAACCGGGAGTAAGTCTGCAACTCTCCGCGATCGACGATCTCCGCCACCGTGGTTGCTGCGGGCAAACTGAATACCACATTGCGAGGTGTCATAACGTCTTTCACCGTTACCTCGCTGAACTGCATGATGTTTGTCAAAATGCGATACTCATCGGCATCTAATGTACCGTCTTGCACTGCCTCGTCCATGATGGCCGTGATTTCGTCTTCCATTTCTTCTCTGGCTTCCTCGTCTGTTTGCGGTCCGCCCACGCGAGTTGCAATGCTCGCCAGAAGAATTCCGACGGGATAGCAAATCACATCGGCAATGCGTGAAAACGCGAGTCCCGGACTTGTCAGGTTCTCCGCATATCGCTCTGATAGTGCAGAAACAACTGCTTGCACCAGTACCCAACCAATGCTGTACAAAATCCCCGCAACAGCCATTCCCGCCGGTCCGGTAAAAGAAAAAGCCTCATGGGTAACCATCATTACTGACATCACGGCAGAAAACGCATACACGATGTTCAACGAGTATGTGCTTCTGGAATGCTCTTGACGCAACGCAAGCAATCGTTCATACGATTCCATGTCGTGCTCCTCTTCGAATCGCTGAAGATTCACCGATCGCAAGGCCGAGGTAAACGCCACCGAAGCCATTCCCAGGAGAAGGAACAGAACGGTCAGGAGTATCACGAGTGGTATCTCAATGTCCATAAAATCAGCAAAGCCCATAAGGGCGAAGGTATTCGGTGTAATCTGTATCACGCGTGAGTACGAAAGGTACCGCGTGAACCTAGTTTCGGAATTCTTTGTTAAACACCTTGATGCGATTGGGATAGGTCAACTCTCCCAGCGGTGTGTCTATAGTAGGCCGGATATCTAATGTCAATCGCGCAGCACTTCCCTGTGCTCCTGCTATTGCAAGAACCAGGTTAAGAATCTCATCATAGGTTTTATCTCTATACACCGAGAAAATGTCGAACTTCAACGACACCGGCATGATCACACTTTGTCCGTTCGATGGTACCACCAATGGCTGAGCAATATCTCCGCTCACAGCTACTCTGTCGTCGATATAGAGTCGGTAGTCAATTCTTTTGATGGTGGCATCGGCTTTGCGCGATCCCTCCGTACCAGTGTTCGGATTGCGCACCTCGACGTTCACAATACACTCAAAATCAAATTGCTTGTTGCGAAACGCCTGCAACAACTCTATGCCTTCCGAAAATGGCTTGAAGTCTCCGATGCGAGCTTTTTCACCGAGCTGAATACCTGCCAGTTTAGCATCCGAAACCGAGGCTAACTTGAACTCGCAGCGCCGAAGCCCTGACAAGGCGTCGGATATAGTTTTAATGCTGCCGCATCCGTTGAGTAGAAGCCCAAGGCTCAATCCTACAATCAAAACGGCAGAATGTTGAGTGCTACGTAGGTATGAAGTACCTGAAAGTTTGCTGCGCGAGAAGTTCATTTGGTAGTATGCGAACACGAATAAACAGACGAAAAATACGCAACCGATGCGGGCTACGGCGCTTTGGCATAAAAAAACCACGCCCGCATTTCTGCGTGACGTGGCTATAATTTCTTCAGAAGGAGTAGTTCGTGCTGCTGTTTTACAAGCTGCCGTGAAGCTGAAGTTCCAATTCTTCTGCGCGACGACGCAACTGATTCAATGTTGCAAGCATCTTTACTTTGGCTGTGAGCAGTTTTTCTTCGATGGGCTTAGACAAGAAATCGTCGGCGCCGCTTTCGATCGCGCGAAGCTGATTTGCTACGTCATTCAAAGCTGTAACTATCACAACCGGAGTCTGAGCTGTTGTTTCGTTCTCACGAAGACGCTTTACCGTCTCGTATCCATCCAGACGAGGCATCATCACATCCAGAACAATGGCGTCCGGGATACGCTGAGCTACTTTTTCTAAACACTCTATACCATCGTACGCTTCAGCCGCTTCGAAGCCATTGGCCTCTAAGTAACGACGCAACAACTTGGTAGTTATACGGTTATCATCAACAACAAGCACATAGGGCTTTTGCATACTGCACCTTTTCGATAAAACTTTAAGGAATCCGTTCGTTCACATGGGGCTTACTCAATCGATGAAGACTCTGCAAGCAGCGTGCCATGTATATGTACACGTGGTACATTGTCACACAGGTTGTCACACACATTATTCTTTTAAACATTAACCGATGAGTTTGAAGGAATCTGCAGGGGCAATACAAAATGATGGCCTGCCGGATGAGATTCCAATGTGTGTATCACCGCCGAAAGCGAATCAACTCCACCGATATCCATAAGGCTTATCGGCACAAGTACACGTTCCTGTAATTTTTCTTGAGGAAAAATGAACTCATGAATCTCTTTGAGTCGGCGCGCTCTATCCTCATGTTTTCTTCGGCCAGCTGCACGAACCTTTTTCTCGAACGTAGAAATCTCATTTTGTATGCCTTTGCTCAGCGACCCAATGGCGCCAACCAAACTCTTGTCAAAATCTGCGACATCACCCGCCAACTGCTGTAATGTCAAGGAAGATTCCGCCTGCAGTCGTTCCACCAACGAGTTCAATTGCTGCTCGCCCTGAGCAGGCCCAAGATTCATGTATATCTCTTCCCATGGCACAAAGAAGTACTCAACCTCCTTTGGCTCTTTAGATAGCAATTTGGATGTGGAAGCACTGAGCAACGTTGCGCCTGATCGGGAGATGATCGAGGGCATATGTACCTGAAGTTCCTTATACACCAACGGCAACTGGGCTAAGTACGAAATCTCCCCGGGTCCTGCGATGTACTCAACACTACCAAGAAGAGCGTCTTGAATGACCGGTCGCAACACAACCGATGGTGAAAATCGATCCGCATGTTCACGAACAAAGGCCGGAAGCTGTGAAACAGATAGTGTTATACTGTCGCTCACGTGGCAAATGCTTTTATCATCCGCGAGTCTCAATTTGTGGCGGCAATCGTTGTCATCGTGATAGAATGCGTTGAAGTCACCCGCCTGTATCTGCTCGCCATAGCCGTTCTCGCGCAATGCACGTGTACTCTCTTGAACTCTATCCGCGAACAGCCCGGGCTGCACGACATCCCTCTGTATAATCTTGGCCGCAAAGCCACACTTTCGAACTGCTGAAGCTTTGAGAAACAGAACGCCATGATGGCCGAACCATTGCTGAAGAAGGAGAATAAAGGCATCAGACCAGAGTCTGCCCGGCGCGTAGATATCGGATACAATTCGTCGGAGATCAGAAATCGTAGAGCTATCGGGTTCGCCAAGATCGCCGAACAAAACATCGCACAATGATTCAACGCGCTCATCGAAGGCGCAGGAAGCAGCCGATTGGCGAGGTTGGCAATTGGAATAATTCGACGCCGAAGCTTCGTATGTTCCGTGGCCTTTTCTAAATAACACGGCAGTTCCTGCCTCCGTAAGGTCGTGATCGTTGTCTTCAATCCAAAACACGCCTACCGCAGGCGTTCCTGCATGTGAATGATGGCGTACTCTACTGATCATCGTGGCGATCTTGTAGAGGGTGTACATTGGACCTCCAAGAAAACCTATCTGCTGACCTGTCACTATGCATGCCGCACCGTCCTTTAACTGAATCAACGCAGCGTCTTGCTCAGGCGTCATCGCTAATTCACTCATGGACTCACGAATCAACTCTGTTGCTCGGGCCCGTTCCTGTATACTGGGAGCCAACCCCTGCGCTTCTTCGAATTGACTTCGAAGTATTGCGTCGCCCTTCGTGTAAGCACGAGCCAGTTTAGAAATCCCGGGAAGTTTATCCTGCAAGATGAAATTCATGTAAACGCCGTTTGTAGATAGTGTCACAAAAATAGACAGCCCGGACTCGCCGTGGGGTTGAGTGCTTTCGAACATTAGCACTCACTCTCTCTTTGGCAGCATTTACTCCTATTTTTGCATTCTCAAAATCCGGTTCGTTGTAACCGGCAAACGTGATCAATAATTTTCACTAATGTATCAAGGAGTTTCATGAGTGTTTTTCATAACTATATCAACGGAGCATGGGTGTCTGCACACGGCGGAGCTGCCTTCGACAACTGCAACCCCGCAGATACTTCCGATGTGATCGGTAGTTTTCCCCTTTCCGATGCAAAGGATGTAGACACCGCGGTTCACGCTGCGGCTCGTGCCTACAGGGCTTGGAGCACCATGCCTGCTCCAAAGCGTGGTGACATTCTGCGCCGCGCCGGTGATATTTTTCTGCGTCGCAAAGACGAGCTTGCCGCCGTGATGACGCGCGAAATGGGAAAACCCGTTTTTGAGACAAAAGGCGACATTCAGGAAGCAATTGATACAGCGTATTATTCAGCCACGGAAACTCGACGTTTATTCGGCTACAACACGCCCAGCGAGTTAGCAAACAAAATGAATCTCTCCTTCCGCATGCCTATTGGCGTATGCGGCATCATCACGGCATGGAACTTCCCCATTGCCGTTCCTTCGTGGAAAATTCTTCCCGCTTTGGCGTGTGGAAACACGGTGGTGTGGAAACCTTCGGATGATGCTCCTCATTCGGCCAACATCTTCGCCGAGATTCTGGAAGAGGCAGGTGTGCCTGCCGGAGTGTTTAATGTAGTTCACGGCAACGGCGACACCGGCTCCGCGCTGGTAGAGCACAATGATGTGCGCGTGATTGGTTTCACCGGTTCAACAACCACCGGCAAACATATTGCCTCGCGTTGTGGTTCATTGAACAAGAAAGTATCGTTGGAAATGGGGGGGAAAAATGCGGTCATCGTGATGGACGATGCAGACCTTGACTTGGCAGTAGATGGTATTCTGTGGGGTGCCTTCGGTACCACAGGTCAGCGCTGTACTGCCACCTCCAGAGCAATTCTACACAAGGACGTTTACGATACTGTTATCAACAAACTTCTTACCAGAGCTTCGAAGCTACGCCTTGGGCCGGGCCTTGCCGAGGGCACGGATGTTGGCCCCGTAATTAATGCCCGCCAATGTGAGAAGATCATGGAGTTCATTCGCATTGCCAAGAGCGAGGGTGCCACGTGCGTGCTCGGCGGCGATAAAATCACCGAGAACGATTTAGGCAAAGGCAACTTCATTGCTCCTACCATCTTTATCGACGTAACTCCGAACATGACCCTGTTCCGCGAGGAAGTATTTGGTCCGGTACTCGCTGTCTCGAAGGCAGAGAGCTTTCAGCACGCGGTAGATCTTGCCAACGACTGCAAATACGGATTGTCGTCGGCATTGTACACGGCAAACATCAACAACGCCTTTGCTGCGATTCGCGATATCGAGGCCGGTATTACCTATATCAATGCTCCCACTATCGGCGCTGAAGCGCACATGCCCTTTGGAGGTATCAAAGGTACCGGAAACGGCCATCGTGAAGGCGGATGGACGGTATTCGACATCTTCACCGAGTGGAAGTCTGTGTATATCGATTACAGCGGCGCGTTGCAGCGAGCGCAAATTGATAACTACTAGAATTGAATTGCTAGACTCTGTGCTCAATTCAGAGATACAATCAGAGCTTCACTCAGCTCCAACGACTATTCACGCTTCTCTACAGGCCAAACAAGACAACAACAAAAAAGCCGATTCACGTGAATCGGCTTTTATCTTTTTCTGAAATCTACCCGCCCCAAGCGTCGTCGTTGCGTACGAACGACACTATCGATGCGTATTTCTTCTATGGTGTAACTGCATACCTGGAATCAATTACGAGATGCGCATGGGCATCACGAGCATAAGCAGCGTATCCTTCTCTGCCTTGGGCTTAATCAGCACCGCCCTTGTTGGCGAACTGAGAAGAATGTCTATCACGCCATCGGTCATGTCGTCAGCGCTGATGTGCTGCAGAGATTCTTCGATGTACCGGTAGTTAAAACCTATATCCATGGGCTCCGAAGCGAACTCCGCCGGCACCACTTCCTTAGCTTTATTACCCGACTCGCTGTCTTCCGCACTCACCTGAATCATATCTTCTTTGATTGCGAAGCGAACCTGAGGCGAAACCGTGCTTGTAAAGAGCGAAACGCGGCGAATGGCAGACACGAGGCTGGATTGCGCAACGGAACACACTTTGTCGTTGTCCTTAGGAATCACGTTGTCGTAGTTGGGAAACTTTTCGTCGATAAGACGCGTAGTGATCGTGGTGATATCATTGCTGAATTGGGCGTGTGTTTTGTTGATAGCAAGCACCACATCCGACTCCGCTTTGGCGAGCAGATTCACCGTACGCGCCGGGATGATAGCGTGCAAATTCTCCGGGAAATTCTGACCCTCTGCCGCCGTTGTAAGCTTTACAAGGCGATAGCCGTCCGTTGCAACGGAAATCAGTTCGTCGCCGTTGAACTCGAAATAGACGCCGGTCATGGCGGGGCGATACTCTTCGGTGGAAACAGCAAATGTTGTTTTGTTCGCGATGCGCTGCACCGCTGCTTTTGTAAGGGTAACCGATGTACCTTGAGGAAACTCGGGCAACACAGGAAACTCCGAAACGTCCATACCTTTGATGAAGTACTCACCGGTGGCTGTACGCAGAGTTACCAAGTAGGATTCCATATCAACGGAGATATCTACCATACTGCCTTGGCCAAGCGAGCGCACAAGCTCGTTCAATTTGCGCGCCGGTATAAGCACCTCGCCACCTTCGCTGCTCATGACATTCATGGATGTAGACACCGATAGCTCCTGATCGGTGGCAAGAAGAGTCAATGTTCCATTGCTCAGAGAGCAGTGCACATGCTCAAGAACGTATAATGTTGATTTGGGCGGAATAGCCGGCAAAATCTGTTGAAGAGAGCGGGCAAAGTCTGAAAGTGCAATCGAGAACTTCATTGCGTATGACTCCGATGAGGATAAAAAGCGTTCGTGGCGAAGTGGTCTATTTCCTAACTTCGCAGGCGCAAGATACGCACCACATCAGTGGATGACGGAGGTCCGAGTCTCGTTGTGGAAAAGTTGTGGCGACCTGCGTATTCCGCAAGCTTCCCTTACTACGAACCCTTATTATGTTTTCAAAGTACGGTATAGACAACCTTCTCATTCTCATCGCATTCAGCACGCTTCTTATTGTAGTTGCCGTACTCGTCTCGCGCCCGTGGATAAGCTATCCCCTACTCGTACTGGGTACTGCCGTTCTTGCATTGAGTTTGTGGTTTTTCCGCGATCCGGAGCGAGTGCTTCATCCGGAGGCCGCAGCAGATTCTGCGCTGGTAGTGGCCCCGGCCGATGGCAAAGTGGTGCAGGTTTCCACCATCGAAGAAAAAGAGTATTTACTCGGTCCGGCTACACAGGTAAGTATTTTTCTCTCACCTCTGAACGTCCACGTAAACCGCTATCCCGTATCGGGACCGGTGGAGTACGTACGGTATGTGCAAGGTGATTATCTGGTGGCATGGCACCCGAAGTCCTCCGAATTGAATGAGCGAAGCATAATTGGAGTGAATACCGCGCATGGCAAAGTCCTTTTCAAGCAAATCACCGGATATCTGGCCCGACGAATTGTGTACGATACCAAAGTGCACGATACTGCAACGGCCGGGCAACGTTTCGGTATGATGAAGTTTGGTTCCCGAATGGATGTGATTCTTCCTCCCGGCACGAAGGTAATGGTGAAGGAAGGCGACGTTGTTACTGCAGCTGAAACTCTATTAGCACGCTTACCATAACGTGAAAACCAACGTGTCATTTCGACGTACGCGTTCGGTCATTCCGAACCTCTTCACTTTGGCGAATCTGTTCTGCGGATTCTCTGCCATCATTGCGTACTCCAACCGTGATTTTGCGCAAGGCACAGCGTTGATCTTTGCCGCCGGCATTTTTGACATGTTAGATGGAGTGATGGCACGTTTAACTCGTTCCGCCAGTGAACTAGGCGTGGAGCTTGATTCATTGTGCGATGCTGTTTCCTTTGGCGTAGCGCCCTCGTTCTTGTTGTATCAAACCTTCTATCAATATCATCCTGATACGGGGATATTGTTCGCTTCTATTCCCGCAATGGCCGGAGTGTTTCGCTTGGCGCGTTTCAATGCGAACATTTCCTCGCTGGAGGATAAAGAGTACTTTCGCGGAATGCCAATACCGGCCGGCGCATTGACTATAGTTTCTTTTGTCACCTTTTACGTTCTGGTGCCGGAGCGCGGTGTGCTGTTGCCCGGCGGCATTGACCTATGGACACCCGCCGTAACGCTGCTCGTTGCGGGAGCCATGATCAGTACAATCAAATATGACAATCTCCCCCGTCCGTCGAAACGCAGTCTTAAACAGCATCCTGTTTTGTTTGTTGTCACCATGAGCGGCATGATAGCAGGCATTGTAACCAAGGGCGTGTCGGTGTTTCCATTCATGGCGGGATATATGATTACCGGGGCCGCTCGGTATGTACTGGAGCTTGTTCGAGGTCAAACACCGGTGGATGACGAAGTGGAGTCTACCGACGATGAAGAAGAGATCTTCTATCCATCGGAGGAATAACGAGCATTGTGATTAGTTTGCATGAAGATTTGATACACACGATTATTACAAAAAAACGAAAATGAAAACCTATACGGCGAGTATCACGATCACCTTACGAAGCGGAATCTTGGATGTTCAGGGAAAAACCGTAGAGCATGCTCTGCACACCATGGGGTACACGTCTGTGTCGCATGTTCGCATGGGCAAGCACGTCACCTTTACCGTGGAGGCGGAGTCGAATTCTCAAGCGGAACAGTTTGCCACGGAGTGTTGTCAAAAGCTCATCGCAAACCCCATCATGGAAGACTTCATCGTTGATGTACAGGAGGTAGCGTGAACTACGGAATTGTAGTTTTTCCCGGTTCCAATTGCGACCACGACGCGTTGTACGCAACACAAACAAACGCTCATGCATCGTCGCGTTTTTTGTGGCACAAGGAAACAGTTATACCCTCAGACATTGACTGCATTATTCTTCCGGGCGGGTTTTCATATGGCGACTACCTTCGAAGCGGAGCAATCGCACGATTCTCTCCCATAATGAAAGCAGTGATAGACTTTGCCAACAACGGCGGCTATGTGCTTGGTGTTTGTAATGGATTTCAGGTTCTTACGGAGGCAGGTCTTCTTCCCGGGGCCCTGGCTCGGAACAGTCATCAATTGTTTTCATGTAAGTCCGTCACTATGGTAGTGGAGAACAACACTACGGCCTTTACGTCGGCATATGCTGCACACGAGATTGTGTCGATGCCCATTGCCCACGGCGAAGGTTCGTTTTTTGCCGATCAGCAAACCATTGACGATTTGGAAAACAACCAGCGCATTGTGTTTCGCTATTGCAACAGCTCCGGCGTTACCGATCGCAATTCCAATCCCAATGGCTCGATCAACAATATTGCCGGTATCATTTCTGAACGTGGCAATGTGATGGGCTTGATGCCGCATCCCGAGCGAGTGTGTGATGCCCTGTTAGGCGGTTCGGACGGCCTAGGCATTTTTCATTCACTTGCGCAACATTTTGCAGCTGTATAGCTACATCAACGTCTACATTCGACACTCTACCTAATCCTTTTTTGTGAGGTTATTATGTTCGGTCTGGGAACCCCTGAATTGCTTGTGATTATCATAGGCATTCTCATTTTCTTCGGCGGCAGAAAGATTCCGGAACTTATGCGCGGCCTGGGAAGCGGCGTGCGTGAATTTAAGGAAGCAGCCGGCGGCAAAACCGACTCTGCAGATTCTTCAACCAAAGAGTAAGCACCCGGTATTGCTCGTGTACGTGGCCAATGTACCGTTTGATTGACGTGGCTATTGTAGACGTTGGTACTGTCGTGCTCGCACTCGTACTTGTACTTGCGGAGAATCTAAGATGTTTGATGTTGGCGGTGGAGAAATCCTGCTCATCGTTCTTGCAATTCTTTTGCTGTTTGGACCGCGAAAGATCCCCGAAATCGCATCCATGGTGGGTAATGGAATGCGAAAGGTGCGGCGTGCCCAGGATGAGTTCACCAGTCACTTACGAGATATCTCTACACAATTGGAAACGGCTGAAGAAGTGGATAGATTGCCTGCAGATGCAAGCACGCAGATCCAAACGACTGAGCAGCTCACACCTGATTTGAGTCCTGATTTTTCAACAGAGCTATCATCGCAGCCATTTACGCAGGAAGCAATGCAGGAAGAAGTTCCGGAAGAAGTTCGAGAAGGAACGCCGGACGAATTGCCAGACTCAACGCCGTCATTCCCCGCTGAGGATGCGCCTATTGTTGTGATACAGCCGGCCCACGGTTCGGTTTCGCGTTCACGGTAGAAACGAATCCATATCGTACTGTTGCAGCTAGCTTCCATTTGAATCTCTCTTTCTAATCCCCATGAATTCCTACAGCCACTTTCGTCGTCAACGACTAGCCATGCAAACCACTACCGCAGCAGAGGTAGAACGGTTCTTGCAGCGCATCAATGAGCGCTCGGAACTCAATGCGTTTTTGGTGGTCGATGCCGAGCAAGCACGTATAGATGCGCTGGAGTCGGATCGTCGATTTTCGGAGGGTACGGAACGCGCTTTGGAAGGAATGGTAATTGCCGTGAAAGACAACATCTCTCTTCGCGGGCTTCCTTTAACATGCGGCTCAGCCATGCTTAAGGGATTCACTCCCGTATATAATGCTACCGTGGCCGAACGCCTTAAGAGTCATGGTGCGATTTTCATCGGCAAGACGAATTGCGACGAGTTTGCCATGGGTTCATCCAACGAGACATCGGCTTATGGACCGGTGGGCCACCCGCTGGATTCCTCGTATGTTCCCGGCGGTTCTTCGGGCGGCTCTGCCGTGGCGGTAGCCGATGGGCACTGCCATGTGTCCCTTGGATCGGATACCGGCGGATCCATTCGCCAGCCCGCAGCCTTTTGTGGAGTGATTGGATATAAACCCACATACGGCAGAGTTTCTCGGTATGGCCTTGTTGCGTTTGCTTCATCGTTGGATCAGATTGGTCCATTTGCTCATTCTATCGAAGATATCGCACGGGTGTACGACGCCATGAGTGGCAGTGATGCAAAGGACTCTACAACATCCCCACTACCACCGGATACCTCGCATGCAGCGCTTGCTCACCACGACGATGATCTCTGTATTGGCATCGTAGATGCGTCTGTGATTGAAGGCTGCTCTGAAGAAATTTTGGAACGATACGCAAACAGTATTCGCACTATTCAGTCTGCCGGAATTCGCACCGTTACTGTTTCCTTGGAGGGCAAAGAAGCCTGGATTCCAACGTACTATATTCTGGCTACGGCCGAAGCCTCGGCAAATCTGTCTCGCTTTGATGGCGTGCGCTTTGGGCATCGCACTGCCAATGCCGGTGATGATGACGACTTTATTATGCTCTCGCGTTCCGAAGGGTTTGGCGAAGAAGTTCAGCGTCGAATCATGCTGGGCACCTTTGTGCTGTCCAGCGGATATTATGACGCGTACTACAAGAAAGGCCAACAGGCACGTCGTAAAGTACTCGATGGTTACAAACAGATTTTTTCCGAGTGTAGTGTATTGTTCCTTCCCACTACGCCAAGTACTGCATTTCGCCGGGGAGAAAAGTCCACAAATCCCATAGAGATGTATTTGAATGATTTGTTCACCGTATCCGCAAATCTGGCAGGCATTCCTGCGATAAGTATTCCGGCAGGCGCAGGAAGCAACGGCTTCCCTATAGGAATGCAGTTACAAGCAGCTCATAACGACGACGCTCGTTTGCTGCGTGTGTCGCAACGAGTTATGGACATGATAGGGTAGCATGCGCCTATATCTGAACGTAGGGCTCAAGTAACATTGTGTTGGTGTGCGCTAGCGCTAGTTGGTTTTGCGCTATCTCGTCTTCCAGACGCTTACGATTCAGCTCTTGGTTTGATTGCTCATCCTGCAACTCACGTAGGCGATGATCGGCCTCAACCTTTTGCTCGCGTAGCGATGTAAGCTTCACAAGATTACGTTTATACAATGCTCGGCGTTTTCGCAGGCCGAAGGAGCGCGCGCCATACACGGCAGCCAGCGCTGCAAAAACCACGGTAAACACCACGAACATTCTTGCCAAAGCCGGTTGGATCGTAAACTCATACCCACTTAGGGATACAACGCCCTGTGCCATGAATGCCGGAACACTCAATAGCAGAGCTGCTATGCCGGCAACGATTGCGGCCACTCCGTCCCGGTTGGATATGTCAACCGGCGTGGATCGTTCCAGGTTTGAAATACTCTCACGAAGGTCTTCGATTTCCTCACCGGTCTTGTGTTGCAAATCGTTGTTCGCGACCAGATCATCCTGAACTTCACGATAGCGTTTACCATCTTCCTGTAATTGAACTTCCAGTGTGGCAAGCTGAGCCTTCAGGGCGAGCGAACGTTCCTGCCATGATTGACGTATGCGTGCTCCCCATTCTTCACTTTCGCGCGGCGCGTAGTACACGTTGTTCTCGCGGAGCAGAGTACGCAGCGGCTCAGCCACACTTTTTGTAAACTCCTTGCTCACGAACATGTGGGGATACTTTGAAAACAGATACTCCCAATCATCACGTCCCCCCGGGAACAAAGAAAACGGAAGATTGTCAGCATCGAAGGCATCGGCACAGGCAAGCGCGCGAAGCAGATGCATGTATTTCAACGGCATTGCCTTTACCATCTCAACCACGCGCTCGTAGGTCATGAAGATCAAATCCAACTCCTGCATGCTTTTCTCACCGGCTGGCGTGGCAATGCCTCGTAGCCGCTCGCGGGCCTGTGGAAACAAGGAGAATGCGGCTACGCCGTTGTGTAGAATAGGCTGGCATGTCCAATGATGTCGAATGCATGCCTCCGCACGCTGACGCTCCTCAACATCAGAGAAAAAACACCGCAACACATCGGCATGAACCCACCGGCAGGCAGCTGCCACCCGCAGGTATCGCATTTCCGTAGGTGACAGAGTTTTCTCCAAGTAGTTCACGTTTCCGCGAACTTCATGTTTGGTCAATTGCTCCGCCTTAAGTGCTTCTTGTGCTCCACCCTCGGTGTCAGTATCTGTAATCCGGCTCTTGCTCTTACTCTCGGTCCCGGACGAGATATCACTGCGTTCACTCTCATCATCATGCTTACCCGAAACGCGAAGTAACCATGATGATACCAGCGCGGGATGCCCACCGGTAGCGCTAAAGCATGCGGAGACCTGTTGCGGATCGACCACACCATGTTCCTTTAGCACAAGGCTGAGCTCCTTCATTCCAAACACTTTTACATGTATTGGCTGAATGGTAGAATTCCATCTCTCCCACCGTTTGTCCGCAGCTCCCGTTCCAAGTGGCACTTTACCTGCCACTACCACGCGAATGTCAAGTAGTTGACGAACAAAAGTGTCCGGCTTAATGTAGGGCGATTGATAGTACTGAAAATCACCGAAGCTCTTCACAAATGCTGTTACAAGCAGCTGGTCCAAGATCCATGTGTCAATGCGGCGCGCATCGTCTTCGTGACGGTCGATAACAATAAGCACTTTTTTCGGCGCCATGTTTTCACGACGCTGCTCCATATCCGGGCGCACAAACACATGAAGTGACTGCAACAGATCTACAAAAAAGGCCTCGGATACAATAGAGATTGAACGTGCATCATCAGTGAAGGCTGCATCTTCGGATTCAAGGATGGCGCTAAGTTCCGACACCTCCGGCATGCCTTGATGTTCGCCGGAACTCACAGCTGAGTTCAACAAACTTTTGATAAAGCCCGGAAGTGTGGCGCAGTCGGGGCCGGAGGTATCGGCTCGTAACACAAGATCAGCCAGGCCCTGCGGTACAGCTGCTTCCGTTAACCATGCACACAAAGCAGACGTGCCAACTCCCTGCTCACCGTGTATAGACAGCACGCGCTTGCACTCGGGCGCTGTGGCCGCCGTGCGAAGCTCTCGCAGTAGTATGTCTCTCTCGGCTGATCGTCCCAGAATCATGAAGTGCAACGGATAGTGTACTGCGGCATGTGCATCGCCTACTGTTCGATGCAAAAATACACGTCAAATCCCGGTACGATGGGCTAAATGGTATCTTTGCAAAAAGCATGCACACTACACCGCATCATACCCCAATTATTCTACCCTTCGAGGGCGCAGTTCCCGTGATTCCGGAGTCTGTATTGGTATGTCCCGGAGCAGTGGTGATGGGCGATGTTCACATTGGCGAGCAATCGTCGGTGTGGTTCAATGCGGTGATACGGGGCGATGTGCATTCCATCCGCATCGGTGCGCGCACGAACATCCAAGACCTGGCGATGCTGCATGTAACCCACAAGAGATTCTCGTTGAACATTGGAAGTAATGTAACCGTTGGTCACAGTGCTATTCTGCACGGATGTACGGTACACGATAATGTGCTTATCGGCATGGGTGCCAAGGTATTGGACAATAGCTTGGTGCGCTCGCACACCATCGTTGCGGCCGGGGCAGTTGTTCGCGAGGGATTCGAAACTCCCGAAGGAGTATTAATGGCCGGCATACCCGCTAAGGTGGTTCGCGATTTGCGAGCCGACGAGCTTTCCCGTTTTGAAGAGTCAGCGCAAGCGTACGTGAGCTATGCTGAGCGGTTCAGAGCGTCCAATATTTTTCATCGTTCATAGGTTGTGAGCCACATGTTTACAAAAAAGATTTTACTCCTGGGTTCTGGAGAATTGGGCAAAGAGTTTGTGATCGCCGCAAAGCGTCTCGGTCAATATGTAATCGCTGCGGACTCGTACAACAATGCTCCTGCGATGCAGGTGGCCGACGAGCGTGAAGTGATCAATATGCTCGATGGCGATGCCCTCCGGGCAGTTGTTGCCAAGCACCAACCGGATATCATTGTACCCGAAGTTGAAGCAATTCGTACGGAAGTTCTCTACGAATTTGAACAAGCCGGAATGCACGTAGTTCCCAGCGCCCGGGCGGCAAACTTCACCATGAACCGCAAAGCCATTCGCGACCTTGCTGCTCGCGATCTTGGTGTGCGCACAGCTCCTTACAAATACGCGCAAACCAAAGAAGAGTTTGTTGCGGCAGTAAACGAGATAGGCATTCCTTGTGTAGTGAAGCCGTTGATGTCGTCGTCCGGCAAAGGCCAATCCACCGTGCGAACTGCCGATGATATCGATGCTTCGTGGAACTATGCGCTGTCCGGTAGTCGCGGTGATATTGTTGAAGTTATTGTGGAAGGATTCGTGAAGTTCCACACCGAAATTACCCTTCTCACCGTGACGCAGAAAGACGGCCCCACGCTCTTCTGCCCTCCCATTGGCCACCGCCAGGAACGCGGGGATTATCAGGAAAGTTGGCAGCCCTGTGCAATGTCTGATGCTGACCTAGCTGAAGCTCAGTCCATTGCTGCCAAGGTCACGCAAGCTTTAGGCGGAGCCGGAATATGGGGTGTTGAGTTTTTCTGCACAGACAATGGTGTGGTGTTCTCCGAGCTCTCGCCGCGTCCACACGACACCGGCATGGTAACTCTTGCGCGCACGCAAAATCTCAGCGAGTTTGAACTGCATTGCAGAGCAGTGTTGGGACTACCCATTCCCGTCATTGAGCTTCGGGGAACCGGAGCTAGTGCGGTAGTACTAGCTACGGATAGCGGTACGGCTATGCCGCAGTTTATCGGTATAGAAAAAGCTTTGGAAGACCCCTGCATCGACGTGAGGGTATTCGCAAAACCAACGACCAGACCATACAGGCGTATGGCCGTGGCCGTGGCCATACTCCCCGCGGGAACATCCACCGGCGACGCCCGCAATCGAGCTACCGCCGCGGCGAACGCAATCTCGGTGATCTCCGTGAATTCCGAGAATTCAGTGAACTCAGAGAGTTCCGACAATTCAAAGGCCAACTCATGAGTGGCAGAAGCCCCATAGAAATCTATCTGGAGCAACAGCGACTACTCACCGGAGCTGAAGTGTTCCTTAGCGCCGATATCCCGGATTATGCGGAGTACGGCAACGATGTTCCGAATGTAGAGGTAGATCAAAGAGCTACGCCAAGCAACAATCACAACGCGCCGGTTTCTGCTTTTCAGGATTCGAAGGTTTCGCAGGATTCGCAGCATATCACTCTGGACGACATGAAGAAGACAAACAAATGGCAAAGCTCCGATAGCTTGCCGGTACTCGAACAATCCATTTGCTCCTGCACGAAGTGTTCACTGGCGGAAACCCGAACAAAATTTGTGTTCGGCAGTGGTAACCCCCATGCAGATATCGTCGTCATTGGCGAAGCACCCGGAGCCGACGAGGACGCCAGTGGTCTGCCATTCGTCGGAAGAGCAGGACAATTACTCACGAAGATTTTAGAATCGGTGAATTTCTCGCGGGAAGAAGTTTTCATCTGCAACATTCTTAAGTGCAGGCCACCCAATAATCGCAGACCATTGCCTGAGGAAGTAGATCTGTGCGAGCCGTTTTTGTTCAAACAACTCGAACTGATTCAGCCCAAGTTTATCTTGGCACTGGGCCTTACAGCTGTGGATACGCTGTTGCGGGACAAACACAAAATGGCCGACATTCGTGGCTCGTTTTTCTCGTATCGGGATGTGCGCATGCTGGTTACCTATCATCCGGCTGCACTCCTGAGAAATCCTGAGTGGAAGCGCTCTGCGTGGGAAGATATCAAACTGCTTCGCCGCAGTTACGATGAATACAAGAGCACCGGACGTTTGCCCGAGATGCGTCCATTATGATCTATCGCTATGCCTGAACAAGTGTTTCTTCTGCAGCGTGTAGCTTTGCAACACTGTACTCCCTGTTGAATCTCAATGTATTCTCAGATTAGTTTTCACTCCTAAACGGTTACATCATGAACATAGCGGTATTACTTGGCGGCAATTCACCCGAGCGTAATGTATCTCTGGCCAGCGGCGCGGCCGTCACTCGTGCCTTGCGATCTCTGGGCCACACCGTTGTTGCCATAGATCCATCAAGTGGAACGGACTGCATAGTGGATATTGATACAATGGAGATACCATCACAGCCTCCTACTGCAGAGGAGCTTGCGGCTCGCCCTGTGTCGCGGTACTTGGAGTGCGTGTGTTCATCGGTATTTGACGATGTGGAAATTGCGTTCAGTGTTCTTCACGGAAAGAACGGCGAGGATGGAGTGATGCAGGCCCTGCTTGAAGCTCGTGGAGTGCGCTACACGGGAAGTTCCATCATGGGATGCTCGCTCACCATGGACAAAGCACAAACCAAGATTGTGTTTAGTGCCGTGAATGTACCTACTCCGCGATGGACTCTTGCGGTAAAGGGTGACGATATCGACCACGAGATGCTACGCGAACTGCGTGACTCGTTTAGAAACGGAATCGTCGTTAAGCCTAACGATCAGGGATCAACAGTAGGTATGACCATCATTACATCGATGAACCTTGATGATATCGAACAGGCCATAATCGAAGCTTGGAAATTCAGCGAAACGGCTCTCATCGAGGAATATATCGAAGGACGTGAACTCACGGTAGCTGTAGTTGGCGATGAGGCATTTCCCGTTGTAGAAATTATTCCTGAGGGTGGTTTTTACGACTATGCCCACAAATACACAAAAGGAATGTCCAGCTACCACTGTCCCGCTGATCTGGATGAAGAACTGACGGCCTTTATTCAGAATCTCTCCATCATGGCTCATAAAGCATGCGGCTGTTCAGGGTATTCCCGTATAGATTTCCGATTGGACGAAGACAATCAACCATGGTGCCTGGAGGTGAACACTCTTCCCGGCATGACCGCCACAAGTCTCGTGCCCAAGGCAGCAGCAGCAGCCGGTGTATCGTTCGAAGAACTCTGCGAGCGCATCATTAATCTGGCACGTTAACATCAACCATTCATTGTGATTTTTCATGAGCAAAGACTTGCATCTGGTAGCACTTGGTAACGCACTTGTAGATATTGAACTTCAAGTTCAGGAACATGAACTGGAGGCCACCAAGCTTCCAAAAGGCGGAATGTCTCTGGCTGCCGCCGCAGATCAGCATGAACTGCTGCAGAGCTTCGACGCCAACAGAGCCCGCATGAGCAGTGGTGGTTCAGCGGCCAACACCGTGATAGCCTTCCGTCAGTTCGGCGGCAGAGCTGCATACAAAACACTGCTCGGCAAGGATTCACTTGGTGATTTTTTCGCCGGTGAATTCGATGAATTGGGGCTACACCTTTTTGCCGATAGAAGTTCGTCGCATCCCACAGGTACCTGTGTGGTGCTGGTCACGCCGGACGGCGAGCGCACTATGCAGACATCGCTGGGCGTGAATACGAACTTCTCTCGTGAACACGTAAATAGCGAGGTAATCAAACGTTCGGAATGGTTGTATATCGAGGGATACAAATTCACGGAAGAAAGTGGAGCCGAGGCAATAGACGAAGCGATTTTTCATGCCAAAAAAGCCGACGTACATGTAGCAGTGACATTCTCTGACACATTCATCGTGAATGTATTCAGAGACTCGCTTCACAGGGCTGTGCAAAAGGCAGATCTTATTTTTTGTAATGAGTTCGAAGCCAAAGCCTACGCAGAGACCGATTCCGCGGACGAGGCCTTTAAGAGCCTGACTTCCTCTATTTCCCATGTAGTAATGACCATGGGTTCACAAGGTTCACGGTTGAGAGTTTCCGGCAGCGAATATCACGTTCCTGCTTTCGAAACCACTGTACTGAACACCAACGGAGCGGGCGACATGTATGCCGGTGCCTTCCTCTATGGTATGACACATGGATACAAGGCCGATGCTTCGGGCAGACTGGCATCATACGCTTCATCGCTGGTGGTGGCCCAGCATGGAGCGCGATTACACTCGTCACATACAGATGCTCGAGATTTCATCCTTGGTGATCGATAGTGTGGTTAGGAGGGTGCGATTCGAAGCATAGGGACATTGTTGCTCAACCAACGGACGTCAACCTTTTTGCGCCGAAGTACGCCTAACCCCGTGCTCGTTTTAACAAGCTTTCACAAACTAAAACCGTAGGCCTAGCCTGCGAGCAGGTATTTTTGCTATGCAGGTGTTGTGTTCAGAACGTAAACGTCCTCGTAATTAAACGCCGCTCTGTTGAGTTTGCTCACAAAATCAGGTTCGTATGAAAATCCGTCGCCACCTTCGCTTTTTGCGTCGATCACTACATAGCCATGCTGCAGCATTCGAACAGCAGCATGCTCTGGTGAAGCTGGGCATGGTTGCAATCATTGCCGTTGCCCTGATCACCCACAACGCCCACCGACGCTACGTAGCCGATAGCGGCTGCTCCTCCGGTCTTTGTACCAAGAGTTTCATTGAGTCGCTGTTTCGCGCTTTCTAATACCGGTGAACGTATCTATCGCCAAGGGGCCTACTTTATCCGTCTGCGAGTGTACAGTCGCAGGTCCTTTTTCACCGTGCATACTCTTACACCTTTTTGACGCCGGAAACAGTTCGGCGGTTGTAGATTTGTGGTCATAATCTTGATATCTCGTACACTCCTAATCATATACGCACTATGAAGGTTCAAACTTCCCTCGCCGGCGGATCGCTGAAGTCTCAAAAAGCAGATGGCATCGCCGTGTATTTCTTTTCCAATGAGCAATTGTTCCGCCGCCAAAAGACTGCTGTTACCGGCATGTTTCCTGAAAGCAAAGGCGTATTGTCCAGCGGGGATTTTACTGGTGCAAAAGGCAGCGTAGTGATGGTATATGCCGGGCAAGGTAAGTCGGCAAAGAAAGTGTTTCTCATTGGTCTAGGAGATGCGAGCGCCGTAACAGCCGAATCGTTGCGTCGTGCGTCGTCGAAGGCAGCCCGCTCGGCTCAAAGCCATTCAGTTAAAAACCTGGTCTTCTCGTTTCCGGCGCTTACAACTGTTGATACTCAAGCCACCGCCGAAGCCATCATCGAGGGCAGTGTGCTGGGCGTGTATAAATTCGACAAGTACTTTACGGTCAACAAAACTCCGTCGAAGATCGAATCCGTAAGCATTCACACAGACATCGCCGACACCAAATCACACATCACGGAAGGCATTCGCATTGCTACCGCAGTATGCAAGGGAGTGTACCTCACTCGCGATTTAGCCAACGCCCCGAACAACGAGATCTACCCCGAAGCACTCGCAGCTCGCGCAAAAGCGGCGGGCAAAGAAGCGGGATTCTCTGTAGACGTTCTGGATAAAAAGAAAATCACCGACCTGAAAATGGGTGGACTTCTTGCCGTTAATCAAGGAAGCGTGCGCCCTCCGGTGTTCATCATCATGGAGCACAAGGGTGGTAAAAAGGGCGATGCGCCAGTGGTGCTTGTAGGCAAAGGCGTAACATTCGACACCGGTGGTATATCCATCAAGCCCGGAGCTGGTATGATGGAGATGAAAATGGATATGCACGGTGCTGCAAGTGTGATTGGCGCTATGGCTACCGTTGCAACACTTAAGCTGCCCATCAACCTTGTATGTCTTGTTCCCTCTACGGAAAATATGCCCAGTGGTAGCGCATACGTACCCGGCGATGTGATTACACACATGAACGGTAAAACCAGTGAGATCGACAACACCGATGCTGAAGGCCGATTGATTCTTGCCGACGCACTCAGCTATGCCGATCGCTACAAGCCCAAAGCAGTGGTAGATATTGCCACGCTCACGGGTGCATGTATGATCGCTCTTGGAAGTGTTACATCGGGCCTTATGGGCACCGATAAATCACTGGTTGAGCGTATAAAAGCGGCAGGTGAGCGTACCGGAGAGTATGTATGCGAGCTTCCTCTTCACGACGATTACGAAGACTTGATCAAGAGCGATGTTGCCGATGTGAAGAACTCCGGTGGCCGAGCCGCGGGAGCTATTACTGCAGCACTCTTCCTGAAGAAGTTCATTGGCGATTACCCATGGGCACACTTGGATATAGCCGGTACAGGCATAGCTCCCAAAGACGGACCGTATTCGCCCAAGGGCGGCTCGGGTGTGGGAGTTCGTTTGTTTGTAGAATTGCTTCGTTCGTGGTCGTAGAGTATCGACAGCAGTGTTTCCTATTCACCATAAACAGTTCTCAACGTGTTGAAGAGTGCTTTCTCTCTGCGATTGAAAAATCTACCGGCTTCTGTCGCAATAGCGGTGATAATACTCGGCTCGTTCTTGTGCCTTAGTTCGTGCAGCATTATTCCTAATGCCGATTACGACTTTATGGGCAGATTCAGTGCCGGGACTTCTCGTACTATTATCGATTCGGTAAAAAACGAAGACCCGGATTACACCTATCAAATTCGCTTTCCTGAGAGCAAAGAAGTTATCACGGTGGATCTCTACCGTATGGTACTCACGAACGTATCGCGCGATTTTCTTTCGGCAGTAGGCCTGCGTCCGCAGCGCACATTTTACGATCTGGTAGGATTCGTCTATGCAAACGACAAACTGATCTACACCGGCACTCCGGACGACCTCAAGAAATCCGTCAACGTCGAAGCTTCACGCATCGGAATTGCTATCTCGGACTCTCTTCAAAAGGAATTCTAATGAATAGGAACGAGCTAGTGCGAGTAGCACTTTTTTGCGCCTGTGTGTTGTGCAGCTGTTCACCGTACGTGGTTTCAAACTACGACGACCTCGCAGTTTTTCACAAAGGCATGACCACTGCGGAAGTGGACAAGATATTCGATGACGACGATCTGAAGAGCTTGCATACCTTCACTATTCCCAACTCCCCTTATGTGATAAAGAACACGCAAATCTTAGTGCAGTTCTTACGTACTACCCATAACAATCCGGGGTTTATGGGATCTCCGGGCACTGCTCAAACATCGTTTCAGAGCAGATACAATACATTTAGGATGCTCTTTAAAGAAAACAAGCTCGTGTATTGGGGCTTCGATTATGAGTTCCTGCAACATCCTGATCCCGAAATCAGAAATATGGGCGAAATGATGCGAGAACTTGGTATACGCTATAACTCACAGGACGACTAATGAAAAACTTACCACGCGGCGTGTGCGTTCTGATGTGTGTTTGCTTGACCCTTACGGGGTGTGTATCGTTCGTTGGCGAGAAGCTTTTGCCATTGCGCAAAGGAATGACGATGGAACAAGTAGTGAAAACCGACGAACTTGCCGAAGAGAAGAAGGTTGTTCCACTGCTTTCACCGGACTTGGATTCCAAACATGGATATACCGCTTTGCTGTCGTCTATGCGCTCGGCATCAGAGGAGAATCGCTGGGTGTATATCTTCAAGGATGCAAAACTCTTGTACTGGGGCTATCCGTACCAAATTACTCGCCACCCAGACGACGAGATACGTATTGCCGGCGAGGTATTGGTGCGAGAACTGACGAAGAAGGATGAACTGAATCCTAGCAGATAAACCTCCACGCATAGTGTGTTGTGTATGCCGCGCGAGGTTTCTTCCCTGTTTTGCACGCGTTCAATTCCGTGTTCTATCGACCAAATCGATACTCGGTTCCTATCACGAATTGCGCCACGATAAAGCTATACTCCGAGTTCGAGTATATGATAGAGTAGTTTTTCGGCGCATTCATCGGTACATTGATATTGATCTTTCCACGCCCGTGAACGCTCAGCTTGGTGTTCACCTGGTGCTCAACGCCAACACTAAAACCAAGACTCTGAAACATCAAGGAATTGGTAGTGGTGTTGGAAGTTCCTACCGCCAAATCTTCTTGCAAGATGTTCTCCGTTACAAACTGAAAACCATAATCAGCCGAAAGGACCGGAGTAGTGCCCTCTTTGCGACGTAAGGGGTAATAAGCTGCTCCCACATTAAATCCCCACCACGACACATCGGGACGAAGAATAATTTCCGATGACGTCCCTTCGCCGGTGGGGGTCGCTCCCGGTAAACTGTTCGTACTAACGTTGATATAGTACGATGATTCGCGATCGGTTTGAATATCCATGATGGCTTCGAATCCCACTCCCATTTTGAATCGGGATGAATTTGTGCCCACAATAGACGACACAGGAATCCCCACACCCATGCGAAACTCCGTGGCGTGGGCAGCGGGAAAGCCTGCGAGAAAAATCGCTACTATTGCTGCGGTTCCTAATACTCGTTGGATGGGTTGCATATGTGTTTTCATTGATGTAAAATCCAAAGATTAGCACTGCGAGAATATTCGAAAGTTTACTCCTCAAGGGTGCTGGTGTCGCCCTCGTGTAAACCCAGTGCTCTGGCTTTAAGTACACGACGCATAATCTTTCCGCTTCGTGTCTTGGGCAGAGAATCCACTATGTGTACAGACTCCGGCTTGGCAATGGCGCCAATCTTTGCGGCCACATGGTCACGAAGTTCCTCTTCCAGATCGGCTGATGCACTCATGCCCTGCTTTAGTAACACATACACGCGAATGACGTTTCCGCGAAGTTCATTGGGCAAGCCAATTGCGGCCGCCTCGGCTACAGCCGGATGCGCTACCAAAGCACTTTCTATCTCTGCCGTTCCCAACCGATAACCGCTTACTTTTATAACATCATCCAGCCTGCCTATGATCCATACGTACCCATCGCTATCCATGCGCGCAGAGTCGCCGGTTTTGTACCATCCACGCTCGGCAAACTGCTCCCAATAGGTTGATGCATATCGCGCTGGGTCGTGCAACACAGACCTGGCCATTCCCGGAGTGGGATGCGTGAGAACCAGCATGCCTTCCTCTCCTGCCGGAACTTCGTTACCGTTATCATCCACCACTTTTACTTCAGCACCAAAAAACGCCTTCGTAGCAGACCCCGGCTTCAAGGGCGTAATCGGAAGAGGCGTGATGATAAAGCCACCGGTTTCCGTTTGCCACCAGGTATCCATAATGGGGCAACGACCCTTGCCGACCACGCTATGATACCACCGCCATGCTTCGGGGTTGATAGGCTCGCCCACACTTCCCAATAAACGCAGGGATGAAAGATCGTGCCGGTTCACCCACTCATCGCCGAATCTCATCAGGCCGCGTATAGCAGTGGGCGATGTGTAGAGAATATTAATCTTGTAGCGCTCAATCATTTCCCACCAACGATCCGGATACGGATGATTGGGAGCGCCTTCGTACAGCATCACCGTGGATCCATTGATCAACGGGCCGTAGACGATATACGAATGCCCGGTTATCCAGCCGGGATCAGCAGCGCACCAGTATCGGTCTTCGTCTTTGATGTCGAACACCATTCTATGAGTAGTTGCGGTATACACGGAATAGCCACCGTGAGTATGAATCAACCCTTTAGGTGCACCCGTAGTTCCTGATGTATACAACACAAAGAGAGGATCTTCGGAATCCAGTACTTCCGTGGAGCAAGGTACATTCGCGACCGGCAGAGCTGCAAGATCGTGCAACCAATAATCGCGGTCTTTCACCATCTCCACATCGTGGCCGGTACGCTTCACCGTGATGCATACTTCTACTGTAGGCGAATGCTTCAGTGCCTGATTAACTATGGACTTAAGATCCACCACGTTACCCCGTCGCCAGCCACCGTCTGCCGTAACAACCACACGGCTACCGGCGTCAGCTATGCGCGAAGCAAGGGCTTCGTGACTAAAGCCACCGTACACAACGCTATGTGCGGCCCCAATCTTTGCGCAGGCAAGCATGGCTATTGGTAGCTCAGGAATCTGCGGCATGTATATCGTTACTATTTCGCCGCGGCGCACACCCATACTTTTAAGAATACTGCCAAAGCGCTGTACTTCGCTATCCAGATCTTCATAAGAGAGTACTCGCTTGTCTCCCGGTTCGCCTTCCCACATCAAGGCAACTTTGTTTCTACGCCACGATCGAACATGACGATCAATTGCGTTACGAACAATGTTCGTCTTTGCTCCTTTGAACCATGTAAAGAATGGTTTCTCTGTGTACGAGAACACATCTGTCCAAGGTTCATCCCACTCCAGCAGCGATGCCTGCTCCGCCCAAAATCCTTCCTTATCCTTAATAGACCTGCGGTACAACTCATCATACTCTTTTACATGCGCCTGATCTATTACAGAAGCGGAGGGAGGATAAACACCTGAGTTACTCATAAGGACAATGGTATCGGTGATTGACACGAAGAATCAGTAATGGCACAAGAATGAACCGTGCCGGTCAAATTGTTCTCGTTACATTTCGGAAGCAAACTGCAATCGAGCTTTAATCTCGGAAGGTAGCGCCGGCACATGATCCGGAGCCACCAGATAACTGCTCAGCGCCGCGATGTCGGTGAACACACGATGTTGTGTTACGGTTTTCATCAAGTAGTCTGCCCCACTCGAGCCACCGGTGCCGGTGCGCTGGCCAATCATCCTTGATACCATCGTGGAATGACGGAAGCGAAACACGCTCACCAGCTTGTCCGTTTCCAGTATAGCGTCGAGTAAGCGGAATGGCGTTTGCAACAAAGGATACTCGGAATACACACTGATGAACAGCGCGGCAAGTGTTGCGCGCTGCGAAAGCCTCTTGGTACCCTCCGCTCTCAACGCCTCAAAACGTTCTGCATCAAACAACGCTTCAAAGTTGTTTTCCAATGCAGCAATCTGACGATCCTGCATGTCCACTTGTTCTTGTGTGAGCGAGGTTACCTTCTTGAGCTCTTCTCTGTCGTGCCGGAAAATTGCACTCACGGCATTTCGATACTCTGTCCAAAACGCATAACCTCCCATTTCCATGAAGGGCATTTTCTCCAGCCAACGCTCCACCACGTCGAATAGTGAGTCCTGCTCTTGCGCGCGCTGCACTTCGGCCTGATGTTCGGGTGCCAGGCGCGATGCGTATCCGCTTTTATCTAAATGCAATCGTCGTGCTTCCGACACACCAAGTGAAATCTCGAACAGACGGAATTGCCACGACTGAAAACCACTGGCCGGATACAAGTAATCACGGAACTCCATAAATCCACGTGGTGTCATGGTTTCCAGAATGCTGAACTGCTCGGGCATCATTGCCAGAATTTTGTTCACACGGATAATGCGATCCAGGCAGGTACCGACACCGGCCTCGGGCACATAGTCCTGGCCAAGAATGCGAATCACGTCCGCCACTTCGTGAAGGATTTGCTTGAACCAGAGCTCGAAGGCTTGGTGCACAATAATGAACAGCATCTCGTCGTGCGCGGGACGTCCTGCCTTCTCGCTTTCACGCACCTGTGCGTTGAGAATAGAATCGAGTTGTAGATACGATCCGTAATACAATCCGCCGGAAGTGTTCATTCGCTAACTCCATGAAGTGTAATGTGTACCAACCAATTATCTACCGGCGCGCCTACTACTCTTCCTTGATATCATGATCGTAATACACCGCAGTTCCTGCGATGACATCATGAAGTGCTTGACGACGTTGCGATAGCACAGCAAAACAGCCTAAGAATACCACGAACGACAACAAGCCGGACAACGTATTGAAGAAAGGAGTTCCTGATAGAGCCAGTAATGAAAAAACCGTCGAAGCATTTACCACGGCCCAACGCTTTGCCCAAAGGGCAATGGAGCCCTTGCGGCCATTGGCATGCGCTACACGTATGGAGAGAAGCATTTTTCCAGGCGTTGCTCCCAGCACAAGCTCGGTAAGGTTTACAAGTATGCCCACGAAGTTCGCAATCAAACTGAGTTTCGTCACTTGTGCCATTAGATCCGCAAATTCCTCGCTGTAGGCAGCGCTGTCTTGGCCTTGCTGCGCCATGATTATGCGCACCATTCTGTCAAGATTATTGTGTATGTCGTCGCCGGCGGCATAGTAAAACACAATCGCAATAATCAGCATTATCAGAGCATCCAGAAGTTTGGCTCCAAGTCGCCGGCCAAAACCTATGCGCCTATCCTCCATAGAAGATTGCTGCTGCGATAAATACGGCGGTAGATTATCCATTTCCATAAAAACTTCTCCGAGTTGATAAATGACATCAAAAACGACAGCTATCGGATGCGATCCAGAATTTCAACGGCCATGTCGTACTTTTTAAACGGCGGCATCAGGTACACGCCGTCGGACATATGCCGCGCTTCCTTCATGAATTCTACTGCTATCTCTACGCCTTCTTGCGAGGCAGATTCCGTGCTGCTTCCGTGTGCACGCATTCTTTCTCGTATATGCTCGGGAACATTCATACCCGGCACTTCGTAATGTAAGAATTCGGCATGACGAACAGTTCGCAACGGTATCACGCCCAGCATAAACCGAACAGGAATGTTCTCTGTGCGCGCTCTGAATCGTTCCAATGCGGCAGGCTCGAAGAGCGGCTGCGAAAAAGCAATAGTACAGCCTTCGTGAACCTTCTGCTCCAAACGCGCAATCTCGAAATCCAGATCATCGGCCACGGGATTCACGGCACAAGCAATAGAAAATCTTGTCGTCGTTCCAAGCTGATTACCGGACAAATCCATACCCGCGTTCATCCTGCTCACAGCACGTATCAAACCAATGGAATCGATATCGTACACACTGGTGGCAAGGGGAAAATCACCAATGTGCGCAGGATCGCCTGTTACCGCGAGGATATTGCGCAATCCTAACGCATGTGCCGCCAGCATGTCGCTCTGCAATGCCACCATATTTCTATCCCGGCAGGCGATGTGTGTTATGCACTCCATCCCCGTTTGCGATTGAATGGCATACGAGAGAGCAATAGGATTGATACGAAGACGTGCGCGAGCACCGTCGCTGATGTTTACCGCATCAATACCCTTCGACTTGAGATACGCTGCCGACTCAACGAGTGCGGTCATGTCGCTGCCGCGCGGTACGTCGAGTTCCACCGTGGAAACATACGATGTGGTGATTTTCTCGGCGATGATTGAACCCGGAGTCTTCAGCGCGTCGGTCTCAGGCGGCTTTTCGTGAATCTTGATCTCCACGCGCTTGGAACCTATCTCGGTGCCGCGAACCGCATCGGCAATAGCCTTAACGATTTCGGTAGTAGCACCGCCGTCTGCGCCGATTATAGTAACGCCCTGTTCTACCAATCTCTTTGCTACTTGCGACACATAGAGAGGATCGGCATGATACACCGCTCTGCCGCGGCTTATCGTTGGTATGCCTATATCGGGCAAAGCGCACAGCGGCACAGATTGGTTTCCTAGCGCTTGAATAATAGACACCATGCGCTGAGGGCCAACAGTGCCATTCGAGCCTATACAATCCACACCATGATTACTCAATGTTGTGGCAACGCTACGCGGAAATGCAGTTGAAAGAACCGAACCGTCCTCGGGAAAAGTCTTGAGTGCAATAAGCGGCAACTCGGCTCGCACATAGCGCGCTGCGCGAATGGCGATTTGCAACTCCTCCATGTCAATAAACGACTTCAGCAGAAACACATCAGCACCGCCGTCGGCGAGTGCTACCATCTGCTCTACAAAAGCTTGATGTGCTTCGTCTGCAGTGATAGAGCCAACCGGCACCATATGCTTGCCGGTGGGTCCCACTACGCCTGCCACATAGGCTTTTTGCAACGCAATAGTGCGAGCAATCCACACGGCTTTGCGATTGATCTCGTATACCCTATCAGCAAGGTTTTCCGCTTCAAGTGCAAAGCGATTAGCACGTAGAGTGTTGGTCTGCAACAGCTCCGCACCGGCGTCCATGAATCGACGTTGAATGTCTTCGATTACCACCGTATTCGTGATGTTATACACTTCCGGAAGATGTGCGTTCATGCCTCTGTTCTCAAGCTCGGCGCGCACGGAACCATCAGCAATCATCACTCCTTGACGCAGGCGCTCAGAAAAAGGAAGTTTTGTTGTTGTTGCACTCACGCGGTAGGCTCCCCGTGAATGTCGTGTGTAGATTCGCGGCGGCTTGAGGTGTAGGAGTCTAATGTGAGCGCTCCATGCGGATACACCATGATGTGCACACACAAGGCCAGGTACACAATGTCCTCGAAGATTTTTTTAAACCCAACCGGCTCTGAGTTCGCAGAGCAGCCGCAATTGATTTCCAGACCTCGAAGCATAGCCGTTGAAATGGCAACAACGAAGGTCACCAAGAGTAAACCGCACAGGAACGCAGATGCTCGTATTCTTATACCCACTATGAGCAGCACACCTGCCACCACCTCTACCCAGGGCAGAATCAAAGCCATGATATTGACAGATGCCGGAGGGAGAATCTGGTAATTCAAAATGCTGTGAGCAAAATCCTTTGGTGTAATGATTTTGTCAATACCGTAGCTCACGAATACCAGTCCCACAATAAGCCTGGCTACAACGGTTAGGTATGGATGCGAAAAGATTGATTTCATAGGCGTGTCCTTAGGGCAAAAATATCAAATGCTGCGTTGGGAATCGCTCTATAAGCACGACAACCCGATACGCACGAAAGGTCCTTGTGCTTTCGACCATCTTTTTTACGTGAAGTTGACAGTCGCCGTAGCAGGATCATGCGGAAATCGCTACTTTGTAGCCCGAAAGGAATCGCATTGCCGAATGAGTTATCACCTTCTCATAGTAGACGACAGCCCCGAGTTCTGCACGCTTCTCGAGCTTGCATTGGAGTCTCGCGTTCGAGACGGCTCGCTCACGCTGTATTTCACGAACAATGGCATTGAAGCACTTGATCTTATCAAGGTGCACCCGCATATTTCGTTGGTACTTACCGATATATCCATGCCTCACATGGATGGTCTGACGCTTCTTGAGCAAATCAACGCCCATAATCCTCATATTAAGAGCATTGTGATCAGTGCTCACAGCAACGCAGACTTCATGCGCCGCGCCATGAATTCCGGAGCCAGCGACTATTTGGTAAAGCCGGTGGGCTTCGACGACATTCTTCAGTCCATCGATAGGGTTACTCAACAAGTTGATATAGTGCGCGAGGCATTGCGCTCCAGAGATACGCTCAAGGTATACGAACGCGAATTGTCTATTGCCCACGACATACAGCAAGAGATGCTGCCGCGCATATTTCCTGCGTTTCCTCATCGAAAGGAGTTCGATATTGAGGGAGGAATGCTACCTGCACGACACATCGGCGGCGACTTCTACGATTTTTTTCTCGTCAACGAATCCACCCTTGGCTTTGTGATCGGCGATGTATCCGGCAAAGGAGTATCAGCCGCACTCTTGATGGCTCTTACCAGAACACTTATTCGTTCTCACGCATTGCACGGCTTAGCTCCCGCTGAATGCATGACGTTGGTGAATGCTGCCATTTCCGAGAATAACCGTCAGGCCATGTTTGCGACGGTGTTTCTTGGATTTCTCGATATAGATTCGGGAGTGCTGCGTTACTGCAATGCAGCTCATGTGCAGCCGGTGCTCCGCTCAGCAGACGGCTCTTGCCAAGAGGTTTGCCACGCAGATTCCATGGCAGTAGGTATGCTATCCGAAACCACGTATGCTACTAAAGAACTTGCTCTGTCTCCGGGTGACTCTTTGGTACTCATGACGGATGGTATTACCGAAGCACACAGCTACTCGGGAGAAATGTTCGGAACCAATCGTGTACTAGAATGTGTAAGCTCTGTTCGAGCATCTGCGTCGGCTCAAGAAATTATGATGATGCTCATAGAACATGTGCATACGTTCTCGTCGGGCACTGAACAATACGACGACATCGGTATATTGGTGGTGCGGTACAACGGCTTATAATGCAAGTTGTAAGCAAATCCGGAAGCGGATAAGCATCTCGATAGTTCTATAGACAAGACGTTTTGTGTTACCAATTTTTTATTCATTTATGAATCTATCATTGAAGAATGCCTTGCTGTGTGCGGCAGTCGTGATAACGGGCGCGCTGTACAATGGTTGCAGCGACAGCGACAATTCCACTACACCCCAACCCACCGGGCCCACCTACAGTACGTTGCTTCCATTGAAGACCGGCAATTATTGGATCTATTCCCGTCAGCTTGTGGACTCTGCTACCGGTAACGCTACCGGAGCCATATTCACCGACTCTGCTTTCGTGATGGATAGCATCAGTTACTTAGGTCGTTCCTCCTATAGAGTAGTGTATGTGCAGTTGGATAGCGCGCGCCGTGATACCAGTTACTTCTCCAAGGGAAGTGACGGAAGTATCGCTACGTTTTTTGACCTGAATGTTCCTCAATTGACGGAAATAGCTCCGACCTTCCCAGCTACACGACTATGGGTTACTATCAAGCCCGCGGATAATTACACTGCAGTGTCCTGGACAAGCTATGATACCACGATCGCTCAACTTGTGGTCTCCTTTGGCGGGTCGAACTTGACACTCTCGAATGTTAAGTGTAAGATCACCGGAACTAAGGGCTCGACAGTACCCGTGACCATTGGCTCACAATCAGCAAATGCAACGGAGTACATCACGAACTTTACGGTGGATGCAGGGTTCGTTACCTTTTCTTTGCCGCAGCGTTTTTGGTTTATCGACAAGGTAGGGATCTATAAATCTCGCACAGACAATTCAGCTGCACTCGTTGCAGGATCCCCCCAATTGAGAAAGAATGGCACTCAAAGCACTCTCATACGGTACTCGGCAGAGTAAGTTGAGGTTGAGGTTGAGGCTTAGGCTTAGGCTATGGTCTGACGCAAGCAGCACACTGCAACGATCAACGTAAAGGTCGAATCGCTTATAGTGATTCGACCTTTACTTTTTCTTGCACCAATACAAATCCAAACCGCCCTTGCCGCCGGGTCGAGTGGATGCGAACACCGCTGTACCATCCGGAAGTACGCAAAAGTCTGAATCGTCGAAGGGAGTGTTGCATACATCCATAGGAACAGGAGATTGCCATTCTCCGGACACCAACACCGTTCTGTACACATCGTATCCGCCGCGCCCGCCAAAGCCGTCGCCGGCAAAGTAGAGAGTATCCGACGATGCTAAAAAGGGGGTGATTTCGTTCTCCGCGCTGTTGAGCAGCTCACCCATGTGCACAGGAGAATCCCAAACCGATCCGGATTTTTTACACATCCATAAATCCAGCTTGCCAACTCCGCCATCGCGATCGCTTGCAAACACCATGGTGCTACCATCAGGAGATATCGTCACCTGACCATTGAAATCATCGGATGCACATTCGGCTACGAATCGCGAGGGTCCCCACACGGAATTCACAAACGAGCGCTCCATTACATTGATCACTCTGCCTTTGCCGGTGGAGCGGAATGCGCAATAGAGCATATCGCCCGCAGCAGACCATGAGGCATAGCTCACCTGCGCCGTTGGAGGCAGATCGGGAATGGTGATCTCTTGTATAGGAACAGTGGCATCCGTCGACGAAGGGTTTTGCATACTCATGAGCCGTGCTCGCTTTTTTCGCTCCTGAGTAAACACGAGCCTTCGTTCGGGAAAACACCAAGCCGGAGCGTATTCATCCGCCGGTGTATTGGCTGCTTCCAATG
Source organism: Kapaibacterium sp. (SeqCode) (assembly GCA_046297095.1). Classification (GTDB taxonomy): domain Bacteria; phylum Bacteroidota; class Ignavibacteria; order Kapaibacteriales; family NICIL-2; genus JBBATK01. Next base: position 21,108 of record JBKCNS010000040.1, on the reverse strand, counting down.
GCATCGGTGCTTGCCAGCGAGATTGCGCCGTTGCGGATACACCACCAAGCACAAGTGTTATTATGATGAGCGAACACTGCACAAACCCACCACATCCTGTGCGCAATCGCACACCGGCAATTGCTTGTGTATCACGGCTGCTTGATGATTTATAATGTTGTGCTTGTTGCATGTGACGAAACAGTAATCGGAGCGTGATTGGACTAGCGAAAGGAGATGCACTCAAAAGATCATCTCGTAGAAACATTGTTGTAGCGCAGATGCGCGGGCAAACCAAGGCGAGCCCACGCGTGTTGTACAGACACACGAACTACACCTATACCATACACAATACTTCGTCGAAGATTGATAGACGAAGCCTCGGCAAAATACTTTGTAGGACAGGTCACTTCCGCTATCTCGAATCCGGCAAAGATGATCTGCGAGAGCATCTCGTTGTCGAACACAAAATCGTTGCTGTTGGCAGAGATGTCGATACGCGAGAAAATCTCTTTGGAGAAGGCCCTATATCCGGTGTGGTACTCCGATAGTTTTTGCCCGCTCATGATGTTCTGAAACAAGGTGAGGAAGCGGTTGGCAATGTACTTGTACAGAGGCATTCCTCCGTTTCGAGCACCATTGCCCAAAATTCTTGAACCTAAAACAACAGGATACACTCCGCTTGCTATAATACTTGCCATTGCCGTGATAAGCTTGGGCGTGTATTGGTAATCGGGATGCAGCATGATGATGATATCCGCATCCAGCTGTAATGCCTTTGCATAACAGCTCTTCTGATTGCCCCCATAGCCCAGGTTAGTCCGGTGCTTTATCACATGGCGTATTCCCAACTGCTGGGCGATACGTAGGGTGCCGTCGGTAGAGTGGTCGTCCACCAGCACAACCTCGTCCACCACGTCGGCCGGAATCTCGCGGACGGTCTGCTCCAGTGTCTTCTCTGCGTTGTAGGCCGGAAGCACCACGACGAGTCGTTTTCCCAGAATCATAGATCTACAGAACTATTACTGTGTGAACATCGATCAAGGCGCAAAACTACAACGATTCACAGTGCACCTTGCTGTGAGTGCGGCATAGCACCGACTCCGTCGCAGAAACATATCATATCGAGGCGACAACATACCTGTATTTTTTACCCCTTCTTCCCTGCCGCCCTTGTAATTTTGCGCTCCGGATCGGGCATTTGCTAGAGCCGGTAGAACTTGGAATCGTAACGGTAATTCTCCCAGAGCGAGTCATTTATGTGGCATTCACCAATGGTGGATAGCCCGGCAATCGCATGTTCAGGTTCGCACACTCACAACAAATCGAAACTTCATTTTATCATTCATTCGAAAGGCTTCCCATGATAGTTGGTGTTCCAAAGGAAATCAAAACAAACGAGAATAGAATCGCACTGACTCCGGGCGGTGCGGACATGCTTACAAAGCATGGCCACACGGTGATCGTTGAGAACAACGGTGGTGTTGGCAGCGGATTCTCGAATGAAGATTATATCAATGCCGGTGCCACCATCATTCCTACTGCTGCAGAAGTGTTTGCTAAAGCAGATATGATCATGAAGGTGAAAGAGCCCATCAAACAGGAGTACGATCTGATCCGCGAAGGCCAAGTGGTGTTTACCTACTTCCACGCCGCTGCGTCGCTGGAACTCACAGAGGCAATGGTAAAAACCAAGAGCGTTTGTATTGCTTACGAGACCGTACAAAAAGCTGATGGTTCCTTGCCGCTGCTCATTCCCATGAGTGAAGTAGCCGGCAGAATGGCTCCGCAGCAAGGCGCAAAGTACCTTGAGCGCGCAATGGGCGGCCGCGGCGTATTGCTTGGCGGCGTTCCCGGCACAGCTCCTGGAAACGTACTCGTACTGGGTGGTGGTATTGTGGGAATCAATGCAGCAAAGATTGCTGCGGGTTTTGGTGCTCGCGTTACCATTATGGATAACAATCTGTATCGCCTACGTTACCTTGATGATGTAATGCCGAAGAACGTGATAACGATGATGTCAACTCCGGCCAATGTTCGCAAAGCCGTAACAGAAGCAGATGTTGTTATCGGCGCGGTTCTTATTCCCGGTGCCAAGGCTCCGTTCCTGGTAACCCGCGACATGCTCCCTACCATGAAGAAGGGCGCAGTGATCGTCGACGTTTCCGTAGATCAAGGCGGATGTATCGAAACCACGAAGCCCACCACGCACGAGAATCCTACATACGTGATCGATGATGTAGTGCACTATTGCGTAGCAAATATGCCGGGCGCAGTACCGTACACATCCACCATCGCACTTACCAACGCTACTCTTCCCTATGCTTTGCAACTGGCAGACAAGGGCTGGAAAGAAGCGGTGAAGTCCAATCACGAATTGTGGTTGGGATTGAACTTCTTGGATGGTCACATTGTGTATCAAGCAGTGGCTGAGCCCTTTGGCTTGCCCTACACCGATCCGTCATCGCTGGTATAGACATCCCAAATGTGCTTAGGCAAGGGAGTGTTGTAGAAACAATCTTATAGCTCGGTTGCCAAAGCAGGTAAATAAAAAAGCCGAAGAGCAAGTGTGCTCTTCGGCTTTTTTGCTTTAGAAATTTCATATCGTGTCCAGAACTACCGTGTATGCTGCACGCGAATGTTACCGGCAGTTCTTCGACTGATCAGATCTTCACTGCGGCGGGTTTTACACCGGATCGAGAACCGTGGCGATGATCTCTGTACGCTTGAGAACTGACTTCAAAGTCGTATCGCTTGTACGCAAGCAATCCGTCCGATAATATTTTACGGTGAGCTAAAAAGCCGATCATCGCGGCATTGTCCAGCGAGTAGCTGATACGCGGCGCAGCAAAAATCACGGCCGCCTTGTGAGCTTCCTCGGTGAATCGTTCGCGCAAACGTGAATTCGCCGAAACGCCACCGGCTATAAGTACTGCGCGCACGTCGCGCTCCGCAGCAGCACGCATGGTCTTTGTTACCAGTACATCTACGATTGCTTCTTGCAGAGAAGAACAAATATCAGAGCAGGCTTCGTCACTCAAACCTTGAGGATGGTTGTCAATGATGTGCCGACGCACTGCCGTTTTTACTCCGCTGAAACTGAACTCGTATCCGGGCTCATTCATCAGCGCGCGAGGAAAACGGATAAGGTCTTTACTGTCGCGCCTGCTGCGTTTGTCGATTTCTGCTCCGCCCGGATATCCCAGGCCAAGAAGCTTGGCCGCTTTATCAAATGCTTCGCCGGCCGCATCATCCCTGGTGCTGCCTAGTATTGAGTACGATGCAAACGACTCCAGGTGGAACAAAATTGTATGGCCGCCGCTCACCACCAATGCTACTGCAGGAAAAGGCAATGAAGAATCTTCCAGATATGCCGAGTATAAGTGCCCTTCGATATGATGCACCGGTACGCATGGAAGAGCGTATCGTAGCGCTATGCCCTTAGCATAATTAGCGCCTACGAGTAAGGCGCCCATAAGCCCGGGCTGAGTAGTACAGGCAACAGCATCCAACTGTTCAAAGGTGACATCCGATTGTCGCAATGCTTCCAGAGTGAGTGCCGAGATATTCTCCAGATGCGCTCTGGAAGCCAGCTCCGGAATAACGCCCCCCCACTTAGCGTGTATTGCCTGAGAAGAGATAAGATTGCACAACACCTCATTGCCGCGCACAACTGCCACGGAGGTGTCGTCGCAGGACGATTCAAATGCCAGTATGAGCGGATGCTCGTTCATTCGTTATTACCACGTTTGACGGATGGTGTAACTCAGCACCGTGGTAGCGTTGGCATCGACGTTTAGATCGAACTCAGCAGTGCGAGCATCAACGCGCCGCGGCTTTACGGAGGAATTCACCACTGTCCATTCGGAGGAGAAATGATCATACACAGAGATACTCTCAGGCGTAGTTTTTCTGTTTCTGATCACAACTTCGATGGTGGTTTCCTGACTGCGGCGAGAAATCACTTTTGTTTCCTTTACCACTTTGGTGGCGATCACATCAAAGGCATCGCCCAGATACAAGCGCACAGACTCGTTCACCGCTGTGTGCGAAACGCGATCTTCACCGACGAACTGTAATCTGCCCTCGGAGTCTGCCTTGTACACTCGTACTTTACCCTGAGGCAGTGGCATACCCATGTTCGACTCTTTGCTATTCGTGCACTCTACCATAATTGCGGCATTGTACTCGGTGGTTGCTGAGCCATCGCCGGGCTGACGCTGCACGGGCGAGCACTTAAACTCATCAAAGATCAGTCGCTTTGCCGACTTCACGTTCGCAGCTGAGAGCAATCTCATTTGCTTAGTCTCGTTGCTCTGCAAAGTCGTCGTGCCATCCAGTGTGTATAGGTGATAATCGAAAAACGACTCTTCTTGAAAACTTGGAGGTGCCACACTACCCACGGCATTTCGTGTCATCATCATATCAGATACTACATACTCGTTACGCACTCTGCGCACTTTGCCCGCAACCAATTGCAGCGATGCGTCCGAGAACGTGGATCCGGTATTGTTCTTGATAGTAACCCAACCGTTCAGATTGAGAGATGCTTCATTTGCGGCAAGCACTGCCACATAGTCCGCGCTCCATTCCATACCACTGCATAGATAGCCCACCTCTATGTCCCTTGCGGCCTCTGTAGCGCTTTGCAGCTTCCACATCAGCGACGGCGAGGGAACGAGTCCGGCCGGAATAGCATCAAGGGTGATTTCTCCTTGAGGATTCAGAATGATCGAATTGTCTTTGGCTTTAATAACCATGCCGCGATACTGCCCTCCGGTTTCCAACATCTCGGGCGGGTTCAGCAGAGTTCCCTCCAAGGTTTCCCACTGGCCGCTGCCGGACAGCCGGCGAAATCTCAGGGAACTGCCCACAGATTTTTGTAACACCGAGAGCGGTGTTAGCACATCGTATTGATAATTCTGCTCGCGAATTGCCAACGACTGGGGATCTTTGATATCACTAAGCTGCACCGACGTTGCGTCGATAGTAGATGCTATACCTTCGTAGCGAACAGTGTTTATGCCCTTCTTCAACTTTATGGGACGCACCTGACGCACCAGACTAAAGCCATCGTTGTACACCGTTACCGCAGTGCCCTTTGATGTGGATGGCGCGGAGATAATCTCCGATTGCGATTGCGATTGCGATTGCGATTGTGCCTGCGCACGCACATCTACCGCGCTCCACAGCACACAGCCAATGCATGCGCCCCAAAGAACTGTTTCCTTAAGAACGATCTTCAGCATGTTCTTCATACAACTCCCGTGATTGTCTTGGGTAAAAAGAAGAACGACCACTTGAAAAGGTGGTCGTTGTTTACTTGCACGTGATAAAACTTAGGCCTGATAAACGGCAACGTCTTTCACCGCTCGGTACCCGCCGGAATCTCCGTCCCGACGTTTCATGGCTACGAGCGCCGAAGCGTAGATCTCTTTCCAGGTAAGGCCAAACTTCACCATCAACTCTTCAGGATCACCGCTACCGCCAAAGCTGTCCTTGACACCCACAAACTCGATGGGCACCGGAGCATTCTTCGCCGTTACTTCCGCTACTGCTCCGCCCAAACCGCCGTGCACCTGATGCTCTTCAGCCGTTACAATACAACCGCACTCGCGTGCAGCGTTGCAAATGGCTTCTACATCAATGGGCTTAACGGTGTGAATATTCACAACCCGGGCATTGATACCCTTCTTTGCTAACTCGGCTGCTGCTGTTAATGCTTCCCATACCATTGCGCCATTAGCCAGCAAGGCAACGTCATTACCATCACGAAGCATATTTGCTTTACCCAAGGTAAAGGGTGTTTGCTCTGTGGTAAACAACGGCACCGGCGACCGGCCAAAACGTATGTATGCCGGACCAACCATCTCGCCCATAGCTATTGTGGCCTTCTTAGCTTCAAGGTAATCGCAGGGAACAATCATCGTCATGTGCGGAAGCGTGCGGAGGAATGCTACCTCTTCGAGTACCTGGTGCGTGGCACCATCGGGTCCTACGCTGATACCGGCATGCCCGCCGCCAATTTTTACATTGGCTTCGTTGTAACAAACACTGATGCGCAACTGGTCAGCATTACGAAGAGCGCAAAACGCTCCGTAGCTGGCAAAGAAGGGAATCTTCCCGCTCAGAGCTAAACCGGCGGCAATGGTCGTTGCGTTTTGTTCGGCAATACCAATTGAAAAGAATCGCTCGGGAAAGCGTTCCTTGAAGTAGCTGGTCATTACCGAACCGGTGATATCTCCGCCAAGTACCACCACATTATCATGACGCTCACCTAACTCCACCAAACCTTCGCCAAATCCAAAACGCGTAGGTTTCATTCCCAGTTTCTCGATCTCAGCCATTGTATTCTTATTGTTAGTCGTTAATATTCAATGTGATACCGGCATTTATTGAAAAATATCCGGCTTGTACCTGACCGTCACCGAACTATCCTTCCAATTCTTCTAAAGCTTGCTTTGCCTGCTCCCATGACGGCGGCTTACCGTGCCATTCAAACTTATCGTTCATAAACGAGACGGGATTACCCATATAGGTTTTCGCAATGATTGCCGTGGGTTTACCGGTACCGTTCTTTTGATTATTGAGGAATGTGTTGAATGCTGCCTGAAGCTCAGCGTAATTATGACCATCGCATACCACCACATCGAATCCGAATGCCGCACATTTGTCCGCGATAGGATAAACATCCATAACATCCGGTACACGACCATCAATCTGGCAGTCGTTATTATCAATAATCCAGCAGAAGTTATCCAGTTTGAAATGCGATGCGGCCATTGCGGCTTCCCATACGCTGCCCTCTTGAAGCTCGCCATCGCCGGTGAGTGAATATACCCGAAGATCGTTTTTGTCCAGCAACTTGTCCGACATAGCCATACCTACAGCAATGGATATACCCTGTCCCAGCGAGCCGGAGGATGTTTCCACACCGGGCAGCCCCATATCGCGCCCCGGATGCCCCTGAAGACGTGTATTGTATTTACGCAACGTTGCTAGCTCTGCCTTTGGGAAGGCACCGGCATTAGCAAGGGTGCTGTACATTACCGGGCACATGTGGCCGGCACTGAGTACAAAGCGATCGTGAGGAGTACCGAACCAATCGGCCGTGGAGTACCGCATGTATCCACCGAAATACATAACCGCGAAAATATCGGCAGAGCCCAAGGGACCACCGGAGTGACCGGATCCAGCCAACACCAGCGACTTGATAATATCACGGCGTATGGAGCGCGCTATAGGAGCAAACTCATCAGCAGTGCGCTGTTTGTTCTCGAAAGTTGTTGTACCGAAATCGACAGGAAATTCAGCAGACATAGCGGTAAGTGTTGGTTCAAAACGAATAGGCAAAGATAGCGAAAACACAAACGAAACACCGGCACAAGCAAGTAGGAATTCCACCGCCTTGCTAAACATAATACACGAGTTGAATGCTCTTACCCTTTTGCCCCCACACCAGTGCATGCAATTGCGTTTTCATTACCTATATTGTGAACACGTAATGACCATTCGTACACATAGTGGCACGTTGAGTTTTTTCTTACCTCCAATCCAGGGGATTGCATGCACAAGGGGCTGTTCGGCAAGATTGTTCTTGTTGTTTTTGGTGTATTCTTTTTACTTCCGCATTCACTCGATGCTCAGCTCAAAAAAGCTCCATCACTTCAAGGTAAGGAGCCAACTGCTCAATGGATAATGAGTAATGGATCTCAAGGCAAAGAGTTTGTGTTTTGCTTGCCACTAAACGACTGTCCGACTTGCCAGGTGACAGCACGCGAGATCTATGTAACCAGCGCAAAAAACACGGCGTTCTATTATGAAGTTCCCGCTCTTGGATTTAAGACCAGACTGCAGGTAAAGGCAAATCAAGTAACCGTAATCAATGGTGCATCGGGAATGTATCCTATGCCGGAGATTGTCTCCGGAGAACAGATATCAGATCTTGGTCTGAGCATCACCGCCGACGATCCTGTATCAGTGTATGTGTACAATGGCAAAGACGTATCGTCCGATGGTTACCTGGCCATTCCGGTATCATCCTGGGGCAAAGAGTACTACGCTCTTTCGTATCCCGATTTCAGCGAGGTGCGCCCGTGGAAGGGCGGATTTGCGTTCATGGCTGCCGAGGACAACACGGAAGTGGAAATCACTTTGCGCTCCCCTTCGTACGGAGAATACTCGGTGTCGGGATTAAATAGAAGAACCGAGGGCGGCAAAAAGTACGGCGACCGCTGGAAAGTAACGCTGAATCGTGGTCAGGTGTACATGGTACAAGGAGATGGATCGAGTCGCGGTCAGTTTGATTTGTCCGGATCGAGAATGGTAGCATCCAAACCTATCGGATGTATTGTGTATCATCAGCGAACAATGATACCCGTATTTAGCGTTGGAGGCGGCCGCGATCACATTTGCGAGATGATTCCGCCAACATCGCAATGGGGCAAAACCTACGTGACCCTAGAGATCATGCGTAACAACAAGGGCGATCTGTATCGAGCTGTCGCGCTTCAGGACGGTACCAACATTATGTGGTCGTCGTTCGATTTCAAAACCGGTATTCGCACCAATGGTCCCACCGGTGTGCTCAATATGAAAGCCGGAGAAGTGCGATCTATTCCAAAGTCTCCGGAAGAGGTTGTAACCGGTCCGGCGAACGCAAAAGGCGTTATGGGAGTAGCAGTTTTCAAAGCGAATAAGCCTTTCTTGTTGATGCATCAAAGTTGTTCTGCAAACTGGGACGGCAGCGGTGATTATGACCCATTCACTATTTACTCCGTTGCCGCGGAGCAATTCACCAAAGGGACGATTTTTCAATCGCCGCTCAACAATCGTTACACAAACCACTTCTTTGGTCTAATCGCAATTGGAGACACAACGGATCCAAGCATGAAACTGTTGAGGTCCATCAAGCTGGACGGCAAGTTTGTGTACGTAATCGCACCCAGCTTCCTGGGTAACAGAGTGCCCGGAACCAACTACTACTATGTTCGCTTGCCCGTCAGCAGCGGCTCCCACACTATCTATGGCGATACACCGTTTGGTGGCGAGATCTACGGATACGGTCAGTTCGACTCGTATGGCTGGCCTGCTGCAACGGCATTCAAACAACTCAGTGTTTTCGATACATTGCCACCCGTTTTGCAACGAACCGAGGAATGTGGTGATTTTAACTACGATGGTACCGAACTCCGCAACTTCAAAGTAAACGACACTCTGAATCACACCGAAACAGGTGTGCGTGAGATTGAGTTTGTCGATACATCTATGGCGAAGAGTTACAACTATCGTATCGTCGTAACTAAATCTGATGGCAAAGAAGTAACAAACGGTCTTGTTCCCAACTCTCTGAAAAATGAGCGCATTTCGTTCCGACTCGAGGTGATAGACAAGACTAAAGATGCCTATGCAGTGTTTTACGTATCGGACCGTGCATTTAACCTTACCATCGACACCGTAATATGGAACGCGCCGCGTTTGATTCTGCGGCCCGATCCGGTGGACTTCGGCAAGGTTCGTGTGGGAACCAAGGTTAAGCGTGTGGTATGGCTGCGTAACCTCAACGACTCTGCCATTCATATCATGAAAGTGAGCATGAAAACCGGCAGCGTATTCACGGTGGACAGCATTGCCATTCCGGACTCTACTGGACTGCTTCTTGCCGGTAAGGATTCGTTGGCCATTACTATTACCTATTCTCCTGTCACTGAAGGTTTAACAGATGCGAACTTCGACTTCGATTCCTTACTCGTGGCAGAGGCCTGCGCTCCTTTTCACTACTATGTTCGAGGGCGTGGAGTTCTTCCTCATATCGTGGTGGGAGACTTCAAGGCAGGTATAGTGAGTATCAATTCTAAAGTTTGTGCTTCGGGAATTCCGGGATCAATCATCATTCAAAACATTGGCACGGATACTCTTCGAGTTACCGACTTCGATCGTAGTAAAGTATCGGCTCCTTTTTCTGTAGTGGAGCCGACCACACCGCCCTTCCCCATCATACTTGCACCCGGTCAAAGTGTACCCTTCCGTGACGTGTGTTTCTCGCCCACTGAGGAGCGCAACTATACCATAGATGTACCCTTCGTTAGCGATGCGCCAACTTCTGCAATTGATGATCCCATCTCCACGTGGAGCGGGAATGCTAATGCTCCGGGACCGTACGTTATCGGCAACGATTGGGATAGCGTTCGTCTTGGCGTTACCAAGCAAATGCAATGCTGGGTAGGTAATACAGGAACGGACCAGGTGAAATGTCTTACCCTCGATACAAGCGGCACCACAGAGTTTGTAGTGCGTAAAATTGAGCGCGACCTTCCCTTCTGGGTGTTCCCTCTGCGTAAAGACTCCGTTCGTGTGGATGTGGATTTCACACCTACCATCGAAGGTATAAAAGCACCGTTTCTTGTAGGTACTTTCGAGAACGCATCGCCCAAGCGCGACGTGTTACGCGGATTTGGTTATTTGGAAAAAATAAACGCATTGGGTGCCGAGTTTACAGATACGCTTTTGGTTGGTACTCCTGTGCAATCCGGTAAAGCCACCGAGTTTGTTCGCATTGCCAACACGAGTACCTCGCGCCGGCTACGAGTATCAAGAATCGAGTTCATCAACGAACCCGATGATCCCGCAAACTCTATCTATCCTCAGGATTTCTCTTGGGTATCTACGCCGCCTACGGACACAACGTTGTTCATAGGAGGCGCGCCCTTGCAGCTTCCCGTTCGTTTTTTGCCCACTAAGTCCGGCATGGAACGCGTTCGTGTTCGCATCGTTCACAATGCTGAACCTATCACTGCCAACCCCACAGGCACGTGGGTGGATACCGTGGTTGTGGTTGGTTACGGAGTGGTTCAAAATCAGCCGTACATCAAGGGTGTAGATTATCGCAGGGTATTGAGTTGTAACAACCCTGTAGACTCGGTTACGGTGGGCAATAGCGCCAAAGCCGGCTCTACCAATTCCGACAGAGTCTTGGATTCTTTGTGGATCAGTGGTCCTGATGCCTCGCGCTTTGTGATCATAAATCCGCTTTCGTCCGGCACTCCGATTGTCATCAAACCCAATACTGAATACAAGCATCCGGTGATGTTCATTCCTGAACCGATGCGCGCGCGCTCGTACAGTGCAGTTGTTCACGCTCGATTTACCGATGGTTTGGTTATCACGGATTCTTTAGTGGCTGTATCCGCATTTACAACGCTTCAGGTTTCGGTAAACGATCCCGTGAAGGTTTTAAATGTAACGGCGTTCGGAACTACTACCGATCTCTCGCTCAATGCGAGCGCCGCGAATTGGAACGAGGTTGCGCTTACTCGGTACACGGCTACGCTGACGTACAACGTCAATGAACTTGCCTATGTGAAGGGTTCTTTAGCTCCGGGATCAAAACTGGATAACACATGGAAGATTGATTCGGTGACGGAAATCAGAGATCAAAGTTCACCGATTGTCAAACTTCGTGTAACTGCTTCCGGCACCACGCCGGTGTCTGCCGATGGTGATTTGGCAAAATTCTCGATGCAGGTTCTTATTGGACCTAATCGCGTAACGGAGTGCTCTACCACGTTGGACTTCCTAGCTCAAACCAACGTACCGGATACCACACGAGATGAGTGTGTAGAAGTAACAACCAGAGGCAATACAGTAATCATGACGGGATGTTATATCGACGGTCGCTTTATCAATATCTCGGACGTACCTTTTGCGTTGCAGTCGGTATCGCCTCAGCCCGCATCGGGCAATGTTGCGAAGATCGAGTACAGCGTGGGCTTTGACGCGCTTACAACGGTAGAGGTAATCAGCGCAAACGGCGAAGTGGTGAGCACCCCCGTGAACGAGACGCAAAAGCGCGGCTCGTACACGCTTCTCATGCCGCTTCAGGAATTGGCATCCGGTATGTATCAGATACGTATGCGCTCGGGCGGAACGGTTCACACACAGCCCTTGATCATTGTTCGATAAAGGAACTTTGTAGAGTTGGAGTTTTGTAGAATTGGAATTTTGTAGAATTATCGTCTTCGAAATTCTACAATATTCTACAAATTGTAGAATGAAGAACAAGCCAAAGCGGCGGATTTTATGATCCGTCGCTTTTTTTTACTGCTTGCAACGCGCACAACGTCTTCCTCACGTCACTTCGGACTTCTCAACCTTCACCCCAACCCCGCGATTCTCACTACCCTCTCATCGCGTTGCCGGGATTTGGCACAATTATTACGATAGCCTTTATACGAGCGACAAGAACGAGCATCAAGTACAAACAAAAAGTACGAATACTACGTTCCAAAAACACGTTCAAACAATTAGTGCGTACACGAGGTACCTATGCAGATTCGAAAGTTTCAAGGACGAAACATGCGTGAAAGCATCGAAATGATGCGCCGCGAAATCGGTGAAGAAGGAATAATTCTTTCCACGCAGGAAGTAGTGCAAAACGGCATTCCGATGACGGAACTCATCGCGGGAATTCATCCCGAGGACCTTGAGCAGCTGCGCGATCAGCGCACAAACAGCGACGTATACATACCCGACGAAATTCTTCATGCTGCCGGTGGCAAGCTCGGAGGTATTGATGCTTCGGAGGCCTCACGTGCATCGCATCCTGCGCATTCGTCCCGATCTCAACATGTATCGAATCGTTTTGCCAGCCGTCCGCCGTTGCGCGGCGCGGCATCTGCGCCACAAGCGCAGGATCACTCCGGGGATACGCCCGAAATGTCACGGCAATTAGACGAGATCCATGCGGCACTCCAAAACCTTGCATCAATTCAGCGCTTTCGCTTTACGAGCGCCCTACCGGAAGCGTTCAAATCGGTATACGAGGAACTTAGAGAAGCAGGTTATACCGAAGAACAAGCAATGTTCTATATCGGTAACATAAGTTCACGAGGCGTGGGAGCAACAGTGAAACAGGTACGTGAAGCATGTGCCAGACTCATCGAGAGTTCGGTACGCTCGGTCAATCCCATACGTTCAGTGGAAGATCGCAACGTATTCCTCGTGCTGGGAGCGCCGGGCTCAGGCAAGTCCACCCTATGTTCGATGATCTCGCAAAGTCTTCACTTGATGATTGAAGCAAGTTCTACTATCTACACCCATGGCTCTGTCAACGCTGATGCCGGCGGTGCTGCAGACGTCCGTGTGGAATCGTACACCAACCTAGAGCAACTCACCGCTCTTATGACATCAAACCACCAGGATGATGTTTCCCTTGTGGAGATGAGCTTGAATCCAAAGGATGTTGTATCCAAAGCACAATTAGAATCGCTGTTGGAAGTTCTTCAACCGGATGCTGTTCTCATAGCTTTACCCTCCGGCTCCAATGCAAAGCGCGTTCAATCATGGATGTCGCTCGCGGAGTCCATCGACAACTGTTCATTTGTGCTTACGGGGGTCGATGTGGATGGCTTGCCGGGCGAAACGATCTACGAGCTGGCACAACGAGACTTACCGCTCTCATTCTTGACTTTTGGCGCTCACTCGTTTCACGCACTGCGTGCTGCAGGTGGCAAAGTGGTAAGTGAATTGATATTTAAGGGATGCGTAGAATAAAGAAGATTTGGCACAAAGATTGTTGTATCTCAAGTTCAGTATGCGGATCCTTCGCTCATTGCATGGATGTGTAGCGTACGAGCCTTGTGATTTTCGAGGGATTGCACAGCGGTATTACGAGTTTGGGTGGTAATAGAAATGGCAAAAAAGAAAACAAGCGGACAAAGTAGCGGTATCAGCGCAAAGGAGCTTGCCACCAGGGCGCGCTATCCTATTGGTTTACTCTTTCAAGTAAGCACGCTGGCAGGATGCATCGCTTATCTGGTGTTTACCATTCAGGGAACATCAGACGTAGCCGGTGTACTCTATCGTTCGGTGATCATCTTTTTGGGCTGCGCCGTGCTTTTGGGCATAGTGCTGGCCGTAGTCGTGAATATTCTACATCGAATCACGATCAAAGAAATTCAGGATAGCATACACAAAGCAAGAATGGAAGCTCTGGAAATCCAGAAACAAGCAGAGGCCGAGGCGCAAGCCGCACCGGCGCCTACGCAGTTACCACAAGGAATTCCACCGGTTCAGGTTGAGGCGGAAAAGGTTCAGTAGCGACGGTGAAGATGGATGTACACCCTGCAGGCGCAGTGTTGACATTTCAAAGGATTGAATACTAACGACGAATACATGGAGAATGGTATGATTCAGCAGGAAGAACAAACCATACGGCCCGTCACACACGGCGACGAAGAGTTAGCCCGCGAAGCGTGGAGCGAGTTCCACGGAAAGCGCTCGTCCACAGCCCGCAAGGCCTCGGCCAAGCGCAAGCTGATGATGAACTATATGTGGCTTGTTCGGTATACTCTGCACACGATGAATTTACCGTCGAATGCTATCCTTAACGACGAGGACTTTTTGCATGTCGGTATTATTGGTTTGAACGATGCAATCGAGCGCTTTGAACCCGAGCGCGGTATCAAGTTCGAGACCTTTGCCATGCCCCGCGTTCGTGGCACCGTGCTGGATGAGATGCGCAGATTGGACTGGCTCTCTCGCACCGCGCGTAAGAAAGCCCACGAGCTTGTTGCTGTATCTGATCAATTGCGCAGAGAAACAGGACGCGAGGTTTCGGAGGAAGAAATTCGCACGCGCTTGAACGTAAGCATTGAAGAGTATCAAACATATTTGAGTGCGGCTGCCGCTGCTGTAGCATCGCTGTCGATGAACGAGTCGAAGGCGTCGCTTGGAGTGTCGGACGAAGGCGAGGAACGCGATTTACTCCAAGAGCTTCCGGATATGGATTACGAAAATCCGCTCACACGTATCACCGACGAAGAGCGTATGAATTTTCTGCTCACCTATCTGAAGAACTTGCCGGAGCGCAAGCGCTTGGTAATCACTCTGTATTACTACGAGAATCTTACATTCAAAGAAATTGGCGCGTTGCTCTCGCTCACCGAGAGCAGAATCTGCCAGATTCACACACAGGTATGTAACGATTTGCGCACTAAGCTCACGGCTTTCGACAACGCCTAAGGGCGGTCGCTACAAAGCCGCACAACGTCGTCCAGTGCTTCCTGCAACGTTTCCGCTTCCCACGTTTGGCGATGTTTAGTGTGCGCGTACACCAGATTGCGTAACAGTCTCTGCACAATCACCATGTTTGAGGAACGCGTGAGCATCGACTCCTGAAACGAGAACCCCGATTGGCGCACGAACTTCTCGCAATCATCTCTGGACAAAAATGAACCCTGATTGAAGGTATCAATAAAAACGTTCAATACCGGATGATACACAAGGAAATGTAGTGGCATTCCGATGCCCTCCACCTCTATTCCCACTCGATCGGCAACAAGCAGATACACCAGCGACAGCGAAAGCGGAATTCCTCTCTTGGTTCGAAGTACATGCGCCAGATAGGAATGTTCCGGCGAATAGTAATTTTTCGTTGCACCTCTAAACAAGTCCTCTTCAAAAAACACATTGTTCAGGCACATCAGCAGCGTAAGCTCATTCACATTTTGAGTTGATACTACAAGCTTATGAACGCGAATTGCCAACTGATCCAGTTGTTCCTGCATCTCTGCCGTGTCTACTTCCGGGCAACCGAAACGGGATAGCTGCAAACACACCGACTCCAAATCGATGTCGCGTTTTTCTGCGTGTGCATCTACCATTTCGCTCATTACTTCTGAGAGCGCTTCGGTTTGCAACGCCCGTATGCACGCCTGTGCATTCTTGGAAACGGTGGAGTCTTCGTGATCTGTATGAGCCTGAGAAGCCAGAACAGTACGAAGCACCGGAACAATACGGCTTCCGTAGCTGATGAGCTTAGATTGTACCGCCGTTGTTACTGCGGTATCGGTATCATCCAAAAGCGCAATCAGTGGGCGCAATTCGGGATCTATGAGCGTAACATCAGTCATTCCGTGCTCTCATTTACTCTTGTACTAATGAACCACGGGCAAGCCGTGTATTCTTGTTAACTCCGTTGTCAAATATTCGAACGCTTCAGCCGGCGAATTGACAAACTTGAACAGCTGCAGATCTCCGTGGTCTATCATATTCATGGCAGCCAGATACTCAAAGTTGATCACATTCTTCCAAAACTTCTCGCCGTAAATACAGATAGGCATACTCTTTCGGAGTTTCTTGGTCTGCACCAGAGTAAGCACTTCCATCAGTTCGTCCATGGTTCCGAAACCGCCCGGGAAAATTACCAAGGCTTTTGCCAGATAGACGAACCAGAATTTTCGCATAAAGAAATAGTGGAACTCAAAATTCAGTTCCGGGGTGATGTAGGGATTGGGATACTGCTCAAATGGTAACGAGATATTCAAGCCTACGGATTTGCCGCCCGCCTCGAAGGCACCGCGATTCCCGGCCTCCATTATACCAGGTCCACCACCCGTACACACCACAAAGTCATTGCCGTCGGGTAAACGCATAGACCAGTCGGTAATCAAGCGGGCCAGCTCTACGGCATCATCGTAATAGGCGCTCATCTCGCTGCGAATGGTCATCGCGTGAATTTTTCTCTCGGCTTCGGCCTTTTCCTCGCCCATGGTATTGTTGGCATGCATGTGCAAAGCTTCTTTCTGCTCTGCGTATTGCACACCGGACTGTATTCGAGCAGAGCCAAAGAAAATCACCGTACTATGAATGTTATTCAGCCGAAGGTGTAGGTCGGGATGTTGATACTCCGCCATCATGCGTAACACGCGGGCGCGGGGTGAGTGGAGGAACTCCTTGTTGTCGTACGCTTTAGGAGCTCTGTCTAGTGGCTCGGGTTTTTCGTTATTGGGATTCATGTGAGCTGTGTTCGTGTGGTGAAATGGCAAAGGGCGTCTAACTGTTGAGTTGAGTCGAGGTGAGTTGAGATCAAAGATGAAAAGGTAACGTGTGCACCGTACATATGTGTTCATTGCCGCTGTTTGCATCCCTTACTGCAACCGTGCTACCGGATACAGCATACTCCGTGCGAATGTACGCCAAAGCTATTTGCCCGAAACGCGGAGATTCACACGACGAGGTCACCAAACCCGGCTCTGCATCGGGAAGAATCACCGCGCTCCCCTCATCAATGCTTGTGGCACAGCGTAATCCCACAAGCCGAACCTTAACCTTGTTGTACGAATCAAGGCGGGCTATCACTTCTTGACCAATGTAGCAACCTTTACGAAAATTGATGTAGTGCAAAAGATTTGCTTCGAGTGGATTATGATCTATAGTCAGCTCTTTGTCTACCGCGGGAATTCCCTGTTCAATGCGAAGGACATTCGCGGCGGAATCGTCTATGTACGGAATATGAGCAAAGAGCGTTTCGGATGCAGACGCGGCAGAACGCTCTTGACTGTCCGCGATCTGCACCAGTACCACATACGATTGCTCATTACGTGGCTCGATACCAAAGGCAATCAGTTGGTCGTCATCTCGAATTCCGCGATAGACTGCATTCGCAGGAAAGGGTTGTACCATGTGTTCCGCAGCGGAGGGCGAGCCACCTGCTAATACCTCGGAGCAGGCCGCAGCAGCATCGCTTCCACAAATCTCGTAACACTCCCACGATGCAGAGCAATCACGAACACGAACGTCGTCCATGATAATATAGGTTCGAAGATATCGCTGTACCTGCTCACGACGGGCCGCAGACACCACAAGCAGCACATGCGTCTCGTGAGAAACAACTCGCACCACATCCAAAATTCTTCCCTTATCAGTACATAGGAGCGTGGTGCGCATTACATTGCCGGCAACATCACGCACGTCGTTGGTAGAAACGCGCTGTAGAAAATCAATGCTATCCGCTCCCTCCAGACGTAGTACGCAGAGGTCTGTACGATGTAACCACGCTGATTGCTGAAGTTTTTGTTCGGTGAATGCTGTAGATGACTCTGCCATATGTTCGGTTTGAAATGGGTATTTTTCGTTTATGAACAACATCACAAACATAGCCGGTTTGCGCGCTGCTCTCTCGCTAGGACGCACGTGGTACGCATTTCTTTTCGGACTTATTTTTTCCACAATCGCATATGTGCCAAGTGCACTGTGCCAAACTGTAGACACCTATCGTGTGTACCTGAGCAACAAAGGCATTGCACCTTTCGTTCCCGGCAGCACGGTGTACAACGAAACCAAAGATCTGCTCAGTGATCGTTGCTTGAAACGTCGCGCTAAAGTTCTGCCAAAGGATTCTCTGTTCAGCATTCAGGACGCACCCTTGTACGCACCCTATGTTGACGACATCAAAAAAACAGGCTCTGTGGTGTTGTTGCGCCTGCGTTGGAGTAATTATGTGGTGGTAGAATGCGATTCTTCCACAGCAAACATGCTACGATCCAAACCGTACGTGCGGGCTGTTACTCGAACTGCCGAGCTCTTTAAAACCCTTGCGGCAAACACTGCACCTTCAGAATATTCATCCTCTGCGCTCAGCACCGTGTCTCTCGACACGGGATGCGGTAGCTTCAGATACGGGCCATCCTACAGGCAGAACAACATGCTGGGTGCCACAACGCTTCATTCCATGGGAATCACCGGCAGCGGCGTGCTTATGGGAATGATTGATAATGGATTTCGATGGCGTGCTCACGATTGTTTCAATAATCTGAACATCGTTGCCGAGTACGATTACATGTTCAACGACAGCCTTACCGGCAACGACTCCCTTGATGTGCCGAGTCAGGATGGTCACGGCAGTGCCTGTCTCTCCATTGCCGCCGGCTTTTTACCGGACTCGATTATCGGCACCGCACCGGGAGTTTCTGTGCTCCTTGCAAAGACTGAAGACATGCGCTATGAACGGCGAATCGAAGAAGACCGTTACGCTGCAGCCATAGAGTGGTTCGAATCGCGGGGAGTGGATGTGAGTTCATCCTCCGTGGGATACTATGATTTGGACTCCACAGACATCAGCTACAGTTTCGATTCCCTGAACGGACGCGCCAGTATTTGTGCTCGTGCCGTGAACATCGCAACGTCTCTGGGTATGATCTGTGTTACAGCGGCAGGAAACAGCGGCGGATCGGAGAAAACAATTATTACGCCCGGAGACGCCGACTCCGCATTTACCGTTGGAGCTTTTCGCGACGACAGCTTAAATGTGGCAGGTTTTACTTCGAAGGGTCCCAATGCTGCCGGCTTGATCAAACCTGATTTCGCCACTCTTGGCTCGGATGTTATCACAATGAATCTCTCCGGCCGCACAGCGATCAGTGCAGGCAAAGGTACATCGTTTGCCACTCCGGCTGTAGCCGGCGGCATAGCACTGTTGCTGAGTCAATTCCCTTCGCTTACACCATACACTGTTCGTTCGTTGCTTCGGCAGGCTTCGTCGCAGTCTGTGCCCGATAATGCTGTAGGGTATGGTCTGCCGAACATCATGAAAGCAGCAGAGCGGCACAACATTGTGGTATCTCCCCTTGTCACCTTCCCGGGGTCGTGGTATCAGACGGTAGTGTTTCATCTTCGAAGCGAATATGCGCTGACATCTGCGTCAATAACAGTGCAAAGGCCCGGTATTCCCGATCAGGTACTTCCCTTGCAGGCCTCTTCAATACCCAATCAATTTTATGCGCGAGTTCCTTTTGGCAACCCTCGGAATGCATTCTCGTTCACACTTACTGTGGGCGACAGCATACGATCTCGCGCTTTTCCGGAGTCCGGATCTATAACGGTTCGTGACGGCGAAACCCGTATTCCCTGCGGTATCTCTGTGGAAGATCTTGTAAGCGATGTTCCCTACGCTAATGAGGGAACCGGTGGGCAAAATGATTGGCCCTCCGCCGTACCATTCGGAACACCATTTGTCTCTGTAGGAAACGCTACCAGTGACGGTACCTTGGATATATGCGATATGCTTGGACGATCCGTCTATTCGCAGTCGGTATCGGATACGTCGAATTTGGTGAACATCTCTTTTCTACAACGCGGATTATACAATATCACGCTGCGCAAAGGTACCTCCTATACATTTCGAACTCTCCTGATATTCTAATGAGTAAATCTGTTGTTGTGGTAAGCGGTGCAGACGGAGCGTTGGGGACCTGTGTGTGCTCAGCTTTTGCCGATGCCGGTTGGCATGTGCATGCCTCTGTTCGCTCGCTGCGAAACGAACAATCGCTTCGCCATATCGGTGTGGATACTATAGGAGTTGCAGACCTACTTGATCTTTCGTCGCTTCGCCAAAGCTTATCGGATCTTCCTTCGGTTCACGCCGTTGTGCACTGCGCCGGCGGTATCTCTGCCGGAAAATCACTTGAAGAAACAGACCCGGGAGATTTCGACGCAATGATGAAGCTCAACGCGCAATCCACCTTCAACATCCTGCATTGCACCATGCCAAGGCTGAAGCAAAATGGTGGCACTGTGGTTACCATTGGGGCGCAGTCTGTGCTTTATCCTGCGGCTAATCGCGCTGCATATACGGCAGCAAAAGCAGCAGTAGTGGCGCTAACGCAAGCAGCCGCGGAGGAAAGCAGATCCTATGGTGTTCGCGCGCACGTTATAGTGCCGGGAATATTGAAAACAGCTGCGAACATGGAATGGGCAACGAACGGTGAAGAATACTCGTGGATAGAGCCGCGGGATGTGGCCTCCACCATTCTCTCTCTTTGCTCTGCGCACAGCTCACATATCAGTGGGTTAATCATTCCCATGATTCACAAGGTAGGATCCTGAACATTGTACAATTACGAAGCATGAACCGTAAACGACAACAGCGCCGTGTTGGCGCTGTTGACAAGTTATGTACATGAGTTGGGTTGATCAGTCGCTTCGGCATCACTTCCACGATACCGTGTACGCTCACTTTAATCCCTGCGAGCTACCGACGACCGCATCATATCGCAATTCATTTGCGCGATATACTCTACGCTAATGCCCTTCGGGCATGCGGCCTCGCACTCATAGTGATTCGTGCATCCGCCAAAGCCTTCGCTGTCCATGGTAGACACCATGTTCAACACACGCTGTGATCGTTCTGCCTGACCTTGAGGCAGCAGACCCAGGTGCATTACCTTGGCCGAGGTAAAGAGCATAGCCGATGCATTAGGACAAGCAGCTACACAGGCTCCGCATCCTATACAGGCAGCGGCATCGAAAGCTCGATCGGCATTTGGCTTGGGAATGGGAATAGCGTTCGCG
>JBKCNS010000039.1:0-12729 GCA_046297095.1 Kapaibacterium sp. (SeqCode) | reverse complement strand
CGTCCCCATTAAGTCAGGCGAACGACTGTATTATCCGAGCCGCCCACAAGCGACTCGACCAAACCAAGAGACGTTGTGGGCGGCTTCGGATCAATACTTTGTTCCCCGTTCTGACTCGCCAAAAGATTTGCCAAATAATTTTCAGAAAGTGTGTGTAGAGTTCTTGCCCCAGTCGATAAGTGTGTGTATAGTAATCGCATCACGGCAACGATAACCACAAACAAGGAAACGAAAAATGGCCTGGAATATCCAATACGAAAACGACAGCTACCCAACGATCAAAGTTTTCGGAAGCCGAGAAAAGGCAGAAGAGACAGCAAAGAAGCGAAATAAGTACAACGAAAGCTACACGATCACCGAAGCCCCAAAACAAAACTACGAAATCGAAATGGAGCAAGCGATTGAAGAAGTCAAAAAGTACGGCTAAGGCTGGCGGCGAAAAGCCGGGGGGCAACCCCCGGCGAAAACGCCGGTCGTTCAAGGAAAAACAAAACTGGATTCTCGAAAGATTGGACCGTGAATGGGAGCGGATTTTGAGAACAACCGTTTCAGGTCACTATCCGCCAGACATTTCGTCTCAGAACGAGGAGGACGAAGAGGCATGGCATCAAGAATTTGGAGGCTATCGAAAGTGGTATTTAATGGGACACCATGTTTCTCCAGATTTCGCAAGAACGCTTCGCAGGATGTGGGAGAACGGGATTTTGTATAGATCGACCGGAGGAAATCAAGGAGCAAGAGAAGGCGGATACGCGATGAAAACGTACTACGTTTCGTATCGATCCAAAAGACACCACCACGAAGCAAAAGTATTGAGAGGCGAAGCGTGACAAACGAGCGCAAAAACATTACGCAACCTTCCGATTGGTGGGTTGCATTTGAGGAAGCAACGAAAGCCGAAGGCTTGACGCTTGCAGCTTGGCTAGGCGAAGCCGCCAAAGCGAAGCTGCCGCCGAAGGTGGCGAAGAAGCTGACGGAAAGACCGCCAGCAAACCGCCCACCGAAGGCGAAAGACTAGATACGGGGAACAATTTATTAACCTGCACCGCGCAGTTTTAACACGCAAAATCAAGGAGGTAGCATGAACAACTGGATATCGATAGCTGACAAACTACCACCCATCAACGAACCCGTTCTATTTTGTTGCCTCGAAGAGTGGGGCCAATTCGGTGACGTGGATTTAGGTTGGTTCGAAGGACACGAAACGCAAGGTGAAGCCATCGCAATGGAGACATCATCTGACGGGTGGTATCCGTGCACGCATTGGATGGAACTGCCTTTAGTTCCGGAAGTGCCATGACTAGAAATATCTTCGACGAGATCCGTCTGAAGCAGCACGACGAGGACTACGAGCCTCGACGGGAAGGACTACCGACTGGTGCCAAAGCTGGCTCGCTAGAGAAGCTATTTGTGATCGCTGACAGGGTGGAAAAAGGCGAACGGTTATTTCACCCCGGCGATAATCCGATTCTGGCGACGATTGCAGAAGAGGTCGAAAAGGCAAAGTTCATTAACAAGATTTTTCGTGAGAAGCGGCAAGTTCGGGTTGCAAGGAGGAGGACGAATGGATGAATTGAAGCTGATCGACACGAAGGAATTGGCCAGGATTTTGGACAAATCACCCAGTACGATCAAGCGTTGGAGACGCGAAGGAAAGCTACCTCCACCTGGGACTGGATTCGCTAAAGATTACTGGACGGTGAAGCAGATTCGGATTTGGTTGGACCAAAAGGGACTATTTGCGACCATGCCTCCAAATAGCGACTAGCTAGCGAATTGCGAAACTGCATGATGAACGGTGGGAAGATTCTTTTTCGATCCACTGGAGCAATGGCATGTACAGTTTTGAACCCAGGTTACCAGTCAACTTTGTTCTTCAGTTGGTGAAGAATCTACGGTCGGGTGACTTCGATCGCGGTGACAATCTGCTTCTCGTCGGTGCTATCTCGGGTGAGATCGGAGCACTTCTGAAAACTGGTTTCGTCATCTCGCTAGGTGCGGAAGACGAACTGCCGTCTACGATCAGCGGATGCATCCATGCACTCGATGCAATTACGACTGAGGATCCGCAAGCTACGGCAATCGATCCTTCGTTGTTGATTCCGATTGTGTTAAAGCTGATTGAGCTGTGGCTAGCTCGTCGAGGTGGCTAAGTGGATTACACAATCCCACCCGATACGATTTACAACAACGACCTGTTCGCGATGGCTCCCAGGCTTTGGCACTGGACTTCTGAGCTAGCCGAGAAGGTCGGAAAGATTGCAACTGGAAAGTCAATTAAGGTTGCTATCGGTGATACTGGCTACACGAAACACGTTGACGGTCCTGAACCAGTCGCTGCGAAGTCGTTCATCTCGGGTCAGTCTGCACTTCGTGACGGAAACGGACATGGCACCCATTGCGCAGGAACAGCACTAGGACGCAATGGAATCGGTGTTGCTCCGCAAGCTGAGCTGATTGTCTTCAAGTGCTTGTCAGATCAAGGTAGTGGGTCATCGACTGGTATCGCAAACGGTATTCGCTGGGCTGCGGAGCAAGGTGCGGACGTTATCAGTCTATCTCTCGGTGGTGGTGGTTCTGATAACGAAACGAACCAGGCTATCGACTACGCTTTCTCGCTTGGGTGCATCGTGAACGCGGCGGCCGGCAATGCAGGCTACAACGGTTCGAATACGATTGGCTGGCCTGCACGATACAACGGTTGTCTATGCTGCGGTGCGTATCAAGCAAGTGGGCAGATTGCGAACTTTTCTTCGGGTGGCAAGGAACTTGACTGGGCTTGTCCTGGGCAGGACATCATCTCGTTCAGCAAGAACGGTAGCGGCTACACTTCGATGAGTGGCACATCGATGGCAACTCCGTTTGGTAGCGGTTTGTTAGCTTGCATCGTGGAAGTGATGCGTCGGCAAGGGAAGTCACAATGGAAGGCTACGGATGCGGTAAGAGCGTTCTTCAAAGCGAATCTCAAAGACGCTGGAGCACCTGGATTTGATCCACGGTTTGGTCATGGCATTCCTGTCGCTGACTCTCTTCTGCAATCTCTTCTTCGTTCGGAACTGGTGCTAGCATGAGAACAATAACCGCATGGCTTTTGTTGTCGGTTGCGTGCTTCGCACAAGTCCAAGCAGTTATCGACGCACCGAGCAAAGCATTGCCAGGAGAATTGGTAGTTCTCAACTCGTCGAAGTCCAAAGGTGACAATCACAAGTGGATTACACCGGAAGGAATCTCCACCGCACAAGCAGGCTGCACGGCGATTGACTCGCAAGTGTTTTTTGCAACGCCGCGAGCTGGTAGCTACACGTTCTACCTGATCGTTAGCGACAAGACGGCAGCGATTGACTACGCCAAGCATACGGTGGTGATTGGTGATTCTGTTCCACCGAAGCCAGATCCAGATGTGCCCCCAAGCAATCCAGGTGAGTTTGCAAAACTGTTCGAGCTAAGTCGAGTCAATAGTCTAAGCCTTAACGATACTGCCACACGAGCAGCGTTAGCAACTGCGTTGAAGAAGATTGTTTCGGACATGCGAGTTATGTGCGACAGAAACGAATGCCCAACGCTACAAGGTGCTCAGTCGGCATTTGTGCATTCAATCGAATCGGTTCTTCTGGCTCGTCCTAGAGGTTCGTCGAGAGACGCAAACTGGGAAGAAGTTTGGAGGATACCTAACGCGAAGTGGATTAACGATGCGAAGCTGCAAACGGTATCGAAATACCTGGACGCATGCGAAGCAATAACGAAAGGATTGCAGTAATGCTGAAAATCATCAACACACTCATTGCCCTAGTCGTACTGGGTACTCTTAGCTACTCGCAGGAAGTCGAATGTCAGAACGGACGCTGTGACGTTGTTCGAAAGGTGGCATCGGTTGCTGTGGCTCCTGTTGTTGTTGCTGCTAACGTCGTTGAGGCTACGACTGAAAACGTGAAGACAGTCGCATGCAAAGTGAAAGAGAAGCGAGTACCTTTACTCCAGAGATTTAGAAAGCTGTGTTGCAAGTGACAGTCGAACAGAACTCGATGACGGGTTGGATGTTGGCGGGTGTCTCTGCGATTATCGCAACGTTGAGTTCTGTTGTCGCATGGCTTTTTAAGCTGCGTGAGAACGAAAACGCAAAACATATTGAAGGACTCAAAAACGAAGTCGCAACGATAAGCCTGAAAGCCGACAAGTGCGAAATCGAACGGGGTGATCTCAAAACGGAGTGTGCTTTGATGCGCGGCAAGATTGAAGTCTTGGAGACAAAGCTAGCGTTTATCGACGTGAACGGCACGAAGTACGCACACAAGGACGACAAGAAATGACAAGCTTTTTTATCCCTCGTGGTCTGAGGATACGAGACAGCGACAGTTCAGCCACCGGGATCGTCTCCACTTTGGTCGTCACCGATGGGACGCTAACGATTACGGACAGTACAGCGACATTGAACGTCCCGAGAATCACATTCGGAACAGCGGCACCCAGCGGCGGAAACGACGGCGACATTTACCTACAACACTCCCCATAAGGAATAAAAAAGAATGGCTATTCAGTTCAATGTTGCGACTCGCAACGCACGGCTTGACACAATCGAATCGACAAACGGAACATCTTGTTCGCTAGAGATTCGTTCGGGAACTGTTCCTGCAAACTGTGCAGCAACACGAACGGGAACGGTCCTTGCGACAATTAACCTTCCTTCGGACTGGATGGCAGCGGCGTCATCGGGTGCAAAAGCAATCGCTGGAACATGGCAAGATTTATCAGCCGATGCCACGGGAACGGCGGGCCACTTTTGCGTATACAACTCGCAAGCTACCAAAGATGGAACGACTTGCTTTATCCAAGGCACAGTTACAGCAACCGGCGGTGGTGGTGATATGGAGGTTTCTTCGACTTCATTTACCTCAGGTCAATCTTTCACTGTCAGCACGTTCACCCTGACTGACGGCAACGCT
Source organism: Kapaibacterium sp. (SeqCode) (assembly GCA_046297095.1). Taxonomy (GTDB): domain Bacteria; phylum Bacteroidota; class Ignavibacteria; order Kapaibacteriales; family NICIL-2; genus JBBATK01. The sequence continues at coordinate 7,789 of JBKCNS010000039.1, read as the reverse complement.
TAATCATGCAACTTACATTCGCACAGCAAACGACGCTTCGCAATTTCGTTTTAGCCGATCCTGTGTTTTCGGTTCAACCGCAGACAAACAGCGGTGCATTGTTTATTGCTGAAGCACTTAACCAACCAGCAAGCCCAGAGTTTACGATTTGGAAAACGTCGGTCTCTGTTGACGAGATTATGCGAAACGGAATGGACTGGGCACGAGTCGATAACCTGTCGGTTGGCAAGGCACGTATCTGGGACTGGATGAGTCGTCTTGGTTCATTCGACGCCAGCAAGCCAAACATCAGAGCAGGTATTGATGCCACATGGGTTGGGAGTGCACCAGACTTAGCTGTTCGTGCATCGGTTTACACTCACTGTAAACGGGCGGCAAACGGTATTGAGAAGCTACTAGCAACAGGCACAGGTAGCAATGCAGTTCCAGCGGTTGCATCAGCCGAAGGGACACTTTCTTACTTAGACGTTGTTCAAGCTATGGGTTGGTTCTACTAATGCCGAGCAAAGTTTACAGAGCAGTCGAGACTCCGATAGTTTTTCGTGAATCGAGTGGTGATGTCACGTTGAGCTTGGCAGTATCAGGAACTGGATTGGGTATCGGTGCTGGCAGGATATCAGCACGATATGATCGTGGAGCTGGTAGCGTAGCACAGTCGCACGAAGTCAAAGCTGTGATTCAGGCAGCGGCTTCTGGATTCGCATTAGGTGATGCAATTGAGATATACCTGTTCCAAAGCGATGGAACGTACATGGACGGAACATTAGGTACGTCGGATGCTGCTATGGCTTCGGACAAACGTCGAAACGGATTATTGATTGGTGCAGTTATAGCTGACACAACATCATCTGCAACCGATATCGTCGCCACGTTCATGGATGTGCAGATCACTTCCAGATACTATAGCATCGGCGTATGGAACGCGAGTGCCACCAGAGCGTTAAACGGGACCGCTAATTCATCACGAGTCATCGTAACACCAATGCCACCAGAGGCACAATAAACATGCTGCTAACATCCACTAGCGATAAAATCCGATTGGTCACTGCCGTAGCTGGTGATGTTCGCGTGCAAGCTAGCTACGTGGACCTATCCGGTAGCACAGTAACACCGGGTAGGCTTAACAGTTCTATCAGCACAGCAACGACGACCGATATCGTCGCAAGTCCTGCCAGTAGCACTCAACGGAAAATCAAATACGTTTCTATTTGGAACGACTCCAGCAGTGCAGCCAATTCCGTCACCGTGCAGCACACAGACGGAACGACAGTTGTCGATATTTATGTGGTCAGTTTGCCAAGCCAATCTGGATTAACCTACGTCGATGGTCAAGGTTGGACTGTAATCGGCAATTCTCGACCGACCAACATTCAAACCTTTTCGGCATCCGGCACATGGAACAAGCCAACCAGCTTTAATGCGTCGGTGGTTTTAGTTCGTATTTGGGGTGCGGGTGGCGGTGGTGGCGGAGGTTCTTCACTTGCTACTGCAACCGTGACTAAGGGTGGAGGCGGTGGCGGTGGGGGCTGCTTTGTCGAGAGGATATTCAGAGCATCTGATTTGTCCAACGATGAGACTGTGACGATTGGTGCAGGCGGTTCTGTTGGTGCTGGTGGTACGGCAGGAGCAGCAGGTAGTGACGGTGGAATAGGAGGCAACACAACCTTCGGATCTCTTCTAACGGCCTACGGTGGTGGCGGTGGTCGGGGTGGGCAAATCTCGGCACTTGCAACCGGTGGCGGTGGCGGCGGTGGCGGTCATTCTGCTGGTGCAACTGCAACCGCAGCAGTTGGCGGCTCAGGCGGTCAGCCAGCGTCAGCCGGCCCCGGTTTCGACATGCAAGGCATCAACGGGACGATTGGTTCTGGCAGCACTCACTATGCACATCTTGGCGGTGGTGGTGGTGGTGGCTCGTCCACAACCGCTGCTACCACGACGGGAGGCGGGTCGCTGTTTGGTGGTGGTGGTGGTGGCTCGGGAGGCGGTACGTCTGCGGTCCCAGCTGTCGTCGCCCCGTCTGCTGGGGGTGGGCCCGGGTCAATCATAGGAACAGGAGGTGCGGCTGGTGCATCCGGCGGGCCTCCCACCGCGGGCGAGTCAGGAGCTCCAAGCAATGGACTGGTTGGTGGTGCAGGTGGTGGAGGCGGCGGTTCGACCGTTCAAGCTTCCACGAACGGAGCCGCAGGTGGTACTGGCGGGCTCGGTGGTGGTGGAGGAGGCGGTGGTGGTCGTGGCAGCAATCCAGGACTTGGCGGTGCTGGTGGTGTCGGTGGTGCTGGATACTGTGTCGTAATCTCTTGGTGAAAAATGTACTTAACTTCAACCAGCGACAAAATCAGAGTCACGACGAGTTCAGCGAACAGCGTTCTGGTTCACGCTTCGTACGTGGACCTGTCTGGAAGTACTGTCACTCCGGGCAGGCTTAACACCAGTATAGCAGCAGCAACCACAACCGATGTAGTTGGTAGTCCCAGTGGAAGCGACACCCGAGTTGTAAAGTTTCTGTCGGTATGGAATGACCATGCATCAGCGGCTCAAACAATTACGGTCTTGCACACAGACGGAACAACTACAGCGGACCTATGGAGTGGTAGTGTTCCTGCTCAGTCAGGATTGATATTCGACGACTCGATTGGGTGGAAAATATCGTCACCTTTCCCCTCGGCTGACATTCAAACTTTTGACTACCCAGGTGGGGATTGGATCAAGCCTACTGGTCCACGCACAGGATTAACTTTGGTACGGCTTTGGGGAGGTGGAGGTGGTGGTGCCGGCGGTGCTTCGCTTGCTACGGCAGCAGTCGCAAAGGGTGGCAGTGGCGGCGGTGGAGGCGGGTGTATCAGTCAGCTTTTCCTGACGGACGAACTACCAGACATTCTGCGTGTAAACATCGGTTTTATGGGGCTGGGTGGTGCTGGTGGGCTTGCAGGTGCAGCAGGATTTTCCCCGACCTCTGGCGGCAATTCGGTTGTGCGATCCCCGACAACAATTTTTTTAACAGCCTACGGCGGTGCTGGCGGCGTAGCAGGGCAGATTACAGCTACGGCTACAAGCGGCGGGACAGGAAGTGGAATCCACAACGTCACCGGAGTAGTGTCTGGTGTGGCAGCATCGGGGCAAGGGGTATCGGGCAGCAACTCAAGTGCATTCGGCCCTGCATGGGAAGGCGGCGGTGGGGGCGGCGGTTCAAACAACAGTGCGACCGTACCTTTGGTGACCGCAGGTGGCAATTCTCGATTTGGCGGTGGTGGCGGCGGCTCAGGCGGGTGTCACAGCAACGTCCCTGCCAACGTAGACGCATCGGCTGGCGGTGGCACTGGCAACAGTGTTGGAGCTACAGCGGGCGGGCTTGGCGGTGTAGCTGGCACGAGCGGCGCATCTCCAACGGCAGGAGCAAACGGCATCGATACTAACGGCATCGTAGGTGGCACTGGTGGAGGTGGTGGAGGCACAACTGTCACAGCTTCAACGGCTGGAGCAAACGGTGGCAACGGTGGCAAGGGTGGAGGCGGCGGCGGCGGCGGCGGTGTCGGCATGAACCCCGGCATCGGCGGTGCAGGTGGCAACGGAGGCAACGGCTACGGAATCATCATCTCATGGTAGACCGATGGGCATTACTCACAGCAGCAGGTCACGTCTTCAACGTGTGTGTTTGGGATGGGGTTGAAGTTTGGACTCCACCGAGCTTTTTGACTGTGATTGAGTGCCCTGACTACGCTGGCCCAGGTTGGCAATACGTCGATTTAGTGTGGTCTTTAATACCTCCTCCTCCTGAAGAAGGTGGGGGCGACTGATGGCACGGATTGGGGCATTTGATCGACATCTAGAACCGTTAGCTTGGTGGGAAGTAGAACTGCTTCCTGCGGGTTGGTACGTCGATGAATTGCTCGTCGAGCCAGCGGCTGGTGGTGTTACAGGAACGGTAACACGCACGTTGGATGCGGCAACTTTGTCCTCGTCGGGCACGTTGGCAAGTGGGTTGACTGGTACGGTATCAGTTACGTTAGCCGATGCCACATTGTCTGGAACTGGTACAGTTTCAGCCGGTGCTTCTGGTACAGTATCTCGCACATTAGATGCAACGCTATCATCGTCGGGTACGGTTGCTGCCGGTGCGTCTGGAACAGTATCTCGCACGCTGGACAACGCAACACTATCCTCCACAGGTGGTGCGGCTGGCTCAGTAACAGGTTCAGTTTCGGCAACCCTGGCGGCTGCTACTTGCTCGTCATCTGGTACGCTTGCGGCTGGTCTAAGTGGTAGCGTCATAAGAACACTGGATGCCGTTACTTCTTCAGCAACTGGCACAGTAACCAACGGTGCATCAGGTAGCGTCACACGAACCCTTGCGAACGCTACGCTAGCTTCAGGTGGTTCGTTAAGTGCCGGGCTAACGGCACAAGTAAACCGAGCACTAGAGTCGTGCGTTGTCTCCGCATCTGGTACGCTGGCAAGTGGGTTGACTGGTACGCTATCGGTTCAGCTTGCATCAGCTACACTGCAAAGCGGAAACATAGCAGTAGGTGGCTTGCGTATCAAAGTCGGCGGCGAGTGGAAGAATGCAAATGCGTTTGTCAAAGTCACAGGCAGTTGGAAGAACGCAACACCTTTTGTTAAAGTCAGCGGGGTTTGGAAGTAAACTATGGCAATCGTAACCTACACCAACTCAAATCCTGGCACGATAGTAGATTGCTTTCCTGTCGCTGGCTCGCTCGCGAATTGGTTGACGCAAAAGGTAAGACTCACCGAAGGCACTGCACCAGATACAGGACGCTGGACGGGTGATTTGTTCGCAGGCAACTGGGCAGTGTTTGAAGGTGGTACAACTCCAAGCAGTTTCTCGGCTAGCGTGGGTACGTTCTTTGTCGAAGCTATTTCGGATAGCCAAATCACGCTCTTGGACCCTGCTTGCGGTGAAGGTGTCAACCTGTCACATACGAGTCTCGTCAGGGACTTTACGATATTCCAAGGCGCTTACTGGGAGTCGGTGCCTATCTCGTTTGTCGATACGGCTGGCGTCTATATCGATTTAAGCCAAATCGTGTTTCGCGGGCAAGCACGAAGGGACTTAGGTCCGTCCACTGGGATAGCTTACTCGTTCACGTTTACTGTTTCGATTGCAGACCCGAACAAGCATACTGTGACGGTCTCTCTTGCTGCGACAACGACGGACGCTTTGACGGTCGGAAAAACGGTAAAAGATAAAGACTCGATTTTCTACTACGACTGGGAAGTGGTCGATACGCTTGGTCGTCCGCACAGATTCATGAAGGGCAGAAATTTCATAGACAGGAACGCGACACGATGAGTTTTATCGAAGGTGAAATTACGGTTGAGTTCGGTGGTACTGTCGGACCTGCTGGGCCTGCGGGCAACGCTGTGCCGATTGCTGCTGGTACGGTGCTGGCTAATCCGAGCGGGGTGCTTGCGAATCCTGTGGGGGTGGATGCGGCTGGGATGAGGGACTTAATAGGCTTAGGATCACTTGCTAGAGTCTCAGACCGCATGGAAGTTGGATCAAACGCAGACCCTGTTAATCTTCGAGGGTTCGGATATGCGCGAGGAGATAAAGGTCTTTGGTCAAACGGTGTTTATCCGCACGGTTCATCTGGGCAACCCGGCGTGACTTCGTTCGAAAACCCTGTCACTCGTCAAATGCTTGGAGACGGAAGCGGCTATAGCTATGCGTTTGCAAAGAAGGTGGGTGGAGTAACAACCGACGTATGGACAATTGATGAAAACGGAAAGAACGTCCTCTCACTTACGCAACACTCAGGATATGCAACCGGATCACTTCCTGCGGCTGCATCAAACGAAGGTGGGCAAACCTACGATACGACTCTCGATGTTCCTGTTTTTTCTCAAGGAACAAGCTGGAAGCCTATCGTTAATCCATACGCAACAAGTTCTAGAGCCACAACAAACCTCAACACGTTACTAACTGCTTGGCAAGCTGACGCGGCGTGTCTGGAAATCGTTATAGATTCCCCAGTCGTCTGTAATACAAATGTGACGATATCGAAGCCAGTTCGCTTCCTGAGCGGAGGAACGATAACAGGAACCGCAACGATTACGTTTTCAAATACGTTAGAGGCACCAAGCCACGACTTCATTTTCCAACAAACTGGTATTTCGTTTACCGGCGACGTTGTTGCTAGGATCTATCCCGAATGGTTTGGAGTGAACGGAACCACAGATAGTGCTTCATTTACGAAAGCCGTCAACGCCGCAGTGCAAAGCGGTGCCGTTTTACAGATCGACAGGGATATTGATCTTTCCGATTTAGCTTCGCCCATCTCCATTACTGGGTCAATACACCTAGATGGAACAGGCACAATTACGGGACCATCAACGAGCGTTGATTGCTTCGAAGTTGGAAGCACAAGCGGAGCAAAAATCACTTGCGACAATCTTTCGTTTAGCACCTTTAGTGCTGTGTTCAACTTCACGAACAACACTGCATCAACACCCTTCTCCTTGTCGTCTCGCTACGTCAAAACAAACAACACTGGACGTGGGCTTACTGGATCTGGAGGTGGTGTTTACTGGGATGCGGATTTTGTAATAATCGTTGGTGCACAAATCAACAACGCTGGAAAACTTGCGGCCTCCACCAAGGCAATAGCAATCGATCTGTCGCTGCGAAATTGTCGATCTACATCGGTGACAAATTGCACAATAACAAACGTCGGTTCAGTAAGTAACACGAATCAAGTTGGAGCTATTCAAGTAGACTTTAGCGGAACACCAGATCCTTCACAGGGTGTTACGATATCAGACAACCGTATCTACAACGTGGTTTCAGGTGGTAGTGTCGGTCAGGTGTTTGGAATTCTAGCTCTCAGTTGTCACGCTTCGATTGTTTCGAACGTAGTCGATACGGTTGTAGCTGATTCCAATTCATCGAGCCCTGAAGGTATCTACGTTAAGTGTTCGAAGTCTCTGATTAGTTCGAACATCGTGCTTGATGTTGTTGGGTCCGAAGCAGTGATCAACATGAAGGGCGAGTTGACTGGAGATCTGAGTTCCGAGAAAAGCCTATGCACCGGAAATGCGGTGATGTTTCGGACGAACCCTGGGGCTGTGGCATCAACTGGCATTAACTTAGGGGCACCGAATATCCTGTGTTTAAATAACTATCTTATTGGGCTCAATCGAGGGATAACTGCCCTTTACAGTGCCGAGATCGTCGGAAACACGCTCGCTAACTTACGATCGATCGGAGTGGAAGTGCTTCCGGTGGTTGACAATACATTCGTTGTTGTGAAGAACAATACTTTCCGTAGCATTGGCGTAAGTGGTGCCAATTCCTGGGGCGTGTTTTACACGCTCAACGAACCTCTAACGGCTGCAATGCTTGAGGTGTCTAGCAACACTATGACGCAATTTGTTGGATCAGATCATTTTGGTTGTAGACTGTTTATGTTGTCCACTTCTGGAGGACTCGACAACCTAATTTTTGCTAACAACATAGTAGCAAACTCCAACAACGGAATAAACGTCAACGCGGTCACTGGTGGGATAGTCAATACGATCTCTTGTGCTAATAACACAATACATGATGGAACACCATATTCTAGTTCGGCTACTTCGGTGGCATCAACTATTCAAGGCAACACGTTAAATGGTTCGTTATGGTCTGGAAACGACAAGGGATCGGCAGTAGCTAACGCAACGGACGCGGCATCGGTAATTGCGAGGCTGAATGACTTACTGTCGCAACTTAGAACACGGAACGTGATAGCAACGTGATGCCCCCTATGGCAAAAGGTACTATCAGCAGCACTCA
>JBKCNS010000038.1:0-10218 GCA_046297095.1 Kapaibacterium sp. (SeqCode) | reverse complement strand
CAGACCTCCGTGGATGGTCAGCGTTCGATTTTAGCGATAGTCGAAGTAGACGGCACGGACTCACTTCTGTTCCGGGAATATGCCAATACGATGTACCATGCGTTGGTGCCGGACTCGGTTGGCGCGTCTATGCCTGTGCAGCTAATAACGTATTTTTACCATCCGGAGAATCTTAGAGAATTGCATCCCATGCAAATCCTTCAGATGTCCGGTGGCGATAAGAAGCGATTTGCCTTGTTGAAGAATTTGAGTTCCGATTCGGCGGGGTATTTCGCTATCCGTTATTCGGATATCTATCAGCTAATGCAACGCGACACTTTGTATGTGCAATCCGGTAATCTCGTTGTTCCCGGAAACGGTACACAGCTCAAAGACTTTTTTTCACCAACATCTATGCGCGAAAAGTGAGTTATGGAAAACAATAAGTATGTACTTGTTCTTGGAGCCTCCAGCGGTTTCGGTAAAGCTGCCGTGCAGGCATTGGCACGCGAGGGATATCATATTCTTGGTGTGCACATGGACCGCGCGGCCGGCGTTCAGCAAGTTGAGGAACTCAAAGTAGAAATTGCCTCTCATGGTGTGCGTAGCACGTTTTATAACGTGAACGCAGCCGATGAGCAGCGCCGCACGGAAGTGGTGGAAAAAATTCGTGAAGAGTTGTCGCAGTATCCCGGAGCCGGAGTGCATTTGGTATTGCACTCGTTGGCGTTCGGTTCGCTCAGACCTTTTATTGCCGAAAAGCGCGAAGACGTTTTGAACCAAAAGCAAATGGAGATGACTATCGATGTGATGGGAACATCTCTGGTGTACTGGGTGCAGGACTTGCACTTCGCAGGTTTGCTTTTACAGGGTGGCCGCATCTTGTCGCTAACCAGTGCAGGCAGTCATCGCAGCTTGCCTATGTATGGCGCCGTGTCGGCGGCAAAGGCAGCACTGGAATCTGCTACACGTCAGCTTGCCCTTGAGCTTGCTCCATACAAGATTACCTGTAATACCATTCGCGCCGGTGTTACCGATACACCGGCCTTGCGAAAGATTCCGGGAAATAAAGTTCTGGTTCGTAATGCCGCAATTCGTAATCCTTACCATGAGCTCACCACACCCGAGAAAGTTGCTGATCTCATTACGCTTATTGCCCGTCCGGAAAGCCATTGGGTGAACGGACAGATTCTGGGCGCGGACGGAGGCGAAGACAGTGTGGATATTACCTGGTGGCCCGGCGACGGAACTGAATAAGGCGGATGCAATCCTGAGTAAGCCGAAGCAAACCGAGGCAAGCCGAAGCAAACCCATCACTCCTGCAGACTCGCAAGAGCTACTTTCAAGAGCGCAGAGGTTCGGTCTCGGTAGATTTCATTAGATCACGTTCTCAAGATCAACACAACACACTGTGCGTTACATTATCTCATGGATGAGTGCAGCAACGCTGTTGCTATGGTCCGGGTGTTTGCAAACACCGAGGCCGTCTATGATGTCCGGCTCGCCTCGGGGACAGCATAGTGCGCCTTCCGCGGGGAGCTCAGCTCATGGATCCGCACATTCATCCAAACATTCGTCAAATCGTTTTACTGATACCACGGTGGTAAATCTTGCCGAGGCCAAACCATCGACAATAAGCCAGATTCTTCGGCAAGCGCAAGCCTACATGGATGAGCAGCGCTACGAAGCTGCCATGGAGCATATCCGTATAGTAATGGAAACAGTAGACCAGCGTGATTCTCTTGCGCAGGAAGCACAGTTCATGCTTGGAGAACTATATGTGCAGCAAAACGAGTTTGATGATGCGTTCAAAGCGTTTAGTACGTCGGTGCAGTCGCCATTAACAGTGCCCGGAGTTCGCGAGAAGAGCTTGCTTCGCCTAGGCCATGTGTATTGCGCCAAAGGAAAAAACGAAGAAGCCGCAAAAGTCTTCAAAAGATTCAAGGAAGAGTTCCCCGGATCGTCGTATGTGCAGCTCGCCAGTTGTTCGTCGGTAGGGCGTTAGTGGTTCTTAGTCGCCTTGTTTCGTTGAGGAATCTGTCGGTGAAGCTTCGGCTTTTGAAGAGCCGGAACGTTGTGATATAAATTTGCGAAGCGCAAGAGCAACGAGAATCAATGCTGTGAGCACTCCTATAGCGCGAGAGTAGCCAATCATATACGTTTCTACCACGCGCCAGTTTTTACCCAGTGACATTCCCGCGTAGAGAATCAGTGCATTCCATACCAATGCGCTCAGGGTGCAGGCCACAGTGCTGCGCAGCGTTTGAAGGTTGGACATCCCTGCCAAAACCGAGATCACCGCGCGCGTTCCCGAGAGAAACCTGTTGATCACAATCACGGCATATCCATAACGGATAAACCACGATTCCACCGTACGCAGTGTTGCAACAGGAACAAATCGGTATTTGCCGCTTTCCACTACCCGGCGGTCCAGGCTGCGTCCCACGCGAAACATCGTCAGAAACCCCAGGCTACTTCCCGCCGTCGACCACAGAAGCGTGGAAGGGAAGTCCACAATTCCCACACCCACTAGTGTACCAATAAACACCAGGATAACATCGCTGGGTGAGATAGGAAGAATGTTCTCGATGTAGGAATTCGCAAACGTGAGCAGTAGCACTCCCCACCATGGAAATGACTGCAGAAGAGCGATGATATGTTCAACACTAAGGTCGGGCATAGGTGCGGTTTTGTTCGGCAGCTATTGATGATAGGGAAGTTTGCGAAAGCGAGTTCAATCTACCATGCAGGCCGTAATTTCGCGAATCATATTCAACGGCATGTAGCCGTTACCCGGTTCTATCTGTTGCCGGGTGCATCAATGAGACGACACTATGAGTTCCTCTTCAACATCGGAGTATCAGGTACTTGGCAGGGTGGCGGGCGGTTTGGCCCACGATCTAAACAATCATCTCTCGCCAATTCTCCTGGGTGTTCAGACATTGCAGCGTCACGATCCGGACGAGAAGACCTTGCGCATACTTGTGATGATTGAGCAGGCTGCGCGAAAGGCCTCCGATTTACTACGAAATGTCTTGGAGTTCTCTAGAGCAGCTCGCATCACTGATGCATCTATATCACGCAACGACGTGGTGGCATTGCTCATGGATCATACCCAATCAACACTAGGAACATCCTCCGGTATACGTATGCATGATAATACATCGTGGTACGTGCATACCGACGCGGAAGTAATAATGATGATTGTTTCCGCGCTTACACAAAACGCTTTGGAAGCCGGAAGCGATTCGAATAATGTAAGTATTGAACTTCGCTTTGTCCCAGCAACAGAGCGTTCAGGTCCCGGGGCATGGACATCTCCGCACGATCGTGTTGAACTGATTGTGCGGGACAAAGGCGCCGGAATGTCCGGGGATGTTTTGCCCTTGGCGACGCATCCCTTTTTTACAACACGCATGAGTTCCGGCCACAGCGGATTGGGATTGTTCCTTGCCCACACGCTCGTGAAGCAACTCAACGGAACATTGAATATCAGTTCCGCGGAAAACGAAGGAACGGAAGTGCGCATTTTACTCCCGGTAGCATCGTCTCCGCGCGAGACTCAGCGACTATCAGACTGAGAGTCAGACCGAGAGTGTAGTTTTGCGGGCTCCTAGATAATACAGTCAGAGATTGATTCACACTTATACTTACAGGATTACACATGAAAGATTTTGCCAACGAAGTGTTTCTTGATTTTTCAAAGAAGCAGCCTTTAGAGAAACAACAAAAATCACTGGACGCAGTTCGCAAGAAGTTTGGCAAAGAATACCCGAACATTATCGACGGCAAAAAGGTGACCACCGAGAAGAAAACTATCTCGGTAAATCCCGCCCAGCCTTCAGAGGTGGTTGGCGTATTTCAAAAGTCCGGCGTGCCGGATGCAGAAAAAGCTATTCAAGCAGCAGCTAAAGCATTTGAATCATGGAAGAACGTCCCTGTGAAGGAACGTGCGAACTACCTGTTCAAGGCCGCTCGCATCATTCGCGAACGCCGCACAGAGATTAACGCCTGGATGGTTTCGGAAGTAGGAAAGAACTACTTGGAAGCTGATGCCGACACCTGCGAGGCAATTGATTTTCTGGAGTTCTACGGACGCGAGGCGTTGCGCTATGGCGGCAAACAGCCCATCGTTCCGGCTATTGGTGAGAAGAACGAGCTGGTGTATTTGCCCTTGGGAGTGGGTGTGGTGATTCCGCCCTGGAATTTTCCCTTTGCCATTCTGGTAGGCATGACATCGGCTGCCATCGTTACGGGAAACACCGTTGTGCTGAAGCCGTCGAGCGAGTCGCCCATGATGGGCTGGCTCTTTGCCGACATCATGCGCGAACTGGGATTACCCAAAGGCGTTCTCAATTTCTTGGTGTCCAGTGGTGCCGAGGCAGGAGATTACTTGGTGCAGCATCGCCTTACTCGATTTGTTTCGTTTACAGGCTCTATGGAAGTGGGCTTGCGCGTCAATGAACTTGCAGCCAAAACTTCGCCCGGTCAGATTTGGATCAAGCGCGTTGTGGCAGAGATGGGTGGCAAGGATGCCATCATTGTAGACTCCGAGGCAGATATTGATGAAGCAGTGAAGGGCACCGTGGCTGCGGCCTTTGGTTTCCAGGGGCAAAAGTGTTCGGCGTGTTCCCGAGTGATCGTGGACAAGAGCATCTACAAGGAGTTTGTAGAGAAGGTTGCTGTTGCCACTCTGGAGCTGCAACAGGGTGATCCCAAAGCCAATTATCAGGTGGGCCCTGTGGTGAGCGAGCGGGCAATGAAAACCATTCTTAAATACATCGACATCGGCAAGAAGGAAGGACGCTTGGTAGTAGGCGGTAAGCGCGTTGCAGGGTTGGACGGCTACTACATTGAGCCCACGGTTATTGCCGACGTCAAGCCCGATGCCGTAATCGCACAGGAGGAAATTTTCGGCCCGGTGTTGGCTATTATCAAATCAAACAACTATGATCACGCCATGACTATTGCCAATGGCACGAAGTATGGCCTTACCGGAGCAGTGTATTCGAAGAATCCCAAAAAGATCGAACAAGCTCGTCGCGAGTTTTTTGTAGGCAATCTGTATTTGAATCGCAAATGTACCGGTGCATTGGTAGGCGTGCATCCCTTTGGAGGATTTAACATGAGCGGTACGGATTCTAAAGCCGGCGGCCGCGATTATCTACTGCTCTTCTTGCAAGCAAAATCCATAGCGCAAAAGGGCTAGTACTGCTGTTTGGCTTCAGTGACACACAATCAAGTACCATTACGTGCAGAGCACATCGGTAGTAAACAAAACGCGGCGAGAGTTTCTCGCCGCGTTTTTTTGTTGTTCCTTTGTGAACACTACTGAAGGTTCGGAGGGAAGATGCCGATCTTCAGTTCCTTGCCGGACTTTGTGCGGAACAGAACACCTACCAGGCCGAACTTGTGATTTGCATAGTAGGTGATCTTCTCCATCAGCAAATCATCTTTGGTTTCTTCCACTTTAATCACCTTGATATTCCAAAACGCCAGGGGATAATCGTCGGTGGCAGACTTGTATACCACCTTGCGTGTAATGAGAACGCCGTCCGGATTTGTGTAGGTGTAACTGTCGCCAACATTGGCAGCATATTTCACAACGGTGAAGGGCTTAGATAGGTCACCGCGTCCGTTTACATATTCTTGAATGCCTTCGGTGGTAATCTTGAGCTTGAAGTCCACATGTGCTTTCATTGCTGCTTTGTTCAGTGTATCGAGCGTGGCGCCATATCGCCGTGCATATTCCGAGATGACACTGTTACGAAGTGCAGCAGGCAACGCACCGGTGCCAAGCGCAGAGTCCAGAGCGTGTACAAAAACGGAATCAAATTCTACATCTACAGCGATGGTAACATTACCGTTATCGTTCTTTGTTACAACTGCTCGTTCTGTCATGTGATCGAATCCGGGAATGAATGTGCCCGGCACACTTACAGTTCCGGAATAACGTTTTCCAACGTCACAAAGATCGGGTACGGAAGAACCGCCTATCTCGTTTGGACCCAAAGCCTCCGAACAGGAAACAAAAAATCCTACTACGATGATGACCATCGTCAATGGTTGTCTGAAGAGTCTCATATATCCTCCGTGCCGTAAAGTGAAACTATTATGTTGGTGATGAGCGAATGTTTCGCCCGCTGCACTCGCAGGCAATCTCGCATCCGGGCCGATGGATGCACATGATATAAATCAACAACGCGCATGACATAGATCAGCTACACGGCTCGGTTGCTCACGGAGTTGTATCTTGAATAAAAAAATCAAGATTTCTTATGAACCGCTCTCAATGGAATCTTCTTCGGTACACGGCATTCGCTCTTCTTCTGGTGCTCACGGTTTTTGAAGGCTGTAATGACGTTGCTGAGCCCGAAGATCCGGTTAGTCTCTTCTTTTCTTCACCTACAGAACTTGGCGTGCCTACAGATGCAACGCCAAATGATGATATTCTGATCCGGCGATTTCAGTACACATGTTCGTACAATCCTATTTTGAATGTAGCAAACTGGGTAAGCTGGAACGAGGACTCTGCTTGGTATGGACCTGCCCAACGATGTGACTGCTTTACTCACGACGACGCACTTCCGACTACGAGCACGCGAATCCTGGATTCGTACTATACAGGCAGCGGATACGATCGCGGACATATAGTGGGTAGCGAGTGCCGAACGCGGAGCGACTCCGACAACAAGGCAACATTTTATTTCTCGAATGTCTTTCCTCAAACGCCCGATCTAAACAGGGAAACTTGGTATTCTCTGGAGAGGTACTGCGACTCTCTCAGTAAAGAGGCAAACAAGAGTTTGTATATCATTGCCGGTGGTATCTACGCCACCAAAAAGCGATTAAAAAATGTTGTCACGGTTCCGGACTCGTGTTGGAAGGTTGTAGTAGTTGCCAATCGTGGCAGCCGCAGAGCGAACATTACCAAAGATACCCGCGTGATTGCCGTGATGATGAACAACGGCACGTACACCGCGGCTAATAATAATTGGGAATTGTATCGCACAACAGTGCGAAACATAGAACAGCAAACGGGATATAATCTTCTCAGCGCTTTACCACAGGATGTACAGGACGCGCTGGAGACCACTATTAAGTAGAACCTGGCCCTATGGAACATTCCTCCCAAGGATCGTGCAGTGTTGCGTCCGTGCAGTTTGCCCCTGCGCTCTTCGAATTGGACGCCAACTGCCGCTTTATCGAACAATCGATTTCTACCATTGATGCCGATGTCGTTGTTTTTCCCGAGCTGGCAACCTGCGGGTATTTCTTTTTGAATGCTGATGAATCGCGCAGTGTAGCCATTCCCGAAGATGATGCTCGACTTAGGACTTTTCGTGAATGTAGTGAAGAGCTGAAAAAGACCGTTGTGATAGGGTATGCCGAAAGCAGCGGGGGCAACGTGTACAACTCGGCGCTTATTCTGCAACCGGGTTGCAAGCCTGTATCCTACCGTAAAACACATCTTTTTTACAAGGAACGATATTGCTTTACTCCCGGAGATAGTGGATTCTTTGTTGTGGATGAACCACGCACGGGGGCACGATTGGGCGTGATGATATGTTATGATTGGAGGTTCCCGGAGGCCGCGCGCACGCTGGCTTTGAGGGGAGCTGATATCATTCTGTGTCCGTCGAACTTGGTCACAACCCTTTACGGTAAAGTAATGCCTGCAAGGGCAATCGAGAATAAAGTGAACCTTGTCGTAACAAACAGATGGGGAACGGAAACGCGAGACGAGGAGAGTTTGCTGTTTCGCGGAGAGAGCGCCATGTACAAATACAACGGAGAGCTCTTGGCAGTGTCGCCTTCGGCAGCCGATAGTGTGATCGTCGCAGACATGGATTACCTAAACACACGAAACAAAATGTTCAATAGTGTGAACGATATCTTCGCCGATCGCCGTCCTGATATGTATGAGTAGGCTGAGGTGTATTCGGGTTGTTGTGTGACGGGCTTCTACTGTACTTCAGACTTAGACTCTCGTGTCATGAGTTCGTGAATTGCCAACCGAGGCGACTTGTTAAAAAACAATATCTGATATACCTGCTCAACGATGGGCATTTCCACACCATGCCGCTGGGCAAGTTCGTAGGCGGACTCTGTGGTTGCTACACCCTCGGCTATCATCGGCGATTCCGCAAGGATCTCCTGCAGAGATTTCCCTCTGCCAATTGCCTCGCCCACACGGCGGTTACGGGAATGGCGAGAGTCGCAGGTTACGATAAGGTCACCCAGCCCGCTTAAGCCGCTAAACGTAGCGGGATTTGCGCCAAGCACAACTCCAAGTCGGGTAATCTCCGCAAGTCCCCGCGTGATAAGAGCTGCCTTGGTATTATCTCCGGTTCCAAGTCCATCAATGATGCCGGCGGCAATGGCGATCACATTCTTCAAGGCACCACCAAGCTCCGCTCCTATTACATCATTGCTGCGATATACTCGCATGGTGGCATTAGAGAACACGCTCTGAATTGTTCTCGCTGTTTGTTCATCGGAAGATGCCGCAAGAA
The DNA here is from genome assembly GCA_046297095.1 of Kapaibacterium sp. (SeqCode). Lineage (GTDB taxonomy): Bacteria > Bacteroidota > Ignavibacteria > Kapaibacteriales > NICIL-2 > JBBATK01. The sequence goes on along the minus strand of JBKCNS010000038.1, from coordinate 1,723 downwards.
TGGTAGTGGGAACTCCACGTATCACTTCCTCGGCATGACTAGGGCCGGTAAGCACCGCGTAGTTATCTCGATCAATCTTGGCTACATCTTTAAGAAGCTGAGAAACGCGAAGCAGAGTTTTATTCTCGATGCCCTTAGAGGCATTAGCTATGAGCGACTCGCGTATGCGAAAGTCGTAGATTTCCAGCACTGTTCGGATAAACTGTGTGGGCACACTAACAAGCATGATATCAGAGCCATGAAGCAACTGCGGATCGGTACCGGCTGCTATAGACTCGTGAATGGTAACACCGTCGAGATAGGTTGAATTCGTGTGGGAATTGTTGATCTCTTCCACGAGCTGCGCAGATCGTGACCACATACGCACATTATGTCCGTTTGCCGCCGCCACATTAGCCAGCGCGGTTCCCCAACCTCCGGCTCCCACAACACCTATGTTCATAGTACTGACCTGCGAAGAGTGTGAATACTATCGCTTCAAAATCTGCCACTCCGTCATCTTTCGCTCCGTGCCCTGCAGCAAACGGCGAATATTTCCACGATGCATGTAAATGACGAGCAGCGAGATGCAGACAGAGAACCATATCAGCGTGTGATATCCTGTAATCTCTGCGCCGAATACATTGTAGCGAAAAGCCATTGCGCTGGGAATGATAAGTGCTGCCAAGATCGAGCCAAGAGAAATGTATCCGCTAAGCATCACCGCCAGGATAAACACTCCTATAGCAATAGATACCTCCACCGGCGCTATTCCTATAAGCATACCGGTGGCCGTGTTTACTCCTTTACCACCCTTGAAACCAACGAAGATGCTGAATATATGACCCAGCACTACCGATGCACCGGCAATGAGTTTAACAACGGTGTAGTCTTCAAAAGGAGTGCGATTGGTGAATGGTAATGTGTGGCCCTCCATGAGGTGCGACACAAACACCACGGCAACCAATCCCTTGAGGATGTCTACGATCTGAACCGTAAGCCCCCATTTCCAGCCAAGAAGCCGAAACGCGTTGGTGCTTCCCATGTTGCCGCTTCCTTTGGTGCGAATATCGAATCCAAAGAACCGCTTACTCACGATAACGGCAGTGGGAAACGATCCCACCAAATAGCTGACAATACCAATAAGTATCAAACGAAATGTTGGGTCTATCATAACCGTATACACGCAAAGTCAAAATGATTACCACTATGAACGCACAGCCGAAAAAATACGTGGAAACACGCGGACAAAACTACCACAATGCACGAAAGTGTATTCTATCTTCGTCCTTAGCAGTGTGAAAATTTCTTGAGTTCCGGAGGCGACCACCACCATGTCTGCAAACGAATCCACAGTAGCAACGCGCAAGCGTTTAGAAGAAATAGAGCGCGAGCTAAGTGAGCTACGCGAAGAGTATGATGCGTTGAAATCCCGCTGGAGTGTGGAGAAAGAGCATATACAGTCGTTGCGCTCACTCAAAGAACACATTGAGCAGACCAAACGCGACGCCGAAACAGCCGAGCGGGATGGCGACCTGGGTAAAGTAGCCGAGCTTCGTTATGGTCAGCTGCACATGCTCACAAAGAAACTGGAAGAGGAAAAGAAACAACTCGACGCCTCGCAAAGCGCCGGCAAGATGCTTAAAGAGGAAGTTGGCGCCGAAGACATTGCCGAGATCGTTGCGCGCTGGACGGGTATTCCGGTGCAACGGATGCTGGAAACCGAGCGCACAAAATTGTTGAC
>JBKCNS010000037.1:0-26627 GCA_046297095.1 Kapaibacterium sp. (SeqCode) | reverse complement strand
AAAAAAGCTCACGATCAATTTCTCGATCGTGAGCTTGGGGAGAGTGATACCGATTCTCGTGCGCTAGCGCTCGATAATAATAGTCTGCGAAGCCGAGCTGCGGCCTGCCGTACATCGAAGCACGTAGCTTCCTGCGCTCAGCGAAGCCGTGGACATTGTGATCGTACACGTGCCGCCTGTAGCAGGCGCTGAACTGCGAAACAACTCACGCCCAGAGATATCGTAAATGCCAAACGAGCATACATCCGCCTGTACGCCGCGCAGAGACGCAGTTAGAACATCGCGCGTTGGCGTAGGCTGCACTGTTAGCTCCGGTGCGTGCACACCGTCGTCCGAGTTTGCATCATCTACGGATGTGATAAGCACCGAGTCGCGAATGCCGCAATACAGGAACTTGCCTTGCAGCTGACCCGCCAGAATGATACGACCTGACTCGGTGATACAGCCGGTAGTGAACACCGAGGCGATGTTTGCTGAATCGTCATAGACATTGAGCCAGATGATGTCGCCGGTCTTTGCACTTAAGCGAGCTGCAAAGGCATAACACTTGGAGATGTATGGCCTGTTACCCACGGGATCTAACGGTCCTTTGCTGCCGTAGATGACGACATCGCCATCACGTGTAGGGACACCTCCATAGATGTTATACTCCGTTAGCTCCGTGTATTCGCGGTTGACAAGAACCTTCCCCGTGGTGTCGAGGACGAGTAGCCCCGGCATGGCCTGATGGTAGGCAGGATCCACATTGGAAAGAGGAATGACGACTCTGTCATCATGAACCGCCAGGCCGACAACATCCGAATTCCAGACGGTATCCTCTCTCGCGACGACGCTTTTTCGAACCAATCGAAAGGAACTCTCTACCTCCCAAACCACCACCTGCCCCGGCTTTTTTTTCCAATCTGATGTGGCCCAGAATGCATGATCTATGGTTCCTCCTATATAGCTTCTCCCGGTGCCGGTCGTGATGGCCCTTGGTAGCAAGATATAGTCGGTGCTTTTACCCGAATCTATACGGCAGCTGCGGAAGATTCTACCCTCTTTATCTAGTGCATAATAAAAAACTCCAGACTTTTTATAGCTGGCTGCCCTCCATTCGCCGGACGGCCCATGGCTAAAACGCACTCGACCGGTGGGATAAACCGGAGGAGCGACCGTATCCGAAATGGGCTCTGTATAAAAGCGATTCCATCCTAATGATGTGTCCAGCGGAATATCGAAGCATCCCAAACCATCCTTTTGCTTGTTGAATCCAACGGTGGGCCCTATTGATGTTAGAGCGCTTGTATCTATAGTAATGACCGAGATTTCCGGACGTCCAACTTCATAGAAATCAGAAGTATCTCGAAGCCAAAACAGATTGCACCGGTACAAACTATCAATACGGAATAGCGATAGGCGCGACGAGCACAAAGCGTGAACATACACAGCATTTGAGCCGGGTTGTACGATAATCGCTTTACCACCTTCTATATTGGTGTACGCTACGCTGGAATTCTGAACAGTCAAAGTTCCGAAGAACTCAGTCTGTGTGATGGACGGTGTTGCGCTCAAGCCATGCGTCTGCAGCCCAATACTTTGATGGGCTGCAAGCGGAACATGGACCACCACTTGAAAAACTATTAACTGAAATAGCCGAAGACGAGTCACCGAGAGGGCACTACAGAAATTCATCTCAACCTCCTTTATGGTTTGTATTCCTCAAGGACATAATTACAATTCGGTTCGCAACGGTACACATCGAACTTGTCCAACACGTACCGGCATCCGGGCGGCAACTTTTTGGGATCAGGAGGATTGTTATTGGTATTTACAAAACTCCCACACGATTTTTCATTATCCGGTGTATACAGAGTCTCGCTGATTACAGCTTTGCCCAGGTTCTTATCCCAGCAAATTTTTGAAAATCTCTTGCAGCAATGTTGACTTTCACAATCGGTCCAAACTATACCTTCCCATGGAACCGATATCTTGTCTCCTTTGTGAATAACTTTATCACCGACAATCTTATCTATTGGAGTAATAAATATTTCGCCTTCTACGGGCGCTCCCCAGGCGCAGCTAGTGGCTACCAACTGTACGCTGGTGCTTCCATTAGGGCATTCATACTTACTGCGAGCGAACTCGGGAGTACTTAGATATGTTTGCTCCAATCCCTGGGCCAAGAACTGCAGATAAGCGCGATTCTCCAACACTCGGAAGGCCTTAGCATCAAACATGGACCCTCCTGTGTAAAAACGCGTGAAAAGGTCCTCACAATCGGCGTTAAAGCTAGTATCTCTCACCGGTCCCATAAGTATACTGCAGATAACTTTGGTGCCATCGGGACAGTTGAGTTCTTTAACTTTTGCATACCACGGACATGCCATCAGTACATTATTGATGGGATCCGTTATGTAATAAGGCCCCATGGTTTTCCATTCCGCATTGTCGCAACTGCCACAACTTGTAGGGCCCATGCACGGCTCAGCAATTTGCGCGTTCACCGCACTGTTTGCAACAAACATAGCCAGGATGGCTATACAAAACCACTTCATGATACCTCCTAAAGAAAAAAGTAATTCTTCAAGAGCTGTATCGAGAATATGTCCTGCCAACCCAAGAGATAATCGCACAGCTAAATATTGATATGGTAACATACCCCCCCCTAATAACTGTGCAAGAAAAAAGCAAGTGTGTTGAAAAATAAATATGTGGGTTGTGAAGAGATAAAACGTGTGTTGAGTTTTCGTATTGCCGAGCAATTGAATTATAAAAAAGCTCACGATCAATTTCTCGATCGTGAGCTTGGGGAGAGCGAGGAGTTGAGAATTGCAAAGGCATGCCGCCAACTCCTGCCTACTGCGGCGCTTCTGCCGTGCCCGCTCCTGTCAGTATCTTTGCGGACCAAACTCTTTGCACTACAAACGAACTGTCATGTTAGACCTGAAATTCATCCGTGAGCACGCTGAGCGCGTCATCGCCAATACACGCAACAAGAACGAAAAAGCGAAGGTGGAGGATTTGTTGGAGCTCGATGCCAAGCGCCGTGCGCTTGTGGCTGAAACGGATAGCTTGAAGAACCAGCGTAACGTGGCCAGCGAGGCCATTGCGCAGTTGAAAAAAGAGAAGCTGGATGCCACACAGCAGATCGAAGAGATGCGCCGTGTAGGCGATGCCATCAAAGCCAACGACGATGTGCTACGCACTCTGGACGAGCAGATGTTGGCTATTCAGATGATGATCCCCAATATGCTGCACGCGGATGTGCCGGTGGGGCGCGATGCTTCGCAGAATGTGGAAGTGCGATCCACCGCTCAACTGATACCTGCCGATTTTCGATTGAACCATGTGGACATTGCCAAGAAACTTGGCATTCTGGATTTTGAGCGCGGCGCCAAAGTGAGTGGCAGCGGCTTTGGTTTCTACACCGGAAAAGGTGCCACGCTGGAGCGGGCAATGATCAACATGTTTTTGGACATGCACATCGAGAAGCACGGCTACACAGAGATGATGCCGCCCTTTGCCGTGAATCGCGCATCGATGGTGGGCACCGGGCAGATTCCGAAAATGGAAGAAGACATGTACCGGTGCGCCGATGATGATTTGTATTTGATTCCCACCGCCGAAGTGCCGCTGACAAACTTTTTCCGCGACGATGTGCTTACGGAATCAGATCTGCCTATTCGCTTTTGCGGTTACTCGGCATGTTTCCGACGCGAAGCGGGAAGCTATGGCAAAGACACACGCGGTTTCTTGCGCGTACATCAATTCAACAAAGTGGAGCTTGTGCACTTTACCAAGCCGGAGAACTCCTACGCCCAGTTGGAGCTGTTGGTGCGCGATGTAGAAGATCTGCTCGATGCACTGGAGCTGCCGTATCGCGTGATAATGTTGTGTAGCGGCGACACCAGTTTCAACAGTGCTAAAACCTACGACCTGGAAGTATGGTCACCCGCGGAGCAAAAGTATCTGGAAGTATCGTCGTGTTCGAACTTCGAGAACTTCCAAGCGCGCAGAGCCAATATTCGGTACAGAACACCTCAGGGTAAGCTCGAGCACGTGCACACCTTGAATGGTAGCGGTCTTGCCACATCGCGAATTATGGTGGCCATGCTGGAGCATCATCAGCGCGAGGACGGATCTATACGTATACCGGAGGCGCTGCGCCAATACACACGATTCGACGAAATACGTTAAGCAATAGGTAGGCAATAGCTAAGAGCTACAGCCCGGCTTATGCAGTAGCAGCGCGCTGCCGAAGCTCGCGAATGCGGGCCAGGCCATCGTCTATCACCTTATCGCTGATTTCTACTTCGTATCCGGTGTCCGGAAGAAGTTCTTTGGTGCGTAGCAATGTTCGCAATTCGCCGAAGGCTGCTTCGGCTTCGTCCAGGCGGCCCAGATGCAGCAGTGAATAGGCACGATAATTCAGCGCCATAGCTTGATTGGGAACGTGCTGCAAGGATTTCTCCGACCATTCAAGCGCTTCCGCGAATCGCTGCTGCACACCACACAGGTGCGCCAAGGTGGCAGCCGTTGTGGCAGCAATGGGCTTGGATAATGTACCAAGCTCAAGAGCGAACTTTAAGGCTTGTTCCGACTTGTCGGACACATTCATTCTTCCCAAAGTTTGTCCCAACTGAAACCACGCATAGGCATTCAGTGGTTCTTCCTGCACGTGGCGAATCAGCAGTTCGTAATTGCGCTGCACCTTCTTCTCCATTTGCTCGCGGTCTATATCATATCCCGTGTGAATGATCGTGACATCGGTATTGACAATCTCGCCGCCGCATTCAAGAATAGAGGGAGTGATTTGCTCATGGACTCGCCCGCGGAACTCCACTTTGGGATATCCGTAATTGCGGAAGATGCGGGGGTAGCCGCCGCGGTGCATTTCGGTGCTGTCGTCTTGCTGACGATGCGGGCTGACAATGGTGCACATTGCCGCTCCCACATTCAGCGGAAGTGAGCTTATCAGTTGGCGCAGGTGCGGCTGCGTTTCTTTACTCACACGCTCGTCGGCATCCAGATAGATAATCCACTCGCCGGTACACTGCTTGAGTGCCTCGTTGCGCGCTGCGGCAAAATCTCCCACCCAGTCGAAATGCCCTATCACCGCGCCGAACTCTTGGGCAATGGCAATGGTTGAGTCCGTAGAGCCGGTGTCTACTATCACCATCTGGTCCACGATATTCCGCACCGATTCCAAACATTCACGAAGAGTATGCTCTTCGTTTTTAACAATCATGCACAGAGATACAAGCGGTTTCATACGTGTTGTTTGCATTGGTGATTGGGCAGCCGGCACCGGAGCCGGGCTTGGTGTTTCCTGACCTACCTCGTCTTGTCTGTGTGATTCCTGATTTTGTACAGCATGTTGAGCTTCCAGAGAATCCACCTGACGCAAAAAGTCAGGAATGTCGGATCGCTGCGGAGCAAGCTGCAAAGCCATGTTCAGGTATGTACGAGCTTCCTCCATACGCCCCGCATGCATAGCACAATTGGCCAGACCTACCAGACAGTCGTCGCTTTGAGGGTTGTCTTGATAACCGATTTCGAAAAACATTTGAGCATCCTCGTGGCGGCGCAATCCAATGAGCGAACGCCCCAGAGCGTAAGCCAGTTTGTCGTCAGCAATACCGAACGCGCCCACAATGCGCGCAGTAACATCGTTACGTTCCACCGCTGTTTGCACTTCGGCATACGAACTGAATGCTTGTGCATAGTCTGCTTGAGCCGTATACACCTCTCCGAGTATGTACAGCGCAAAGGCCTGGTGCGGTACCGCCTGCAATGATTCTTTAGCGCGGGCAATTGCCAGCGGAAGATCGCCTCGATGAAACGCAATTACTGCTCCGTAGTTCAGCGCCTGCGGGCGCACCACGCCGCTCCACTGCGCATACTCCAGTGCGCTGCGCGTATCATGTTCGGCTGCGTCCAGATTGTTCAAAGCCAAGTGTGTTTTGGCGCGCTGCTGAAGAATGTAAGCATCGTGTGGACTAGACTGCACCGCCCGATCCAGCAGCTCAAGATTGCGCAGCTGTTTTGCATGCATTTGATCGGCCGGCAGATCGTAGCCCAAGTGTAGAAGTTCTACAGGCGAGGCCGAGAAGCGAAGTCCGTTGGGCGTGAAGCACTCAATTACTTGTTCATGGATAATGCCATAGTAGCGAATGCGAGGGTCGTTCCTAAATACACGCAGTAGTTGGGATACATACTGCGATGTTCCGGATTCGGATGTGCTGTTCGAGCGCACATCTACCAAAAAGCCGTACACGTCGGGTTCGGCTTTAAGTAATACTTCGCGCAGAAGCTCGGGGTTTGTGCAGCGCTCGTCCGAATCAATGCAGAGGATCCACTCGGATGTGGCGTGGTCTATGGCAACGTTTCGCGCATAGGAGAAGTCGTCGCGCCAGGGAGCAGAGATTACGCGGGCTCCGTAGCCGGCGGCTATAGAGGCGGTGGCATCGGTGGAGCCGGTATCAACGACGATAATTTCGGAGGCAATGTCCTTTACGGAGGCAAGGCACTCCGGAAGCATTGCTTCTTCGTTGCGTGCAATGATGCACACCGACACTAGGTTCCGGGCGTCCATGCCGATAGAGCTGTTAGTGTTGCAAAAAAGTGGAGTTGCGGGCTGCTGCTCTGCGATGAACAGAGCGCGGCACATGCATCTCGTTAATATCTGTACCTACCGGCGCAAAAATCCTGCCAATCACCGAATTTCAGCGATCTTCCATCGAAACTACTTCGCAGTTCTTGGGCAGGCGAAACTCAAACACACTCTTGGATACAGGTACATTGAGCGTCATGGACTCCACATCCCACGATTGCTTCCCTTGGGCCAACTCTACCTGAATGGAGCGGAATCGCTTGGTAGAACGGTCCATGGTGATTTCCATGGAGCGTACGCCGTACTTCTCGGAGCCCGATGGCTCCAGGCGCAGAGCATAGGTGCTGCCGCCGCTGCTATTGTTGTTATTCTTCAGAGAAACAGGCTTGTATGCGGCAATAACATCAAAGAGCAGAGTCTCTACCGACATAGCCGACACACCGGGCTTGAGTTTGGAGACAACCACCGAGTTTCGTTCCACCGAGTAGTTCCACACCTTGGATCCGTTTGATACAATGGTGCGGTCGCTCAGTTCAATTCGATACTTGTGTGGCTTGGCTGCGGTGACAAGTATCCGCGCGCCGTGAAGCAACGACGATCGCGCCGCCACTCTCAGTGAACTTGCAGCACGCAGCTTTGCAGCCCAGGCTTGATGCACACTTTGGGCATCGTCCTGAGCGTGAGCACAGCTGTAAACAAGTACGAGAAGTATAATTGATATTCTACGCATGTATGGTGTTGATGAGATAGATTTTCTTTGGCACGCAATGTCTAGGAAACGTTCTAGGGATCTTTTTTGGAAGCAAGGGGGCCGCGCAAACCGGAGTATCCCGTAAGCTCGGCATCGATACTGCCAATGGGAATCTTGCTGCTTACTTTCACGGGCACTTTGCGGTCGTCGTCTGTGAGCCAAATCAAGATGCGGCCATCAGACTTAAACAATCCGCCTTCTTTTACCAGCGGCTCTACAACGATGCAGGTGAATTTTCCGGCGGCAACCTCTACTGTTTGGCGCCCAAGAATGCGAACTCCTAAATCGTGGCAATCCTTGTTGAAGAAATTTCGCAGGGGCAATACGCTGCCATTTTTGAATGCTCGTAAATTTTGCGTGCGTATGTAATACAACGCCGATACAACATCGTGGATATAGGGCGTGATAGAGAAGTTACCGTCGGTAGTGCGCGCCACGTGATTGATTTGATCTAGCGTTGCAGAGAAGTCTCTGCTGTAACCGCCTTCGCGAAGACGTTGGTTGAACTCCCAGGGGAAGATTCCCGCGGCATCCATCACTGTGCGATATTCATCACGCACCGTGTACAGCCAATCCAAACTTTCCAGCGAGCGCACCACAAAGCGAATGTCGTAGCAAGGGCGTCCGTTTTTTGTTATCGGCTTGGGAAGAATGTCGAAGCTGGCTGTGCCTGCCGTGATGAACTTATAGCCAACGCGATATTCCAAATGCTCGCCAAAACCAAAGGCGTCATTTTTCACGTACCGGTTGATTTCCGCATCGTCGCCTTGCGGCACGAACCCGGCCAGCAACAGCACTAAGGGGAAAAGAGCTATGAAGCTAAATCGTTTGATCATGAAACTGCGTTGCCATACAACGCTGCGATGTACTGCGAATCAGACGCACCGGCGCAGGAAAAGGTTTGCCGTTGCGCAGTTCGCTCTGCCAACAAATTACGATACGCAATGCAATGCCCCTCTGTGCGTCTGAGTCTGTGCGTCTGAGTCTGATACGTATAAGCATGATGCGTATGAGTGCAGTACTGTACCGCATATCGTCCACACGTTGGCAAAAAATTCCATCACCATGATTGTTACTCTATCCATAAAGAATATGGTGTGCGCCCGGTGTATCCGCGCCGTGGACCGCATTGTGCGTCAGGTGGGGCTCGATCCCGTAGACATTCGTTTGGGCGAAGTGTTGGTGGAAACCGGTCACAGCCACGAATCCGCGAATGAAGTTCATGCCGGGATTGACAGCAATGTGCTGGAGCAATTGCGAGCTCAACTGGAGCGCGAAGGCTTCGAACTTCTGGACGACAAGCGCCAACAGCTTATCGAGAACATCAAGAGTGCGGTGATCAATCTGGTGCATCACGGCGACGAAGAAACTTTGGCGCGAATACGCATCTCGGATTATCTGCGCGAAAAACTCCACACGGAATATGCCATGATGAGTTCGTTGTTCTCGCAGCTCGAAGGTATAACGCTGGAGAAATATGTGATCCACCAGAAGATTGAGCGCGTTAAAGAACTGATGATGTACGATGAGCAAAGCTTAAGCGAGATTGCGCACCGCATGGGATACAGTTCGGTGCATCATCTGTCCAACCAATTTAAACGCGTTACGGGTATGACACCCACGGAGTTCAGGAAATCCTATAGAACGCGCGTGCCCCTGGATAGAGTGGGCCTTCAAAAGTAGAAGCGCAGATTAGGCGGCCTGTCTGTTGCGCAGAAAATTGTACACATCAGGGACGGCGCGTAGAAACATCCCGGCGCGCAAGTTCAACCCTTTACGCACCGAGAAATACAGCAGAGCCGCAAGCACCGCATTGTAGAGCACCACGCCAAGCGGGAACAGCGACTGAAGCTGCAAGGTGCCGCACACAACAAACACAGCCAGAGCTGCAAGCGTAGCAACGAGCACATGGCGCAGCATCAACACATTCCTGTGTTCTGCCAGCAGTACCGCATACAGCGCGGAGAATGGCAAGAATACTGCGGCAAGTATCATCACATTCAACTGCGCGCCCACATGCGTGTATTTTCCGCCCAAGAGCGATACAAGAATCGACGTTCCTCCCAATTCCAATACGGCAATCAACGCCACGTAGCTTAGCAATACGTAGGATATTCCCTTAGTAACCATGGTAGCGAACTCCTCTGTTTTTCCTGCGGGCAGTAAACGCACCGCGGCCGGATATATCACGCTGAATAATGCATCCAATCCCGTTTCGAACACCCTGAAGAAGGTCTTGGCACTGTAGTACATTCCAAGAAAACTCAGGTCATGAAAAAAGAACTGCACTACCAAGATATCCAGCTGTCGTACGGCATTGGTAAGCGCCGATACAGCCACTTGAATAAAACCAAAGCGAAAAAACGAGCGCAGCGACGGTAGCTCGCGCATCGAAAGCGGTATAAGCTTGTAGGATAGGAGCAGAGCCACTGCCGAGCTTACACCGATACCGGTGGATGCAATAATGGCAAGGTCGGTGAAGGACTGCAGACTACCGCTGCGAATCATCCAAAAGGTAAGAGCGGTCATGGTGCCGAACCAGGCAAAGTTGGTCCAGAACACTTGCTTCATCTGGGAATCTCGGAGCAGCACTTTAAGGCAGAATGTGCGGGGTAGCGTGAGCAGGCAGAACAACGGCAGCCAATGCGCAACCTCGGCGATGCGCGGCTCGTGAAACATGGAGGAAAGCGGATCGGCAAACACCGCAACCACCAAAGACACGCCAATGCAGATAGCCACGTGCGTGATCAGCGCCACGGTATGTACGCCGGCCCTGCCGGACTTTTCCATACCGAATTGAATGATGCCTTGCAACGCAGCGCCGTCGCTTACAATGAAGATCCACGTTTGCAGACCTACAAGCATCGAATACAATCCAACTTCCGAAGGCGACAACGAGCGTATCTGCACAAGGGCCACAAAGCCATAGAGCACAAACAGAATTTTGTCTGCAACCGTCCATGAGATCTTGCCGACATTGTCCTGCACGCGCATGGTTACTCCAGTGTAGTCTTTCTCTGCGTTCTCGCTCTTCTTTGGTTACTTCTCTGGTTACTTCTCTGGTTACTTCTCTGTTCCTACTCCTCTTTACCTATTCCCTTAAACTTGTCGAAGCGGGCGCTGTACAGCACGATATTCATGTTCGTGTCTCGCAGTGTTCCGCCGGAAGGCGAGTAGTAAAACTGAGAACGTTTCTCGGTGGGATGTTTGGCAAGCTGGCCATGTTCGTCCACGCAAAACTCCAGTATATGATAGCCCTGCACCAGCGGCGTATGCTTTGCCTGCTCCAGCAAGTGGTCCGGCGAGTACACGTATTGCTGATCGGATGATTCGGTAGTCATGAGAAACTCTTTAAAAACTCACAGAAAAAATTCTCTGTAAAAAACCTTGCTACGCAGATCGGCGTGAGCGCCATTCCATAAAGCCCGCACCGATAGCCGCAAGCAATACCAGTACGTTGCAGGCCAAGCTGATTGTTTTACCCTGCTCAAACTTGGGCGACTCGTACTTGAACTCAACAGTGTGTTGACCACGGGGAACAACCAATCCACGGAAGGCAAAGTTTGTTTTGATAATCGGCGTTTCTTTGCCGTCGATATATGCCTTCCATGAAACAGGGTAAAACACTTCGCTGAAGAATACAAGATTGTTGCCGCCGGCATTAACGGAATACACCTGGCGCTCGTTCTGCTTCTCAACAAGGTTCACCTGCGTAGCTGCAGTGTTTGTATCCGGAATCACCGGCAGTGCTTCCTCTACATATGCGGTGTCCAGATCGTTGAAGTCCTGCTCCTTTAAGTGACGAAGAATCTCCGTCTTCGATGCCACTACCGCATGCTTCACAGCGTAGGCGCGTGGCCTGAAGCTAGGATTCAAATACACACGAGCGTTGTTTTGTGCCGATACAAATACCGGCTGAACCGGGCCCATGTCCTGCGCGGCGAGAATATACTTTACGTTCAAGAGGTTCCACAAAAGCGGATTGTTGATGATAGAGCCGCCGCCGTTTCCTGCCTCGTCCATCAAGTCCTGATACACACGAAGCTTCGCCGAGTGATAACCATGAATATTTTCCAGGCGATGATACGCCGCCACATTGGGTGCGGGCAACACGTCCCTGTCAGCAATTCTAAACACCGACGAATCCGATTTCAAAAAGTCGACCACGTCGGTTTTTGCAAACACTTCCGACTCAATTTTCTTTTTAGGAATATCCATAGGGCGGATGTCTACGCGCCACAAGTCTACCACGCACACCAGTGTGATCGCGGCATAAAACACCGAATGATTGATGCGCTTGTTCACGAACATCCACACAAGCGCAAGGGCCAGAAGAGTAAACAAGCCGGTCGTGCGCCAATCGCTTTGCATTTCGGAAAAAACGAACTCGCTCAAACCTGTCTTTACATCGGGGTTGTAGGACTGAACGGCACGCGATTGCTCCACAAGCTCGCGATACGAGGTCTCCATTACAGAGGGAGCAACAAATCCAAGCACGAAGAAGGTAGCGCCGGCAGCCAGCATTATCATGGCCGCCTTCTTGCTCTTGGCGTCTTTATCTTCTCGTGCAGCGGCCAGCGCGCGAATGCCATACGCCGCAAGCAGGGGCACGGCAAACTGCAGCAAGGCAAGTACCATACTGGGCGCGCGGAACTTATTAAATGAGGGTACAGTGTAATAGAAAAGGTCGTAGAGGAAGGATAAGTTCTTTCCGAACGACAACAACAACGCAAAAACCCCAAGCGTGATCAGATATAGCGCGAACAAATCCTTGCGATTTCGCCATGCACCGTACACTGCCAGGAATAGCACCGCAACACCCATGTAATTCGCCGCATCGGTGAAAGGCATTTGGCCGAAGTACGTTGGAATAACTGTTTCGCGATTGCCGGTTAACGGGCCTTTGTATCTGAGTTTTCCAAAGCCATAATAGTTGGGAACAAAGAAGGTGGTCATTTCTTCCGGAGAGAAGGACCAATTCGTTGCGTAGTCGTAATCGTTACCGCCATTGGCGTCCTGCTTGTTCGCGCTCTTTTGCTTGGACTGATCGGACATCTGACCAATGGGAGCGGAGCCACGAGTAGAATACGGTGTGTACTCAAGGGTGGAGAGGAAGCGATCGGCGCCCATTCCAAAGCTTAATCCGCCGGCTACAGCAAGTACTAACGCCGCGCGAACCACGCCCATGGGTTCGTTCTTCGTGATCAATCTGCTTACAAGTTCAAAGAGCAAATACAAACCAAAGGCACAGATGCCATAGAATACCATCTGCAAGTGGGTAGACTCTACCATGGTGTGTACCGCAATAACCAGTAGCACCGCAAAGCTCAACGACCATTTTTCCCGCAGCCGCTCAAGGCACATCAGAATGTAGGGGAACATAGCAAAGGCCACGGGCTTTGTATTGTGACCAATCATTACCCAGGTAATCACCCATGTAGAGAACACGGCAGTAGCGGCGCTGAAGAATGCTTGCGGACGTTCAAATTGTTTGGAGCGCATCAGCAAGTACACACCCGCAGCGTACAGCACATACCAGAATCCTATACGCGCAGTGTCGCTTCCGAACAGCGACGAAACCACAAAGGAGAATTTCAGAATAAAGTAGCCGGTGATGTCCCAGGTGCGCTCGCCGGTGGTGAGCAGGGCCGAGTAGCTGGGCAGACCACTGAAGATATATGGAAGCCATTGCGGAAACTCACCCTTCGAGGAACCATCCTTCAAGAAGGTCTGAAAACTCTCGGAAGCGATGTTGTCGCTTGCATTGAAGCCGGGGCCGAAAATTGCCTTTCCAAGAAAGCCAAAAATGAGCACGGCAAGGAGCCCGATAAATGCAAGGTCTTGGTACTTCTCGGGAATAAGAGAAGAAGCTTTGGATGTGGATGCCATGGCAAACAATCGAAGGTGAAGAAAAAGCTGCGGGCAAAAATAGGTGCGCCGGCCGCAAAGCCTGAGTATTGTATTGCGAAAACCTCACTCTTAACAATATTTTTCATGATTTTTCATGAACTACTCCGAAATTCAGCCATTTGTTCGTTGGGCGAAAATGGCTTAGACTCGCGCAAGAAAATCCGTTCAAGAGCATTCTTTACGGATTCAATGAAACTGCGCCATACCCGTCCATCCGGGGCATAGGTTTAGTCTAGACTGTTTTACTCCACGTGAGTATTCTCTGCTACCACATGAACAACACGCACTTCCGAACATGGAGCTTTGTGTCCCGATGCATCTGCATTCTTGCGGGGGTTGCATTGGTTGCGTGGGTGTCGTCGTGTGATCAACCCCAGGACCCCGAGCCTCTGCAGCCGGGTAGAGCAGACTCTCTGGCGATGTTTTCCAAAGCATTCAGCCCGCCGGAGAGCTGTGCCACGTGCCACCCTCGTCACTATCGTGAGTGGGAAGAGTCTATGCACGCCTATTCCATAGAAGATCCGGTGTTTCATTCCATGAATGCCGAGGGATTGAAGGCAACGAATGGCTTGATGGGTGAATTCTGTACCGGTTGCCATGCGCCCATTGCCACGCAGCTAAGCGAAGCAAACGGCGGAGTGCTAAAAGCCAATCTATCCCCGGCAGGTAAGCGCGGAGTTACTTGTGATGCCTGTCACAAAAGCGAGTCTCAATTACCCGGAATGGTGAGCACCAAATACAGACTTGACGGAGTGATGTACGGCCCAATCAGCGATCCCGTTCCCAATACATTTCACGGCTCTAAAGGGCGCGCGGATTTTGATAAGAGCATCCAGTGCGCGGGTTGCCATGATGTGGTAAATCCACGTGGAGTACAAGTTGAAGCTACCTATACCGAATGGGCATCGAGCAGTTATCCGGGCAGAGATATTTCCTGCCAGGTGTGCCACATGAAATGGGAGCCGGGTCAGGCTGCAGTAGGCGGTCCGGCAGATAGACGAGTACATAGCCATTACATGGATGGCGTGGATATTCCGTTGAAGGAATTCCCCGGCAGAGATGCGATGATACAGCGTGTGTTGGATCAACTGCGCTACACGGTGAAGGCCCAGCTGTATGCGCCCGCGTCGGTGGTCCGCGGCACGCGCGTGCCGCTGAATGTAGAAGTAATCAATACTATCACCGGCCACAATGTGCCGTCGGGCACGATCTTCGAGAGGCAGATGTGGGTGCAAGTGGAAGTAATCAACGATCAGGGTGATACAATTTTCAAAAGCGGTATGCAGGACCCTCAAGGAGATCTCTGCAACGAGAACAGCGAGTATGTAGCTAAAGGATTGGTGCCAAAGGATACCTCGCTGGTAATGTTTCATGGCAAAGCATTTCGCCTGGGAAAAGAAATACCATTCTTCTTCGATGCCGACGCTATCGTGAATCTGACTATACCGCCGTACGAGACCCGCAACGCACGATACGCAATATCTCCCGCGGCTTATGCCGCGAACACATCACTGCGCGTGAATGCTCGCATTTACATGAGGGCCTTGCCGCCATACTTTTTGCGCAAGTTAGGACACGCCGATCTGGTGAAGTTTCTGCCGAACTTCCTCATGGAATCGATGCAGGCAGAGGTGTCTATTAAATAGAATGATTGTTGCCAAACAATCGCCCGCAGAGCATCGATATACAGAGGTCTGTATACGCGCCGCCGAATTGCCCCTATATTGCCGCATTAATACTCACTAAAGGGAAGATCTGTGGAGAGCACCATTACCGTTGTCTTTGTTGGCGATGTGGTTGGCGAAAGCGCATTGATGCATGTGGCAAATACCTTGCCTCTTTTGCGCAAGCAACACAACGCCGATGTTGTAATTGTGAACGGCGAAAACGTTTGGGACGGTAAAGGTATCAACGAGCAAGAAGCTGCAGTGCTGTTCGATGCAGGAGCGCAGGTAATAACAACCGGAAATCACATCTGGGAGAACTGGAAGTCCAGGCCGCTGCTTGCATCTAATCCGCGCGTGCTTCGCCCCTTCAATTATCCCAGAGAAAACCCCGGACGTGGCTACACCACTATCACCGTGGGAGATGGCATCAATATCACCGTGCTTCAACTGCAAGGCAGAGTGTACATGCAGGCTATCGATTGCCCCTTTCGCGCCGCCGATTATATACTTCCGAAGATTGCCGAAACATCTCCTATTATTCTCGTTGATTTTCATGCCGATGCCACCGCGGAGAAAATTGCCATGGGCTGGCACTTGGATGGCCGCGTAAGCGCAGTGCTTGGCACACACACCCATGTACAAACCAACGATGCTCGTGTGTTGCCGCAAGGCACTGCATATATCAGCGATGTTGGAATGTCAGGTCCATACAATTCGGTGGTGGGAATGGCAAAGGAGATAGCATTGAAGCGAATGATATTGCAAACGGCACACAAATACGAGACCGCTAAAGGAGACTACCGGGTGTGCGGAGCGGTGGTGCGTATCAACGCTGATACGGGAAAAGCGCAAGAGATCACACCCTTTATGATTGCCTGTGGCGACGAAGAAAAGACTCTGGGCACCAAAGCTGCATCCTGAACACCCTAACGATGCTTTGGAGAAAATTCCCGGTCACAACTACCTCAAGGCACTGTTGTGGTGAATCGACGGTACGCCCCGGCCCCGACCTCGGTTTTCTTTCCTGAAAATGTACCGGCATACGCATAGGCGCGAGAGAAGTCTCGAAGCCCTGTGAAGCGCCCACAAAGCTGAATTGCAGCAGAAACAAGCGCCTTTCGGCTATTTGGAACAGCATTTGCCGTGAAATGCTGTTCAAGAACAAGCTACGTCCGGCCGATAACACCTAGGCGATTCGTGACGGAAGCTATGCCGGATTCACTAACAAGCCCCGAATGTCGAAGCGCTTTACATTTCGATTGGATAGTCTGCATCGTTTGCGCCAGCACAAAACCGAACAGGCAAAGCTGGCGTTGGGCGAGATAGCTCGCATGCGATTCGAGAAGGAGCAGGAGATAGAGAGGCAAAAACTCTACCTGCAGGAATACAACGAGCAAACTCGATCCCGTAAAGTTGCAGATCATCAAATACGCACCGAGCATATACAAGCGGTGCGGGCGGATATCAAACGGCTTCACTCGGAGCTGGAGAATCTGCTGGAGATAGAAGCGTTACGGCGCAAGGTTCTTTCGGAGATGATGAAAGAGGAAAAAGTACTCGATTCATTACGAGAGAAGAAGGTAGCTGAACACAAAAGCATCCTGCTGCACGAAGAGCAAAACCTCATGGACGAAATCGCATCTCGGCGTGATCATGCCGATCGGGACTGACGATTGACATTCATGGGAATAATCTCAATTACTCGGTCGTGCGTTTGTAATGAATTCAAAAACTGTTGGAACTCTGTTGGCGGTGTCGGTGTTTACCGGCCTGCTCATTACCGGTGCATGCATGTACCTGTGGTCTACCCATCCGGAACTCTTTGGTATAGAGCAAACTGCGCCTGTTGCAAAAAAGATATGCTTGAAGGATTCCGCAGAGACCGTATCTCCGGAGGAAGTTCTGCGTTCTCAAAACGAAAGATTGAACACCGAGCTAGCCTCGCTGCGCGATTCTCTGCGCACTGCAAACTCAGCAATTGCGCAAACGTCGGCGCGTGTACAACAGCTGGACGAGAGCCTTAGCGCCACCCACCGCGAACATGCCAAAGAGGAATTGCAACGAAAAGATTCAACGCGCCTCAAGAATATTCAAATCGCTGCCGAAATGTACGAGAAAGGTCAGCCTGCGGAAATCGCAAAGATTCTCAGCGAGGCCGATCCTGATTACGTTGTGAGTGTTCTTAAAATCATGAAGCGAAAGAATGCCGCACAGATTCTTGAGCGAATGCCCACAGATAAAGCAGTTCGCGTAAGCAAGATGATGGCGCGGAAGTAGCGAAGACAGCGCAGGTAGCTCCAACGCTAGTCTGCAGACCGAGCAACGCTTACAGAAGATTAGAATGAAATTGAAGCCGGCTGTCAGGACGACGCACCGGTGATACTATAGCAAGGATGCACGTATGCAACTCTCCGAAAAACTTCTTTCGTTTTTCCCGGCTCTTCGATCCGGTGCAACGAACTCTCAACGCTCACAAGTGCCGGAATCTTCCCGCACCAATCCGGCAAACGGAACGTCGTTCCACGAAATCCACTCGCAACTAAGCAATCACGAAAACAAAAACTCGATCGGTGCTTCGAAGTCATTGCGCAACGAATCTTCGCGGGCTCCAGGTTCCGGCACCACCGGGATGCCAAAGAACATTGCGAAAGAAAATTCCGTAACAGCCATTGCGAAGGCTCCGGTCACTGCGCCGATCAAAGCATCCTGTGCAGCACCAATCACTACGCCCTGCATTTCTATCAACGTTCCTGATTCCTTTGTCAGTTTGAACGAGCACTCTTCCACCGTAACGTCCGCGGATCTTGGTGGCATTCCTACCGAGTTCATGAATGAGCTCGCCGGTATTGTTTCGTTCACAACGCTCGCTGCGGCTCCGCCTTCCGCTGAGGAGGCGGATGTAATTGTGTCCATTCCAACAAGTGAGCTGACCGAAGATTCCCTGGACTCGCTGAATAAGCTATTGGCCAAGCATGGCGTGGTTACTACCGGATTTCTGCGCGATGAGAACGACGCAAGCTCTGCTGCCGGTGAACAACTTCCTGAAGCTGATTCCACCGGCGGAGTGTCTGCTCAAGCCATAGAGTCGGCACTGATTCTTGGCGTACACATACCGCTAGTAGTGAACACAACTGCTGATGCAGAAACAAATACAGCTGATGTGCTGAGCAATCCTGCACTCACAGACTTGCTGGCCATGCCGGTTCCAAACTCCAATCACAACATTGCGGAGCAAACGCCGGAGCTGATGAAGTACATGGAATTGTTGAATACACCCGAGGCGTATAGCGCCACAACAGCAGCTTCGGATGTAGCTGCATCGGAGAACGCAGTGCAAGCGCCTGAGTCGCCGGAGTCCAAGTCCAAGCGTGGCATTCAAGGGCTAAGCGCAAGCGTGCAGGGGGCTAGTTCTGCTCCCAGCACTTCAGCATCAACGAGCGTGCGCGTGTTGGCAGAACAACTGCCCGCAGAGGCAGTGCAACCGGTGGAGCTAACTGTAAACGTCAGCGCCGCAGCCAAAGCGCTGGACGCGATGACGCCTACGGCAACGGTAAAGAACGCGAATAACGCAGTGAAAAAAGCAGATACTTCTGCAAACACAGTTGCCGCCTCGGCACCTGATCAGGGTGTGTTCGCAACACCACTCGCCGTATCACATGAGGGCGTACACGCCGCAGCACATGCCGCACCAAAGAAGGGCCGCAACAACGAAAGTGAACAGAGTTCGAGTGGGCAGCAAACTCAGCAACAAAGCACTCAAGAGACGCTTGCTCAAGAGTCCGCGGCAGATGATGCGCAGCACGCGCTGAAGAATGCAGTTCCTGCAGATGCTGAGCTGCGCAGCAAAAGTGATGTGAGCTTCAATGCTCTGCACGCTGCTTCGCAGCTTGATAAAGCAGAAGTGGCATCAGCTTCATCTACACACTCAAACGAGCTTGCAGCAAACTCTACGCAATCTGCATCCACACCTTCTACGCCCACTGCCGCATCGCCCTTGGCAGCAGTCGCAGCACCGGCAGAGAAAGCGTCAATGCGCGGTGTGTTCGATATTCCCAAAACCGACTCGCGGGTGTTTAGAGTGGTTATGGAGCGCTTTGTGCCTCAAACTTCTGCCATCGTATCGAATCTTGTAGAGCAGTCTCAAAACACTGCCAGACTGATTCTTACACCGGATAGTCTTGGCACGATAGTTGTGAACTTAGCAATGCAAGAAAAAGAAGGAACACTCCATCTGGAGGTGTCGAACTCGAGTACCCGAGCGCTTGTTGAAGCGAACATGGGCATACTCAAAGAGCAGTGCGCAGCTCAAGGCGTGAACTTCGGCCAGGTAACGGTAAGTGTTCGCGAGCAAGAAGCATCCTTCGGACGCTTCGAACAAAGCGGACAGCAAGCGCGTCAGCAACGCAGAGAAGATCAGGAATCTCGCACTGCATTTGCACGCGGCTCACACTCCGAAACTTCGGGCAGAAGTTCTAAAGACGAGCGATCGGAACCGCATTCGCGCCGGCGCGGCGGCGGCAGGCAGGCAACGAGCGGTGATTCGAAGTTCGAACGCTACGCATAGACAGTCCCAGGTACAGTGTAAGAAAGTTGGGTCGGGTGCTCGTATCGGTTGCTCGAATAGGTTAGTATCAATGACACACAAATCGAAGAGCGAACAAAGTCAGAAGAAAAAGACAAAGCCAAAGAAAAAGTAAGAAACTCATAGCCTACAACGCTATAAACGAAACCGGAGTATTTATGTCTGAAGCAGTATCAGCAGCTACCAAACAGCTCTTCGAGCAGTATGCCGCGCAGCCCACATCCAAGACCGCAAACAAGGACCTTGGAAAGAACGAGTTTCTGAAACTTCTGACAATGCAGATGAAGTACCAGGACCCCACTTCTCCTATGGATAATAAGCAGATGGCTACGCAGCTGGCTCAGTTCTCGTCGCTGGAGCAACTGCAGAATATCAATACCTCGCTGGAGAAAATGACGCAGAGCAATGGTACTCTGGCTCAGAGTTTGGCGCAGATGTCTCTGCCGAACATGATCGCGAAGACGGTGAAGGCAAATTCGAACGCGCTGTCGTTCAACGGCAAAGACGCAGTAGACTTTGCCTATGAACTCCCTAAAGAGGCATCGAATGTTCGTGTGGAGATCAAAGATGCGAACAACAAAATCGTACGAAGCTTCGAGACACCGAACACGCCTACAGCATCAGGAAAGAATGCCTTTGTGTGGGATGGCAAGGGCGCCGATGGCAGAGTAATGGCCCCCGGAAATTATACCTTTACCGTAACGGCAAAAGATGCCCGCGGAAACGATCTTTCGGTTCTACCCATGGTGAGAGGAAAAGTTACCGGAGTGCGCTACACCGGCAGCGGTGCATTTGTGATTATCAACGGCGCGGAAGTGCCTGCGAACACCGTGATCGAGGTAGGCGAGTAGAAGAGCAGTAGCTCTAAAGAGTAGAGAGAGAGTGAAGTAGACATCCGAATATCGCGAGGTGCATACACCTCGTCGCGGTTGCCGAAACACTGCGCCGGTGCCTAGGCGTCTGCCGAGAGCAAATAGGCCTTGATGAATACATCAAGCTCGCCGTCCATGACGCTGTGTACGTCGTTCACCTTTGTTTCCGTTCGGTGATCGTTTACCATGGTGTATGGTTGAAACACATACGACCGTATCTGACTACCCCATTCGATTCTCTTCTTCGCGCCCTCTACAAGTGCTTGAGCAGCTTCCCGCTCTTCCAGCTGCTTGTTGTACAATTGCGACTTCAACATCTTCATGGCAGTCTCGCGGTTTTGATGCTGCGAGCGTTGCTGCTGGCACGACACCACAATGCCGCTGGGAATGTGCCGCAGGCGCACTGCGGTTTCCACTTTGTTCACGTTCTGACCACCCTTGCCGCCCGAACGAAAGGTGTCCATTTCTATGTCTGCGGGATTGATCTCGATGTGAATGTCGTCGTCGATTTCCGGGTACACATACACGGATGCAAACGAGGTATGGCGCCGAGCGTTGGAGTCGAACGGTGATATGCGCACAAGTCTGTGCACGCCGCTTTCGGCTTTTAGATAGCCGTAGGCATTTCTTCCTTTGATTTCCAAAGTAGCAGACTTAATACCGGCTGTATCGCCCTCTTGCTCGTCTGCCAGAGTTACCGAATACCCGTGCCGCTCTGCCCAGCGTGTGTACATGCGGAGCAGCATTTCCGCCCAGTCTTGTGCCTCGGTACCGCCGGCACCTGCGTTAATTGTGAGCAATGCATCGCGCGAGTCGTTTTCTCCCGAGAGCAACTTGCGAATCTCGGCATCCTCGAGTGCTGTTTCCAGTGCGCCAAGCTCGGCATCGATTTCCGTTTCCATGGCAGCGTCCGCAGACTCCTCGCTGAGCTCGATGAGAGCGCTGATGTCGTCGCAGCGTGATTGCAGAGCCGTCCACACGGAAATCCAGTCCTTGCGTTCGGCAATCTCCTGCATCACTTTCTGTGCTGTTTGATTGTCATCCCAAAAGCCCGGCAGCTGGCTGCTGTGCTCACGCTCGTCTACCTCTCGCTGTTTGGATTCGATGTCAAAGAAACCTCCGCAATTGATCGACACGATCGGTGAACACGCGAAGCCGATTTTTCTGAACATCAAACATGGCAGCAGGGAAAAAAGTGAACGCGAAAATACGCCCTAAGCGCGAGTGCGGCAGCCTGCGGCGTGAATGCCGTAAATTGCGGTGAATCAACCGAGGAGAAATGAAACTATCTGCCGACAGGGTGATACGCCCCATTGCCGCGAACAAAAAAGCGCTGCACGACTATATGGTGCTTCAAAAGTTCGAAGCGGGTATTGTTCTCACCGGTACCGAGGTAAAATCTCTGCGCGCAGGAAAGGCGAACCTTAAAGACTCGTACGCAACCTTTCCAACGAAGAACTCGGACGAGTTTGTTCTCATGAACCTGCATATCTCGCCGTACGAGCATGGCAACAGAGAGAATCACAATCCACTTCGCCCGCGGCGATTGCTGGTTAAAGCCAAAGAAGCGAGCCGCTACAGACAGGCAATTCAGGAGCAGGGGCTTACCATTGTTCCGCTGTCGATGTACTTTTCCGGACCCTATGTAAAAGTGGAGTTGGCCATTGTGAAGGGAAAGAAGCATTACGACAAGCGCGCCGACATGAAAGAGCGCGATGCCGAAAGGGCAATGCGTAGAGGAGAGGAATAGCATTGGCGCTCTGCGGATATCCCGCACTTGTTACGGAAAAATGAATGAACTGCGAGGCATTCGGCCGAGGTTTGAAGCCCTCCTGCCTGCGCACTTTTTCGTAGTTTTGCCGCTCGGCGGACGTACCGTTAGAACAGATTTTTACTACGTGGTTTGATGACAGAATTTGAAGCCGTCATAGGGCTGGAAGTGCACGTTCAGTTGCAAACCGCAACGAAGGCCTTCTGTGCTTGCCCCACAGGATACGGTGCCGAGCCGAATTCCTCCACGTGCCCTGTGTGTTTGGGTCATCCGGGTGCATTGCCCGTGCTGAACCGACAAGTTGTGGACTTTGCTCTGCGCATGGGATTAGCCACGAACTGCACCGTACGTCCTGTTTCCGGATTTGCCCGCAAAAACTACTTCTATCCGGACTTGCCGAAGGGCTATCAGATTAGCCAGTTCGACGATCCCATTTGCTATAATGGTTTTGTGGATCTGGAGCTTAGCCCGGGGCAGCTTAAGCGCATCGGAGTTACGCGCATACATATAGAGGAAGATGCCGGCAAGTCTATACACGACATGGATATAGACACTCTCGTGGACTTAAATCGTTCGGGCGTGCCTCTTATTGAAATTGTAAGCGAGCCGGACCTACGCAGTGCACGCGAGGCCTTTCTGTATTTAACGAATATCCGTCAAATCGTGATGTATTTAGGCATTTGTGACGGGAATCTTGAAGAAGGTTCTTTGCGTTGCGATGCCAATGTGTCCATTCGGCCCAAAGGTTCTTCCCAATTTGGTACCAGAACCGAGATCAAGAACCTGAATTCATTCAGAAACGCCGAAAAAGCCATAGAATTCGAAATTCAGCGCCAAACAGAAGTGGTGCTAGCAGGTGGAACGATAGCCTACGAAACGCGCATGTGGGATGCCGGCGGCCAGCAAACCCGCGCTATGCGATCTAAAGAAGCTGCCCACGATTATCGATATTTCCCCGAGCCGGACTTGGGCATGCTCTATGTGGATCATGAATGGGCGAGTCGTATTCGTTCCGGACTACCTGAGCTTCCCATGCACAAGAAGCATCGCCTGGTGGAGCAATACGGCATTCCGGACTACGATGCGGGTTTGTTTGTGGCAGACGCTCGCGTAGCAGATTTCTTCGAGGCCTGCTGTGCCCTGGTGAATCCTCAGGAAACATCGGCGTGGAAACTGGTAAGCAATTGGATAATGACCGAGATTATGCGGCGGATGTCGGAGCGTAAATGCGCGGTAGACGAGACCGGCATTACAACTGTTCAACTAGCCGAATTAATTACTCTCATTGCAAAAGGTACCATCAGCTCGAAGGCCGGTAAAGAGGTGTTTGAGCGCGTGGTAGAAACGGGGAATAATCCCTCGGCTATTGTAGATGAGTTGTCCTTGGGGATGATCTCCGACGAAGCAGTCATTGCTGCATTGGTGGATGAGACGTTTAAAGAAAATCCTGACACGCTCGAGAAGTTTGCTGCCGGAAAGAAAAATGTCTTCGGTTTTATTGTAGGACAGATTTTGAAAAAATCGGGCGGCAAGGCCGACCCGCAAATAGTTAATAAACTTGTCACCGACGTATTTCAGCGAGCGGTGCCGAACACAACGGAATAAATCATTACTGCGGAAGAGTTGTTATGCCTATACCACGCACAGAGTTTATTTGGATGAATGGATCATTTGTTTCCTGGGAGGATGCAAAGATTCATGTGTTGTCTCATGTGCTGCACTACGGTTCAGGTTGGTTCGAAGGAATTCGGGCATATAAAACGCAGAAGGGCGTGGCAGTATTCCGCCTTCATGAGCACATGAAGCGTTTGGAAAAATCCCTGCGCGTGTATCACGCAGAGCTACCGTATTCCGTAGAAGAATTATGCGAAACCACACTGGAGCTCATTCGCAAGAATGCGTTGGAAGGATGCTACATCCGTCCCTTGGCCTATCGCGGCTTGGGCGAAATGGGTGTGAATCCTATGGGTTGCCCGGTGGAAGTAGTTATTGCTGCGTGGCCCTGGGGGCGCTATCTGGGCAAAGAGTCTATGGACGAGGGCGTGGATGTGTGTGTGTCTTCGTGGAACCGCATTTCTCCGAACACGTTGCCATCTGTTTCCAAAGCGTCTGCTAACTACATGAACTCGCAACTGGTGCGCATGGAAGCTGTTCGCCATGGTTACGAGGAAGGTATTACGCTGGATTCGTATGGTAACATCAGCGAAGGCAGCGGCGAGAATATTTTTATTGTGGTAAATAATACGCTCTACACTCCTCCTGCAGGTTCGTCCATTCTGCCGGGTATTACCCGTGCATCGGTAATGCAAATGGCGCGCGATGCAGGTATGTCCGTGATGGAGCAGACTATTCCCCGAGCAATGCTGTACACGTGCGACGAAATGTTTATGACGGGAACGGCAGTAGAAATTACTCCTGTTCGCTCCGTAGATCGTGTGCAAATAGGCAACGGATTTACCGGACCGATGACAAAAACAATTATGCAGGCCTTTGCCAATGTGGTAGAAAAGGGAGAGGATCCGCATTCATGGCTCACATTTATTTAATCGCGAATAATTCGTTGGTAGTCAAATGAATGACGTAGAATATCCGACGTCCCCTTCACAGACTGCGATGTACGTGATTTTATTAAAATGATGCGTTCTTGTTTATCAAAAAATAATTACTGAAGACACTATTCCGTAGAGATGTAAATACTATGGCAAAGAGCACAACCGCAGCAAAAGGAATCTCGTCCTTCGATTATTCAGGATTCGACAGAGAGACTGTAATCGATTGGTATAGAATAAACCACCTGGGAAGAAAGCTGGACGAAAAAGCAGCGTCGTACCTTAAGATGGCAAAGGGATGGTCGTATCACGCGCCTTGCGCAGGTCACGACGGTATTCAGATTGCCATCGGCAGAATCTTCCGCTCGTCGAAGGATTTCCTGTTTCCGTATTATCGTGACTTGCTTACATCGCTGTCTGCAGGCTTGACGCCGCTAGAGATTATTTACAACGGTCTGAGCAAAGATGCCGATGTAGCCGGCGGTGGCAGGCACATGAGCAATCACTTTGCCAAGCCCTCTGTGAATATCCAAAATGGGAGTTCTTGCACGGGGAACCACAGTTTGCATGCTGTAGGAACGGCCAGAGCTATCAAGAAATTCAAAGGCGACGAGTTTTCTATCTACTCCGGCGGCGAGTCTGCATGTTCCGAGGGGTATTTCTACGAGGCAGTGAACGGTGCGTGCACCGAGAAACTACCCGTGATCTTTGTTATTCAGAACAACAAGTTTGGCATTTCCGTTCCGGTGCGCGAACAAACAGCGAACGAGCGTATTTCTGACAATTTCATAGGATTTCGCAATCTTTTGATTGTCAATTGCGACGGCCGTGATCCTTTTGATTCATATCGCGCATTACGTAAGGCGGCCGATTATGTGCTTTCCGGCGCAGGTCCGGCTATGGTTCATGCCGATTGCGATCGCATCGGTTCGCACTCCAACTCAGATAATCAAGAGCTGTACCGCAGTAAGGAAGAGATCACAGCGGTGAAAGATCGCGATCCATTGCCTCGTTTCCGCTCGCTTCTGCTGGAAGCAGGGTTTATGTCGGAAGAGGAGATAGTGGCGCTGGAAAAGGAAAATATGCGCTTGATGTACGAGGCGGCAGATATTGCCGAGGCATCGCCCGATCCGGAACCTGAGTCGTACACACAATTTATGATGCCGCCGTCGGTGGTTTCGGCAGATGATACCAGCGAGTATTCGTATGTAAACGATCCCGCTTCTCCACAGTTGACCTTCAGAGAGGCGATTAACCATGCCATGAAAGAGGAGTTTCGCCGCAATCCGGCCACATTCCTTTGGGGCCAGGACGTTGCTTCGGTGAATAAACAGGGCATTTTTAACGTTCCAAAGGGAATGTTGGACGAGTTTGGTAACGACCGTGTGTTCAACGCTCCCATCGCTGAGGACTTTATCGTAGGAACGGCTAATGGTATGTGCCGTTATCGTAAAGACATCAGAGTGGTCGTGGAAGGTGCGGAGTTTGCGGATTATTTCTGGCCTGCAATGGAGCAGCTCATCGAGTGCTCGCACGATTATTGGCGTACGAAGGGTCAATTCGGCCCCAATGTGGTGATACGTCTGGCCAGCGGCGGATACATTCAGGGCGGGTTATATCACTCGCAAAATCTGGATGCGATTTTCTCGCATTTACCGGGAATTCGCGTTGTTTGCCCATCTTTTGCCGACGACGCCATTGGATTGATGCGAAATGCTTTGCGCTCCGAGGGCGTTACTATGTACCTTGAGCCCAAGTTCCTTTACAACTTCCGCCAAACATCCGCATCGGTGCCGGCAGACGACTTTATCATTCCATTCGGAAGAGCAAAAGTACGCCGCGAGGGAACGGACGTTACTATCGTTACCTACGGCAATGCTACCCATATTTCGCTCGATGCAGCCGCAAAATTGAGCGAAATGGGCTATTC
>JBKCNS010000036.1:0-17802 GCA_046297095.1 Kapaibacterium sp. (SeqCode) | reverse complement strand
CATCGATCAATGTTGTAAGGGCGCTAAACATTTCCTCGTTTTTCGCGCAGAGTTTTCGAACAAACACTTCTCGCTGCCGAGCATCATAGAGTGATGTCACCGAAGGGTAGTCGCGCGATGGTGCATGTGCGGATGCTGATGAATTACTATTCTCAATAGCATTCTCGGAGCTGCTCTCGGAGCCGTTCTCCGAGCTGTTCTCCGAGTTGTTCACACTCACACCTTCACTCGCACTCACCGCATCACTTTCGGCTTGAATCCCCGCGGACTCTCTTGCCTGCGGGCTTTGCGCAGACTCCGTCGTCTGAATATCCGCAGGGCCGGCAACGGCACTTGTGTACGCGCTACTATCAACCACAGAGTTTTGATCCTCGTGGTGGATGGTGGTTGGCTTGGCAGAAGATGGATGCTCGTGCGGCTCTCTTGTTTCTACTTCATTATCTACTCTTGTTTCAACCTTATTATCTACTCTAGTTTCCACTCTCGCAGCCATAGGAATGGCATCCATGGCCGGTGCGCTCGATGTGCGAATCGGAGTTTCGGTACTTGGCTCGCGCAGTGGTTGCATGCTGATGAACTCCGATGTTCGCACGTCGGATGCAGGAACATCAAAGGTGCGCATCTCCGCAGGGCGTTGAGGCGGTGCCGCTACCTTCGCCGAAGCCTTAGGCGTTTCCGCATAGGGCTCGTTGTCCACTTCGGCAAGCACTTCATCCACTACCGTGAGGAACATATCTTTGGTGATGTAGCGAATACCTTGCTGATACAGCATGTGCTCTAGCTTCTGAGCAATCACGTATACTTCCTTGTCATCAAGAAAAATGATGACGGCCTCGATAGGAATTCCGCGATCCACGGATTCACCGGCATCCGGCGGAAAGCAATACCCAATGGGAGAAATCAGATTCACAAACTCCGAGGGCGACATATCCAGAATAGCGTCGTCGTCGATTTTCTTTATAAGTCGTTCGAACTCCAGCACCGAGATAATATCCATGCTGTCGTAGCGCAGTCCGCGTTGTACCAGCCAACGATTGAAGCCTTCGTGCAGATATTGATAATCTGCGAAGTACCGCATGCGCAAATAAATCTCGTAGATGGGCTTCGTGGGCTCGCCGCGATATACGAACCACTTGAGTGTGGTACGAGGACGTACACGATAATTCAACACACCTTTTACCGCAGCATCCGCAATGCTCAAGAGCTCCTCGCGATCGAAGCGCGCGTTCTTGTGGTATTGAATATCAAGGTTGCGAAGAATGGCCGCTGTCTCGGGGTCGTCGGGGTTTACATGCGGGTTTGCCTTACGAACTGTTTGCTGCTCGTATAGCCACCACGCGAACTCCGCTTCGAAGTATTGCTTGTAGGCATAATCAACATTTGCCTGAGCAACAATATCGCGAAGATAGGTGCCGGGCTGATAGCCGTTAACGGCCTCAACCAACCGAAGTTTACTTCGCTCAATGTCCGATTCGAACATGTCCCGCGGGCCTCTGGTGACGTAATAGTATGAACGCCGCTAAGATACGAAATAGGCACCAACAGGGCAGTCATTGCGCATGGAGAGGAAGCTGTCCGCTACAGCAACGTTCCTGTACTTTCTCGAGCCGGTGGGCGTGCTATGAACCGAAAGCAGCTAGCAGGGCAGCAGAGATTTTCTCCACGGGATGCAGCTGCAGGGAGAACGAACGGCCAAGTTTATCGGCATTGGTAGCGGGAATCATCGCATGCTTAAAGCCCAGCTTGTCGGCCTCGGCCAGGCGCTGCTCTATGGCGGTAACATTACGAACCTCGCCGGTAAGGCCCAGCTCACCGATAAACACCGTACGCGGTGCAATTGGATGATCGCGCAGGGAGCTTACCAGGGCAACTGCCACGCTAAGGTCCACCGCCGGATCGTTGAGCACTATACCGCCGGCAACGTTGACGAATACATCGTTGTGGGCAAAGCGCAGACCCATGCGTTTCTCGAGGATGGCAAGAATCATCTGAAGGCGTTTATACTCGAAGCCCGTAGACGTACGCTGCGGTACGTTGTAGCTTGTGGGAGTAACGAGCGCCTGAACCTCCACCAGTAGTGGGCGCGTACCCTCGATGCTGGTACATACCGCCACGCCCGATTCCTCTTGCGAGCGCTGCGTAAGAAAAATCTCGCTGGGGTTCGGAACCTCTTGCAAACCCTGTTCATTCATTTCGAATATGCCCAGCTCGTGTGTTGAGCCGTAACGATTTTTCAACGCTCGCAGAATGCGATACGAATAAATGCCTTCGCCTTCGAACTGCAACACTGTGTCTACGGTGTGCTCCAGCACTTTGGGTCCGGCAATCAATCCTTCTTTGTTCACATGCCCCACAATGAAAATCGGCTTGTGCGTTTTCTTTGCCACTTCCATCAAGCGCATGCTGCATTCACGCACCTGCGACACCGATCCGGGAGCGCTGTCGATCTCCGGCGACTGCATCGTTTGAATAGAGTCCACAATGGCCAGGCCGCATTCGCTCTCGCGAATGGCATTGCACACAGTGGTGATATCGGTCTCTGCAAGCAGCAGCAAATCGTCCGAGATGTTTCGCATGCGCGCGGCTCTGCTTTTAATCTGCTGCAACGATTCCTCGCCTGTTACGTAGAGCGGTTTGTAGCGCTGCGTGTGTGCGCAGAGCTGCAGCATCAAGGTAGATTTTCCAATACCCGGATCGCCACCCACCAGAATGAGCGAGCCGCGGGTGATGCCGCCGCCAAGAATGCGGTCCAGCTCACCAATGCCGGTGGTGAACTTATCGGTGGCTTCCATCGACACATTGCCCAAGGTAGAAAGCGAGGCCACTGCTTTGCCCGCAGCGCCACCGCGTTTCTCCGAGCGCACAACTTCCTCCACCAGCGTGCCCCATGCACCGCACGAGGGACACTTACCGGTCCACTTAGATTCCTGGTGTCCGCAATTCTGGCATACATGGACGTTGCGAGTTTTCATGGCAGTGAAGAAAGTAACTGTATCGAAATAGAGAAAGAAGTTGAGATAGAAAAAGGGAGATAGAAACAGATACAGACACAGATACAACAACAGATACAACAACAGATACAACCGCCGGCAATGCTTACTCGCCGCCGCTCAACGTTCCCGCCAACATGCGCAGCCGCAGCTCGGCCACTTTTGCGCGAACAGCAGCTTGAAGCAATTGCAACGACCTCTGCAGTACCTCGAGCTGAATCGCTCGAATCTCCGTGCTCGTGATATCGCTGCGGCGGAATCGCTCCAGCGCTATGATGCTGTTCTCGGTAGCCAAGTCCATGCTCTCGCGCAGCATGGGCAGCATCGTGCATGCGGCGCGATACTCTTCCGCGGTACCCTCGAACTCCGCTACCACACTGCGTTTCACGTTCTCGGCTATGTGTTGTTGTTGTTGAATCTGTACTTCTTTGATTTCCATCTCTGTTTCCGTGCGCCATCCATTGAGCAGGGGCACGCTAAGATTGGCGCCCACATTAAAGCCGTTGTTCTCGTTGAACAAGGCAAAGCCCGCGCTGTTCTGCGAGCGGTTGAATACATATCCTGCCTGAAGCTCAAGGCCGGGATATCCTGCCGACGCTGCCTCGCGCTTGGCTGCCTGTGAGATACGAATGTTACTCAACGCCTGAAGCACCGACTCGTTGGCCGTGGCAAGCGCCGCTCGCAGTGCCGCTAGATTGATAGTGGAATCTACCTGCACAGTATCGGCACAGCGCACAGAGCCGCTGCTGTCTTGGCCCATGCACCGGAGCAATGATATCTCTGTTTGTCTGCGCTGTGCGCGCAGGGACACCAGAGAGGCCAACGCGTCGTTTACATCGATACGCGCTTGCAGCACATCACTTCTGGACGACAATCCCGAGCTCAAGCGAACATCGGCAATGCGTTTACGCTCTTCCACCGTTTGCAGCATGCGTTCTGTTACCCGCAGCTGCTCATCGGTTTGCACCAGCGCATAGTAGGTGCTCATCGTTGTAAGGATAGTAGCCGACACTTGTTGACGCAAGGCAGACTCGCCGCGTTCACGTATTTGTGCCAGGCGCTCTTTGGTGGCGAACATCTTCATGCCATCGAACACTCGCCACTGCATGTGGGCGAATGCCTGGGTGGATGTTTGCTCCACACCGCGTTGACGCGCCGTCGTTCCGCTGGAAAATTTCTGATCGATTGCCACCCGCGCAGTATTTACCGAGGCCCCGGCGGTAGCGGAAGGATACGCGCCGGCAGTGGCCCACGAATCTCCGCGCCGCGCTGCTTCAGCTTCGTCGGCCGCAATGATGATATCGTAATTCTTCTGTACCGCTCTGCGAACTGCATCGTTCACACGCAAAAGTTCCTGCGCGCACGTTGGCACAACAGCACAGCATGCCAGCACGCAGATCGCCACGAGGTTCGAGCAATGAACGGAGTAATGTAGCGAGTAAAACTTGCTCATGCCCTCACCTCTGTTTCATTGGCCGGTGGCACAGAGCCGTTTACTGCGGTGTGTCGTTGCCCGCTCATCAAAAGATACATTGTCGGAATAACAAGCAGAGTAAGAAGCAAGGAGAAGCTTAAACCACCCACCACCACAATACCAAGGGGCACGCGGCTTTGGGCGCCGGCTCCCAGCGCAAGAGCAATGGGCAAGGCACCAAGTATCATGGCGGAACTGGTCATGAGAATAGGTCGCAGACGCGCCGTTGCGGCTTCCGTTACAGCTTCACGAATAGACAATCCGCGCTCGCGTTGCTGATTGGCAAACTCTACGATAAGAATTCCGTTCTTCGTTACAAGGCCAATGAGCATGATGATTCCTATCTCCGAAAAAATATTCAGCGTGTGCCCAAAGGCAAAGAGCGACACCACAGCTCCGGCAAGGGCTAGCGGCACAGTGATCATAATGATCAAGGGATCGCGGAAGCTCTCGAATTGCGCAGCAAGCACCAAATAGATAAGCACCAGGGCCAGCGCAAACGCAAACCAAATGTTCGAGCCGCTCTCGGCAAAGTCTCTGGAAGTACCGCTGAGCGCAGTTACAAAGGAATCGTCGAGTACGCGTTTGGCGATTGCTTCCATTTCCGCCACACCATCGCCCACAGTTTTGCCGGGAGCAAGGCCCGCGCTGATGGTAGCAGACTTGTAACGATTGAAATGATAGATCTGCGGCGGGTTGCCGGCATCGTCCATGGTGATAAGATTCTCAAGACGAATCAGTTCGCCTCGGTTGTTTCGAACACTCAAGCTCTGTAGATCGGAGGGCTGCAAACGATGTGCACGTTCTACCTGGCCAATCACCTGATACTGCTTGCCATTCATCAAGAAATATCCGAAGCGACGTCCGGAGTAGGCTAGCTGTAATGTTTGCGCAACATCAGCCACCGAGACACCCATGTCTGCGGCTTTGAGGCGATCAACACTGATGCGCAATTCAGGTTTGGTGAATTTCAAATTCACATCCACGCCCTGAAACACCGGGCTCTTCGTGGCTTCGTCCATGAACTTCGGAATAAAGCTGCGCAGTTTTTCGAAGCTGAGATTTTGCAGAACAAACTGCACCGGCAACTGCGACGCAGAGGCAAAGCCCACGCTGATGGTTTGCTCTTGCACGGGAATAGCCCGAACCTCGGGGAAGCCCTTAAGAATACGCTGCATCTTTTGCGCTACCTGCGCCTGCGAATGGGGTCGCTGCGAACGATCGTACAATATGGCATTACACATGCCCGTGTTCGGTGCGCCGGTTTGCCATTGCGATGCAACGATCTGAAAGGTCATCTTCATATCGTCCGAAAGAGAATCCTGGTATGCTTGTGCGATACGCATGTTGATGTTCTCCATGGCATCGAAGTCCGTGCCTTCTGCCGATGTCATCATCGCTCGCACGATGCCGCGATCTTCCAGCGGTGCCAGCTCGCTTTGCAGCAGCGAACCCACGCCCGCAATTGTACCAAAGCAAACAATCACCACAGCAATGCTGATCCACGGTTTGCGCAGCGATCGCACCAAGGTGTTTCTGTACGCGTCGTTCAGCTTTTCAAAGTAGGGTTCGGTGAGTTCGTAAAAGCGTGTGTGACGGTGCGCGCTGCGAGCCAATCGTACGTTCAGTACCGGCGTGATGGTAAGAGACACAAATGCGGAGATCAGCACGGCGCACGCAAGCACCACACCAAACTCGCGGAAGAGCGCGCCCGTAAAGCCTTGCAAGAACACCACAGGCAGAAACACAATGGCCAGTGTGAGCGAGGTGGAAATCACCGCGAAGAAAATTTCTCGTGTGCCTGCCACGGCAGCTTCCATGCGGCCCATACCGCTTTCCATTTTTGCAAAAATGTTCTCGGTTACCACAATGCCGTCGTCCACCACGAGTCCCGTGGCAAGCACGATGCCCAGCAGCGTAAGAACATTTACCGAGAAGCCCATCAGATACATAATAAAGAAGGTACCGATGAGCGAGATAGGGATGTCGATAAGCGGGCGCACCGCGGTACGCCAATCGCGGAAGAACATGTACACGATGAGCACCACCAAAGCAACGGAGAGAATCAGTGTCTCCTGAACCTCGGTAAGTGCGCGGCGAACAAAGCGGGTTTTGTCTATGGAGATATCGAAGGTAATATCCGGAGGCAAATCTTTTTTGAGAAGCTCAAGGCGCCTATAAAACTCGCGCGCAATAGCCACGTGATTAGCGCCGGGCTGAGGAACCACGCCCAAGGCAACGATATCCACGTTGTTGTTTTTCGCCGTTGTCTCTTCGATTTCCGGGCCAAGCACTGCTTCGCCAACATCGCTAAAACGAATCACGCCGGTGGCGGTGCGCCGAACAATAAGGTTGTTGAAGTCTTCCTCGGTGCGCAGCCGGCCCGCATTGATAATGGTGAGCTCGGTTTTGTCGCCGCGAATTTTTCCGCCGGGTAATTCAACATTCTCTGCGGTGAGCGCGCGCTGAATATCATCCACGGACAATTCCGCTGCACGAAGTTTCTCCGGAGAAATCCATAAGCGCATCGCGTAGCGCTTGTTGCCAAACACCGTGATCTGGCTTACGCCGGGAATGGTCTGAAGTTTCTCTTGAAGCACCGACTCCGCGTAATCGCTCAGCTCCAGAATATTTCGCGTGGAGCTTTGCACCGGCATGATGATGACGGGATCGGAATTAGCGTCGGACTTTGTTACCACCGGCGGTGCATCGATATCCTGCGGCAGTGTGCGCGTGGCTTGCGATACCTTGTCGCGAACATCATTTGCCGCTTGCTCAAGATTCGAAGACAACTGAAACTCTACCGTGATAATGCTTACGCCCAGCGTTGAGTTCGAAGAAATAGTTCGAATGCCTTCAATGCCGTTGATTGCTTTTTCTAATGGCTCGGTGATTTGCGACTCGATAATCTCTGCGTTGGCGCCGGTATACTGTGTGCGCACGGTGATCACCGGCGGATCGATAGCGGGATACTCGCGCACGCCCAGAAACGAATACCCTATAGCGCCGAACAGCACAATGGCTATACTGGACACAAAGGTGAAGACCGGCCTCTTAAGGCTGAACTCAGAAAGCGTCATGTGTGGAAGTTGATAAACGACAACGTCATGGGCGGAAGTTGATAAGCGACAACGTCATGGGCGGAAATTGATAAACGAAGATATATTCACCACGTTGTTGGGTTTCACAAACAGCAGGCCTGTGGTGAGAATGGTATCACCGGGTTGCAGTCCGGAGAGAATCTCTACCGCCGATGCCGTGCGTGCACCGGTGGTAACCGCTACAAAACGAGCGCGATTATTGTTTACCACAATGACGTTCTTTTCCCGGGCTTTGGGAATAAGTGCCTGCGTCGGAATAGCCAGTGCTGATGCGCCTTTGGGGCGGGGAATCACTACGCTGGCAAAACTTCCGGGTACTACCGCGCTATTGCTCTTGCTTACTCGAGCCCGCACCATGCGTGCTCTGCTGCCCGCATCTATTCCGGCATCGAAGGCGGTGATACTTGCATTGCAAGCATCGGTCGCACCCGCTACGGTGAAGGATACGCTTTGCCCCGCACGTAGCATCGTAGCGTATTGCTCCGGCACGGAGAAGTCCACACGCATCGGACCTTGGTCGCGAATGGTGGTAATCGCAGTTTGAGGAGTAACGTAAGCTCCCGGCGATAACGAACACAATCCAATGACGCCGGCATACGGAGCGCGAATTTCTGTTTTGGCTATGGCGGTATTGAGAATTTCAAGATCGGCTTCGGCATTTGCTGTTTGCAAGTGAGCCAGATCAACCTCTTGCTGTGTGGTGCCCTGCACTGCCAGCAGTTCGCGCAAGCGCCGTTCGGTAGTGGCAGCAATATCCCTTTGCACCTGAAGCTTTTTCTTCTGCGCTTGCAGGTCGCCGTCGTAGAGCTTCACCAGCAATTCTCCTGCACGTACGGCACTGCCTTCACGCACCGGCAGTGATACCACACGGCCACTCACTTCGGGATGCAATTCGGTTTGTTCCGCTGCGCGAATAGAACCGGACACCGTAAAAGAAGTGGAGAGTTGAACCGGGGCAACCACATAGGCCTGAACGCGGAGCGGCGCTGCAGGCGGCTTACCCGATGCCGGCGACGCGCCTCGCTCACCGCACGATGTCAATACCGTGGCCGCGAACGTAACGCACATCATCGCGCACATACTGCGCACAAAAAACGCGAGCTTCCGGGAGCGCGTGAACGTTGATTGGGAAGAGTAATAACAAGAGTAATAACAAGAGTAATAACATGAGTTACAACAATTGTAAGAAGCAGCTTCGGTATATGCGATGCGGTCGTTCATGGGAACATCCTGCGTGGGAAAGAGATAGGTGCAAAAATACCACCACTGCAGTGCCACGGCATCGCCGCCACCTTGCACGGGGGCATTGGCCATTGCGAATGCGCGCATAGGCTCTAATTACCGAGGAATTACTTTTCAACAGATCATCCGAGTAGATCAACTGTGTGCATCATCTAAGAAGATCGCGCAGGGCCGGAGCAAGGTCGCTGAATTCGAAGCTGAACCCCAGCGAGCGCAATGTGTGCGGAGACACACGTATGCTGTCGGTTACCAAAACATGTTGCTCACCGAGCAACAGTTTCAACGCAAACTCGGGTACGGCAAACAGCGAGGGCCTATGCAGTACAGCGCCCAGTGTTTGGGCAAACTCTTTCATGGTAGTGGGGTTTGGTGCCACACAATTCACGGGTCCCTGTGCCGCGGGAGTATCGAGAAGAAAGACCAGTGCGCGCACCATGTCACGCAGATGAATCCACGACATCCATTGTTTGCCCGAGCCAATAGGGCCGCCAACAAACATGCGGAAGGGAAGCAGCATCTTGGACAAAGCGCCGTCGGCGGTGTCCAGCACCACACCAATGCGCGGCATGACCACGCGCGCGGCAGGCATTGCCCTCATGGCCTCGGCTTCCCATGCCGAGCAGAGTTCTGCCAAAAAGTCTGAAGCCGCAGGTGCATCTTCGTGGCGCATCGCGGTGTAATCATGTCCGTAGATTCCCACGGCAGAGGCGCTAAGAAACACTCGTTCTTTCTTGGAAGCAGCGAGCAATGCATCGCTAAGCATCTTTGTTGTGTCCACTCTGCTGCTGCGAAACATGGCTTTGTTTTTTTCGGTCCATCGCGCAGTGCCAATGTTCGCACCCGCCAGATTTATCACGGCATCGGCTGCGTCCACAGCACGGTAGATATCGGGAAGGTGAGCGGCAGAGAGTTCAATATGCTCCTGTACAAACGGCAGCTCGCTTCGGGAGTGCGCAGTGGATCGCGAGAGCACAACAATATGGTCGCCGCGTTCATGCAAAACCTGCGACAAACGGCGGCCCAGCATTCCTGTTGCTCCGGCGATCACATATTTCTTTGCCATCATAATCTCCTGCGTTCGTGAGTGTGTGGAAAGGGAACAGCGTATTGACGTATGTGGCTTCTAAAAAATGTAGTGAGGGCTACCGCTAAGCGCATGGTCCGGGCGTCGTCATGGTGGGGTATGGATGCGCCAAACACCACAACGATGAGCAAAACAACACAACAACAAAAAAGCCCGAGAGCTGTATGAGCACTCGGGCTTTATGATTTTTTTATTCTCTATCCGAAGCGCCAGGCGCTTCGTGGTGTTAGTCTTGAGAGATAACCCACACCTTGAGGTTTCCGTGAACTTCCGGGTGCAGCTTCACCTTCACGTCGAATACACCAAGTGTTTTGATAGGCTCTTCGATGGTGATGGAACGGCGGTCGATAGAGAATCCGCGCACTTCCAATTCCTGAGCGATCATTTGCGGTGTAACCGAACCGAATAGCTTGCCTTCCTCGCCCACAGCCATGGGGATGGAGATTTGCAATTCAGCCAAGCGTGTTGCTGTTGTTTCTGCAACTTCTTTGGCGCGCGCCATTTTCTTATCGTATTGACGGCGTTCAATCTCTAAACGCTTCTCAGCGCCGGGTGTTGCAACGTATGCAAGCTGGCGGGGGATGAGAAAGTTGCGAGCATATCCGTCTTTCACGGTGAGCAATTCACCGATGGAACCAAGCTTTTCTACGTTTTGACGTAAGATGATTTTCATAGTAGTCTTTCGATTTCAATCGTACAAGTCAGGTTGAGTGCCGATGTGTGTGCTTTAATGTCAAAGTGTGCCGGCTTATAGTGCGATCGTTTGCTCTCGTGCGTTCAAGTGATTGTCGAACATCAGCAATACAAGTGGCAACAGATGCCGCAACGTTTAGAAGCGACGGTTTCCGTGGCCCTGTTGCGGTGCTGTACCGTCTGCCTTTGCCTTGTCCAGTGTAGCCTGACGCTCCGCTTGTGCGATAGCACGGGTGATACGGAACTGACGAAGCTTCTCGGGCAACTGCATGGTCAAGTGACGCAAAACATTGTCATCAAGAACGAAGAAACGCTCGAGTTGCGGAATAATGCTTGCTGCTGAATCAAAGATGCAGTGAACATAAAAACCGTTGAACTTCTTAGCGATGGGGTAACCCAAACGGCGACGTCCCCACTTGTTCACTTCGGTAATGGTGCCGCCGTGATTGGTGATGTACTCGCTCACGCGTGTGATCACTTGCTCTACGTCGTTGTCTTCCAACGCGGCGTTGATAATGTAGGTCGTCTCATATTGGCGACGAACGCTCATAGTATTCTCCTATGGTTAGTGTTGTGTCTTCACACTATCCGTGATGCTGCGCTTGGGGCTACACTTCACGGAAGGATTGTCAAAACGGATTGCAAAGATACACCTTTGGTTGGTTCCCGCAAATCATCGAGTGCCAAAAATGCATGATTACGTAATTTTGCAGCCCGGCCGTCGCCTGCGCCGAATTGTGCAAAACTTGGGAGTAATTGGCAGTAATTGGCAGTTATTGACAACAAAGAGCTTGTTTGCACCAAAGAAGTACTCAAGAGCGTGCGGTGATTTTGTGACCATGCCGGGATTTTTAACGCACTTTGACTCATTTTCTGTGAGAATGCAATGAAATTGGAAGTTTTTCCCAATCCGAAGCCGGATCGCGATTATGTGATCACTCATACCAATCCGGAGTTTACCTCGGTGTGCCCCATGACGGGTTTGCCGGACTTTGCTACCATACATTTGATCTACACGCCCGATCAAACATGTATAGAGCTGAAGTCGCTGAAGTATTATTACCTGGATTACCGTAACAAGGGAATATTCTACGAAGCCGCTACGAACAAAATTCTTGACGACTTAGTAGCAGTATGCAGCCCTCGGCACATGACCATTCGCAGTGAGTGGGGAGCGCGCGGCGGTATCAGCAGCGTTATCGAAGTGTCGTACTCAAAGCCCGACTAACGGTACCAAAGAGTTTTCAAGCAACCGTGAGCTCTTCCAAGAAGCCACAAGCAATCCACATTGAAACGCCGTATGACTCGTATTGCCAAAGAATATCGCTGGGAAATGGGGCACCGGTTGGTGCAGCATGAAGGCCTGTGCAAAAACATTCACGGCCATTCGTACAGTCTGCGCGTGGAGATCGAGGGAAGCACCGATGCCACTGGCATGGTGATGGATTTCTACGATCTATCAACGCTTGTGCAGCCCATTGTGGACGAGCTGGATCATTGCTTTATCTGCGATCACGACGACGCCGTGATGATAGAGTTCTTTCTGGGCAATCCCATGAAGGTAGTGGTGGTACCGTTTCCCACAACCGCAGAGAATATCTGCGCGTGGATCGCAGAGCGCTTGGCTCCGGAGTTTGCGCAGTTCGAGCGTATACATTCGTTCACCTTGCGCCTGCATGAAACTGAGCGTGCCTACGCGGAGTGCACGCGCACGCTTCGGTCTGCCTAAAGAAGTCTGCCTTTTGTGGTGTAGTAGTCAGATAGACTATGTCGGTGTTGGATTTATCAACGGGTCGGTGCGGGTATTATCAACCGGCTCGGTGCGGGTATTATCAACAGGGTCGGTATTGGATTTATCAACCGGTTCTGTGCAGTTACATCAATCAATATTAGCTCTATGTCTGTTCGCGTTCGATTTGCTCCTTCGCCCACCGGGTACCTGCACGTAGGTGGTTTGCGCACTGCGCTGTACAACTATTTGTATGCGCGTCATCATGGCGGTGTGTTTTTGCTTCGCATTGAAGACACCGATCAAACCCGGTACGTGGAAGGCTCCGTAGAAGCAATAGTTTCTGCGCTGGATTGGGCCGGCATTACTCCGGACGAAAGCCCCGCGCGCCCGGGAAGCGTGGGCCCGTATGTGCAAAGCGAGCGCACGGAACTTTATCGCCAATACGCGGCGCAGCTTCTTGAATCCGGACATGCGTACTATGCCTTCGATACAGCCGACGAGCTGGACCGCATGCGCGAGCGTCAGAAGAACGCGGGTATCGCTCCGCGATACGACCGCTCGGTGATGCGAAACTCCTTTACGCTTGG
Organism: Kapaibacterium sp. (SeqCode); assembly: GCA_046297095.1. Lineage (GTDB taxonomy): Bacteria > Bacteroidota > Ignavibacteria > Kapaibacteriales > NICIL-2 > JBBATK01. Next base: position 4,899 of record JBKCNS010000036.1, on the reverse strand, counting down.
ACCGGAGGAAACGCAACGACTGCTCGCAGAGGGCGCACCGGCGGTGGTGCGCATGAAAGTTCCCATCAGCGGCGAGGTAAAGTTCCACGACGAGATTCGCGGAACCATTGTGGTGCCTTGTAAAGATGTGGACGATCAGATTCTGCTCAAGAGCGACAACTTTCCCACCTATCATTTGGCTAACGTGGTGGACGATCACACCATGAACATCACCCATGTGATTCGCGGCGAAGAGTGGCTGCCCTCCACGCCGAAGCATGTGTTGCTGTATCAGAGTTTTGGTTGGGAGCCGCCGAAGTTCGCGCATTTGCCGCTGCTGCTGAACACGGATAAATCCAAGCTTAGCAAGCGTCAGGGAGATGTGGCGGTGCACGATTATATCGCCAAAGGATATTTCAAGGAAGCGTTTCTGAATTTCATTTCTCTGCTTGGCTGGAACCCCAGCGGTGAGCGCGAGATCTATACGTTGGACGAACTTGTGCGCGAGTTCAAGCTGGAGAACGTGAATAAATCGGGCGCTGTGTTCGACCTTCAAAAGCTTGAGTGGATGAATGCACAGTATTTGAAATCCCTAGTTGAAAGCGAACCCTTGCGCCTTGTGCAGACCATGCAGGAGCAGCTTCGCCAGCGGGGTTTGAACTATTCCGACGAGTATGTTCAGCGCGTGCTGTTCTTGATTCGTGAGCGCATTCACAACATCATCGATGCTGTGGCGTTTTCGCTGTACATGTTTGCCGATAGAGTAGTGGACGACGAGTTCTATGCCAAAACCTGGAACGAGAATTCAGCAACGTTGCTTCATGATATTGCCGAGCTGTGCAGTGCTATTCCCGAGGAGGAGTTTTTGCACACACGCATACACGAGTCGTTGCAAGAATTTTTGAAGGCACGCTCGCTGAAGTTCAAAGACGTGGCGAACCTGCTGCGACTGGCGCTGACCGGCATCTCGGTGGGCGCGGGTATGATGGATACCATGGAAGTGCTGGGCAAAACGCGATCGGTGGAGCGCTTGCGCAGCATGATCAACTACACGCCGGCAGCAACAGCATGAGGATGCACGCCGCACCCATGCGTATAGAATATTTGCTTGATTAAGAGACACGTCCGCCTAAAGCCACGAATGCCGCAATGAGAGAATTTGGTGCACACAAAGAGATACTCTGCCAAAGAGATTTTTGTTTAGGGGCTCGCAGGCCGCTGGCGCTGCTGCTCGCCGGGCTCTGCGCGCTTATGCTTGTGGTTAGCGGGTGCATTGGCAGCGCACGCACACAGCAGAATGGCAGCGATGCCGATTGTGTGAAACAATCCATGCGCGAAGTGTTATTACGATGGGGCGAGTGGAACGATACCACAAAGGTGCTCACAGGGTACGAGCTGGATGCTAAGGGTAGGCTGTATCGCACGCAAGCGGCAGAGTTCAGCGAACGATATATGCGAGACTCTATTGCTCAAGTTCCTGTGCCGGTGTTCTGCATGTATGCAGACACAACCAAAGCAACCTTTTTGAAAATTCAATCGCTCACGGTGCGTGCTCCAATTATGCGGTACGTAGAGTACCAAAACCCGCCTGCACGCATTACCTTGCGCGCAGTGTGGGACAAGCGCTTCCAGACACATGGGAGTAGAGAGTTTCGTGCTATCTTTGATTCGCTGTCAACGTTTATACCTCACCACACACCATGAACATCCTCATCGCCGACGATAATGCCGACTTCTGCTCGACGTTGTGCGACATCGTTTCTACGCGAGGATGGAAGCCCACGGCCCTGGGCACACCCGAAGAAGCATTAGCGTATCTGGACGAGCATCACCGAGAGCTATCGGCTGTGCTGCTTGATATTGAGTTCGATCATCGAAGTGCGCTCAATGGTCTGGATGTGCTCGCTCAGTCCGTGAAGAAATATCCCTCCATTCCCGTGATTATGATTTCCGGGAAGGGTACCATCGAAACCGCCGTGCGCGCCACCAAACTTGGCGCGGTGAATTTTATAGAGAAGAGTACGCTATCGTCCGAGCATTTGCTGGATGTGATTGCCAGTGCTGCAGAGCGCTTCGAATCTACTGCACAGCGCAGTGAGTTTATGGCGGCAATACACGAGCATGGTATTATCGGTAAGAGCAAAGCCATTCAAGCGGTGGCAGATAAGATCATACGGTATGGCCGCACCGAGCTGAGTGTGTTGATCACCGGCGAGACCGGCACCGGAAAAAAACTCGTAGCGCATGCCCTGCATGCAGTGAGCAAAAGAGCTAAGCATTCGTGCGTAACGGTAGACATTCCCAACATTCCCCGAGATCTTTTTCAAAGCGAATTGTTTGGCCACGTGCGCGGATCATTCTCCGGTGCATTGTCCGATAAAAAGGGATTGTTTCATCATGCGCACAAGGGCACGTTGTTTCTGGACGAGATCGGTGATTTGGCACCGGAGTCGCAGGCCAACTTGCTGCTACCTATAGAGGAGCGCAGCATACGCCGCGTGGGATCTATTGAATCCGAAGATGTGGATATACGGTTCATCAGTGCCACAGACAAGGACCTACCCGATGCCATGAAGAAAGGCTTGTTCCGAGAACAACTATACCACCGGTTGCGCGAGTGCGAGATTTTTCTGCCTGCGTTGCACGAGCGCCGTGACGACATTCCCCTGATCTCAGAACATTATGTAGCGAAGCACAACCGCGAACACGACGACCAAAAAGTGTTATCGCCATCGGCTATGGAGTATTTGCAAAGCCGCGAATGGACCGGCAATGTGCGCGAGCTCTCCAGCGTGCTGCGGGTGATACTACAAACAGTACCGCGGGATGTGATAGAAGTGAGCGACATTCATTCCTCCACCACCTCTGCGCACATGAGCGACTCGCGTTTGCCCGGCAACATCATTTCCGTGGAGCGCACGCGCCGCGAGGATTTGGAGCGCGTGGACAAACTAAAGATTGAGGCTATGCTCAAAACCTACAGCGGGAATGTGAGCAAAACCGCTGCGCAGCTTGGCGTGAGCCGCGAGACTCTGCACGTAAAGATTCGCAAGTACGGGATCAACGTGCATGAATTCCGCGACCGCTCTCATGCGTGATCCAGCACTATAGTCACCGGCCCCCAGTTCACCAGTTCCACATCCATCATTGCACCGAAGCGACCGGTCTCAACCGCTGTGCCCAAGGCCCCGCTTAGCTTATCGTTGAAGTACTCGTACAATGGTTGGGCCACGTCGGGGCGAGCTGCTTGTGTGAACGACGGTCTGTAGCCCTTTGCGGCATCGGCGTACAAGGTGAACTGCGACACCACGAGCACCTGCCCGCCGGCATCTTTTACCGAGAGGTTCATTTTATCGTCGGCATCGGGAAAGATGCGAAGGTTGGCAACTTTATTCGCCATCCAATCGGCATTCGCGGTAGTGTCCTGCTCGTGTATTCCCAGCAGAACAAGCAAGCCCGTTTCAATAGAACCGCAGGTTTCTTCGCCAACAGTTACGCGGGCTTTGCGCACCCGCTGAATGACACATTTCATGCTGTTTTCTCTGAGTTGAATTGTGTGGAAAGTAGGTTGAAGAAGCGCTTCGCGGTGCTGTTCGAAAAATCGCTTAGCGGTGCTGTTTAAATAACCGCGTCGAGCTATGCACTTCGCCTGCAGCCCTTGTCCGTACTAGCTTGCAGCAGACGGCTGTGCAAATATTCTTCGCAAGGAAAGCATGGCAGTGAGCATGCTCAGATGAATTTGCGCGTTTCCGTGCAGGCCGCGAATAGTTTCTTCGATCACAGCCATTGCTGCCGGAATATCGCGCGAGCCATAGGCTTGTGCAAACTTTGTGAGTACGGCGGTCATGTCTTGATTGACGAGCACCGATGCGTCCGCGCCGGCGTGTAGAGCATAGGCATCACGAAGCCACACCAGCAGCAGAGACAGCACCGTGCGTGCTGCAGCGCGATCGCTGTTACCCACAAGCTCGTCGATAGCGTTCAGCAGCTCAATGCGATACGTTCCGCTCTTCAATGCAGTGCGCAACATTTGCACTATTTCATCGCGAGTGGCCAGCAAATTACTCTCTTGAATATCCAGCGCGCGGCGAATGCTTCCATGCGCTAGCGAAGCAGTGATGCGGGCTGCAGCCGGTTCCACATGGTATGTGCGCTGCAGTGCATCGGCAATGATTTCATCGGAGAGCGGCTCTAATTGCACTTGCTGGCAGCGGGACAAAATGGTTTGCGGAAGCATCTCCTTGCGCTCCGTGCAGAGGATGAGCGTTACGTTGTCCTGCGGCTCCTCGAGTGTTTTAAGCAAGGCATTGGCGGCCTCCATGGTCATCAGTTCTGCTTGAAGAAGAATAAACACGCGGCGCCCGCCTTGAGACTGCGCCAGCTGTACCGACTTCTTAACATCGCGCACCGTGCCAATGCGTATTGCGCTTGCGCCTTCTAACGAGATTCGGTGATACGGATTCTCCGCTTTGCGGGCAATTTCTTCCTGCACCTGCGCAAGCTGATCTTCACTGAGTCTGGACGCAGGACTGTCGTCGCCGGAGCCTGTCTTGCCGGTGGGCAGAGCAAACACTAATTGCACATTGGGATGCTGAAGCGTGTGCATTTGCTTGCAGCTGCGGCAGTTCATACAGGGCACTACAGCGTTCTCGCTGATCGTAGGCGTAAGGCAATTCACCGCACGAGCAAAGGCAATAGCTAAGGCCTCGGCAGACACAGCCTCCGGTCCCCACATGCAATAGGCATGGGCTACGCGCTCGTCTCGTATAGACTGCGAAAGCAGGCGCTGAGCGCGCTCCTGACCAATGATATCAGGCCACATAGCAACAGTGGTTATTGGTGTGGTAGGGAGAATTCTTTTGTGTGTATTGTTGGTATTGCCAATGCCAACGGTAGTACCAATGCCAACTCTAGTACCAA
>JBKCNS010000035.1:0-14212 GCA_046297095.1 Kapaibacterium sp. (SeqCode) | reverse complement strand
AATTCTCTTCAAACTCCGGTTAGCGCTCCGGGAAAAAGTGGCGCACAGACCCTGCACCCACGTATTCACAGCCGGCCCACAACTCACACTCAAAGGAAACAAGTACGGCTCCGGCCGTAGGAAAGGAAGGTAAAAACTCCGCGCTGAGAATGGCAGCGGCATCGCGAATACCCGGATTGTGCGCCACAATAATCACCGCATCGTGATCATCGCTAAGCTGATCTATCATATGCAGCAGCGCCGGCGCGGAGGCCAAATACAACGATGGTTGAAGCACGAGCGCGGGCAGCGAAAGAACTTCCTGCGCCAAAATCTCCGCAGTTTCCTTTGCGCGTGGCGCAGCGCTGGATACAATAAGCGAGGGAGCGAATGGCACGGCATTCACAAGCGCGGCTAGGCCTGAAACATCCCTGCGGCCACGTTCCACTAGCCTTCTGTCGAAATCTTGCGATACCGCGGAATGATCTTCGGCTTTACCGTGACGCACCAAGAGAAGTTGTTTCATGTTGTTGTTAACAAAGCGATGTACGAAGTACAACGTGCTGAGTAGTGATGAGTAGTTGTGAGTGGTGATGAGTGGTGATGAGTGGTGATGAGTAGCGACGAGTAGCGATGAGCAAATCTGTGTGGTAATGTGTATCATGCCATCACACGCGTCAGCTCTCTTACTTTTCTTACTGTATGCGCATGCCCACGCTGAAATACACTTGATAGGGCCCCAACACCACGGCGTTGGGATTGCGATGAAAGTAAAAGCTTCTTCCCACCGAAACCCGCGCCGGTCCTAGAGGCGTATCCAGAGACAACTGTGCGCCCAAACCTTGGTGCAGGTCTTCCAAGCGAATAGCATCTACCGATGGCCATATACCGCCAATATCATAGCGCACCGAGAAGTACGAATCGAGTAGCAATCGTAGCGGAAGCTTCACTCTATACTCAAGGTTAGCAAGAAGAAGATTTCTGCTGCGGCGCTCATCTTCCCTCATACCGAAGAAGGCATCCTGTCCGCCAAGATGGAACCATTCGGTTTGCGGTGTGCCTACGTCCGAAAAAGCAAGGCGCAGCGAGGGCTTTACGGCTTGATCGCCAAACTGAAAGGTGCGCGACGATAGCACTTCGGCTTTGGTAAACTGCGGCACATCCGGCGCTTGTAAAATCGATCGCTCCACACGCAATTGCAGTACTCTTCCTCGCGTGGGGAAGTCCGCACGATCCTGTCCGTCAATCAAAACGGAAAGCGCCAGCGCGCCCAGTGGCTTGAACTCTCGGTTACTTACAAAGTCGCCAAGCTGAAACATGCGCTGTGCCTCGTACCGAGCTTCCACCGTAATACGACCGGAGGTTTCTACCTGACGTCCGAACAGCGCACGCACTCCAAGATGCTGTTGCTGTGCGTCGCCTGTTTGCAAAGCTTTGTAGCGATCGAACGAATTATACACATACGAATACAGATAGATGTTTCGGGAATCCCAATAGCCGCGAAGGCTGAAAAGCCAGTAGGAATCAAGTATGCGCGGTATGTCTATGCGACCGTCCACCACGCTGTTTCGCCCGCCGCCACCCACACGCAGACCCAAGCGAACGCCGGTGGCAAACACATTCTCTTGCACAAAATCCGCTTGCACTTGCGTGTTCCGCTCGTTGTCGATGCGGCCGCCGATGCGCAAAATCTGCGAGCCACGCTCCACTACGTTCAGCGTAACGTCTACTCCCTCTCGCGCATTTCGCTGCAGGTCGATACTTGCTTCGCTGAATAAATCGGTAGACATGATACTCTCCAAACCGGAGAGAATATCGTCGGCACTGAGCCTATCGCCCACGCTAAGGTTCAGCTCGCGCGCCACGAACAAGCGCGTTGCCGTGGTGTTTCCATTTATCTCCAAGCTGCGCAATCGCCCTTCGTCAATTCGAAGCTCTAAGGTACTTGTTGCGGTGTCGAAACGCAGAACGCGTATCTCCGCAAAGGCGCGGCGGCTCTTTCTGCACAAACGCAGAATTCTCTCGCGAATACTCTCTTCGTTCCACTCGCTACCAATCAGCACCTGAAGCTTCTGCGCCAGCGTCGTATCACTCACATCAATGGCCAGGTGTTGAATTCGCCTAGCGCCGGCGGTTTGCGAACGTTGTTCAATAGAACTCATTCCGGTGGCCGCCGAGAGAGAATCGCGCAAGGAGTTTATGCGTGAACGGATTTCCGGAAGCATCTGCCTGGCGGCAATTTCTCCGGCGCGCACCAAGGTATCCAGCTCGTTGAACTCCGTGTTCGGGTGGTCACTGATGCGGGGCTGAATGAGCACGGTAGCTTGGCCCGTGGCGCGTTCGTTGAATTGCTTCTCCATCACCGACACAATCTGATCGGCCACGTTCCAGGGTTTATCCAGAGCTGTGGTTGGAAGCAAGGGCGAAGTTGTATTCACCGCGATGATCATGTCGGGCTTATAGGCTTGAGCAATCTCCACAGGAATATTCGCCAGCAGTCCGCCATCCACCAGCACCATGCTATCCATGTGCACGGGTGAATATCGCAGCGGCAGTGTAGCACTGGCTCGAATTGACTCCACAAGATTACCCGCGCCAAGCGCCACCACTCTGGCGTGGGCGATATCGGTGGCAACTGCACGAAAGGGAATTTTCAGATTATCGAAGTTGCCGTTGTCGTGATAGGGCGCATTCCAAAACAACCGTAAAAACGGAATGGAAAAACGCATCACATTCGTCACCGACTGCGGCACTACCAGTAAGAAATCGTGGAAGCGAAGTGTGAGCACCGCGCGGTCTTGTTCGTACTTCTGATCAAGAAACAACCTATTGCGATCGCGATCAATACCCGTGGCGAATTGCTTGTCCCAATCCACTGTTTGAAGTAGCGAGTCCAGCTCACGAGCCGTGTAGCCGGCGCACCAAAGCCCGCCTATAATAGCGCCCATGCTTGTGCCAATGACCATCGAGGGCCTGATGCCGGCACGCTCCAGCTCTCGTAGCACTCCCACGTGCGCGGCTCCGCGGGCGCCACCACCGCTTAGCACCAGTATTACTCGCGGCTCTGCTGATTGTCGTGTTTGCGACTGTGGCAGGGTTCGTTCAACACGAAGAATGGGCAACGTATCAACAGCATGCACGGACGTAGCAAGTGCACTACACAGCATCAATACGATCAGCGCAGATATGAGAATTCGCAAACTCACTCGTTGGTGTTTCGTTGAAGTTCGTAGGCTTCCTGCATACCCAGGTACAATGCCTTCATGCCGTACTCATATTCACTGCGATTGGTGGCACAATGCAGTGCGGATTTCTCCGATCCCTCGTGGGTATATACATCGTTTTCTTCATCGTTCAAAATCACTTGCACGATGCGCTTGGCTGCATCTGTTGCCGACATCATTGGCTTTAGCGGAGGCAGTGGAAGTGATTTTTCGCGAGCAATGGATCTGGATCGCTTGATGCCTTCGGCAAACAACGCTCCGATGGACGCATCTTCACTGGCCTCGGACCACTCTGTGGTTACTCCGGCCGGACATACTACCGTGGCGCGAACACCGGTATCTACCAGCTCTGCCCTCAGCGATGCCACAAAACCAACCGCCGCATGCTTGGCCGCCACGTAGGCACTGTTGAATCCATAGCCCGTCTTGCCCGCCACACTGGAAATAGTAATGATATGGCCCTTGTGATGACTCTTCATCACGGGCAGTGCCGCCGCCGTTGTGGACCACAGCGAGAATACGTTCAAATCAAAAATGCTTTGCAATCTCTCGCGAGTTGTGTCCTCCACCGATGCTCTGTTACCACGGCCGGCGTTGTTAATCAGCACATCAATGGTACCAAACTCGGCTATTGTTTGCTCAATGAAACTTCTCGCGGCGGCATCATCGCTGATATCGCACACCACTTCCAAGACGCGCGATCCATTACTGCGGGCAGCATTTGCAACAGCAGAAAGTTTGTCGGCACGGCGGGCACACAACGCAAGCGTGCACGACGACAGGGATAACTCGTGAGCAAGAGCCGCTCCTATTCCGGATGACGCTCCTGTGACAGCAATAACAGTGGAAGCAGAGAGTTGCATAATCAAGTATGATAAAAGTGAGAGTTGGTATGATGCAGTAATTGCTTGGAGCATGCATCGACGAACCATGCAAAACTACAGTTTAGCGCTAGCAGCACTTTACTCGTACATGGCCGCAATCTTTGAGAAATGGTGGAATTAGATTCTTAGCTCTGTTGTGCGAAGCTACGGTATGGCCCGGCTCACGGCTTTTTCTATTGATCCAAAAACATGACCCCTAAAACATGACCCCTAAATCACATACTCTATCAGACTGCTGATGGGGCAAGGAAGTTGAATGGAGCGGAGATAGCAACAGCATTTTACCACACGTCGCGCACGTTTGAAGTTCGAGGGTTCCAGAGTTTGGTAGTTGTTGAATGAGAGGTGGAGTGGAGCGCTCTGAGTATAGCACTCTTGCGCTAATGTGAGACTTGGCTAGAGTGACATAGTGCTACAATGTAGAAGTGCTATAGTGCAACAATGTAGTAGTGCTATAGCAATACAGAGCGAGCCTCTATGCCGGAGTATAATCGCGCTTACTTCGAGACGATCACCACTTCGGTGCGACGGTTAAGGCGCCGACCAAAGTCTGTGCTGTTGTCACCAATGGGGCGAGTATCACCAAGACCCGCAATTTGAATGCGCTCCAATTGAATACCCTTTCGTTGCACCAAATAGCGGCGCACGCTTTCGGCCCGCAACAGCGAGAGTTTTTTGTTCGAGGCAGGATTACCGCGCTTATCTGTGTGACCTTCGATACGCACCACCACTTTGGGCTGATTGCGCATAAACTCGGTGAGCAACTCCAGCGCGCCAACGGAATCCGGCAATACACTACTGCCCGTGGGAAAGAGCAAATCTTCGATGATGAGTTTGCGACCTATATCAGCCAGCGGTATTGTCTTGCGCAGCAGCTCTTCCTTACGCTCGTTCACAATGGCCACGTTGATAGAGTCCGGAATAGCCGGAGCGTCCGAGCGGTATGTGATAGCGAAGAGATTTGTTAGCTGCGTTGAATACACATCCAAAAGCTTCGAAAAATTCTGATACAAATCGAAGGCACTTCCACGGGTTGCTTCAGCGATTTGCTTGTACTCACGAAGGCTAGGCGGCGCAATGCAAAAAGTACGAATAGACTTTGCTTTTAAAAAGTCGATCATCGTTTCGGTGGTGAACTTTGTCACCGCTTCTTTGCTGCGATCACCGGCATAGTGATACGGCGCATCGGTGATAAGCACAAACACTTTGTTGGCCGAAGGCCTAAAGTCCATCTTAGCAGCAGTGTGAAGACCTTCCAGCGCATTCTCTGCTTCTTGTCCGCCCCCCACACACTTTACGCCCACGAACCACGAAAGGAACTCATAGATATCCGCGGTAGGTGCGTGGAAGTTTTCAATATTATCGGAGAAGAATACAACTCCAAGGCGATAGTCTATTCCGCGGCTTACCAAGCGGGCTACGAACTTTTGAATGTTCTCGCGAATAGCTTTGATGTGAGAGTCCATTCCTCCCGTCACATCCAGGATAAAAACGAAATCGACGGGAACTCGTTCCCCCACCGAAATCTTCCGCACAGATATAACGCGTTTTTCCGCTCCGTTCTCAATCACCGACAGCCCCTTCGGATCTAGGCTATCCAACGGAAGGCTTTGCTCATCCATCGCTTCAACGATAAGACTTACTTCGGGAAACCGCTTGATGTCTACGTTTTGTATAGTCAGGGTGTACTTCTGCTGCGAGCGCACTCGTGCATCCTCTGCGCGGCGACGCAATGCGTCTTCAACGCTGTCGGCAGGAACCGCCGCGGCCCGCAAAAGCGTAGCACTGCACAGTGCAAGAATACAAAGCGTACCAACCAGACGCCGGGCAGACGACATGATGTCTCGAAAAAAAGAATTACGGAAAGGGATGTCTGGGTGCAGTCAACTCGGGGATGGGTCTTGCTGCACCAAAAAACCCCTGCGAATGAATTTTCATCGTAGGGGTTTGTATGTTCATCGTCAAGTTTATTCGCTACGCTTAGCGAATGTTCAGTCTCAGCACCGGCGACACCATGAAGAAGTTGGTTAGCTCCCACGGGCGCTTATCAGCCTCACTACGAAGCGGTGTAGAGTACTTACCTTCCAGGTACAACCACTCACCAAGCAGAGGCACATAGGCGCGAACCATAAGGTTGCTGTTGGCGTACTGCGCAGAAACTCCGAAGGGGAACGTGGATTGACTGCGATATTCTATGCGCGCATACAACCATTCACCAAAGCTGGTAGGGCGATAGGTGCGAAGTCCTGTATTTAACGCACCATTACCTCTAGCCGATACAGCTACATTGTTCGTATCTCCGGCCTTGCCGCGATATGCATATCCCCATTCGGCAACTTCCACGTAGTTCACACCAAGGTCAAATCGGAAGAAATTCTCGGGAACTTTGGGGTCCAGCCACCAGTTGTATACAACCGCAATCTGACCACTGGTGCGGAGCACCGGCAATACGTGATTGGGATCAAAGCCGGCTGCCGACATCAGCTGACGTTTCGCAACATCGGTGGAAGAGCTGGGACGCCATGAGGCCCACGTGTTCTTCTCTGCAAACGCTGAATCGGGTGCAGACTGCAACGGCGCTTCGTAGTTGATACTCAATCCAAGCTGCGGATGGAAAGGAGCGTTTACATCCAACGACATAATTCCCATGCCGTTCGAGCCATTCAGACGGCGCTGCGGTAAGAAGTCTAAAATTCCACGCTCCAAACCGGTGGTTCTCATTCTGTATCCGCCACCAAGACGAATGTTGATGAGGTACGGGATGGGCTTTCTGGATTCGGCATCTTCGTTCTCGTACAACGGACGTTGAAGGATAATGCGTGACATACCGGCGGTCCAGAAAGGATAGCCGATAGCGTCGTTTCCTACAGCATTGCGAAGCCAAAAACCTGAATTTCCAACCTTCAGCGACTGTTCGAAAATGGAAAGAGAGATTGAGTGCGAAACATGTGTAGGCAACATGAAATCAGTGATCAAATCACGAGCTTTCTCACTCATCGGAGATTCAGCGGGAACCTCGCGATAGCAATACGGACGCTTAGGATCGGAGATCAACGCCGCCAGTTTCTTCATGTATGCGTCTACGTCCGATGATGCGTACGACTCATTGCCGCACTCAACCAACAGTAGGACGTAGTTCTCTTCGGGATCACTCTTCGGAGCTGCGGTCACCACGATATTTTGCATATCGAGATTTTCCTTAGCGCGACCGGTAAGCAAGAAGGTTTGATATACTTGAAGCGCGAGATTCGGTTCGCACACTTTCCAACGCGGAAAGTATTTAACAATGTTCGGATCGATTTCGAGCAGTGCACGGCGAATGGTATCGCGCTCAGTTTCCTGAGCAATAACAGCCTGTGCTCCTGCCAAAAACAGAGCCATGATTGCAACGATCCGAAGGATGTGTTTCTTGTTTTGCATGATTTTCTTTAGATACTACTCCACGATAACTTCACGATCAAACGTGTTGTTCGTTAGAAATTATAAATAACTCGAAGCGAAGGCACAAAGGTTGAAGCATTTTCCCACTCATATGCTTCTCTGAGTATAGGCGAAACAATGGTACCATCGAAGCGTATACCAAGGTTGGGGCTTAGCGGCATCAATAGCCATGCTTGCGCCATAAGTGCATCATCGAAATACTGCAGTGTAAATCCATAAGGAGTGGTCACGTACATGGACATGTAATCCATGCGAACCGACACACCACCTACAGTCTTGGAAGCAGTCTTCTTATAGGTATTCATCGTATAACTCGTATCGCCAATAAGCAATCCATTACGAAGAGTATCAATTCCGGTAGTACCTATCTCGTTTGTCCATGTCTCGCGTGAGTATAATGCACCACCGATACGGAAGCGGAAGAAATTGCCACTGTCGATGCTAACTGCGAAGGAGTAATGCAACTGACCATTGATTCTCATCAAGTAATCGTTGCGCAGTTGGTTTCTCACCGTACGTCGAGCAATTATGGTATCGGGAGCGATTTTGCGAACTGTGTCGCTAAACACACTTGTTGTGTAGGGCTGAACAATATTGTCGCGGCCGGATGTCTGCACAGCGTCGCCGAACACATACGAGCCCGAAATATTGAACACGCCGGTGTTGGAGTTTGTGATGTCGATAGGGAAATCGAATGACCCGTCGATACCAAACCCAGCATGTGTGAGCTTGGGTGTCATGCCCAGGTCTTTGCCGATACTTGCCCATCCGTTGGTGGGAAGAATAACGCCCAACTTGTTCCAGCCCCACACAGCGTTCAAGGTCACGCGGTCGCTGAAGAATGAGGGAACGTTTACAGACTCAATACCATAGCGCAATTCAACTCCATACTTGGGAAGAATTCTGTTGTACACGGAATCGCTGCCAAGTCCTGTTTCAGTTTGCGGCTCGTAGTTCTTCCAGCTGATCAGATCGGGGCTAACGATAAGTTCGTTCGGCATGTTGTAGTTCATCGCCTGGCCTTCGGAGATGCGCTTGTACATCTGCACATCTTGCTCGTCTACCAGTTTGGACAAACCGCGAATAGCACGAATGAACACCTCATCGCCAATACCTTGAGCTTCGGCTGTAACGTTCACGCCTTCCGAAGCGTTCTGCTGAACAACGAAATTCTCGAAGTACTGATAGAGGTTCTTTGCAGGCGAGCCCGCGGGAGCCGATTGATTGCGTAGCTCTGTGTAGGTAACCACTTCACGTGCGGCACCAAGAACCGTTGTGAGTTTCTTGTTGTCGCTATTCGAGGTTATAAAACCAACAACCTTAAAAGGAACACCGGCTGTATAGCGTGTGGTGATTACATATGCACGCTTGAAGGTATTACACTCCCACTGCTTGCGGGCTATGGAATACTTGGCATACTCAATACACTCGCCTCGTAGAAGTTTCTTTACTTCCTCATCTTCCATCAATGCAGGCAGATCCGCTGCACAACCAAGCTCAAGCACTTTATCGTCGATTTGTGTCTGCTTGGCAGGAGCACACTTTTGCGCAGCATCGGTAATGACAGGCTGCGGGTTAAGCAACTCCGTAACGGCCTTCATGGTAACGTCGTCGAGTTTGAAGATCGAAACATTACCGTAACGGTAGTTCTTGATCTTACCCATGATGGTCTTGAGTTGTGTCTCAGACTGACCATACAAGGTACTCATGCTGCCTACGATCACGAGCGCGAGGGCAACTATGAATGGTGTTCTTCTCATCTTTTCAATAAAATAGTTTCGTTCAATTTTAACTCTATGCTGTACTTAGCGAATTTCTGAGCGCTGTTCTTAGTAACTGACCGGCACGTTGTACACAGCCTTACCATCGCCGGATGTTTCGCCATTACACTTGTTCTTTGCTTTGGCTTTTACCAAAATCTGTACGTTACCCTCAACTTTACCCTTCTTCAGCGGCGGGCCGTCCAGACGGAGCTCCACTTCATATCCACCGCCTGAGGCCTTCAGAGGACCGGCGCTCACCTTGTAGCCCGGAATGTCCTGCTTCTCTACCGTAGGCGTGAGAACTATAATATCTGACGGACCTGCTTTGGCACCACCGATATCGACGATAGGTGCGTTGATCTTGATATTCGAAACCGTTACCGTGGGATCGCGAGGATCGGTAATAGGATTGATCTTCACGTCGCTCATAACCACTTTTGGAGGACGTTGCTTGGGCGCACCAACTATTGGTGAGCGCAACAACGAAACTCGTTCTTTGGTTTGGGGATCTTCCCAAAGCACATCTACAGAAATCTGCTTGGATCCGCAAGGAATCTCCTGACGCCACTGCAGACCGCGATGCTCTTGATCTTGAGGTGTAATCTTCGCGTCTATGAGATATTGACCGGCCGGAATCTTCTTGCCGTCCGAGGGAACCGGCAGCAATTCAAGCTCCTGACCAAAGTAACAGTTCTCTACTATGGACTTCACATCTTCTTCGTTCTCCAGCTTGCTGGCGAATACTTTAAGTGTGGTCTTTTCTTCCTTGACTTTACCCGACGGGTTAGCAAATGAAATAGCAACATCGTAATCGCCTGCTTGTATAGGCTGGCTGCATACCAATTTGAACTTGCGCATTTCCGCAGAACCTTGAGCAGTTTGGGCAACCTGTCCGGTTCCTGCATCAACTACCTGCCATGACAATGCCGGTGTACATTTTACTGTAGGCATACGTCCGGGTGAATACGGTCCGGCGGTAAACGGAATTTCTGTTCTGGAAAGTTTATCAAAGGTATTGACGTTGGCATCAACATATACACTGGGGTCCAAGTCCGGGCGCTTCGGCGGCTGAACAACGTGCACATTGAACTCGATGGAAGCTCGGTTTTGATCGATGTTCGAGGATCCGCCCGGAGTCAACAAAATGGAGATGTAGTTGTACAATCCTATGCGGCGAATCTTCTCCATCGCTTTTGGATCGTTTGCTTGCGACTCATTCTTGATTTTGAGAATTGCAGCTTCAACACCGGCTTTAAAGTCTTCGTACAAAATCTTACCGGAAGCGAGTTCATCGGCTGAAGGCAGAGGCACGCCTTCGAGCGAAGAAATAAGCGTCTTCTTCACCTTCAGCAGGTCTTTAACCTTGAGCTGAACCGTACCAATGTTTACCTTTTCTTCGGGCGAAATTTCACGACCTGCTTCATCGGACTTCACACCAAGAATTCTGTTGGTCTTGGAAGCGAAACGCAACTTGTACCAACCGGCTTTGTTCGGTGGCTGGAAGCGTACGATAAATACTCTCTTTTTGTATTTGTTTCCTGCATTAACAGCTTCCCCGTCGGAAAGCGTCTGATCGTATTTAAACGCTGAATCTCTGGCGGCCGGAGGGGCGTATGTTGATACATCGCCCACATCCTTGACGAAGGAGTATTCGGGGTGAGTATATCTTTCCGTCTTATCTACTTGTAGCTCAACTTTGCGTAGAGCCATCAATTGCCAGCGGCCGTTGTCCACCGGACCGCCGATTTCTTGTCCGGACGAGAACGCGGTAAAATCCACGCGCGCCTTACGAAGACTGTCTTCGGTAGGGAACATCGGGGCTTGCTCGGTATTCGCTGCAGAGTGGTAGAACACTTGGTACTCTAAGTCTTGCACGTTAGCAAGTCGTATAAGATTGCGGAGTTTTTCTTCGCGCTCTTTGGGCTCTAATCCGTCCATCTTGTCGGCGTCGGAAACATCCGTTACGCCAACCATCACTTGATAAAAGCGATCTTGTTTGATCTTGGTTGCGCCTGCGTCTTTGACGGAAGACGGATCCTGCAAGGTTATTTCATCTTGCGGTCGTGTATTAATACCTTCTGAACCGGAACCGGACTGCAATTGCGAGAGAATGCTCTCCACAATCTTCATCGATTCCTTTTGTTTTTGGATCAGATGCTCTTCGGCCTCGTCTCGCTCCACAATAATGATGAGAAGCTCAAGAATAACCGCCAAGTATAGTACGAAGTATACCTTACCGGCTCCACCCTTAGACATAGACTATTCCTTTCGTTGGGTAATACACGTGCGCGAGCTGAACCGCTCCCCTACAGCACTGGTTTTAGATTGTTTTCAACTTTTGTGGACTTTCATCCACGAACAAAAAAAGTGCAAGAAGACCGGTCGGTGCTATACCGCCCGGACTTCCTGCGGCTGATTTTACGAACCCGTCTGTTTTTCGAAAACTCAAATCGAAAATGAACGAGCAGACTAAAAATCTACGTTTTTAGCCAATATAGAAGCACAATCATATACCAACATTGTGCCTTTTCATTAAATTTTATTTATTCGGATTCACCTTAGGCGCATTTGCGGCCTTAGAGGAAACTGCCTTTGCAGATGTTTCCACAACTGATGTTGCTGTGGCTGCTTCTTCCTTTGCTTCTGCCTTGATTTCCGATGCTTTGGCGGAAGCACCCTTCATGGAGCAGCAGGATTTTTTAGCCGCAGCTTTGTTCACACAGCAAGCGGAAGATGACTTTCCTTTGCACTTGCCATCGGCATCACATGCCGATACGGGGGTGCAGTAAGCAGAAAAAAGAGCTAAAACTGCTAAAAGAGCACTAAGCTTTTTCATAAAAACCTCTGAAAATTGTAGTAAAAACGACCGTTACAGGGTTGAACCATGCCTTACAATATATCTCTATCCATACTAATGAGCAATGCATTTTTCGGCATTTTTCGGGCCTGAACGTTGGCTGTACGACATACACAACGCACCAAATGTTACACTATGCTCATACTCAACGTTAGCGTTAAGGTTACTCTGAAGAGTGGTGCCATGGCATCTGGTAAGGAGTGTGCTGCTACTACTCCCTGCCCGGCTTAGCTTTTTTCGCGACCAACTACTTGCATAACTACCGTTTTCGTGGTCAAAAAAAACTGCGCGCGAATAGCCTCACGCGCAGTTGACATTTCCACAGACAATCCTGCTTCTTACGAGCAACCACTGGTTGTGCCGCAATCATCGCAGACTGTACACGAACCGTTGCGCTTTACTCTCATTGAGTTACAATTGGAGCATTGCTCACCGGTGTACCCTTTGGCACGAGCTTCCTTTACCTTAGACACACCCGATGCCACCGCTACGGTGCTCTCGGAATGTACATCCCGAGCAATGGTAGTAGAAGGCTCGTAGTCTGCCGCTGTAGGCTCTGACGCTACGCTCTTCTGAGCAATACCTTTACTTCCCGAGGCAAGTGCGTTGCCCGCAGGTTGTTTCAGCGGTGCTACTTCGTCTACGGCTTTAACATGAACAAAGTCGGTGCGATTCAGGTAATCGTATCCGATGGAGCGGAACACGTAATCCAGAATAGACGTGGCATTCTTGATAACCTCGTGCCCTTGAACCGGACCGGAAGGATCGAATCGTGTAAAGGTGAATGAGTCCACTAGTTCTTCGAGCGGCATTCCATATTGAAGTGCTTTGGAAGCCAAAACGGCAAAGCAATTCATCAATCCCTTGAAGGATGCACCTTCTTTGTACATATCGATGAAGATTTCGCCCAAGGTGCCGTCCTCGAACTCACCCGTACGAACGAATACCTTGTGGCCACCCACATACGCTTCACGGATGATACCTGTGCGGCGCTTCGGCAAACGATGGCGCTCTGCACGATGATACACGCGCTCCACTATGCGTTCTTGCACTTCTTTGGGGCCCTTGGTTTCGTCCAGGGAGTCCGCATCACCAAGCATAATCACTTCGTCGATGCCTTCGTCGCTGGAGTTATTGAGAGGCTGCGAAAGTTTCGATCCGTCGCGGTACAATGCAATAGCCTTCAAGCACAACTTCCACGACTCGATATGAACCGTATTCACGTCGTCGATCTTTGCCTCGTTCGGCATATTGATGGTCTTGGAGATCGCACCGGAAATGAAGGGCTGAGCAGCTGCCATCATGCGCACGTGCGCCATGTACGGGATATATCGCTCACCCTTACGACCGCAACGATTAGCACAATCGAAGATGGGTAGGTGTGCATCCTTGATGTGAGGCGCACCCTCGATCATCATTGTTCCGCACACATAGTCGTTAGCCGCTTCTACTTCCTCTTTGCTAAAGCCTAAAGCTGTAAGCATATCGAAGCTGAAGTCGTTAAGCTGGGCTTCGGTAAAGCCAAGAACCGACGTACAGAAGTCCTCGCCGAGGGTCCACTTGTTGAAGGCGAACTTGATATCGAATACGCTGTCGAGCATGAGTTCAATTGCATCAACTTTCTCGTCGGTAAAGCCTTTTTCTTTGAGGCGAACACGCGTCACTGTAGGACAGCCCACGAATGTGCCATGGCCCTTACAGTACTTTTCGATTTCGTCGATTTGCTTTTCGCTATATGCAAGTTTGCCCAGAGCTCTGCGCACAGACTGATTAACAATCTTGAAATATCCGCCGCCGGCCAGCTTTTTGAATTTCACGATAGCAAAGTCCGGCTCTATACCGGTGGTATCGCAGTCCATTACCAGACCTATAGTTCCAGTAGGAGCGATAACCGTCACTTGTGCATTTCTGTATCCGAACTCCTCGCCCAGAGACAACGCGCGGTCCCAGCTCTTGCGAGCTGCCTCGAGCAACGCTTGATCGGGACAATTTGCTTCGGAAATTCCTACCGGTGTGATTGTTAGCCCTTCGTACTCCTCTGCCGGTACATCGTATGCCGCACGA
>JBKCNS010000034.1:0-16747 GCA_046297095.1 Kapaibacterium sp. (SeqCode) | reverse complement strand
ATCATTAGCGAACATTGAAGAAGTGAAACAAGGTTTATCAAAACTCAAAAACGACATAGACAACCAATCGTTTGACAGAATTAAAGACCAATATGCAAACGAATTAGGGGACTATTTATTTATTACGATTGACAAAAAAGGCAGCACATAACAGCACATTTGCAATAGGCGGGGTTTCTTGCTCCGCAGACAGTTTAGTGGTAGCCGAAAGTTTTGTGCACCGCATAAACATTAGTGGTAAAAAGCCCGCCCATCGCAAATCTGCAAAACGTTACCCCGATCGCAATAGTCAAGGTCCATCTTTGTACCCGAACATACCTTCCTCATTCCCGGCATCGCCCATACCCACGCCCTCCACCTCGCAAAAAACCACCAGCATAAAGCCTTTTTATTCGGAGAGACATCTCGTCCGGCAGAGTTAGTATGGAGCCGGCAAAGCCGGTAAGCGCAGCGTTAGCTATCTGTCAGTTGTCTCTGGCCACCTTCCTCTCCCTATCTTCGCCTCGACTTCAACAACAGATCAAATTCCCCATGTCCACTCCAAACTCCACTCCACAAATCACTGTCACGGCTACCATCAACGCGCCCAAACACACCGTTTGGGAGTGCTACACAGAGCCCGAGCACATCATCCACCGGAACTTTGCCGGTGATGATTGGTGCTGTCCGCACGCTACCTACACCGCCATCCACCCCGGCGAGAGCTTCACCTATCAATTCGGTGATCGCTTCGCAACGGCTACGCTCCATGATGTCGCTGGTACAAACCCAACCCAACCCCAACCCAACTCACCATCACCTTCGATGCAGAGACCATCAACCCCATAGAGCTTCAACAACAGGGCTGGCAAGCCATACCGGATAGGTTTAAGGGGTATGTGGAGGGAAGGTAGGAGGGGGGGCAGGAGCCATACGCCACTACATGGACATCCTCTGAATATATCTCTAAGTCCACAAGGATTATTCTATTCACTCCCACCGTGCGCAATACCGCCAACCTCTTTGCGTTCCGGTAGTTGGATACAGTCATTTCCCTTGCCCCAACTGACTGTCAATACAACAGGAACTACGCGTTTCGTTTCACCTTACTAATGAAGCCTGCAGGCACAACGCTACGCCTGACTACGTCGCAATATCTGCTTCACTTCTTCCAAATCAACCCCTCGTCGAACTTGACCTTCTACGTACTATCTACGTAGTAACCCAACAGAAATAGCCATCTAAGTTCGCACCGCTGGAGTGAAACGCTATGGCTAAAGCTCTCGTATTCGGGGTATTATTCAAAAGATCTAGGTACACCGTCCGGTGATCACACGGTGCCACTAAGATCGAACTGAATGCCGACGAACGAAATCAAACCGGAGCGAGTGCAAAAACGCGACATACATGCAGAACAAACCGTCGTTGCAACACTAGTCACTCTGCAGCTGAGGATTCAGACTCTCGAATCCCATTTTTTTAACCTCATAACACGGAGTTCTCAAATGAGTAGACTGTTCCTGACAATGGCACTATTGGCCTCTATCTGTTCCAATGTGCTCCACGCACAAGGCGCTCTAAAAGCAAAAGACAAAGCAAGATCAAACAATTGCTTTGAACTTTTTAACGAGAATGCGTCAAGTCTAAACAAGACGAATGCATACCTTCTCTCCTATCTGACCTACATGATATATCCCCAGAACCTCGATAGCCAAGTTGGCGAAATCGAAGACGCTCTGCAAAAGTCCAACACACTTTTTGAATTACAATACTCCAATAGACTTAAGCACTTGTTTACCAACCCAAAGTTTAAATTCTTTGGGCCTACGAAAGGGATCTACAATCCCGAAGCAATGTGTATCTCAACAAACAAGGAGATTATTGTCATTTTCAGGGGTACAGATCGCCTTGTAAATAAGGATAACGGTCCGGTGGGCGGTATGATTTACGATTTCGGAGAATGGATTCTCACCGATTTCAACGCTCTACCGCTTCAATCTCCCCGGGAAAACATCGGCGGCTTGCTACACAAGGGTATGAAGGAAAGCACAGACCTTGTCGCAAACGACATTATTCAGTTTGTTCTCGATAACGGGGGTGCCTCAAAGCCTGTTTGGATTACCGGACACTCTCTTGGAGGTGCACAGGCACAAATAATCTCAGGATACCTCAAGAAGCGAGGTGCAAACGTGCGCGGCGTATATGTTTTCAACAGCTGTCACCCCGGTAATCCTGCATTTGCCACCGCGCTGAACAAAATAGTGGGAAAGAGCAACATTCAACGTTTCGAGTACCTAGACGATCCCATTGCGATGCTTCCTCCTCAGACGTCATTAACAACGCTTGTTTCAGGCGGACCGTTCCCGTTTAAGTCTCCATTAGGCGGCTTCGGACGTGCGGGAGAGCGCAACTTCTACTCTAAACTGGACGGCGCCAATTTCTTTGCTAACCAGACTGAACGTCAGGAGGGACAAGAAGACCGCACAAACCTTGGTCGTTCGGGAAAAATCAACATACTGTCGATGTGCTTTCATAATCCACACTGGATATGCAATGCGCTCTACAAAGAGTTGAGTAGTAACACTGCAGAAAGAATGCCAATGGCACCATCGCTATCAGAGTGTGAATTCTGTCTTGTAGATGCTATGGAAACCGGGAGAACCGGTCTTCCTATAGACCAACGTATCATCGAGGATGTTGGCGAGGCGGTTGGAGAAGTGGTGGAGAATTTAACATACAACGTTAATAACATCTTCGAAAACTTTGTTGGAACTGCTATTCCTGAAGGAGATTATTATATCCGTTGCAATAAAGGCCGCAAATATCTAGACATATCCGGAAGTTGCATGAATGAAAACGGCTGCAAGGCTCAGCTATGGGATCTCGGTAAAAGTTCATCTAACAACATCTTTAGTGTTAAAAAAGAGGGGCCCTCGTACCGCATAACGCTGAAAACAAACAGTAAGTCTCTGGAGGTAAAGCGGGAAAACGGTAAGGATGTCCAGATATGGAATACTAATGTAATAGGCGGAGCGAATATCAACCAGAAGTGGTTCTTTTACAAGGTAAATGGTGGCAGCGGCAAAGCCTATCTGCTTGTCAATGCCGGAACGATGAGAGTTTTAGATGCCGATAACTCGCGTGTCAATAGCAATGGCGGAGATGTGAATGTCCGCAAGGCAAGATCCAATGATCCTACTCAGGTATGGATAATGGAGAAGGTAAATTAAATACTGAAACACTGTCAATCGGCTGTGCGAAAATCGTACAGCCGATTACTTGTACAAACAGTATCCGGCTTTTCAATACGAAAATCACTTGCTACAAACACCGTTTCGAAGCCCGTTCGGTCGGGTACTAGTATTATCAGGTATTATCAACTGAACAAAATGCGTTTTCGAATTATTCGATATTCCTTTATTGTAATACATCTTTGCTTATTCACATTTCACGGACAGTATATATACTCTCAATCGGAGGCAACAGCTCTTGCGCCTATACTTGTAGGCCCGTACGATGGTTCCGACGTCACTGAAGACAATATATTATGGACGTGGTTTATGCAATCCAAAGCCGGCGGAGGTAGCGAAATATTTTGCGACCTCATCGTTGTAGAAATTATAGACGGACAGAACCCGGAGGAAGCTCTGCGGTTAAACCCGCCGGTTATACTGAGAAAGAACCTAACAACTTCATCGTGGCAGACCAGCATACTGGCACGCCAACTTCAAAACGCTCGACGATACGCTTGGCGAGTAATCGCAAAAGTTAACAAAGAAGATACGCCCGCACTCGATAAACAAAAGATTGTGAGTGCGAGCGAGATATGGACGTTCGTCTACAGAGATCCTGTGCTAGCCACTGGAGATCGCGACAGCACCGGGACCGGTAACCCGAACACATTGTTTGATCAATCAGGAAGTATGGTCAATGAGGGGAACGACGCACATCAATCCAGTCAAGACGAACCATCGCCTCGGGGCGTGATCGGTGTCAACGGAACTGCGAAGTTCCTCGCGGTGTCAGAGAACCGGAGAGGGAACCTGTCTCAGGCTCCCCCTGTATTTCAACGGATGCAGATTGATCCGACTATAACCCTCTTGGGCATTCCTATCGGTCTCAATCTTCTCTTGTCAAGTGAGCAAAATGTTAAAAAGTCTGACCTATCACGTGGCGTGTTTGGAACACAAAATGTTCGAAAAGGACTTAATCTTGTGCTTCAACAAAGGGTCACAGATGCCATTATCGATATGGAGAGATCGCGAGATTCAGCATCTGTAGACACACTCAGACAGTTCGCAGCCATGGATTCTGCAGCCATAGAAGCCAAAATATCCTCGCTTCGCGAACTTCAGAAGATTGAGCTCGGCGAAAACATGGAATCGCTTCAAGAGTATAAACTTTCAACTCCAGAACAAGAAACGCTTTCTATGTTCCCGGCTTTTGGATTTGGTAAAGTCACGCCACAGTTCGGTAGTCTGTTATTCAACAATACAACGATAAACGGTGCTCTGCTGGAATACAATCCCGGAAACTTTTACACTGGTGCTGCAGTCGGGAAGATTCAACGCGAGACAGACATCTCTTCCCTTCCGGAAACCATACTCAATGCCGACACCACTTTGTTCAAAAATCCTCTATTGAATTCAATTGAGTTTCACAGGAACATCTATTCCTGGCGTGTAGGCTACGGGCGCCGCAATGGTAACATCATAGCATTGACGGGAGTGTACTCTGACGATGATGCGCAATCAAAAGTTTTTCAAAGCATCATTAACAGACCTACTGTTTCCATCGCCACAAAACAGATCGTTACAAAGGATTCTTTAGGAAACGATGTTATCGTTGAGCAGCCTGATACTACAGTCCAGCAGAACGTTCTGGTAAGCCCTCAGCGAAATATTGCTGTGGGCGCAAGCTCACATCTTGCTTTCGAGAGCATTAGTACTACCTTAGATGGCGAGTTTACTGTCAGCTATCTCCAAGACAAAACCAACTATGGTTTGCTAAGCCGCACTCTCAACCGTCCATCTACCATGCGAAGGCTCTTTGTTAACGACAGTGCAATAATCGACTATAACTTTGCATTGAAAGGGGTTTGCAATTTGTCACCGAGTAGCAACCTGTCCGCAGCTGTGCGATATATAGGTGCCGGTTTTCGATCCGTTGGCATCGTTGGGCTTAGAACAGACGTATTGAGGGCCGACGGCTTTTTAGTTCACACTTTCGCGGATAGACAGATCAGGCTCCGTAGTTCATGCGCTTATGAGAAAGCAGGGTATCGAGACTCTGTCAATGAGTCCGAAATTCTCAATGTACGTGGCGGCGTAGACATACGACTGAACCATCTTCCCATGCTTTCCATAGACTTTAACATGAATCAACAAGAACTAGTTACCAACAAGAACGATGTTGCGCGAATTGATTCCCTTATGAACCAGATTCAGCAGATATCAGCAAGCGTTACAGATATTCACGCCATCAATCACATGCGATGGTCTTACTTTGCCTCGTTCGCTTACCAAAGGGGTTTATCGACGGGCAAAAGCGACAACAGTGGGGATAGCGTGGGCGTATTTGAGGCACGCAGTTGCGTTGTGAACAATCGTTTGTCGTTAAGCTCACTCATTACTCTCTCACTTACGCTATCCGGTAATTCCACGATAAACTATCCCATTGTAAGGACTGGTAGTCTCGATACCGCAAAGTCATTCCACAAGAAGGAATTGAATGAGAACGCGTCCATAGACTTCTCGTCGATTCTCCACATGCTTGATGTCTGGGAAACCATTGTAGGAACTTCACTCGTCTATAACGCTGCAACTACGGGTCCTGCTATATACGGAGCTTACGTAACAAGCCGTCTGAATATTAACGAGAATTTCGCTCTAGACTTCCGCTTCGACTATCGTCAAGCTAGCGATAATTCTCAATCAGCAGCACAATCAGATCCCAAATCGTTGTTTCCAATTGAACGGACCGCAAAGCTTATAACGTACTTTAAATGGTAATCATACCTGATTGGATTAACCGTACTTCGCGAGTCACGTCGCTTAGCGGTCATATAAAGCGGCATACTGAACAACTTCCGCTTAAACGTCCCTTTTCATAACGTCGCATACCCTTGCACTCCCGATATATAAATACCTAATTTCAATAGTCAAATGCGCGGTAAATCGGAATTACAATCACTCAATATCAAGCAATTAAATAGTCGAATTGCCAGGTTGTCTATTAGCGAAGAGAAAGTGGATGCGACCATAGAACTGGCTCAACGGAACGCGAAGACTGACGCCGCCAAAGCAATAGAGTTATTCGCAGAAGCTCTGAATCTCTCGCGTAGGCTTCGCTATTCAAAAGGCGAGCTGTCCTCCCTACTCCGTTTAGCGACTCTTACAGATTCGTACTTGCACGATT
Organism: Kapaibacterium sp. (SeqCode); assembly: GCA_046297095.1. GTDB lineage: Bacteria > Bacteroidota > Ignavibacteria > Kapaibacteriales > NICIL-2 > JBBATK01. Next base: position 10,351 of record JBKCNS010000034.1, on the reverse strand, counting down.
ACAACCAATCACTCGAGTATAGTCGCGCCGCAAAAGACTTGGCACAGCACATGAACGACATCTCGGCTCTTGCAAAGGCTCTGCGGAGTCAAGCAAGTGTTTACTCCAGTCTGGGAAATTATGATTTGGCGCTGTCTCTCTTGAATGAATGCCTAAACCTCCAAAACGAGCTCAATGAAGAGGAGTCCATAAATTTCACCCGAACTGACCTCGGTATACTGTGGTGGAGTCAAGGAAACTACTCCGAAGCTAAAACGAACTTCGAACAGGCACTGCAGTACTTTCTGCGAACAGAAAACCAATATCTGATAGCCGGTATAACCCATAATCTAGCTGTATTGGAAAGCGAAACCGGACACTATCATGAAGCGATCACAGGACTCGAGAAGAGTATTGCAGTCAAGAAAGATATTGGTGATCGTGCAGGTTTGAGCCTATCCCTTGCTACCCTTGGTACTCAATACATCCACTTGCAGGATTTCGAGACAGCTGTCTCGCTCTTTCTCGAATCCTTTCACCTACGCAACGAGCTCGGTTTAGAGCCTAACCATACCACCCTTAACAATATAGCCTATGCTTACTCAAGGCTTCTTGAGTACGAAATGGCATTGGAGTATTACCAAAAAGCGTACGACTCGGCAAAAAACACGGGAGATTCAATCAATGCTCGTGACTACACCATTAGTCTCGCCCGCATCAATGCCGAAATCGGTGCGTATGAACGGTGTGCAACGCTTCTGAATTCATTGAGCGCAGGTGATACAAATAACCTCAACGCCACATCGCGCCTTCATCATGATCTGACACGAGCCCGTTTACTAGCGTACTCCGGCGATATCGATAATGGGATTCAACTCATTCGGGACGCTCTCGTCCTGAGTAAGACTATTGGTAACTCGTATCTCCAAATACGCGCTCTACTGACCTATGCAGAGATTCTCCTTAACGGCAAACTTGAAAGGCAAACTATTGAAGTTTGCAATGAAGCCATTGAAATGATTCATTCAAGCAGTGAAAACACTCTTTTGCGCGATACGTATCGAATACTGCACGCGGCATATTCCTCACTAGCCGACTTCGAAAATGCATACAGGTACTTGCAGTTACATTTCGAGTTGCAGACAAGTTTTCTAAACGCGTGCTCTGCTCGTCATGTGCGTTCACTGATGGTTCAGTACGATACTGATCTCGCAAAGCGAGAGTCGTCCCTCAATAAAACTAAACTTGATATAATGGAGCGAGAAATGGAACTCAAAAAAAATGAACTGGTAGCGCTAGCTCTTCATTTGGTTCGGAAGAACGAATTCCTCGTAGATGTAAGGGACAATATTGCAGCAAACATTAATGATACTAACGCCGCTTTGAAAACCCTGTCTTCAATGATAAACACAACAGTCGGAGACAGCGATTGGGCTTTATTTGAACAACAGTTCGTGAATATGAATCCGGAATTCTTAAAACGCCTCACCGGGGCCACCTCTGAATCCCTCACCCCGTCTGAACTGAAAGTGTGTCAGCTCCTCAGGACAGGCTTAAACACGAAAGAAATAGCGAGCATACTATTTGTTTCCAAAAGAACCATTGATACGCATCGACACAATATCAACAAGAAACTCAAGATCAAAGATGTGAACTTGACAAGCTGGCTTGTGTCTCTTTAATAATAATACTAATTCGTGTCGCGTGCGATAATGCGGTCCTTCGTAAACCGAAGCGTGCTTAAAATATCAGTAGAATAGTACATAGCACAAAGCGGAGATGATACCCAGCTTCTTGATCAAAGAAAATCATGCCACTCGGAGTCGAGCAGGGTATACAGGCAGGATGATCGCAGTTGAACACTCTTCACATTATCGCTTTTTGAGAGGCGTCGCTGCCGAATTCCGAGCATAAGCTCACAACGTTCGTTCCGCCCGCTATCGCGCTACCTACACCGCCATCCACCCCGGCGAGAGCTTCACTTATCAATTCGGTGATCGCTTCGCAACGGCAACCCTCCAAGATGTCGCTGGTACCAACTCAACCCAAACCCGGCTCACCATCACCTTCGATGCTGAAACAGTCAACCCCATAGAGCTTCAACAACAGGGCTGGCAAGCTATACTGGATAGGTTTAAGGGGTATGTGGAGGGAAGGTAAACGGCGAGGAGAAGTCAAATGATCAGGGTATTCACACCATGAATCGGGGGATGATGTCACGTCCCGTTGTACCGCATTCCTTCAAGATATCTGGCTCGCTCCATGAGGCGCTGTTTGTTTACCTATTTTGCCATAATCATGCGCCGCATGGTATGCACCGGAAGTCCACCGCCGCTAATCGTTCTCGATAGACCAATGGCTAAACCTCAAACGATATTGACAAGAGCATTTTCTCTGCTTCTTTGCTTTTTCACGTGTTTACCTTCTGTTCATGGACAGACCGATAGTAGTGTGTGGGAAAAACCACCGGAGATATCGTATTCAGGTTACATAGATATTTATTATGCCTACGATTTTAATACGCCAACCACCGACTATAGACAACCGTTTCTCTACAACCACAACCGGCACAACGAATTCAGCTTGAATCATAGCTTCATCAAAGTAAGCGCACGTCACTCCAATTACAGAGCAAACGTCGCCCTGCAGGCAGGGACCTATGTGATGGATGCTTATGCACTGGAACCTGCGGGCCTGCAATACATGTATGAAGCGAATGTGGGACTATCGTTAACTACGAACAACACGCTGTGGTTTGATGCCGGGATATTCGGCTCTCATATCGGTTTTGAAAGTGTTATTTCTATGGATAGTTGGACATTGACACGTTCCCTTCTCGCCGAAAACTCCCCCTATTACCTGGCTGGAGGCAAAGTAACATACAAGCCCGATGAACATTGGGAATACGCGGCCATAGTTTGTAATGGCTGGCAACGCATCAAAAGAGTTTCGAATAATTCACTGCCCGCATTCTGTACGCAAGTCAAATACACCGATGGCAATAATTTAATTATGAATTGGAGTACGTTTATCGGCACAGACGACCCCGACTTGTCACGGCGGATGCGTTATTTCAATAACATGTATTGCCAAGCGCAAGTGTCCAAGAGGGTGAGTATCATTGTAGGGCTCGATCTTGGTGTGCAACAATTGCAAAAGAACTCCGCACAATATGCTTTATGGTATAGCCCTATTGTTATTGCCCGCTACGTTTGGACAGATCAATGGTCCACATCTGTGCGCGCGGAGTACTACCAAGACGAGGATGAAGTAATCATCCCAACAGGCACACCAACCGGCTTCAAGACAACAGGCCTTTCTCTGAACCTCGACTATTCACCGGTCAAGAATTTAACGTGGCGAATTGAAGGGCGATGGCTCAAGAGCGCGGACAATATCTTTCAAAGGCAAAACCTACTCGTCAATGATAACATAGCTATCGTTAGTTCCATTGCTGTATCATTTTGACAATCGCTTGACCGTCGCTTTTTAGTTACCAACAATCGATGAATCCATGTGGTAGTAATCCGGCCCTGTAACCATGGCCACACCATTCAATTAATTCACTACACGTATTATTGCTTGAATGAACTTAGAAAATCTCCGGAATGCTCCTCATGTTCCAAAGCCATTACACCCTTAGGGCGATGACACGAGTAGTATACGAGGGGTGAGAATCGCCGGCTCGTGGGTTCTTATCTATACTCGTAGAACCTGATATGTTCAGATGTATTAACTGAATTCACTGAATTCACCTGTATTCACATGTAATTATCAGTATTACCTCAGATAGTATTTCCTTGCACATCAGGTTTACTCTCTCGCAATATTTTACCCATCACCTAACCACTACGCATCACCTCATGAAAACTGCTCTCCTGGCGGGCGCATCCGGACTTGTGGGTAGCGCGCTTTTGCCCATGCTGCTGGCACATCCGGAGTACGAACGCGTGATTTCTCTGGGCAGAAAAACGCTTGACATACATCACCCCAAGCTCACGCAGATTATTGTGGACTTCAACGATCTCTCGAGTTTCTCTATTCCCTGCCATCATGTGTATTGCTGCCTGGGCACCACCATTCGTGTGGCCGGAAGCAAGGAGAAATTCTTCGCGGTGGATCATGACTATCCGCTAAACCTGGCTAAGGCAGCGCTGCGCACTGGCGCCGAGTGTTGTACTATTATAACCGCCGTTGGCGCTAAGGCCGATTCGTCGGTGTTTTATTCTTCGGTAAAAGGTAAGGTGGAGCAGGAGCTGATGAAACTTGGATTTCGTACTGTGAACATTTTGCGTCCATCCATGCTGCTCGGCAACAGGCAAGAGTCCCGCCCCGCCGAATGGATATCCAAACATCTCATGACCATCATCGCGCCCATTATTCCGCGCAGCTACCGCGCCGTCCGCGACGTTGAAGTAGCAGCAAGCATGATTACTCATACCCTTCACAACCCGGGCGGCATCCGCGTGGTGGAGAATGCGGAGATATTGGGTAGTGAGGTGTGAGGGTGAAGATGACGTCGGCGAGGTATCGTCCCGCGAGGTCTTCGAGCAACGATGACGTTGGCGAGCTCTGAAGCGCCGAGGTCCCTGAGTCCCTCGACTCCGCTCGGGAACCACGGAGTCGAAGGGCCGAGAGCGCTCCGCGCCCTCGCCCCGAATCTCACCGTCACCCCAACCTTCGCCGCCAACAGAAGCCAAACAGCAGAACGCGACACCGTTGCCGGTGCTCACCGTACATACTATGTTTGCCGGTCACTACGTTCGGGTGCCCTAAGCGGATACTTGCTACAATCAACCCAAAGCCGATGTCGCACGAGATAGATAAAAAGAGTCTTGAAAACGCCCTGCGCCTCTTCGCCGACGGTATCATTGATACCTATGAAGTCGGCACCACACGCGGTCTGCAGGACATCCATGCCGCTCTATTTCGCGATCTCTATCCCTTTGCCGGAACGATCCGTGAGCTGAATATTTCCAAAGGCGGATTCCGTTTTGCTACTGCGTTGTACCTCAAGGAGATTCTCGCCAAGATCGATCTCATGCCCGAAACCACGTTTGAGCAGATCATCGCTAAGTACGTCGAGATGAATATCGCGCATCCCTTCATGGAAGGCAACGGCCGCGCCATGCGCATGTGGTTGGACATGATGCTCAAGCATCGACTGGCACGCGTGGTGGATTGGCAATACATAGATAAGACGTTATATCTGCAAGCAATGGAACGCAGTCCCATCAACGACCTTGAGCTGCGTACCCTACTCTCCACCCATCTCACGGCCGACATCAACAACCGCGAGGTGATCATCAAAGGCATCGAGCAGTCGTACTACTACGAAGGCTACGGAAACGGCGCAGGACGTCATTGATGATGAGGTTAGCGAGCTCTGAAGCGCCGAGGTCCCTGAGTCCCTCGACTCCGCTCGGGAACCACGGAGTCGAAGGGCCGAGAGCGCTCCGCGCCCGGAAAAACAATACCCGTACGACGGAATACTCCCGAAGACCTCGCGAGTTGTGTCTCTCTAACTTTGAGTTTCCAAACCTCGTCACCTCCCGATGCGTCGGGACTTCTCGACTTCGCTCGAAGACCTCGCGGGTATGTGCCTCTCTAACGTTGACTTTCCACACCTCGTCACCTCCCGATGCGTCGGGACTTCTCGACTTCGCTCGAAGACCTCGCGGGCATGTGCCACTCTAACGTTGAGTTTCCAAACCTCGTCAGCCGCTTGCTTCTCGACTTCGCTCGAAGACCTCGCGGGTATGTGCCACTCTAACGTTGAGTTTCCAAACCTCGTCACCCGCTTGCTTCTCGACTTCGTGGTCCCTGAGCGGAGTCGAAGGGCTCGAAGACCTCGCCGGCATGTGCCACTCTAACGTTGAGTTTCCAAACCTCGTCACCTCCCGATGCGTCGGGACTTCTCGACATCGTGGTCCCTGAGTCCCTCGACTCCGCTCGGGAACCACGGAGTCGAAGGGCTCGAAGACCTCGCGAGTAGAATGCATTCAACAAGAACTTCGCACACATTATGCAGAGACAAAACCAACACTTACCTTTGGCGTTAGTATTCCTTGTAGAGTTCCAATGATTTCATCGTTCGGCGACAAGGCAACTTCTTTGATATAGGATAGATTTCAGGTTCGTTCCCTGCCGGCGAGCATTCAGGAAGTGGCGCGGCGAAAACTGCGCTTGCTTCATAGCGCTGTAACTCTACGTGACCTTCGCGTTCCTCCTTCTAATCATTTGGAAATACTCGAGGGCGAGTTACGAGGGTATTACAGCATCAGAGTAAACGATCAATGGCAAGTATTTTTCCAATGGATTAAAACGACGCGTACAACGTCCGGATAATTGATAATCACTACTATGAAAAAGCTCCCGAACGTTCATCCGGGTGAGATTCTTCTTGAAGAGTTTCTCAAGCCAATGAGTATTTCCCGGTATCAGTTAGCAAAGGATATAGGCATCCCCCAAACGCGTGTGTCGCAACTTGTGCGCGGCAACAGGCGGATCACAGCCGACACCGCACTGCGGCTTTCAGCTTACTTCGGAACTACCGCTATTTTTTCGCTTGGTCTGCAGAATGAATATGACCTGGAAGAAGAGCAGCGACGACTATCCAAGATTTTGGCTGATTTACCTAAAGCCAAAATGAACGAGAATTAAACACCACCTCCACCCCATGCCCAAAACAATATTGTACATCGCAACAACTATAGACGGCTACATCGCTAGGCCGGATGGCAATATCGACTGGCTAACGTCGTTCCCGCCTCCCGAATCGGGCGACTACGGCTACGCCGCCTTGCTCGAAAGCATCGGTACTATTGTGATGGGACGCCGCACCTACGAAGACATTCTCGGCTTTGGCATTGAGTGGCCCTACACCGGCTTCACCACGTACGTCGTGACGCATAACAAAGAGTACACCGCCTCCACCCCGCAAACATTCATTATCAATGAAGACGCCGTCGGTGCACTGGGTAGCATTAAGGATACCGCAGAGAAGGATATTTGGATTGTTGGAGGAGGGGCACTGATTCAGTCATTACTCAACGATAGATTAATCGATGCCATGATTATCTCGGTGGTTCCAAAGATAATCGGGGATGGTATTCGATTGTTCCCGGCACCATCGGAGGAATCGCGGTGGACATTAACCCACATGCAGTCGTTTAATACCGGTATTGCTAATCTGTTGTATGAGAGACAGTTATAGGCTCTGCGTAAATACACAGCAGAATCAGTAACTTATTTTACTAATAAATGATACTATTTATTGTTGACAACACCCGGTTAACAGTCTCTATTCTCTTGTAGCGGTAATACGTTCCTTTTTGATACATTATAATTCGTCAAATGGAAGCATTCGACAACAAGGCACACTGGGAGACCATTTACAATACAAAAGACTCAACGGATGTCAGCTGGTATCAAGCCAAACCTGAAACATCGCTGATGTTCTTCGAACAGTACAACGTACCATTGAGCGCGAAAATCATAGACATAGGCGGTGGAGATAGTCTTTTGGTGGACAACTTGTTGAGTAGAGGCTACAAGGATATCAGTGTGCTCGACATTTCCGAGTCAGCCATTCAACGAGCGCAAGAGCGCCTTGGCGAGCAATCAGAGAACGTAACCTGGGTAGTAAACGATATCAGAGACTTTACACCAACCGTCAAGTACGATTTCTGGCACGATCGCGCTGCATTTCATTTTCTTACAGATGAAAATGATATTGAAAAGTATCTGCAAACCGCTCAGCAAAGTTTAAAGCCCGGCGGCCTAATGGTTGTTGGTACATTTTCGGAAACGGGACCCACGCGCTGCAGCGGTATAGATATCAAGCAGTACTCCGAGACCTCAATGACAGATCGCTTACAGCGGTACTTCGATAAAATCAAATGTATAGAAGAGGACCACACCACTCCATTTGGCACTGTTCAGAATTTCGTGTTTTGCAGTTTTAGAAAATCATGACAGTTCAGCGCTAGAGTGTTTCACCGATGAACGGGTATCACGCACGTTTCGTCGGGTGCTCACATGCAGTAGACACCGTAAAAATGGCGCGCGTGTGATAACTCAAAAACCCCGACGTTTCAGACCTCCCCGGCTCTGCCCTCACGTCCTTCAAACGCCCTCGTATCTCCGACGAAGGTAATTTTCACGCTCTTTTGCCCTCGTTTTTTGGACGAGGGTTAAATTCCCCGTTTTCTGCCCTCGTTACTCCACCGCTAACACACAAAATCGCATTTGCGCGGTCGCCTTCGGACGGATCTACAGCGTATCGATACTCTCCACTGCCGTCAAGTGAGTATCTGCTGCTCAAATTGTGACTATCTGCGCATCCCGCTCCCTCCCGTATTTTTGCCGGCACTGCAGGCATCGCCGGCCACAAGGGATGGGGCGCGAGGCGCGTAAACATTACAACAAGGACATTTCATGCTGGCACCGCTGAACGAACAGATCGACATTATCACCCGCAACACTGCTGAAGTTTTGCCGCAGGCAGAGCTTGTGAAGAAAGTGGAGCGAGCAATTGCTACCAACAAGCCCATGCTTATCAAGTTGGGATGCGATCCCAGCCGCCCGGATCTTCATTTGGGCCATGCGGTGGTGCTCAACAAGCTTCGCGAGTTCCAAGAACTGGGGCATCAGGTGGTGTTTATCATTGGCGATTTCACAGCAATGATTGGCGACCCCACCGGCAAAAGCAAAACACGTCCGGCGCTCACGCACGAGGAAACCCGCGTGAATGGTCAGAGCTACCTGGAGCAGGCCGCGCATATTCTGGATGTGAGCAAAGCGCGCATTGTGTACAACAGCGAGTGGCTGAGCTCTCTCAGCTTTGTGGATGTAATTAATATGTGTTCGCGATACACGGTATCGCAAATGCTGGAGCGCGAGGACTTCCACAACCGCTTCAACGAGGAATCGCCCATATCGCTTCACGAGTTTCTTTATCCGCTGGCGCAAGCCATGGATTCGGTGCATTTAAAAAATGATATTGAAATTGGCGGCACGGACCAGAAATTTAATTTCCTCGTGGCGCGCGAATTGCAACGCTCGCATAATATCGAGCCGCAAGTAATTCTCACTATGCCCATTCTGGAAGGAACCGATGGCGTTGAGAAAATGAGTAAATCATTGGGTAATTATATCGCCATTAATGATACTCCCCGCGAGAAGTTCGGTAAAACAATGAGTATCCCGGACGAGCATATTCTGCGCTATTACCGCTTGGCTGCATCTGCTTCGGAAAGCGATGTGCAGCGCATGCAAACAGAGCTTGCAAACCAGTCACTTCATCCGCGTAATGCCAAAGTGCGCGTTGCCATGGATATCGTGGCGCGCTATCATGGCGCCGACGCCGCTACTGCCGCATTCGAGGAATTCGAGCGCATGTTTGTGAAGAAAGATGTCCCCGATGTGATCGACGAAGTAAGCATCGCCCTACCCGCAATATCCGGTAGTGTGGACATTCTGGCCGCCACCGGTCTGGCCCCCAGCAAAAGCGAAGCGCGCCGACTCATACAAGGCGGCGGCGTGAGCATCGACGGTGAAAAAGTCTCCGACGTAGCCCAATCCGTCGACATCACCGAGTACCGCTTGTTTAAAGTGGGCAAGCGAAAGTTCCTGAAGATCAAAGCAGAGTAGAGGCTGGGGAAACAGCTTAAACGCAAGGGTTTTACCCGCGAGGTCTTCGAGCGAAGAAGACATTAGCGAGGCATTACCACCCGAGGTCCATTCCCGCGAGGTCTTCGAGCGAAGATCGAGCGCCGTCCCGAGCGTAGCCGAGGGAAAGCAAGCGGGCTGCAAGGGCTGGAATCTCAACACTAAAACTACTATACCCGCGAATCGCTCTCCCCGCGAGGTCTTCGAGCGCAGTCGAGAAGCAAGCGGGTGAAGACGCCTGGAAACTCAACCCCGCGCACGCTACGCTTTGCGCGTGATTCTCTATAGCTAGGCTCCTTCCCGCGAGGTCTTCGAGCGAAGAAGACGTTAGCGAGGCACGACCACCCGACGTCCATTCCCGCGAGGTCTTCGAGCGAAGATCGAGCGCCGTCCCGAGCGTAGCCGAGGGAAAGCAAGCGGGTGAAGACGCCTGGAAACTCAACCCCGCACACGCTACGCTTTGCGCGTGATTCTCTATAGCTAGGTCCATTCCCGCGAGGTCTTCGAGCGAAGATCGAGCGCCGTCCCGAGCGGAGCCGAGGGAAAGCAAGCGGGACTGGACGCCTGGAATCTCAACACTAAGCGCGCCATCTCATTCTTCAAACAACGTTCCCTCAATAAGCGCCCTCTTTTTCTCCTGACTCCAGTTCTTTATTTGCTGCTCTCGATAAAACGCATCGGATATTGATGAAAACTCTTG
>JBKCNS010000033.1:0-12977 GCA_046297095.1 Kapaibacterium sp. (SeqCode) | reverse complement strand
ACATCAGATGTTAGCGACGAAGTGTAGGTAATGATTCTAAAGTTCTCCAGGTTCATTGCGTTGCCGCTCAACGTGTCTGCCTCACGGGCGTCGAGCTTGAGCTTGTATACGATACCACCGAACAGATCTGAAATGATGATGGAATCAATACCCTTTTGTAAAGGGTATGCCCAGGTGAAAATCAATGAGTTCCCGCGAGAGAGATCGGAGGCGGGAGTGGTCATGAGTGTGAATGTGTCCGCCGAGGGCAACGAACTTGGATAAGGGCGGAAATCACGATAGGCTAAAACTGCGGCGCCGTTGTCGCGATAGATCAGCGCTGCCTGCAGGCCGGCGGGATTGGGCGGAAATCCGGGAATAGCAAACTCACCTAACGAAACATCAATTCCCGTAGTGGCGGCTGCATCAAAACCCAACAGTACTGTTGCGTAGGCTCCTTTTTCGTTACGAAGAGTGATGTTCGTTTCTGTGTGCTGCGCATATGCTGCGACACAATGTATGATGAGCATTATGATAGCTAAACCTCGAGCGCGCATGAAAACCTCTGTTGTTATATCGGGTAAAAAAAATGGGCAACGGAAACCGTTGCCCATGGAAAACTACGTTCAATGTGATTAGCGAATCACGTTGATCTTCTTGGTCGATACAAAGTCGTTAGCAACGATCTTCACGAGGTATGTACCTGTAGCAAGATCAGAAGCGTCGAGTTCAACTGTGCTCTCACCCTTTGTTACTACACCGTTTACCAATGTACGGATCTGCTGACCCATTGCATTGAACAATCCGATGGTTACAACTTGAGTTTCAGGCACAGCGAATGTAACTGTAGACTTTGTTGATACGGGGTTCGGAACTGCATCGAAGGAGTAGTCGCTCGATGTGTTCTTGTTGCTGAGCAAGCGGAGCGAAGTGATGCGCTCATCGCTTACTACAACGCGACCGTTACCCTTTGCGATCTCGCCTACAACGATTCCTGTTTGCGCGTCAACTACGGTGTAGCCGCTTGTTGAATTGCTTACGTTAATTGTTACAGGGTAATCAACACCGCTGAAACGAACGATGGGGTTCTCTGTAGATGTTACATAGCCATTGTTCGAGAAGCGTACGTCGAAGAGATCAACTGAAGGCGGAACCGGAGGCAATTCGAAACGATCGCCACTAACTTGTACACGGCCTTCGGTAGCAAACAATGTATTCTCGCGCTCAGCAGCATCACGGAGTGTGATACGTGCGCTTACGTTCTTCACTTCTTCGTTTCCTACTTCAGGAGCGCTGCTCTTGGTAACAGGTGCCACAACATTGTAATAACCCTGACCTGAGAGCTTAACCCAATAACCCATACCGGGCTTGATTTCCGACACTTCGCGATAACCGCGATCTGTGGAGTAACCGTAGATACCGCTCAATGCTGAAGGAGGTGTAAGGCCGGTAGCTGCGGGATCGTATGTGATACGATCAACACCCACAGGCACGGACAACGAACCGATCGTGTTCCAACCTTCGTACAAACGAACCGGATACACATCGCTTGCGATTCTCTTTACGAGCAAACCGGAAATGATTGTTGTGTCAGGATTCGGGAAACGGAGGAAGTATCCGTAACCTACCGAAGGATCTGTCTCGGGCTGATAGTAGCTGATCGAATACTTGATCGGTGAAGAAGGAGCATTCGGCCAGATTACCTTGTAGTCGCTTAGCGAAGGACGTACAGGCAAGGACACCAAGTTCCAACCTGCATTGTACTTCTGCTGAATACGAGCGCGTGCGGGTGTGTACTCGATATCGAACGCTGTGATCTTCGAGTCACGGATTGTGTACGCGAGCAAGCTACCGTTTCCACCCGGAACAGGTGTTGCTTCACGCATATTTACACCAAACAGTGTACCATTCAAAATGTCACGGATGTACAATTGTGAGCCTTCGGGGAATTGATTCTTATCCCATGTAAGGATAACGGGATAGTTCAAAGCACCACCGGCGCTGAAACGGCAGCGATACACAAGTGTTGTATCCTCGTTCACGCTACGAATGTCGCGTGAAGAGAAGATTCCGGTAACATCACCGAATCCGAATGTTTGAGCTTGAACATCTTGAGCAGATGTATCACGAGCTGAACCAAGTTGGAAGAAACGCGCAAAGAAGTTCGATGAGTCAAGGGTCTGTTGTGCAAACTCACCAAAGAGAGAGTCAACACCCTTAGTAGCACGAAGACCGGTACCGAACATCAAGTCTGCAGAGCGAGGAGACGTACCGGAGTTGCGGACATTAATCCACATACCCTTAGCGAGCTTGTCATCCGAAGGGACGCCGTTATATGTTTCATCAGCAGAGCGAACAACCAAGAACTCAACACGCAGACGAACCGGTGTAAAATCAGCGTTAGCCGAACGGAAGGTGATGTAACCAACATACTTACCGGCGAACTCACTGGGGTTCTTGGGATCGGGATTGTCTGTCAACTGACCCGGATCGCAGATGATACGGAAGTTCATCAACGGATCGATAGCGCTGGGGAAGTTTGCATTCTGAACGTCGGGGAAACCAAGACCACCGCTGCCAAGGATACCTTTATCGATATATGCAATACGGCCAACACGTGTGGGAGCCTGAATAGGATTCTTAGCACCACGAGTATTGAAGAGCAACCAAGGTTGATCTGATTCAACGATAATGTTTGTTGCACGAACACCGTCGGGCTTTAGATAAACCTGAATTTCGTTGACGGCCTGTCCAGCAGCTTGCTGCAGAACGGGGTCGAACGGAATCACGCGGGTGAGGGCAAATGATGAATCCGACTCTTGACGAACAGAAACTTCATTCGGGTTACCGGTAGGCTCAGGCAAGAAAGCAAACTGAGGGCGATTGTGCACGTGAGCATAAATCATACCCTTTGTGATTGTATTTACTGCAGCCGGCTCAATACCGATACGTGTATAGTCAACACCTGCGATAATACGATCCAAAGGCTGAGGCTGAGGATAGTTAGCATCACCTGGGAATGGCGACTCACGATAAACATTCGAGTTGTTGTAATAGATCGAATCGGTTGTAATGATGAGTGGCGATACATCGCTTACACCAAGACCGGGACGGCCCAAAACTTGGAATTTCACGTACAACAACGGACGATACTCGTATTGATTACAATCGTTGCTGGAACCTGTTGTAGGCAAAGGGCGTGAAGACTGGCCCGCAATGCGAACTCTCTTACCGCGAAGACGGTTAGGGTTGTTCGCAGAGATAAGACCGTTTTGCACTTGGTATGTTGAGTCAACTGCGTCATCCCAAGTTAACTGCCAACCCTCGGTAAGGGCAGCACTGTCAGTTGCCTGAATACGAACACCGGGGTGCGTACCGCTCATCCAGGGACCACGGCTCACAACACCAATAGGCTTCAAAGCTGTACTATCGTACTGAAGCTTGAAGTTGAAGCTGTAAATCGGTTGAACTGTGTACGGAGAACGAGTCTGCCAACAGTTTTTCATGAAGACCGGAACCATTACTTCGGTAACACCATTGCTTCCGGCTGCAGCAACCCACAGACGGCCATCGGGATACCAAGAATTGTTGTATCCACCTTCACCACCCGTCAAACTCAGACGCGGTGATTGCGGTACGAGCTGCTGTGCATTGAGGCCGGCAGCGAAAGCACACATTGCAATGAGAACAGCCGCAACACTTGTGCGTACTGAGCTCAGCAAGGAATACCCTTTGTACATAAACACTCCTACGAAAAAAATGAGTAATAAAATATTTACTTACATACTTTCAATTTTTGGAAAACCGGACCTGACATCGTTGAAGCGCGTACGAAATACACACCCGCGGGGAAGGTATCCGTTTGCAGAATCATCGACTCGGAGATTCGTACAAAACTGCTCCAGACTATCTGACCCTGTAGGTCTGCAATCTGAACGGCAGCATCGGCACCGGTTTTATTATTCAGCTCCCAAACACCACTATCGCTTCGAATAACAAACGAGTTTACATCGTTTGACACACTACTGACCGGTGCACGTACAACAACAACCGAGTCAAAAACTCCGGCTGATACACATGAGCACGTGTCCCACCTTGCCGCGGAGATTTTCACAACATCCGAAAAACCGGAAGATGACTCTCGGGCAGTAGTCATGTACAGTTCAATACTGTCGTTTGCCGTCAAAAAAGAGGATCGAGGTAATAGCTGCAGGTTAGCTGAGGTTTGCTGCGATTTAATGGATGCAGTAACCGAAGCCGACGTTGCGACGCTATCAATGATAAGTGAATCGGATAAAGTAAAAGTGATGTTCAAATCGCGAATTCCTCTCGGACTCGCTACACTCCAAACCAATCGCGACACGAATCGATTCTCTTTTTCAGGTAATACGATAGTGCGGTTTGAGAATTGAAATTTCAAAGATCTGGAAGCAACAAAAGGAATCATTATTGGGACTACAGCAGAGCGGAGATCCCGTGGATATACCTTTGCTTCTTGGTTAAACTCGGGCAGCGACGCAAAACTCACTACCAATGAGTCGATGCATTCTGCTTTGTGCTTAAAAAGTAAGGCAACTAATGGCTTTGAACCGGAGATAAACCTAAAAACATTGAATCCATACACCCGGATCTCTCCGGTATCTCTGGAGCCATAGCTTTTGGTTTCCAGCGCCTCACTTAGCGTGTTTTGATAAAGAACCTGTAAA
This sequence comes from Kapaibacterium sp. (SeqCode), assembly GCA_046297095.1. Taxonomy (GTDB): domain Bacteria; phylum Bacteroidota; class Ignavibacteria; order Kapaibacteriales; family NICIL-2; genus JBBATK01. The sequence goes on along the minus strand of JBKCNS010000033.1, from coordinate 8,292 downwards.
AACTGAAGTTTCGTTGCCGGATACTTAAGTGTGATGTCATAAAGAAGCACACTGTCTGCAGTAGTCAACGAACCGACATCTATGGTAACGAGAAACGTGCTGTCTTTTGAGCAATAGTCGATGTTGTTGACAACATTGATAGAGCAATCAATAGCGCGCCGCTGCGAAACGACATCCGAGGTGGCGGCAATGAAAACCATTACCGCCACAACGAAAGTCTTATAGTTACTTTTCAAAAACAACTGATCCGGTAGCGTTAATACCGTTGCCGGTTAAACGATAGAAGTAAACACCGTTTGACACCACAGCACCGGTGGTCGAACGACCGTCCCATGTGTAGGAATATGTACCCTTTGCAAAAGAGCCTGTTGCAAGAGTAGCTACTGTGTTTCCTGTAACATCAAATACACGAAGTGCGTACTCACCGGCATTCGGGATTTGAACTGTTACGTTGCTTGTTGAAGAAGTGGGGTTCGAGCCCGAAACTGTCAACATAGAAGCACCGGTTTCGCCGGCTACATCGATGGTAACGTTGCCTTGAGCTTCGCCGTTAAACTCAACATCGCCCGCTACAAGCTGGCAATCTGATGAGCGCACGGTTACAAATGCGATCGGCTCGGTGCCGTCGTTCTTAATGCTACCTGCAATAACAACGCGGTTACCGTTGAACATGTTGATCATGTTCTCACCGATGGTTTCTACGTTTACAACTTCACTGTTGGCGTTGAACACAACACTTACAGCACCATTGTTGGCACCGTTCAAATAGACCGGAATACGTGTAGTACCGTTTGCCTGAACGTAACCTTGCAAAGGAGCCACGCCTGTTGCTATGTCCAAAGAATTTCCTGCTTTGCCGAAAGGCACTACAGTATCCAATGTCCAGGGCAGAGTGATTACGCGGCCACCAAGGTAGTGCATGATCAAAGCTGCATCATACGCGTTTACTTGGAAGTAAATCGACTGGAAGTCCAGAGAATTGTCGCTGGGCATTCCGTAAGTGTGCAAGCGAAGCAAACTGTCTTGAGTAGCCGGGCTACCCATCATGAAGTGCTCATCCAATGTCCAATTGTTACGGGGCAGAGGAGTACGAGCGCGCCATTCTCTTCTGTAACGAGCTGTATCAGCCGTGTTCGAAAAGTTTCTTGTTGAGTAGTAGAAGCGACCATTGTGATCAACATCACCCTTGAACGCCATACGCTTTACGAGACTATCCAAAGGAATGTTTGTAGCAACAGATCGCAAAATGCTAAGTGCATCACCGGCTGTTACGTACTGATTCTGAGCCTTGCTGTAGTGGCGTGAACCGGGTGCAGAGCTAAAGTCTGCATCACCATCACCCCATACGTTCAAACGCAATCTGGGAATGGCCTTGAACACAAATACAGTATCACTTCCACCGCTGGGTTGCCATTGGTTAGAAAGTGTTGTTGAAGTAAATGCGTTTTGAGGAGCGGTAAAGAATGCGTTGAGCCAATCGCCTTGAGGAGCTGAGCCCTTCATACCGATTGCTGCATTACGTGTAATAACCGTTGTCAACGGTGTGTTGGGATTGCCGCCTACTTGTCCATAAGCAAACTCAATGTCGCCCTGGCTATTGCCGGGAACTACCGTTTGCTCGTACATGTACATTTGGAAATTTCCAACTGAAGACGGTAATGTCTTGTCGTTGATGTTGAGGTTACGCCACTCGATACAGAATGCACGACGACCGCCGATTGTCACGATGCCGGTCAATACTTGTGACGGCATGTAACCGGGCTGAGCCGATCCACCAATACGGAAGAAGTGGTCACCCCAGTACGGAGCGATAACGTTACGAGGGAACTGCGAACCATCGAACAAACGAGCAGGTACGTTCTGACCAACTACACCGAGCGGCACATTGCCATCGGGGTTCATCATTACGAAACCATTTACGTTAATAAGGATCCAGTTATAAACTGTACCATTATACTCGAAAGGAAATGGCAATTGAGCTGCCGCGAATCCATCATCCGGATCGATATTCGGCGGTACTGTGAAATTATTTGCCGTATAAACGGTAGCACCGGTCTGTAGCGGTGTATAAGGGCGGTTACCCTTCTTCACCGGTGACTCAAATTCGACGTAGATCTGTGCTTGGACAGAGCCTCCTACGAAAAAGAGCATAGCCAGTGCTGCAAGAAAGAAGCTTTTTCTCATAGCATTTTGTCCTTGATATTTTAAAAATCTGTTTTTCATAATCTGAGTCATGCGCGGGGCGTTGCCGCCCCGCCATGATTACGTTAGGTATTAGCGAACAATCACTGCTTTTTGTACGGTACTAAATGCACCAACGGTCATCTTGATGGTGTAAGAACCTGATGACAGGTCAGAACCGTTAGAGCCGCGACCATCCCATTCGAAGGTGGTACGACCTGCAGGATATTGACCATTAGCAATTGTTGCTACTTTATTACCAAGATTATCAAAGACATCGATTTGGACGTTGCTTGCTGTAGGTACGTTGAAGCCAATCTTCGCTGTTCCGTTGAACGGATTCGGTGATACCGGCTCCAAGCCGAGAGTTACATCACCTTGCTCTGTTTCAACATCGGAAGCTTGGTCCCACATAATGCTGAAGGAGCTAGCCGAAGACTGGTATGCCTTCAAGATCACTGTGTCGCCACTTACCGTTACGTCGTATACGCTCGGGCTTTGTGTACGATAGCGACCGCTGGACATATCAACTGCGAACAAGGAACCACCAACACCATCGATGAGATAGTACGTTCCACCGCAAGGATTCTTCGCTGTATTGTTACGATCAGGCACCTCAGACTTGAGCCACTTGAAGGTTACAGGGAAGTACTCGTCTTGAGAACCTACAACACCACCGGCCTGGAAACGACCCTTGTATACTTCTACGCGCTTATCGCCGGAAGCACAGTTCGGGAAGAAGTTTCTGAGCATACCATTCTTTGAAGGAACAGTCCAACGAGCGTCGAATACGTCGATCGGAGGAATAGGAGGCAATTCATACTCGCAATAGTTTGAGTCAAGCTTACCAACGCCACCCTTTGTAGGATTATCACCTGTAGTTGCATTGGCACCCGTACCCCAAGAAAGCGTTTCGAATGCACCCTTGTTGTTACGAATCTCAAGACGTGCTGTGAAGTTTGTTGCTTCAGAAACACGGATTTGATACTTGAGTGTGTCAGGTGTACCACCATTTACGTCCGAAACTTCGATAATAACAGTTTCGGTGGTCTTGTAAGGATTAACTGTGAAAGGATTACCGTTGATAGCTACCTTCACTGTGTCAAGGCTTACAGGTCCATTGATTGTAGCGGGCGATACTGTCAAGCCGCTCGGTGAAATAACGCGAAGCTTTACTGTTTCCGTACGGAGAAGATCAACATCTGATACAAACACTGTATCGGAGAAGTTTTCACCGCTTGTCAGACAGCGTACTGTGGGCGAACCGAAGATAAACGGATCGTGGTTCTTGCCAACGATACGAAGCTTGAGGGTTTTAACGTGTGTAAGACCACCGTTAGGACCATCATCATAGACAAGCACTGTTACATCCACTGTTGTGTCAGCAAGCTTGGTATCACCAACGCGAGCTGTTCCAAAGAGCATACCGCTTACGGGATTGATCTTCAGCCACTTCGGTGTAGAAGCGTTAGAGATATCCCACTTACCTGCTTCGGGGAAGCAACCGTCGCGACGGATGCCGTCTGTTTTACGAGCATCATCACCATAGATGAGTTCGTACGAGATCTTCTGACCGAAGTTCGGGTCAGCAACCTTGATATAGGTTGTATCACCGGTAAGGTTGAAGTTATAGTCGATGTCTTCGTATGCATCTGCAAGTGTCTCGTTGAGGATAACCGGAGGAATATTCACAACGATTTGCTTGTTCATTGTCGAGATTCCACCGTGACCATCGTTTGCAACGATTGTCATTGTAGTATCTGTGTTCAATGCATTGTGCAAACGAACTACGGGGCTAAGAACACCCACTGCTGTTGCTGAGTCGATAGCAACAACGATTTGACCATTAGTTGTAAAGTCTGTACCGAAAGGATCGGCAATACCTGAATTGTCATACTTCTTCAGGAATCGTGTAGCCAACCACGACGGACGAACCTGTATAACTTGATCATAAGCCGTATCGCTGCCTGCATCGTTACGGTTCATTGACAACCAGTTGTACGATGTGCGACCGTAGTTGAACTGCCAACCGGTGCTCTCAGCTGCTTTATCTTCAGCTTCATCATCGGTATTGATATCGATTTTGAAACGGAGGCTGTCTGTAAGGTTCGCATAAAGCTTACCATTAAGTTCACAGCTATTAGTGCTAGCAGTAAATACCGGCAAGCTGTCCGTAACGATAATGCGGAAGCGATACGAAGTATCAGCACCCCATCCATTGTTTACGGTGTCTTGCTGGAGGAAGCGAGCGTTAGCGCCATCATATGACTGATTAGCGAAATATGACGGGTAGAGGTAGATGTACTTAGCAATAACATCTGCTGCAATACCTGCTGCCTTCATAGAGTCGATGGTAGCGTATGCAGGAGGATAGTTACGTGCACCAACATAAACCCACTCACCACCGGGCACGATGTAAGGATTGCTCGGGGTACCACGGAGACGAATGTGTCCGTTAGCTTGCCACCAAGCTGTTGAATCTGAACCTACAACAGCAGGAATTGTATCTGCTTGCAACCAGCGTGACAAACCGGAGTTAGGATCAACTGACCAGTTGTATGCCATTTGCATATACTTCGTTCCGTTGAGAATAGCGCGAGGATCGTAGAACATATTCGTATCACGTACAGTGATAGCGAAGATGGTATCGCGTCCGGGAGAACGTAAAAGATCGCTAGGATCACGAGGATATACACGGTCTTCTGAAACAAAGATCTTATCACGGAAGATAGGAGCAGCAGCTACACCATTAGCAGCAACAGGGTTAGCTGTTGACAGCTTGTTTCCTGTCCATACCGGCGGAGGTGTTGTTGCGCCAACCTTGAACATGAGAGCGCCGGAGAATGCGTCGGTGCTTGCACCAACTTCTCTCCAAAGAGCAGAACGAGATACTACAGCAATCTGATCGCCAACCTTGGCAGGGATCGTATTGTAACGCTCACCTGCAAAGTAGGTAACTACATTGCGGCCGAAACCATCTACGTTCGAAGCAGGAAGAGCAGGACGGTTGATATAACCGAAACCACTGCCACCCAATTCGTTTGTGGTGCCTACTGCCTGGTACTTACGACCTTGCAGTGTACCTGCATCTTCGTTGTCAGCATTGCGCTTTAAAGCTGCCAAAATGGAAGCCAAGTCGGTTCCGAAGTTAGCAAGGCCTTCAGCATTACGACGAACCTGATAACCGCCGGCAATTTGACCACCGTTGGTTGAGTCAGGAACGATATCCACGCGAGCGCGGAATACATCGCTAGTGTTGTCCAACTGAGCAAGGTTTACGCGAACGTAGTCACCTGTGCTTGTGTTGATTACAAAGAATACTGTTTCGTTAATGGAACGAGCATCGTTGTTGCTGAATACATCGGAGGCGGAGGTATAGTCTGCCTTAGCTTCCAAGAAGAGAGGATATCCGATAGGATGATCACCCTTGAATTCAGTTTGCAGACGTGCGATGTTGCCATCGGCAGCTGCTACGAACGGATCGCGTGTATAACGCTTGATATACTTGTTAAACGACGGTTGTACCGGATCTGCGAAGCGGCTGAGTGTAGTAGGAATACCAACAGCAAAGTCTTCGATCGGAGACATACGACGCTTGCTGTAATCAGCGGTCTTGATGTCTGTACCCTTATCGAATGAATCGTAGATATGGCCTTGTTGCAACAACTTCTCAGGAATGGAAGCTGCGTTAACTGTGTTCTCATCAGCACCATTCATTGCAGGGATAGCTGCATACGAATAGCGGAAGATGCTCTCGAACGGTCCTTGGTTCTTACCTGTTCCGTTCAATACATACTTCAACTGTTGTGTACCGTCTCCGGCAACGAAGAATGTCTCCTGAGGAATCGAGTCGCTGATGTTACCTGCTGCATCATAACGATACACGCGAGTTGTAACATTTGCTTCTGTGTGACCCCAGTAGTTACCGTTCAACGAATCAACACCACCGTAACCGATACCTGTTGTACCTGCCAATGCACCCTTTGTATTGGGAGCATCGGGGTAACGAATCAAGAAGCGAGCTGTGTTGTCGTACATCGAATTACCTGCCGTGCTGAAGCTAGCGAAAGGCACGGGACCGATCACTTCACCATAGATAGTTGCGCCGGCAAGGTCACTGGATGCCTTGTTAGCCACATTTGTGCCAACGGTAAGCATAGGACCACCGATAACATTCTGGTCAGCACCAACGTTTGACGTAACTGCATTGTTTGCAACCAACGAACGAAGCATTACCATCTTCAGGTCGTAGTTATCAGAGTAGATAGCGGAACCGCTATACGCGCTTTGATTCTGGAAACGAACGCGGTTGAAGAATACAGAGTCGAGACGGCCAACGCGGTTAGCTGCGATTTGATCAAGGATGTACAAACCACCACCAAGACCTGTACCGTTTTCTTGGAGCTGAGCGCCACCGATAACAGCATCAGGGCCGGTTGAAGCACCGGAGCCGGGGTGTGTGATTGTGATACTTCCGGATTGTGTAGCACCGTTACCCATGCGCGCGGTGTTTTCTACTGCGCGGTTATCAAGGAAACGTGTCATCATACGAACGTGTGCAGGAATGCTGCCGGGTGTAAATGTAAAGGGCTCATCTGTTGATTGGAAGCCTGTTACAAAACCGGGGTTGCTGCCGTAGCTAACAACGTCAACATCTGTACAGAATACGCGCTGGAAGTTTCCACCGGTTGTAGAACCAAATGAAGACTTGGGATTTACGATTGCAATAGCACCACCGTTACCTGCTTGTGCAAGGTTACCACGGAATTCGGTTCCTTGAACGGTTTGCATTTCAGCATTGAGGGAGTAGATAGCTCCACCACCACGAACGCGAAGTTGCGAAACGCTGTCAAGATTCTCACCAACGCGGTTGTTATCAAACACACCACGAATAACACGAACATATGAACGCTCGGGTTCGGTGATCGAACTACGCAAGTGAATAGCAACAGCACCACCGGAGTATCCTGCGGTATTGCCATTGAACTCAACCATATGAGCTTGTGAGTAACCAAGGATAACATTACCTACAACACCACCGGAACCATGAATCAAGAAGTTACGCTTAGCGAAAAGCGCACCACCATCATACTTAGCGGTATTGTTCAAAAACTTAATGTTGTATCCAATGTTACGAGCTTGAACATTGTTACCGTTTGCACCACCGATATGGGGTGAAGGACGGTTAGGATCGATGCTGAAGTTTTCTTCAACATAGATAGCACCACCGCGAGCAGCGCTGTTTGACGCCATCTGCATGGGAATCTGCACATCCTGACCACCGCGAAGCATAAGGCGACCTGCATTAGATGCCATATACACCGCACCACCCTGATTCAGCGAAGCAGAGTTGTACGTCGTGATGTACTTGGTTTCGGTCATGTTCGAACGGTAACGGCCGGTTGTTGTCAGCGAGGTAGCACCTGTTACATACAAAGCACCACCACGTGAACCACCTGTTGTTACTCCGCCGGAGAGTTCATTTTGGAGGTTACGAGCCATGTTACCATCGAAGATCACGAAGTCGCGACCTTGATAGTCGTTGATACCAAGACCGATATCCATTGCCCAGCGTCCACCAATGTAAACAGCGCCACCGAACGATGTGTTCTTGTAAGCGTAGTTAGGATTGGTTTCTGTGGTTGCAGGATTGTTTTCGTCGTCGGACACAACTACACCCTGGCTTGTAACAACCTGAGCGATGTTGGTCAACTGTGTCTTGTTCTGTGTGAATGTCAATTGACGAACGCGACCGAGATATACGGACAAACGACCGTCGTCTACTGCCTGACGGTTCTGGTCGTCCATTTCACGCAAACCTGCATAGTACAGATTGTCGTGAGCGCGAACGAAAGTAGGATTAGCAGGATCAACGTTTGAACGGGGAGCTTCCAGCAACGTGGTTACGTTGTTTACATTCTGCTCTGTCAAATACTGATTAACGATAACCGAGCTAACAGGAGGAACAGCTGCTGCACCAAGATCTGCAGGGCGATAGGTAACCGGCATGCCGCTATACTGAGCAGCCGATGCGCTGGCACCGCTAAGAACGGTAGGATATTGAGCACCTGTAGGATCTACGGGAGCCTGATGGAACTGAACAGCACCACC
>JBKCNS010000032.1:0-58773 GCA_046297095.1 Kapaibacterium sp. (SeqCode) | reverse complement strand
TCGACTCTTCGACGTTTTGGGTGGTCATGTGATGACCATCACAGATGGAATAGAAAATGCCGGAGCACATGTTATTGAACTGGACAGATCGCAGTTCGGTGCCATATCACAGGGAGCCTACTACGTGAAAATGGAATACGGTTCTCAGGCAATAACCAAGATGCTAACCTTGGTTCGCAAGTAATACGATTGAATGTTGGGCGAATGCTGGGTGAGTGTTGGAAGTAACAAAAAAAGCGATTGCAGTTTCCTGCAATCGCTTTTTTGTGTCCGTTTGAGTTTATCTGTGTCCAGCGGTGTCCGCTTCTTACTTCTTCTTTTCCGGAATCTCCAAAGAGATGATTGCCGTGCGATCTTGGTTTTTAATCTTCAGCAGTACCACATCACCGGCATCCTTCGATTCGATGATCTTTCGAAGCTGTTGTGTGGATGTGATTTGCTTACGATCTGCGCTCACAATTACTTGCTTCGGTTGCAGACCCTGATTGGCTGCCTCGCTATACGAACTGACTTTGGTGATCATCACCCCGGAGGCAACATCCGAATTCTTCTTGGCTTCTTCGGTAAGGGGACCAACGCTAAAGCCTAATAGCTCTATGCTCACCGGTTTATTGGAGCTTTCGTCGGTATCGGTCTCTCCTTTGTTTCCTTGGTCGGCAGAAGTCAGATCTTTAGAATCCCGGGCTTGAAGGACTACGTCCTTCATAATGGTTTTGCCATCGCGGAACACTTTGAGTTTGATTTTCTCGCCCGGCTTACGAATCACCACCAGCGACTGCAACTGATTCGACGAGCTAAGGGGAGTGCCGTTCAACTCCAGGAGTACGTCGCCCGATTCGATGCCTGCATTCTTGGCAGGTGAATCCTTGAGCACATCCTGCACCAATACTCCTTCGGGCTTTGAGAGTCCCAAACCTTTAGCGTCTTTTTCATCAACGGTTTTGATGGTCACACCAATGTAGGCGCGGTTTACTTTACCGTCGTTGATCAGGTCCAACGCTACTGCTTTCACGATATCAACAGGAATTGCGAAGCCGTAGCCCTGGTAGTATCCGGTGCGGGTGGCAATTGCAGAATTGATACCGATAAGCGACCCGGACAGAGTAAACAATCCTCCACCGCTGTTGCCGGGATTGATAGCTGCGTCGGTTTGAATGAAGTTCTCAACGGCAAAATTATCCCGGTTCAATCCCAAACCGCCGCGACCAATTGCACTGATGATACCCTGTGTCACCGTAGATCTCAAGCCAAGCGGATTACCAACGGCAATCACCCATTCGCCAATCTGAATCTCGTCGGGGGTGCCTAAATATGCTACCGGTAGATCGCTGGCCTCTACCTTGATCACGGCCAAGTCCGTAAGAGGATCTTTGCCCACAAGCTTGGCTTTGAACTCGCGCTTGTCGTTAAGTATCACACGTATGCCATCATCTTTGGCATCTTCCACAACGTGATTGTTGGTGACGATATACCCATTGGCAGAGATGATTACTCCCGAGCCACTTCCTTCGCCGCGTTCCATGCCTAAGCCGCCGTCCTCTTCATCGTCGGGCGAGGGATTCATGCGGGGGTCACCGAAGAACTTGAAGAACTCCTGCATTTGATTGCGCTGAGCTTTGCGCTCGGTAACCACGTTGATAGACACAACTGTTGTCGACACCGCTTTGCTGGCCGCAACAAAGGCATCGTTCAACATGCGAACATTTTCGCCCACTTTCAAGGGAGCAGACTTTGCTCCAATATCATTTATTCCACCGGCGAACAGAGAGGAAAGGGAAGACCCACTGAAAGCCGTTACTAAAAATATGCCGGCCACAACTCCTATTCCAACAAGCGAAGCTGCCACCAGCGATGATTTACGGTTCATAACCATAACTCCTCAATACAATACAAGTCAAAAAAAACAATTCCATTACAGATACATTGAAGGGGAAGCCGTACTTGATTACTGCAACCACCAACTCACCCTGAAACGAGTTGTGATCTGTTTTGTTGTACCCCGTTTGCTCTGCCAACGTGTTAAGAAATGCAAAGTGCACGTGGGCGTAGCAGGCATTGTTGCTGCATCCGGACAAAAAAAAAGGGTAGCCGCTAAGCGACTACCCTTTGAAGAGTATTGAATGTGATTATTTCACAATCTGCAACTGCTGGGTGAAGGTATTGCCTGCTGAAATCATACGAACGATGTATGATCCGCTGGACAGGTTCACCGGTACGAAGTTGAGAGTATACACATTCGCCTTTAGTGTTTCGTTCACCAATGTTGTAACAATCTCACCATTGGTATTGATGATGTCGATGCGGGTAGGTGCTTCGAAGCCGACACCGAACTCGATACGAGTACCGGCATCATTTACAGGGTTCGGCGATGCTGCACGCATTCCGAAGGTAACTGCGCTGGTGGAAACTTGTGTTACGTCGTACGCACACACAAGAGTACCAACCACGAAACCGGGTTCGGGTTTGATCTGAACACACTTGTTCTCGTCGGTACCCGCTTGATCCTTGAACGCCTTTACATCCTTGAGGTCAACCACGATTTGGCCAAGGTTAACATCGGTAGGAGCAAGAAGTGTTTGGAACTCCAGGTAGAAGAGATCCTTGCCTGTACCACCTGAGAGCGGTGTTGAACCGGACATCTCTACGGCGATTGTCTCCAAACGCTCGCTAACGGTTGTAACCGTAGCGCTTGTCACGGTCCAGGTTTTTGCAGCACCGTCTGCGGTGTTCAGCGTAATAAGAGCCTGATTGCTACCTGCTGCTGTGCGGCGGATAAACAATGCCTTAGGATCGAAGCTAACAGTAGCCTTCAATGCCATTACGCTACCTGCATTAACTTCTGAACCCAGGCTCACAGGAACGCGGAAGAAGTTTGTTGTTCCGTCTTTGGAGATACCGGCCTTTACATTCTTGGCTACGTTCAATGCCGAAGGATAGAATTCTCCGGTTGCATTGAAGCTTGCATTCACAACCACAGGGCCCGGCAACGCCTCGCAAATAAGAGTATAGCGAGTGGTGGGGGTTTGCACTGAAGGTGTGTACACAATGTTCACCACTACCGATGCATTCGGAGCGATGGGGAGTGCCGGCTTTGCAGGTAAGGTGAAGTCACCGCTTACCGTTCCTTGCCATCTGAATGTGATATCAGCCATATCAAGAGCAACCTTGCTCGTGTTGGTGATGGTCACAGGGATGTTGATGCTGGAACCAACGCAGGTTGATACATCGGGAATTGTCACCGTGTACTCAAGAACACCACCGGTAGCAGAACCGGTCCATGTGGATGTTTGCTCTGCTTCCGCATCGGATGTTGTGGAAATGGTAGCAGTATTGTTGCCAAGATTCACCGGCTGATACCAAGCATCGTAACCGGTAGAAACTTCGCCTGCCTTCAACGAAATGGGGAGCTTCAGAGCAGCTTTGTCCATAGACATACGCTGTGTACCAATGGTTGATTGACCACCGGTTGCAATCTCGTCTCCGGCACCGCCAACAGTAATGTCGGTTACTTCTACGGAGTCGTAGAATTCCCAAGCAGGTGTTGTGGTCTTCGAGAGATTGGTGATGCGCCATTTCTTGGTGTCAACAGGATTGCCGCCAAGCAGGGACAACTGAGCAAATGTTACATTGTCGATGATGATGCGGGGCACCACACCAACGCCATAAGCTTGGAACACTGTACCGTCATTTGCGTCGTTCTCGAATGTAATGTCGAGTGTGTCGTAAGCGGGAGCACCGGGCTTAAACGAGATATCATACGACTTCGATTCACCGGCAGGAATGTCCAGACCGTTGAATTGATTGAGGTCAGGCAAGTTGAAGTTCGCCGCGTTACCGCGGGTAACTTTAGCACTCTTTACTCTAACCGGAGCTGTACCGGAGTTCGAGAGAACAATCTTTGCAGCAGCGTTGGTTACATCCGTTGTGTAGGGACCTGTGTACTTCTTGTTGCCGTCGATACGACGACGACCGAAGTCTACAAGGTTCGAACTCAAACCGGGCTGAATACCTGTACCACTGATAACACATACGCTATCAACTGATTCAGCATCACTGGAGAACGTAATAGTTGCATTGAAGTTACCGACTGCGGTAGGAGCAAAGGTTACTTCGTAGCTCTTTGTATTACCCGAAGCGCTTCCGGCCAGGTCCAATACCAGCGGAGAGCCGGTGGTTACTGCATCGGATGTGCTTGTGTACGGTGAACCTGCAGCAGGTTGAATGCCCGACTGATTGCTAACGGTAAGCTTTACATTTCCATCGTTAGAAACCTGGAATGCTTTCTTCACGGAGGTTCCAACTACGACGGAACCAAAGGGCACATCGGAAACATTGATAATCGGCTCGCCGGTCTTACCCTTTACAAGGGTACGATAGCGGAAGATACAGTCGTTTCCAACACCGATTGAGTCTTCAATTTCACCATCGTTGCTCGATGTGTATTGCACGGTTACAGTCTTTGTAGCACCTGCATCAAGATCGAAAGGAAGTACCTGCGACAGATCAGGAACGAACTTGAATACACCAACGCCGCCGGCCTTGAACTCAAGGCGCGATACGGTTACCTTGGAGGTACCTTCGTTCTTCACGACGATGTCCTTTGTAGCAACTTTGTTCTTCTTCATCAAGCCGAAATCAACGATGCCGGGGTTGATGGTAATCTTGATAGCGCGATAGTCGATTTCAGCGCATGACTGATTGCCTGCGCGGTCGGTAAAGATGATCAACGCGTGAGCATCGTTGTCCGGATTATCAACATTCAAACGCCATTTGGTAGCGCGTGTGGTTCCGGATACGAACTCGTCGAAGTCCAATGTATAGTTGTACGAGCTATCCGGATCCAAGAGGATTGTACCGAGGTTCGAACGAACGCTGTCGTCATTCGGCATATCGTTTACGGTAGCATTTTCAAACACACCTACAGTACCATCGCAACGCGTGGTGTAGGTTACGATAGGCGCAACGGTATCGGGAGATACAACGCGCAACGCACCGCTGGTGGGATGACCGTAAGAGTCATAGTCTGAACCACCGTATGAGTAGCACATGAAGGGCTTGCTACAGCGCATTGCGTACACGTTATCGGAAGGCAACACGCACTCTTTAAACGCGTAGGTCTTGCCATTTACCTTTTGAATAAAGATATCCTTGGTGCTGAACGAGGGACCGAACACAGCGCTCAGAGCACGCCAGCTGATCTTACCGTTAACCGCTGTACCGAACTCCAGATCCTTCGGCATACCTTGGGACACGGTGTCCAATTCAAAAACTACTCCAAGGAAGTTGCGGGTAAAGCCTATACCACCGCGTGAACCGGGTGTACAGAACATGACGTTCTTCTGATACTGCTCAATAGGCATTACATCCATTTGGAAGGGGTCGGTAGATACGCCGTCGTCTTCCTGACCGGTATTCCATACGGTAGCGCTGATAGGCTTGTCTGCACTAAGGCTCAAGATGTTGTTACCGGTTCCGTCTACACGTTGATAGATCCAGCCTTTACCTTCTTGACCACCAACTGTTTGAATGGTCTTCCAGTATGAACCATTGTAGAATACTTTGGTGTTCGGCTCTTTTGCGAAGACTTTCATGAAGTAGCCGTTTTTACGCGAAGCATACTTGGGCACTTGAAGGAATCGACCCCATGTGTTAGTGGGGAGTTCCATTTCAGAAACGAAGTCACACCAGCGAAGTGTGGTAGGAACGTTCGCGCACTGATTACCCGAAACCACACCTACGGGTTTGGTTGCCTTGATTACTGATCCGGTAACATCACCCTCTTTGGAGTTAGCATCGTTACCAATTACCCAAACATCACCCTTGTTCATGGTGAAGGATTTGGTTTGACCGGGACGCATACCGCCACCAGAAACTGTTACACTGGGTCCACCGAGTGTAAAGTCAACGCGTGTGTTATCGTATGCTGCCACAATTGCTGTTTCGCTGGGGAGAGACAAACCGCCGTACATCCAGCTCATGTCTGCCATTGATGCCACTACATACTCTTTGCCGAGTGTGTGCACGGGAATAGCCATGAACGAGTCGCTGGTGTAATTGAAGCGGGTAACACCGTAAACAACAACCGGAACGGTTGCCTTTACGTGTACTGCCAAGTCTTGGTACACCTGCTCCGGGGGAATACTACCGTTGATACCCTTAGAAAATGCTTGTGCACTTCCCGGACTCATTTCAACGGGTATGATGTCGTTGGCAATAAGTTTCTTTACCGCCTTGAAACCTCTACCGCCCACTTCTACAGTAACATAACCATCCGAGGCACTGGCGATGTACAACATCAATCGGTTGTTACCGGCCTCTTCATAACAAGGAACGAAGGTAAAGTAAAACTCAACCCCCAAGTTGCCTGAGCCTTTGAGAGCTGCACAGGTTACTGCGCGAATCTCATCAAGGCTTTGGTCTTTACCTGCAAACGCTGTTTGCGGACGGAGCAAAAGCACCGCAAACAAAAACAGCACTACCATGGTAGTAAACCGCTTCATAAAAACACCCCTAGAAAGAATGAATGAAAAAACGTAAAAATGTATTGAAATGATTTCGACTTTTTTGTTTCGATTTGCCCTATTCAGCGCTCTGTCTCAGCTTTTATCTCAGTTCTTGTTTTGGCTTTTGTCCTAGCGTTTTAAAAACTTTACTATCTCTGAATAGCTCCACCTTGACCGTATCTGACTGAATTTTTGTTTACAGTAGCATTCGTCCATTGGATCAGCGAACCTCAGGCATGCTATCAATGTCCAAACAAACCTTTGTTCTTTACCCCTCAACTTTCCCCGGAACTGCCCCTCTATCCACGCAGAAACGACGTTTCTGCCGTTCACTTTACCATTCATGTTAGCGAAAATTCATGGTTCAGCCAAAAGATATTTCTCAACACCGTTTTTGCATTTTTTGGAGGGAGCCTGCGCGTTCATCTTCGCCCAAAACACCTGCTCTGACCATAGCGGAAATCAACATATCTCGTGTTTTCCGCGATACCGTGAATCACAGTTAATAGTAGTGATCATTTGATTCTGTTTCACCCCTGCAAAAGTTTTTTTTGGGGATCAGGTTTGGCTATCCGAGCGGCGGGTACGGATCACTTCAATACCGTCGGCTGTTGTGGTGATTTCCGTGGCGTTGGTGCCCGGAGAAGTACGGTTGAGCGGCTTTTTCGGCCCAAAACCGAACATTCGGCGTAGAAAACCGAGCACAAAGCTGAACAAGAACATAACAGCTGTACTGAATAGCAAGAGGAGAAGGATGAATCGGGCCATGGTTCTTTGGTTTTTTGCGAATCTACGCAGTTAAGTTGTTTGAATGTCCCCTGTGGGTAGATACGTTGAGGATCGATAGTGGGGAACGGCGCGGGGTGTTGACCGTGAGTATCGTGAATAAGCGTTGGTCCGTAACTTTCCCGGCAAGCAATCATACTACCTACGATTACCACACAGGGGAAGAAACAATGGGCATAACAGTTCCCAAAGAGCGTTTGGACTTCATCGATTATCTGCGCGGACTGGCTGTACTATGGATGATCGAGGTGCATGTAATCGACGTTTGCTTAGCGCAAACGCTCAAACACGGATGGTTTTACAACATCGTTAACGTCTCCAATGGCTTTGTGGCCGTTGCCTTTATCTTCTGCGCCGGCATTGGGTTTCAGTTGGCATTCTCTAAAAAGGAGTCTGCCTACAGAGCGGGTGATTCATCCTTGTGGTTGTATTTGCGGCGCCTTGGTCATATTCTGCTACTGGCATATTGGCTGCACTTACCGGCGTTTTCCTTGCAGCGCACGTTGCAAAGCAACGGCGCTGAGATTCTCTCGCTGTTCGACTGCGATGTGTTGCAGTCTATAGTGTATAGCTCGCTCATTGCATTGACCATATCGCTGGTGGTTCGCTCCGAGCGCATACGCATGTGGAGCTTTTTTGCACTTGCCATGTTCTGCTATTTCGGCATCGGCTGGGTATGGAGCATGTATCCATTGTGGAATCTACCAACGTTTTTTAGCTCTCTTATAGCTCCTCAGCCCATCAGTAAGTTTCCTTTGGTTCCCTACGCAGGGCATTTCTTCTTGGGTATGGTAGTGATTCATGTGTTTCGTACTTCAGCAGATCTGCCGGCGCGAGCAAAGCAGATGCTCATAGGAGCACTCGGTATCATTGCTGCTGTTCTGATATTGAAAAACTCTCCTTTTGATCTTCCCGGCCACGAAGACTGGTGGCACTACTCCGCAGGGCATGCGTTGTATCGCTCCATGGTGGTTGTGGTGGTGCTCATGTTGTTCTTTCTCTTTATTGCTCGCGTAGAGAAGTGGCGCATCGCACCAATGCTGCTGCTCTGCGGACGTGAGTCGCTGTTCATGTACATCTCTCACCTGATGTTGGTGTATGGAACGGTCTCGAACTTTGGTTTGCGCTCGCTTGCTCACAATAGGTGGGGTGTGGGAGAAACCGCTTTGGTGTATGTAGTGGTCGTAGCATTATGCTACTCGCTTGCAAGTTTGTGGCACAGCGTAAAGAAGAACGACCCCAAACGTGCAACCAGGTTGATTGCAACCATCGTGGGTGCATTCGCCGTGGTATACTGCCTTATTCCGTCGTATCTGACGCAACCCTGAACGTATCTGACGCAACCGTAAAGATTGCGCCGATATTAACGTGCAACTGCATACTTGGCAGATCCAAACGTATTGCTTTGCTCACTCCTAGCGCAACTTCGGAAATCGAATCAATGGCTTTGGTGCGGGAGCGGCAGTCTGCTTCGGTGCGGAAGACGCCGGTGCTGGCGGCGATTGAGCGGGAGGCCGGGTAGCGGCTTCACCGGGAAGCGCATCTTCTTGAACGGCATCGCCTACCTCTGTTGGTTCCAGCGTGCGAATGCTTGTGTCCCTCTCGGGGAACGAGCGCTGCTTGTAATGACCATATGGGTCGTCATATATTTTTCCCATCATGCGTCCCCACAAGGGAGCGGCGGCTTTACCTCCCATCCCATAGGTGCCGGTGAATTTGATACGGTGGTCATCAAAGCCAAGCCACACTCCGGCAACCAGCTGCGGTGTATATCCCACAAACCAGGCATCGGCATAACTGTTGGTGGTTCCCGTTTTTCCGGCTGCATCATATCGAAAGAACTTGCGCACCGTCGAGGCCGTGCCGCCATCCACAACGCCTCGCATCATGGTTACCATCTGCTTGCATACTCGGGGCTGCATGGCATCACTTATACCCGAAGGCACGGAGTTCTCGTAAATCACTTTACCGAATCGATCCTCCACGCGGAGTATAGACACCGGCTGTACGGAAATACCATTGTTCGCAAAAGCACCATACGATGCGGTGAGTTCAATTGGGTACACTTCTTCTACCCCCAACGCTAGTGCAGGAAAGGCATCCATAGGGGTGGTTATTCCCATGCGTCGCGCCAGGGCAATCACATTTGTGGGATTCGTATGCTCCGTGATTAGACGCGCCGCAACAGTATTCACCGAGAACTTTAACGCGGTTGAAAGCGACACCGGTCCGCCGTGCTCCATCGATCCTCGAGGCGACCACACCTTGCCATCGGGCAGTGTGTACGAAAAAGGTCCGGACTCTATATCTGAAGCAGGTGTGAGAGGACTGTCGGCCAGAGCGCTTGCATACACAAAGGGCTTAAACGCCGATCCCGGCTGACGGCGTACCTCGGTGCAGTGATTCAAAGAATACCGCGCGCCTTGCACACCTTGCATACTTCGTGGCGATGCACCGACCATTGCCAGCACAGCCCCGGTGGAAGGATCCATCACGGTTACGCCGCATTGAATCGTGGTTACCGCGTGCTTGATTGAATCTACAAACCGCGTACTGCCGGTGCACTTGTTGATCACTGCCCGCCGCTCAGCATCGGTTTTTGCGGCTATGTATTGCGCTGTTTCTTTGGCAGATCTCTCTACCATGGCATTGAGCAGATCTTGCTTGCCGCGCCATGTCCATGAGCGATCGAACTCCGCTTGAAACTCGCGCAGTTGCTCCTCTACAGCCGCATTGGCAGAGCGCTGGACGCGTGAGTCCAGAGTGGTATAAATAGTCAGGCCGTCGCGATATAAATCGTAGCCGCGCAGGCGTTCATCGCGGCTGAGTTTCTTGCGAATCATTTCCAAAAAATGGGGTGCGTCGCAGGTGCCCAATAAACTACGAGACTCGGTAATAGGAATGGCCACATCCGAGGCTTTTTCTAAGGTTGATTCATCGATAAACGCGGCGTCGCGCATGAGCGTGAGCACCAGATTGCGCCGGCGAATTGCGCGGTCGTAGTGATCGCGTGCATCGTAGGATGCAGGCGCTTTTAGCAGGCCAACGAAATACGCACACTCAGCCAAGGTGAGATCCTTCGGAGACTTTCCGAAGAATACTTGCGAAGCCACTTGTATGCCATAGGCTCCACGGCCAAAATTCACGGTGTTCGCATACAGTTCCAGTATTTCCCGCTTGGTATAGGTGCGTTCAATCTGAACAGCGGTAAAGGCCTCGCGAAGTTTGCGATGAATGGTCTGTTCCTGGGTGAAATATAGATTCCTTGCCAATTGTTGTGTGATGGTAGATGCACCTTCTTTGGCGCGTCCCGCAAAAATGTTCTTTACGGTGGCTTTAAAAATGCGCGCCGTATGTACGCCCCAGTGATTATAAAACTCACGATCCTCGGTGGCAATGAGCGCATCAAAAAAGTAATGCGACACGCTATCGTAGGGCACAAACATGCGCCGCTTGATAAAGAAGTTGTCGATCAGGTTGCCGTCGGAATCAAGAATACGCGTAGCGAGTTCCTGAGGCGGTTTCTCAAGTTGCTCCAGCGAAGGTAGCTCATCGATAATCCACAGCTTCAGATAGACGGCAAAGCACAGCGATATCAGCACACTGCTTACAGCGATGACCTGCTTAACGGGTACTTTCTTTGAGCTTTGAACCATGAGCCATTGCCCGGCAATGAGGGGTGGAACTTCAAATGGCACCGACGCGCGGCGCCTGCAATAATACAACAACGGCCGCTTGAGAGAGTGCCGGCCAAAGGTATATGTATGTCGTTGAATACGGAACGTGCTTTGCCGTTGCACACGGTCTGCGTAGCGCATCCTGTACTAAAACAAAAGCCCCGCCGTACAAACGGCAGGGCTTCAAAATTGTTGTGCGAGTGGCAGAGCGAACCATCATTCTTGCCACCGGCCGAATATTAACGTGAGTAATACTCCACAACCAGGGGTACTTCGCAAACGATGGATACTTCATCGCGGGGCGGAACATACAAGTACTTGGCAGAGAGATCGGACTTAGATATATCCAGGTAGGGGATCTGGCCCGAAGTGCGGATAGCTTCTTGGAAGCACTCCATCTTGCGGCTCTTTTCGCGAATCTGGATGGTATCGTTGGGCTTTACTTGGTACGAAGGAATATCTACTTTTTTGCCGTTGATTTCCACGTGACCGTGGCGCACATACTGGCGGGCAGCATAGATACTGCGTGCCAATCCTGCGCGGAATACGAGCGCATCAAGGCGAGACTCCAAGAGCTGAACCAAGTTCTCTCCGGCATTACCTCCGCGGCGAGCCGCTTCGGCCATGTAGTTCGTCATTTGACGCTCGTGAATATTGTATTGCAAACGCAAGCGCTGCTTTTCGAACAACTGCTTACCGTAGTCGCTCTGCTTGCTGCGTTTTTTCTTGTCGCCGTGCTGTCCGGGAGGATAGCTCTTCTTATCCATTACTTTGCGCGCCTTGGGCGTTGTCGCAAAGCCGAGTTTACGAGAAACTCTAACCTTTGGTCCTGTAAAATTCATGGTACCACGCTACAAAAGATGAAACAAAATTCTTTTGTGCAACATTCGCCCGGTTGGTGATCCGTGGATACACCGCTTGGGGGTACGTGCAGACATATAGACGGCAAAGGTACGGTTTTGCGGCGAATTGGCAAAATTTCTTCGTTCGCGGGAGTATTCCGGTGTGTTTGCAGGTGGTATCCCTACAGTTCATCGTTTTGGTCAACCTCGGCTTGCACGGCATGCACGGCCCGCTTCGTGCATTTACCCTACGAAGCTGCCTGATCAAACGGGAACTGCGTTGTATTTTCCCGCTTCACATGCGCATGTATTTCCGTAACTGTTGCAAAGCCTCTTCCTGTGAAGAATACCCTGTGAAGAATACCCTGTGAAGAATACTTGAATGGCAAGGAATACAACTCCGAATAACTTCCGAATATTTTATGATGCATACCACTACCATGACCATATCCCAAAGAATCTCTGCGATTCGTAGCATGATTGTTCTCTGCTTTGCCGCAGAGCTTGGTCTTTTTGTATTGAGTTCTGCTGCCTATGCGCAGTTGAGCACAAGGTATATCGACGGCCTGCGCGACAAGGCAAAGGCATACGTTGTGCTCACGAACTTGACGCTTGTGCCGCAGCCCGGCGAGGTTATTCGTGACGCAATGGTGATTGTTCGGGGCGCAAAGATTGAAGCTGCAGGGAAGAACTTGAGCATTCCCGCAGGTGCCACGGTGAAAGACTGCAATGGTATGTGGTGTTATGCCGG
Organism: Kapaibacterium sp. (SeqCode); assembly: GCA_046297095.1. GTDB lineage: Bacteria > Bacteroidota > Ignavibacteria > Kapaibacteriales > NICIL-2 > JBBATK01. The sequence continues at coordinate 46,214 of JBKCNS010000032.1, read as the reverse complement.
ATTTATAGAGCCGTACTCCTCGGTGGGTATGAGTGCTTCCGAAAAAGGCGGCCCTATGGGCGAAGATGACGAGTCTCCGAATACACCTTTGGTGGTTCCGGCACGGCATTGGAACCAAGCAGTAAAGCCTGAACTGCGAGCAGTAGAGAAGTTGTCTCTGGACGAAAAATCTGCCGAAGAGTTTCGCCGATTGGGATTCACGCTTATTCACACGAACTCTACCGACGGAATCTTTCGCGGCAAATCGGCCGTTGTGTTTGCTAAGCAGGGAACTACACACGATATCACCCTTGCAGCCGATGTAGCTCAATGGATGTCGTTCCGCAAAGGATCGTCGAAAACCCCATATCCAAGCTCGATGATGGGGAGCATCGCGCTGATTCGACAAACACTTTCGGACGCGCAATGGTATGGCTCCGCACACACCGTGTATGGAGCAAATCCTGCCGGCGAGCGCCCCGAGCTGAACGTTTCGCTGGAGGCACTGAGCAAAGACATAATCGAATCAAAACTCTTCGTGTTCGAGACGGAGAACGAACACAGCCTGATGCGCTTTCAAAAAATCGCTTCCGAGTTCAACCTAAAAGCTCTCTATGAAGGTAATGGATATGAGTATCGCCGTTTGCCCTCGCTCGTAGCGTTCAAGCCGCAGCTCATTCTTCCACTGAGTTTCCCCGGGGTGCCCGATGTAACATCCACAGAACGTGCTTTGGATGTGGCTACCGACGACCTTCTACACTGGGATGCAGCTCCGGAAAATCCCATGCGCTGCGACTCCGTGGGCTTGCGTTTTGCCTTCACCACGCATCAACTACAGAGCAAGGACGACTTTCTTAAAAATCTGCGTAAAGCAGTAAGCCGTGGTCTTAAGGCCGAAACAGCACTGGCAGCACTTACCACGAACCCCGCATCCATGCTTGGTTTGAGCGCAGTAGCCGGTACCGTTAAAGCCGGTATGGCCGCAAATCTGGTATTAACCTCGGGCGATGTATTCAGCGATGAGTCAGTGATTCGTTCGGTGTTTGTGGCGGGTGATGAGTTCATCGTTTCGAAGCCGGCCGGCATCGATGTGCGCGGCACATGGCAGATTAAGACCGATAAATCCATACGCGAGTTTAGTGTAGTGATCGAGGGTAAAGTTGATGCACCGTCAGCAACCTTGAAGAGAGACAGCCTCAGTATTCCCTGCACCTTTGCGATCAACGAGAAGCGCTTCTCGCTGCGCTTTAGCGGCGACTCTCTAGGCGCTCCCGGCATACTGCGATTCCGCGGCCAAATGGATACAGCAGCCGCAATGGGTGTGGCAGTTATGGCCGATGGTAAAGAAGTATTGTGGAGTGCTACGAAGGTAAAGCCCTTTACTGCAGATGCTACCAAAGGTGATGATGCTCGGAATCAGAAAGTCACCAAAGCGGACAAGCCCGCTGCAGATCGAGCTTTGCCGCTCCGCTATCCGAACACTCCTTTTGGAATAGATAACAATCCTGCACAGCAGTCTGTATTGTTCAAAAACGCGACGGTGTGGACGAACACCAAAGACGGAATCAAAACCGAAACAGATGTTCTGATTAAGAATGGTTTGATCTCTGCTGTTGGTAAGAATTTGGGTGGCGCAGACGTGATCGTTGACGCCACCGGCAAGCACCTGACTGCGGGTATGATCGACGAACACTCACACATTGCCATAGAGCAAGGAGTGAACGAGGGCACGCATGCGGTCACCGCCGAAGTTCGTATTGGCGACGTTGTATTTCCCGATGATATCAATATCTACCGCCAACTTTCCGGCGGTGTAACGAGTTCCCACTTGCTGCATGGTTCGGCGAATCCTATAGGCGGTCAGCTTCAGCTTATCAAACTTCGCTGGGGAGCAGATGCCGACGGACTGAAGTTCAAAGAAGCTGCCGGCACCATCAAGTTTGCTCTTGGCGAGAACGTTAAGCAGGCAAATTGGGGCGATCGTTTCTCTGTTCGCTACCCACAAACACGCATGGGTGTGGACGAGATCATGCGCGACGGTTTCCGCACGGCACTGGAATACGACAAGCGCCGACAGCAGGCAAAGGCTGGCGGAATGCCGGTTCGTAAGGACTATCAATTGGAAACACTGCTGGAGATTATTCGCGGAACACGATTGATTCATTGCCACTCTTATGTGCAGTCCGAGATCCTCATGCTCATGCGCCTTGCAGAGGATTTCAATTTCAAAGTGAAGACCTTTACGCATATCCTGGAGGGATATAAACTTGCCCGCGAAATGAAAGAACACGGTGCTTCTGCATCATCGTTCTCCGACTGGTGGGCCTACAAGTACGAAGTGTTCGATGCCGTGCCGGAGAATACCGGTATCATGGCAGAGCAAGGCGTGGTAACCAGCGTAAACAGCGACGACGCCGAGATGGCGCGGCGCCTCAATCAAGAAGCTGCTAAAGCCGTGAAGTACGGTAATGTATCCGAAGAAGAAGCGTGGAAGATGTGTACGCTGAACCCTGCTATTCAATGCGGCGTGGATCAGTATGTGGGATCGGTGGAAGCCGGTAAGCATGCAGACCTCGTGCTGTGGAGCGGTAATCCTTTATCGAACTTCTCGCGAGCTCTACAAACCTACGTGGATGGCCGTAAGTATTTCGACGTAGAAGAAGACGCTCGTCTTCGTGATCGCGATGTGCAAACACGATCCATGTTGGAGCAGCGCGCTTTGCGAGCACTGTCTAACGGTGAAGAAAAAGCTGCCGGTAGTGGCAAGCCGCGTCGCCGTGAGTACGATTGCGAAGATATTTTCGACGAAGTTCAAGGCTCGGAAGAAGCTCACTAATAGCACGCTATGCAAACAGCTTTGCTGCCTAAGCCGGCAATCGGCACCGTTGATGTAGTGCATTCCACCGGCCACGATTCTGTGTGCACGGTGAGCACGGTACCGGAGTTTGCGCTCAGGTTGCGGCGCGAGCTCCGCATGCTCGCGTGGGTGTTTCTGCTCTTCATTGCCTCGCAGGCACGTGCGATAGACTCGCCAAACACAACGCATTCAATACACACATCGCACACAACGCAAGAGTCAACGGAACCACAATCATATTCCTGCGGTGGCCATGGGCCGGTTGTGTGGTCGGTATCACCTATTATGCACGAGCCCACATCCTTCGATGTACTGCATTACGATGTTCAGTTGAATATGTCGGCCGCTCCCAAGCTGAGCACTGAAGGGAGCCGCTGCACTATTACCTTTCGCTGGATTCAAACACCGGATTCTTTTCAACTGCATCTGCGTTCGCTGCGTATAGACTCCGTGTATTACCTTCAACGCAACGGCAGTACTATTGCCGTGAACTATGTAAAGAATGGAAGCGATACCTCGGCCTTGATGTACTATGCCGTTCCCGCAGCCGCGGTACACAAGCGTTTCGATACTGTTTCTTTGGTGGTAGTGTATTCGGGAACCATGACGTCCGAGGCACCGGTAAATGGATTCAGTTGGGGCGGTGTTTCGCGCGATCAAACCGATGCCGTGTACAGTTTGGGCGTTGGTTTTTCCAATCCCTATGTGTCGTGCACGCAGCACTGGATGCCGTGTTTCGATCTTCCCCAGGACAAAGCCACACTTCACTCGCGCATTCTGTGCCCCAAGCAAATGATGGCGCTGAGCAATGGAAGTTTTGTTGGTAGTACTGCAGTGTCGGACACCACACTTCGTGAATATGAGTGGGACATGAAGGAGCCCTGTGCCACCTATCTCATGACCTTCGCCGTTGGGCCGTACTTCGCATTGAACTACGGCAATACATCTGCCGGTGTGCCGGTAGTTAGCTACGGAAAGAGCTCCGACACAGCTCGCTGCAGAACCAGCTTCAAGAAGATTCTTCGAATGGTGGATCTGTTCGAACGGCGATTCGGCTCGTATCCTTTCACGAAGGTGGGGTATGTGGTTACGAATCTGGGTTCCATGGAGCATCAATCCCTGATTTGCCTTGCGCGCGGTGAGATTCAATCGCTGTCCGACAGCGTGAACAAGACCATCGCTCACGAGCTTGCGCATCAGTGGTTTGGTGACAAGGTTACGCCGCTCGATTTCCGCGATGCATGGCTCACCGAGAGCTTTGCAACATACTCCGAGTGTTTGTGGAACGAGGAGCTGGGCGGCCCGTCGCTGTATTTCAAAGACCTCAAATCCAAGATCATAACTTATCTCACAACCGTTGCCAAACCGGGCGGACGCAGCTACGAAGGAATGTTGCCCATCTATGATTTTCCGCGAGCAAAGCCGTCGTCGAATTATCCCCAAACCATTTACCTTAAGGGTGCCGGCGTGCTGGGTATGCTGCGCACATTGGTGGGAGACTCCGTGTTCTTCAGCTCACTGCGCGCTTACCAGGATGCACACGCCTACGGCAATGCCACCATCGATTCCATGGAAAAGGTGTTTGTGGATCGTGTGCCGGTGGTGTTGAAGGATAGTATTCGCGAGTACTTTGCGCAATGGATACGTGGCCGCGGCTGGCCGGTGCTGGACATCAGTGCCGTGCAGATCATGGACGGAGGGGAATGGAAAACACGAGTGGATATTCGTCAGGTGCAAGCAGATTCCATGGGAGCATACACGTGGTTTCCGTTGGAGCTCACATTTAGCGATGCAAAGGGAAATGCTACCAACAGGATGCTCACTGTTTGTGGTAAAGAAGCCACGTTCCTGCTCGATTCATTGCCACCCTTAACGGGCATCGGTTTGAACACGGGTGTTCGTACACCCTCCATTGCGGTATTAACCCGTACACCCGTTATTACCTCGGTTCCGCTTGCCGATATCCCGCCGGATGACGTGCGCGCGTTTCCGAATCCCACCAACGAGTCGGTGTGGCTTCGTGTTCCCAACAGCGGCACCTGGAAGTTCGAAATTGTCAACGCCGCAGGCCGGCTTGTGCGAGAGATAACGCGAGAGATAGCAGACGACTTGTTGCTCTCTCTTTCGCTGCGCGATGAACCCGCAGGCGCATATATGATCCGCGCCACCTGCGTCGATAGCAAGGTTGGTGACAACAACTGCAGAGAAGGCAGTCATGTTGTTACTGTTGTTCGGCAGCCATAGAAGAGCTGTGGCTCAGCGAGCTCGTGCCGTACCCAATTCCTAATGCAGTTAATCTCACCATGAAACCTCTACGCATAGCACTCCTTTGGCATCATCATCAACCATACTACACCGTGGATGATCACTTTGCTTTGCCATGGGTGCGCTTACATGCAGCCAAGGATTATGTGGACCTTGCTTTGATCCAACAATCGCACCCGGGTATACGCTGCACCTACAACATCGTACCATCGCTGCTCATGCAAATCGACGAGTACATGAAGGGCACGGAAGACGAAGTGCTCACGCTTACAAAAATCCCCGCAGCAGAGCTTAGTTCCGAAAACAAGAAACGCATTCGCGAACTGTTCTTTGAGTGCCGGCCCGACACCATGATTTTTCCATATCCGCGCTACCATGAGCTGTACCGGCGGGCCACGAGCGAGTGGGGCTGCGATGATTTCAACGAACAGGATTGGCGGGACCTACAGGTGTGGTATAATCTGACGTGGATTGGCCCGGTGACCCGGGAAGCGGAGTTTATACGTCGGCTTTTCCAAAAAGGCAGCGGCTTTAGCGAGGAAGAAAAGAAGTTGGTAATCTCGCAGCACATGTTGCAGCTGCAGAGTGTTGTACCGGTATTGAAGCAGCTCTATCAGACCGGTGCGGCAGACCTCAGCATGACGCCGTTGTATCATCCCATTTTACCGCTGGTGATTGATACAGACGCAGCGCTGGAATCACAACCGCACACAAACATGCCGGCACACCGGTATAGGCAAGAACAGGATGCAGAGTGGCATGTGCGCCGCGGCGAGCAAGTGTTTGCCGATGCGTTTGGGTATTCGCCACGGGGAGTATGGTGCAGTGAGGGTTCGGTAAGTAAGGATACACTGCGCTTGCTCAGCGGCGCGGGATTTTTGTGGACCGCAACCGACGAGCATGTGCTTCGCAATACTATAGGCCATGCATCCCCAACGCAGGCATACTTTCCCTATGTGGTGCAGGAAGATAGGCGCGCGCCAATCACGGTGTTTTTTAGGGATCACGCGCTGAGCGACGCCATTGGATTTACCTATCAAACCTGGGATGAGCATCATGCAGCGCAGCACTTCGTGAATCGTCTGCAGGAGATTCGTTCTGCCATTATTCAAGAGCATGGCGAAGACGCGCTGAGCGATGCCGTGGTGCCCATAATATTGGACGGCGAGAATTGCTGGGAGTTCTACGCTGATAACGGGCGTCCTTTTCTTCATGCCTTGTATTCATTGCTCGAAAGTGACCGGAGCCTACGCACTGTTACCTGCACGGAGGTATGCAATGAACAGAGCGCACGGCAACCACATGCTGCTCACTCCGGCCGCACGCTGAATACTATCACGGCGGGGTCGTGGATACACGGCACTTTTGCGCTGTGGATCGGTCACCCTGAAAAGAACGCCGCATGGGATGCGCTCAATGCTGCTCGAACTCTTGTGGGTACGAAACGCGTGACGAAGCAGCAGTGGCGCGCTGCCATGGAGCACATTTACATTGCCGAAGGCAGTGATTGGTTCTGGTGGTATGGCGACGATCACCGCGCGCCGTCGAGGCATGTGTTCGACAGCATTTTTCGGTATCATTTGCAATGCGTGTACGAGATCTATCTGGAAGAGGTTCCCGCTGCCTTGCGCCGGCCTATCATGAAGCTTCAAAATGATGACGACTCAGGTGCGGCGTATTCAGCCATGCATCCATCAGCCGTGTAACAATACTGTGTTCTTGCCGGGTACTACTGCATACTCTGTCATACTCTGTGCCTCATCGGGCGGCAGGCTTGTTGTAGTTTTGCGGAATAATAAAACAGACCCGATACGCTCATGGCAGAGGAAGAACGTCAACAAAGAATGTCAACGAAGAACGTCAACGAAGAGATTCAACAAAGGTCTGATACCATAGAATTCTAAAATTCCATACCAACGGAAACAACCATTATGAAGTTTGCAGTACTAACCGGCGGCGGCGATTGCTCAGGAATGAATGCCTTTATTCGGGGCGTAGTTCGTAGTTCATTGAACCTGCACCCCACGGCCAGCGTGGTGGGTGTGATCGATGGCTGGCGGGGCTTGGTGTACAATCAATATCGCCCGCTGGGTAAGAGGGACGTGGCCGGGCATTCTCACACGGGAGGTACCATTCTTGGTACGGTGCGCATGCCGGAGCTGGCATCCGATGCCGAGATGCAACGCACGGTGGCACTGAATCTGCACGATGCGCATATAGACTACCTCTTTGTGTGTGGCGGCAACGGAAGTGTGAAAGCATGCAATACCATCAACAAGATTCTTCGCGAAGAAAAGTTACGTCCGCGAATAATGGTGTGCCCGGGTAGTATCGACAACGACGTCTGTAACAATATTGGTACCAGTATCGGTTTCTATTCGGCCTTGGATAAATCGCTGGATATGTTGGAATGGATTCGCGACACAGCCAGCTCGCACCGTCGTGTGTACCTTATTCAGTCTATGGGCCGGGACTCTGCCTACCTGGCGTTCTATGCAGGCATTGTAACGGGAGCGGAGTATATCATTCGCCCCGGCGAAACAGTGGACTACGAAGCTTTGGTGACAATGATCGACGAGCGTGATCGTGACACTCGCATTATTGTAGCCGAAGGCTACGAGCATCCTCTGGAAAAAATCACGGAGTCGTTGGAACAGATCTTTGCGAAGCGAAATATCAAGCACGAGATCCGCTCGGTGGATATGAGTTATTTCCAGCGCGGCGGTACCGCTGCGGTGACGGATATTCTCCGCGCCAGTTGGCTTGCTTATCGCATGGTATGCGACGCTCTGGCTGCCAAAGACAGCGGATTCTATAGTGCATATTACACCGGCCATACCATGGAGCCTCTTCCTCTGGACGTTGCTGCCAATGATGCACTGACCAGTCATCAAGATATTCCGCAGCACATTATCGACATGGCATTAGCGCTTCGCTAATCAGTGTTTACAAGCGCTTCGCTAATCAGTATTCGTACTATCATCTTCATGAAATCATCGGCAGAACTTCTGGCTCAACAACAACTCGATGCGTACAACAATCGCGACATCGATGCTTTTGCGTTGTGTTATGCAGACGATATTGAATTGATGCATCAGCACAGCGGGGAAGTGTTCTGCAGCGGCATCGATGCCCTGCGCCAACGGTATGGCGCCATGTTCGCGGCCACGCCGAATCTGCATTGCACCTTGGTGTCGCGTATGGTGTGCGGCAACTTCGCCATCGACGAAGAGCACGTTCGCGGAATGGCGGCGGCCAATGAGGATGGCAGCGAGGATATTATTCATGCCATTGCCATTTACGAAGTACAGGACAACCGTATACGTCGTGCATGGTTTATGCGTGAAGTATTGGCAGGCGGGGTGCAGTAATGCCTGCCGCTTCCGATTTTTTTGAGCGCGTATGGGAGATCGTAGAGCGTATTCCCCGTGGCCGAGTTACCACCTATGGTCACATTGCTAAAGCGCTTGGAGCCCGCTCATCATCACGCCTCGTGGGCTTTGCAATGAACGCTTCGCATGGCCGGCCGTGGGTGCCCGCACATCGCGTGGTGAACCGCAACGGCGAACTTTCCGGCAAGATGCACTTTGCCACTCCCACCCTGATGCGCGAACTGCTCGAAGCAGAAGACGTAGAGTTTGTTGGCGATGCGGTGAACATGAAGAAACACCTGTGGGAGCCGCCGATACATTCCTAACGTGCATGCGGCTTGACTCTCGGATTGCTTGTTCATTATGCCAGTTGCTTGTACAAAGTTGTTCTGTAGGTAGCCGGGTCTGCGTGCGGCAGGTTCTCTTTGTGATAGCGCTCAAAGAATATTTCGGTAGTGATTTGACCACTGCCCGCAATGGCCAGGAGAAACTCCTTCCACGCATTGTGCAACCCTTCGTAGGGACCAACATATTCAGCTGATATGAACGAAGCTGCAGGTAACACCGAATTGCGCACACGCCCAACATCCCGGAGAGTAGCCTTGATTGGTATTGCTATCTCGCAGTCGAAGCTGTGCGTAGGCCGCCGATGATGATAGGAGAGCAGATCTCCGGCAGGTTGTATGCCTTGATCAACTAAGGCAGCAACCAACTCTGATATAGCCGGATCCATCAGCGTCGAGATATCCTCGCGGGGGATCTCCAGGCGAATGGACGCCACGGGTGTATCGGGAAACGAGACCGGAAAGTTCAATGTGGATAGCATGATTGTGGCAGTAGTGTGTGTAGCTGTACTCTAGAGAAGTTGTTCTTAGGTTGTGAACAGTTTGTTTCAAACATAGAGAGTATTTCTGCATTTTGTGTGAGCTAGTTGTTTGGGTTTGGCGAGATACTTGGCCATACTCATTTTCTTTTCTTAATCGGTTTTACCAACATGGAACACAACAATAGATCGATGAGCATTCGATCCATCCTTCCGGCAATTGCAATTTCCCTGGCTGTAGTGATGGGCACCTGGCTGCTGGCCAAGACCTGGCGCGCCACACACGATGTGTTTCAAAAAATATCGGTGACCGGAGTGGCGCAGCAAAACTTCGAGAGCGACAGAATTGTGTGGCAGGCAAGCTTTGAGCGCCGCGGTACGCAGATAAACGAGGCCTACGCATTGATGAAGAGTGATGCCGATGTGGTACGAAACTACCTGCTTGCCCATGGCATAGCGGCAAAGGAGTTTGTGTTTGATGCGGTGAATATTGAAAGAGAAACAAAGATGGTCATGGTAGATAATAGATCTCGTGAAGAGTTTGTGGGTTACCGTTTGTCTCAGTCGCTGCGTGTAGAAAGTAATAACCTGGACAAGGTGGAGAAGCTTAGCCGCGAGATTAGTGAACTGCTCAAAGGTGGCATGCAAATCACGTCCAATAGTCCTTCGTATTACTACAGCAATTTGTCTACTGTGAAAGCCAACTTGTTGTCGGCAGCTTCGCGAGAGGGCAGGGAGCGCGCACAGACAATTGCTACCAACTCGGGCGGAAAAATCGGTTCACTACGCAAAGCCGAAATGGGAATTTTTCAAATCACCGGGCAGAACAGCAACGATGATTACAGTTGGAGCGGCGCATTTAATACTACCAGTCGCTTTAAAACCGCGAGCGTAACAGTGAAGATGGAATTTGATGTTGAATAATCGCGCGTGAGGTCCTACTCATTTTACCGGTAGTCCGGAAGTATCTATCATTACATCGTACATCTACAATGCCCAAAAACGTATTAGGCGGCGAGTTACAGCCCTGTTGCACTGATCCCATGACCGGATATTTCCGCGATGGATATTGCCGAACCGATGCAACCGATCGCGGTTCTCACACAGTGTGCGCAGTAATGACGGAAGAGTTTCTTGTTGCTTCGCTGCATATGGGAAATGATTTAATTACTCCTCATCCCGAGTGGGCCTTCCCGGGCTTAGGTCCCGGTGACCGCTGGTGCCTTTGCGCTTCCCGTTGGCAACAGGCTTACGAAGCCGGCTGTGCGCCAATGGTTCATTTGGAATCCACGCATGAGCGAGCCTTAGATTATTGCGACCTTGAAGCATTAATTCATCATGCTGTTACCGATACCCAATCATAACACTCCACTCAAATTCTGCTAGGTGTCAGAAAACCCTGACGGACGGTTTAAAAACTTCACGATTAAAGAAAAAAATCATTGCAGGTGAATATGCAACGCGTACTTTAAGCACGGGTAGTGCCGCTCGCGCATGTGTAGTAGTTTACTGCGCTTACTCTCGCTGAAGAATATTTCTTTTTTATTACCGGAGTTACTATGACCACTCGTCACTCTCTTGCAAAACGTAGTGTGCGCCTACTAGCAAGCGCAATCATCGGTATGAGAATCGTACGTGCTGTAGTTGTGTGTGTGCTTGCGATAAGCATTGCACACGCAGGCAACGATGTTGTGCGTACCGATTTGAACAAAGCGCTACGATTACCGGGCAATGCCGGCAAGGAATTTTATCTGACCTTCCTTCCTTGCTATGAAGAAGCAGGGAACAATAAGTTGATGCTCTATATAGCCGCATCTGCAGAAGGAGTAGCAACAATCGAAGTGGAGGGAAAATCCTACACGGTAACCAAGCAACTAAAGCCAAATGACATTGTGTCAGTAGAGTTGGCTCCGGGCATAGGTCAGGTGTTTTCCAAATCGGGATCGTCAGGTATTCCAGCCGAAAAAGTTTATCCAAAAGCTGCGGTACATGTAACAGCCACAGTTCCGGTGATAGTATATGCGGTCACTCGTTTTACGTTCACCAGTGATTCGTATTTGGCACTGCCGATTCAAGCTTTGGGCAAAGAGTACATCGTGGCTTCCATGGCCGACATGAGCTGGATGTACGGCGGTCTCTCGCTTCCCAGTGAAGCGGCCATTGTAGCCACGAGTGATGAGACAACTGTAGAATACACCCTTGGCGGAACTGTTTCTACAACAACCGGTGGAGGTAAACGCACCGGAGAGACCATCACCTTTGTGATGAATCGCGGTGATGTGTGGGTGATTGGCAATAATGCCAATTCAAAAGAAGGCGACATGACCGGTTCTATAGTACGAAGTACCAAACCCGTGGCTGTGGTATCGGGTAACCAATGTGCGAATGTACCGACCACGTTACGTTGGTGCGACTTTATCAGCGAAATGGAAATGCCGACGTCGTCGTGGGGAAAAGAGTTGCAATTGCCGCGCTACGTTTCGCGTAAAAACGGATACTTTATGAAAGTTTTCGCAAAAGAACCAAGCACACGGTTGAGTTACAATGGATCATTTTATAAAATGATACAAACGGCCGGCGGCCGAGAGGGACTTGGATGGATTTATCAACGCGTAGATGGTACCGGCAACAACATTGTGTCGCTGAGTGCCGACAAGCCAATCAGTGCTACGCTCTTCAATCCCGGACAAGAAGACGACAATGTTTCCACCGATCCCTTTCAGATGAACGTACTGCCCGTAGATCAGTATCAACGATACTTCACCTTTGCAACGCCGGGTAGCCGTGGCGGTATAGGGTTTACGCGCAACTATCTGGGCGTGGTATTTCCCCTTGATAATGGCACGCAATCTATTCCCCCGGATTTAGAATTCGGAACTTCGGTCAATGGCGAGATGGTGTGGAAGTCCTTCTCGGCAACCTTTGGTCCCGCTATTGCCGTTAAGGATTTTTTCCCGCGATTGGTAAACGGAAAACGCTACGCCTTCAAAGAGTGCACTCTGCCCGGAGATAACGTCTATGCAGTGCGGTACAAAGATCCGATAATGTGCTACTCTTACGGTGGTTCAGATTACGATTCCTACGGCCATCCCGCCGGCGGAGGATTATACACAGTGGGATCTGATACCGTGCCCACTGCTCCCATGTTTACGGTAAATTTAGACGGCTCTGTTAAAGATGGGCGTGCAGAAGACGGTCCTCTTGATCCGGCCATACGCTCGAACCTCGCTTCCATTCTCATCAATCCGCTGACCTCATCGAACTATGTATTAGAATACGATGCCTTTGTTCCCGGTGATGATAGCGCAACCACATGGCGTTTGCGAGTGATCGATGGAACCAAGGATGCTCATGCAGAAGTGATCTTTACCGATAAAGCAGGAAATTCCAGCGTAGCAACGGTGGATCATAAGGGCACAATTGCCGATGTTCAGAGCGGCGAACATTCGATGCTTCGTGACGATATTCTCTCCATCACACCTAACCCGATGATCAACGGTACTGCCGTGATATCCTCGCAACTGCAGAATGCAAGTGCCGTGCGCATGGATGTAGTAACCGTGCAAGGGCAAGTAGTGGCAACCATCGTCAACGAGAACCGCCAGGAGGGAACGTACAACGACACCTTTGTAGCAGGTAATATGCCCACGGGCTCCTACCTTCTGCGCCTGCAATGCAATGGCACCACCATAGTGCGGAGTATTCAGGTGGGTGGACGGTAGCAGGGGAGCGGTAGTAATAGTTCGTGGTAATGGTTTTGGTAATGGTATTGGTAAAGGTAGGGTCATCGCGGAAAGCCATGCAGGTGACTAACTCAAGAAATCAAGATTGCTATGCATACCTACGTTGTGGACATAGAATGGACGGGAAACAAAGGAACGGGAACGAGTCACTACGCGGAGTATGACAGGTCGCATGTCGTGCGTGTTGCAAATAAAGAAGACATGCATTGCTCCTCCGATACCATTTTTCGAGGTGATGGCAGTAAGTACAATCCGGAAGATTTGTTCTTAAGCGCAGTTAGTGCCTGCCACATGCTGTGGTATTTGCATCTGTGCGCGGACGCCGGAGTTGTGGTCACTCAATATCGCGACAAGGCCACCGGCGTGTTGTTTCACGAACCGGGAGTTCCCGGCAGATTCACCGAGATTTGTTTACACCCCCATGTGGTGGTAAGCGATGCCTCCATGATAGACCGTGCCCTTGAGCTTCATCATAGCGCCAATAGTCGATGCTTTATGGCTAATACGCTGAACATTGCGGTTCAGCATGAGCCGGTGGTGGAGTGTCGAGATTGAGATGGTGAGAGAGATGTAAAGTGATATGTAAAGTGATATATAGCTCTCCCAAAACCAAAAAAGCCTCTGCAACATTTCGTCACAGAGGCTTTTCTTTTTGTAGCGGGGGCAGGACTTGAACCTACAACCTTCGGGTTATGAGCCCGACGAGCTACCAATTGCTCTACCCCGCGTCCGTTATAGGTCACAAAAGTAGGCAATCGCCGGCAGGTGACCAAGAGCTTTCGCAGCTTTCGCTTTCCCGTGCGTGGAAACACATTGGGCATGATTGATACGGCAAGGAGTGTGGCCACAGGCAAGTGCCATAGTCGTAGAGCCGAAGCGTTGATTCTTCAGTGAAGAGCTTACGCATATCCTCGGCGAACTTTCGCAAATCACCCTTGAACTTTCGCAAATCACACATGAATTTTCACACACTCTCCAGGTTCCTGCTGAGTAATTTTGCCGCGGTGCCGCAGAGCGGCACACTACAGTCAGTTCGCTACATTTTGCCCAGGGATATACTACCACCTACTACCGCATGAAGATTTCGCACAACTGGTTACAAGAGTTTGTTGACATTCGCCTTACTCCATCTGAGCTCTCCGATGCACTGAACATGCTGGGCATCGAGGTAGAGGGCTTCGAGGATAGACGCTCGATGTACGATGGTTTTGTTGTCGCTCGCGTAGAGACCAAAGAGAAGCATCCAAAGGCCGACAAACTTTCGGTGTGTACCGTGTTCGATGGAACCGACACACGCACCGTGGTGTGCGGTGCCACAAATGTCGATGCAGGGCAGACCATTGTGCTTGCAAAGCCCGGTTCCACCGTTCCACGCGATGGCTTCCAAATTGGTGTGCGTGCACTGCGCGGAGTGGAATCACACGGCATGATCTGCAGCAAAGCGGAATTGATGTTGCCGGAAGATATAGACGGCATCTGGGTTTTAGACCCTTCGCTTCCGCTTGGCGCGCCTGCCGGCGAAGCATTGGGCTTGAGCGATGTGATCTACGAAATGAGCATCACGCCGAATCGCGCCGATGCCTTATCGCACCTGGGTATAGCCCGTGTGATAGCTGCGTATCAAGGTACGGACATTCGTATGCCGGTGCCCACGGTACGGGAGAATTCAAGTGAGATTGCGAATGCAAATACAGATACAAACGCAAATGCAAAGGCAAACGCAAAGGCAGCTGTGACTGTGCAGGTAAACGATGCCGCTGCATGCCCCAGATATCTGGCGCGTGAAGTTCGTAGCGTATTTGCAGGGCCCTCGCCGCTGTGGCTGCAACAGCGCTTAGAATCGGTTGGTCTGCGTCCACGCAACGTGATTGTTGATATCACCAACTTCGTCCTTATGGAATGCGGCCATCCATTGCATGCATTCGATGCCGATGTTGTGCACCATGGCGGTATAGTGGTGGAGCCGGCATCCGAAGGTGAGCGATTTGTAACGCTGGACGGTAAAGAGAGAATTCTCGATGCCAACATGCTTATGATTCGCGATAGCGAGAAAAGCTTAGCAGTGGCCGGTGTGATGGGAGGTCAGAACTCCGCTATCACCGAGCACACCAAGAATGTGCTTATCGAGTCTGCATACTTTGCGCCCTCGTCTATACGCCGCACGGCACGCCGCTTAGGAATTTCCTCCGATGCCTCCTATCGCTTTGAACGGGGAACCGATATCAATGTACTGGAGTATGCGGTGAATCGCGCAGCGCAGCTCATGCAACAGCTTGCCGGCGGCGAACCCGGTAGTTGCACTACCAACGGTTTTAGCGAAGTGTTTCCCCGGCCGTTTGCAAAAAAGATTATTCCTCTTCGATTCGAACGTGTGCGTTCCGTGCTGGGCATAGACCTAAGCAACGATGTAATACTGCAGCGCTTATCCAGGCTCGACTGCGCTATCACGGAGCAGAGCGCCGATGCTGTGCACATTGAAGCACCTTCGTATCGCGTGGACCTCAACGAGGAAATTGATGTGATAGAAGACATCGCGATTATCGGTCATTACGATAGCATTCCCGTGGCTGCGGAAACAATAGACGTATCGGGCACGGAGGCATTCCCTGCGCAGTTCGTGGAAGCAGGTATGAAGAAGCGTATTCGTACTATACTCTCGATGAGCGGCTTGCACGAAATTGTTACGCAGAATCAAACCGATCCCCAGAGTGATGCGCTTTGCGGTGGTGGCGGAATTGTATTGCAGAATCCGCTGGGCGAAGAATTGTCGGTGATGCGGTCGTCGTTGGTGCCGTCGATTATGCGAGTGGTAGCATACAATGTGCGCCAAGGTTCAGATCGTATTGCTCTGTTTGAGATCGGTAAAACATTTAGCGCTAGCAGCAACGCGGCCTCTGCCGTATCGGGCATTACGGAGAGGGAGCACATCTGCCTTGCATTCTGCGGTTCGGCACATCCTCAAACGTGGCATGCGCAAGAGCGCAGTATGGATTACTTCGATTGTAAGGGCGTAGTGCAATCATTACTGCGCCATCTGGGAATGAGCGCCGAGTTTGGTGATTCCTCGGATGCGCTGTTCACCGGTGATCAATCATCTATCGTGTGCAATGGCGTGAAGATAGGAGTGATGGGGGCCGTGAGCAAAGATCTTTTAAAACATGCCGATTGCCCGCGGCCGGTATATGTGGCGGTGGTGCATGCCGACACGCTTTCGCAGATACAAACCGCCCCAAAAAAGTTTGAACGTATTTCGCCCTTTCCAACGGTGCAGCGAGATCTTGCCTTTGTGGTGGCCGATAGCGTTCCATCGGAGAGTTTGCGGGCATGTATAGAACGCTCGTGCGGGGCTATCTTGCAGAGCGCGCGGCTGTTCGACGTATTCAGCCACGCTTCATTAGGAGCAGGAAAAAAGAGCTGCGCTTACAGGCTCGTCTTTGGGTCGGGCGAGCGTACCCTTACCGATGCCGACGTAGATCCGTTGATTCAGCAAGCGATTGCAACGGTGAGTGCAGAGTTCGAAGGAGTATTGCGGGCGTAGTTGCAGTGCAGCTGCCGGCGTAATTGTTGACAAACCACTTCAGTATAGACTTCAGTATAGACTTCAGTATAGTTTTAACGGTCGTATAAGGCACAGCGTATGGAAACCGATAGATTACTTCTACCATCCAAAGACATTCAACGCATAGTTGAACAATTATGGGTGCTGGTGCGTCGCACAGCCGATACCCTGGCCGAGCAACAGAACGAGGATCTGGAAGCTCGTACGCGTGTGGTGTATTTGGAATCCGAGCTTGAATCTATGGCGGCAACGGTGCAATCTCAGAATGCTGCCATTGAACATCTAAAAGAAGAAGTGCAGCAGAAGGATTCGCTGCAGATAGAAGTTCGGGAACTAAGTGCCGTCAATAGTGATCTACAACGAAAGGTAGAAGTGTTGCAGACGCAGCTGAATGCAGCACAGCAATTGGCGGATAGTCGATTGGAAACACAACAGAGCTATCAAGAGTTGGAAGCTGAGTTGACGGCAGTAACTGTTCGCGCACAAAACATGGAGCAGGTGTTGCAGGAACGTGGGCGCGATTTATCGGAAGCCAATGTTCTGGTTGAACAATTACGATCTGAACTGAACAACGTTCGAGCGGCGCACGAAAGTGTGGCCGGTGAAGCGCAGACTGCAATCTCCGACTACGAGAAACGCATAGCCGAACTGCTGGCTTCAGATGCTGCCAAGATGCAGGAACTGGAACGAATGCATCAAGAGCACCACTCGTCGCTACTAGAGGCGGAAGTAAAGGCCATGGCAATAGCAGAGGCAAAGGCAGAGGCCGCGTTGGCGCAGAAATACGCCGAGGATAGTTCTGCAGCGAAGTACGCTTCGCTCGTCGACGAAATGAGCGTTACCATAGCCGAGCTTGAGCAGAAGCTGCAAGTAGCCGAATCGCGTTTGCAGGAATACGACGAGATGAAGAAGAAGTCGTCCAAAGCGCCAACGCTTATCGAGGGCATGTTGCGCTCGGACGTGGAAAGCTTGAGCGCACGTGTTGCTCAGTTGGAAGAAGAGCGCGCGCATTGGTCACACGAAGACTCCGAGAATTCCACTGATACTGATCGCGAAGCCGAGCATGAAGAGCGTAATCAACGCAATGCTTTGCTGGCCGGCATGGCAGAAAAACTGCGCACTGCCATCGAGATACTCGAGCGTTCAACAAAGGCCGGTTGATTCCGCTACTCGTATTCTTCTGAGAGTACAGCACCGCACCACCGTAAGCAATACCACTCCGCAACGTTAACATTTTGCATCGGAATTGTTAACACTTTATACCAATTCCTGCTAATGGCCATGCGCCATATTGCGCGCAGTTCGTACCGGGCGCTATCGCGAATAGTTCGTCTGCATACGTTTGTCTTCTCATCATCACTTGTAGGAGCATGCCCAATGGCGATGTTTACTGTACACCAACTTCATAAAAAACTACGCGCGCAATTGATCCTTGCCGCCATTCCGATCATCGCATTCACATCACCGTCGGGGCTGCCGGCGCAGGTGGAAGATAGAAGCGTTGAATGCATATCCTCTTGGAATAACCGGCGCACCGGCTTTGCTTCAAGCATGGGGGAGAGCTTTGGAAAAAAGAGTGTAGTACAAACGCTGAAGCTAAGCGCTGCGCAAAAGGACGAGATACGGGCCATCGTTGCATCGTTGCCGGCGATGTGCATCAAGCATTCGCGCACCTTGGCTGCGCTGCGGGACGACTACAGGCTGGCGCTGTTGGCGGACGAGAAAGATCAGAAGGTACATCAGAGCGAGCTTCAACGAATTCGAAGCGAGATGTTTCAAACTCAATCGTTAATCAACGATGCAGCTCTCTCGAAAATGAGGGAGATTGTGTCGCTGTTGAGTGCCACACAGGCCAAGAAACTTCGGGAACTACGGGCCGAAGAGCGTGCGCGAATTGCCAAACGCCGGGGTGATGAGCTCAACGCCGAGTCGAACAACGACAACGACACCAAGATCGACACTGACAACGACATCTCAAACGATGATTCGTCCGAGTTGTTTTCCATGCATCGTTTGCGGAATCTCGTGACGGTGGTGGGCACGCCATGGAACGGCGAGGAACTCTTTAGCCCCGACGAAGTATTCTGCTATCCCGAGCGAGAATTGTGGCTCACGCAGAATCCGCGGGCCTTTGGAGGCTTGTCGTACTCCTCTCCTCGAGAATTGACGGAGTCGTTCTCGATGGCAATTCCCAAGTCGTTCTCCAAACCTCTTCCTGAGGTTGAATCAATGCTGCGGAACTTCCTGCGCGACGAAGACATTACTCTCGATACCGATATCGACATTGAGCTGGAGAATGAGAGCGACAATAGTAATGGTATCCGTAGAAGTCCGAATGCAGATACCGACAGCCGCGACGCAGATTCTCGGAAATTGAAAGAACGAAATTTGAAACAACAAAACTCCGAGCCACAAAACTCCGAGCCGAAACACTCCGAGAAGCGGAGCACCAGGCAACGTATGCGGGATCTTCGTGATGCGCTGGAAAAATTGGAGCGAGACTTACGCGACGATTCCACCGAGAATAAATAGCAGTATCCGTAGTTCTACGGTTGCCGCGCAAATTGAACTGCTCTATATTGCGCCGTAGCACAATCGCTTACGGATATGACAAGTATACTGGATGTTCTCTTACACTTGGATGTGCACCTTGCCGGCCTTATAGCCTCGCTGGGTCCATGGACCTATGTTCTTCTCTTTGCCATCATCTTCTGTGAAACAGGTTTGGTGATTACGCCCTTCCTTCCGGGAGATTCTCTTCTCTTTGCCATTGGCGCCGTGTGTGCACTTGGCAGTTTGGACGTGATGATCATTACGCCTCTTTTGATGCTTGCGGCTAATTGCGGCGATGCCGTCAATTATTTCGTGGGTCAAAAGCTGGGGGAGCGGCTGCTCTCCAATACCAAACGCCGAATAATCAATCCCGGAGCACTTGCCCGAACGCATGCTTTTTACGAAAAACACGGCGGCAAGACTATAGTGTTCGCGCGCTTCGTTCCCATTGTACGCACCTTCGCACCCTTTGTGGCCGGTCTTGGAACAATGAGATTCCCGCGCTTTGCAGCGTACAGTGTGTTTGGTGGGATTTTCTGGGTAAGCTCTTTTATTACATTGGGCTATCTGTTTGGAAATCAAGAAGTTGTAAAGAAGAATTTTGTGTTGGTCATAGGCGGAATCATTGTGTTGTCCATAGCACCGGCTCTCATAGAAGTGTTGCGTCAGCGTCGCAGTCACGCTTCCTAAAGGAACGCAATAATCGTTTCGTTTGAGCTCTATGGTATCTGAGTGTGTCCGCGTTTTGGCGTTTCAGCATCTCAGCTTTGTCAAGTATGTACTCTTTTCAGTGTTCACGGAGGAACTATGAACGTTTTCACACTCTCGTACGCAAACAAGACCTTACCATTGGTACGTGCTATTGTGGCTGATATTCTGGCCGAAGGATCCGCCTTGCGCGCATTTGTAGCAGGAAACGGAGAAAGCAGCGATGCACACGAGGAATATCACCGTTTGAACAGATTGGTGTACGGATATATTGAAGAGCTGGAAGAGCTGGGATGCATCTATGCCGATTACTCCTTCACGGTGGGAACAGTGCATTTTCCCGCTCTTATCGAAGACACGGAAGTGTTCATGAACTGGCAAATGGGCGAGGATGCCATTCGCTACTATCACGGAGTTCGTGAGCAGGCAGCAGATCGTCGCGAAATTCCCGTACACCCGGATTGCCACAACACCGGCAACCGTGTTCACGAAGAGGCGAGCGCTTCCGCCGAAATGGCGTCGAATTGACGTTTCATTGACGCGGAGTCTACTTTTGGCCTTAAGCCCTGTCATAGCAAATGGCATTAAACCTTTTTGCTCCCTGTTCGTCTATACCAACAAGTACGATATACCAAGTACGAGAGGGCGTAACAGTAATGGGTTTTTCCTTGGCATTACCGCAGGACGATACCGCAATTCTTCATGAGTATGCTCATGGCGATAGAGATGCTGCCATAACAGCATTCGTGCGTCGTCACCAGCGTTTTGTATACACCGTAGCTCTGCGCCAGTTAAGCAATAATCACGATGATGCCGAAGACGCTTCCCAAGATGTATTCGTACGGGCTGTGCGCAGTTTGGAGAGTTTCAAAGGTGAAAGCAGTTTGCAGACCTGGTTGTACAGGATCACCGTGAATGTGTGCCACAGCATGCGTCGCAAAAACAAGCTTCGCACGTGGTTTGTGCGTACCGACGACGAAGACGATATGCCCGAGGTTATGGATCATAATCCTAATCCCGAGCAAGTATTACTCAATAGCGCCTTCGCCGAAAATCTCTCGAGAATGTTGGATCAACTTCCGGAAAAGCAGCGGGAGACCTTCTGCCTGCGGTATTTCGATGAATTGAGTTACGAGGAGATTTCGGAGATTCTTGGCACAAGCGTGGGAGGGCTCAAGGCGAATTACTTTCACGCCGTAAAGAAACTCGCTGCATTTATCAACGAATCCGATCAAACTCCGTAATGGAGAATATTATGAAAACGTCACCGCTTACATACAACGAAGCCGAGCTCTACCTGGCTGATTATGCACTGGGCAAACTCGCACCGCAGGAGGCTGCACGCCTTGAGGAAGCGCTTCAGAACTTTCCGGATTTGAAAGTTCAGGCCGCAAGCATCAAGGCAGCTTTTGAGCAACTCAACCCTGCTGCCTTTCGCTCGGAGATCGATAACCGAACACGAGATTTATCCGTGCGGGTGAATGAACGATTGCGCGAACAATCCTCTGCACGCCGCAGTGGTTCACGCTTCGTGCGTTGGTCACCGATTGTACTTATGGCTGCCTCGCTGGCGTTCTTTTATCTGGTGCCGCGAGATACAATGCCGGTGCAAAAACCTGCTTTTGAAGAGGAACTTGAACAAATACTCAGCGCTACCGATGGTAATGTATTGGTGTCGATAGCCGATCGCGATGCAGACTTGGAGCTTAGTGAACCGGTGAGGAATTCTCATTCTATGGCCGGCTCGGAATTGATGTTGCTACAAGATGCGGCCGAAGAAATCGTTCGTGCAGCACAGCCGAGCATTGCTGCCAACAAGGACAACATTTCGGTGGAATCGCTGGAACTGCTCATCCACACAGAGATTCAAGATGCCGAGATGGTATTAAAGGAGTTAGAAGATGTTGCGAGTTAAGAGCATAGTGGTGTGTTTGTTTGTGCTTGCTATTGTAGCTACCGCTCCCGCCCTGCGCGCGCAGGACGAACGCGGTGGTGAGGGCTCGCGCGATTTCACAGAGCGCGTGCAACGCATGAAGCTGAATAAACTGGTAGAAGTGTTGCGGCTGGACGATGCAAAGGAGTTAGAGTTCAGAAAAGTCTATACCGAACAGCAGCGCAAAGTAGAAGATGCGCGCGCCAAACTGGACGCTTCTACAAAAAAGCTGCAGGATGTGCTTCGCGACGAAGGATCATCGTCACAGATCAGTGCGGCTACCGACGAAACAACGCGAGGTGTGAGTGCACTTGTTCGTACACAAGAGCAACGTGCTCAAGCCGTACGCCCGCTTTTGAGCGCGGAGCAGTATGCAAAGTTTGTATTGTTCGAACTGCGCTTCCAGGAAATTGCGCGGCGCATCATGAAACGGCAGCGGGAGAATCGTCCATAGAGCAGTAGTCCTTCGACCTGCGACCTGCGTTCTACGACCCACGACCCACGACATACGACCTGCACTTCATAGCGAATGATGCTTTGATTACTCATCAAACATCTTGCTATTCCACCGTCACGCTCTTTGCCAAGTTCCGCGGCTTGTCTACATCGCAGCCGCGTTGCACTGCTATGTAATAGGCCAGAAGTTGCAAAGGAATAGACGCCAGTATAGGCGTGAGCGGAGCCAGAGTGGACGGAATGTAAATCACATGGGATGCTCTGGAAGCAATTACATCGTCACCCTCGGTGGCAATGGCAATCACCTTTCCGCCACGAGCACGCACTTCCTCGATGTTCGATACAACTTTCTCGTAGATCTCATCTTTAGTGGCAATAAACACCACCGGCATGTTTTCATCAATCAGAGCAATAGGGCCGTGCTTCATTTCGGCGGCCGGGTACCCTTCGGCATGAATGTACGAGATTTCCTTCAGCTTTAATGCGCCTTCCAGAGCAACAGGGAAGTTGTAGCCGCGCCCCAGATACAGGAAGTTCGAGGCCGAGGAGTACTCATTGGCAATAGCACGAATAGCTTCGGCGTTGTCCAAAATGTGGCGAATCTTTTCCGGTATGGCTGCGAGCTCGGCAGCAAAGGATTTGCCCTCTGATACACCCATGGCTTTGTGCCGCCCAAGGTACAAGGCCAGCAGCGAAAGCACGGCAAGCTGCGAGGTAAATGCTTTAGTGGAGGCCACACCAATCTCCGGCCCAGCGTGTAAATACACACCGGCGTCGGTTTCTCGGGCAATAGTAGAGCCCACAACATTCACAAGACCAAGAGTGGTTGCCCCTTTGAGCTTTGCTTCTCGCAGTGCGGCAAGAGTATCTGCCGTCTCGCCCGATTGCGAAATACCTATCACAACATCGCCATTACCCACAATAGGATTGCGATAGCGAAACTCCGAAGCATATTCCACTTCCACCGGAATATGCGCTAATTGCTCGATGAGGTACTCGCCAACAAGTGCTGAATGCCAAGAAGTTCCGCAAGCGGTGAAGATGATGCGTCGCGCTTGCAGCAGGATGTCTCGTACGGCAGACAGTCCGCCAAGCTTCACATTACCGTCGTCCACCAAAAGACGACCGCGAATGGAATCCTGAAAGGTAAGCGGCTGCTCAAAAATCTCCTTCAGCATGAAGTGATCGTAGTGGCCCTTTTGTATCTGCTCAAGCTCAAAATCCAGTTCGTGCACCACAGCGTGAATCTCTTGATTCATCAGCGTCTTGGTGGTGAAGCCGTCGCGGGTGAGCACAGCCATTTCGTTGTCGTTCAGATAAATGGCTTTACGCATATGCTCGATGATTGCCGACGCATCGGAGGCAACCATGTATTCGCCGTCGCCAACACCCAGTACAATGGGTGAGCCTCTGCGCGCCACGATAATAGTATCGGGTTCGTGCTCAGAAACCACGACCAAGCCAAAGGTGCCGGTTACTTCGTGCAAAGCAACACGAACGGCATCTTCCAAATCATGCACCTTCGAGTACACATACCCAATCAATACTGCCAATACCTCAGAGTCAGTTTCGCTGGAAAACGTAAAACCTTTCTCCGCAAGCTGCGCTTTGAGCGTGTGATAATTCTCGATGATTCCATTGTGAATAATGGCAATCTTCCCGGAAGCATCGGTATGTGGGTGAGCGTTTACATGGTTTGGTGCGCCGTGTGTGGCCCAACGGGTGTGGCCAATGGCCAGCGTGCCGTGAAGCTCGCTATAGTTCAGCGTTTGCTCAAGATCTGCCACTTTGCCTTTGCGTTTTTCGATGGACAAGTGATTGCCGGTTACAACAGCAATGCCGGCGGAATCGTAGCCACGATACTCCAGCATGCGCAATCCTTCCACCACAACATGAGCTGCGGCTTTACGGCCTATGTATCCTACAATTCCACACATATACGTCGCTCCTTTGCGTTGACTTTATATTCAAAATACGCCCGCTCACTCAATCACATCACTGAACGTTAGCGCCGCCGTGGCTTGGCCAGGGATACCGTGCCTTCACGATGAGAAAACTCTGCAAGCTGGATTACACACGCGTTCTCCATTTGCTTCAACACGCCGGCGGGAAGTGCGTTTCCGATAATGGAAAAACAAAATCTCTCGCCGTCTTTACTGCGAACATAACCGCTCAACGCGCTCACCGAACTATGCGTACCGGTCTTTGCATGTACGTTGCCAACGGCATTAGTGCCCAGCATTCGGCGCCGAATGGTACCGTCTACACCGGCAATCGCCATGGTATTCATGAACGTTCCGGCAAAGGGTTGCTCCGCAATAGACTTCAACATGTACATCTGGGTTGAAGCCGATGTTTTGTTTCGTCTGGACAATCCCGAGCCATCGTAGAGCACGCAACCGCTATGGGGTATAGAAGCGGAGTCCAGTATAGACGTCACTGTTTTAAACGCATTCACGCTGCACATGACATTACCGCAGCAATGCGCGCCCACAATTTTCATGACATGCTCGGCCACAAAATTATCGCTGTTCTTATTGACAGGATGCAATAGTTCCGTTAGGGGGCGGCGAACTTCGGCGAGAGTTCGCGCGCTAGCCGGGGCGCGTCCCTCGCGAACATTTCCCGCCACACGAATGCCTTCGGCTTGCAGGCTACGTACAAGCACCCCTGCGGTTGCCAGAGCCGGCCGGCCTATTTCGTAGGTGAACGCTCGCGTGGTGTTCCGCGGCACTGAGCCACGCACAGAAAACACCTGAACGCCATTGGCTGACATAGAGCTTGATACACTGACACGCGCTCTGCGCGTCGCTCGGCTGCGCTTGGTACGTGGCAACGGTAGACGCATGTCGCCGAATGCTTCATCGCTTCCATAGGCAGGGAATTGGGGTATTCTCTCAAACCGAAGAAGCTCCGGTGCCAACGCAGCTCTGCGGCGATGTTTCTTCGAATGTGTTGTGCGCTTTTGACGGCGATGTTTTTTTGTAGAAGCTCGTCGCTGAGATTGTACCTTCGATCTTTTAGCGCGTACCGAAGCTGCAGCGCGACGGGCCTCGTGTTTTGCCACGCGTGGTGCCTCGTGTTGAATCTGTTGAGTTCGCGCCGCAGGTTTCGGTGTGGCCTGCATTAGCGATTGCAGCTGTGCCTGCGATTGAGAACGAGCTTGAATCTTCACAGCATCGCTGTTGTTACCACCTGTAGTACCGCTCACGTTTCCGCCAACGTTGCCACTTCCGTTACCACCATAGGTATTGCCGCTCATAACTCGAAGCGCGGACGACTGCGGCACCGTTTGCACATGCGTGCCTCCGGAACCATTACTGCTCACCAAAACGGTGACGAGATTTTTGTTTATTCCCAGCGCAGATATAGGCGGCATGTCTTGCATACGCTCCGCGTCGCCGCTATATGCCTGACGTTCGCTTACTGCATCGAAGAACGAAGCATCGCCAACCACATCACCCTGTATGGAGCGAATACCGCTACGACGTAGTTGTTCAGCCAGTAGCTCTATATCATTGGGTGTGAGCAAACAATCACCGTGACCCACCAAATACACATTTCCCACCAGCACGGAATCGCTGCGCAGAGTGCCATCGGTTACCACCGTTGTAGGAACGCCATAATCTGCACCAAGCAGCTTCATCGCAGCATAGGTGAAAAACAATTTGGTTGTAGAAGCGGGCGTAAGAGCTTCTCCGGATCGATAATCAAAGAGCAAAGAGTTTTTGTCCAGTGAGTACACGGCTGCACTGACGCGGCCGCGCCCGGACTCAGTGCGGGAAATCAACTCACGTAAATTTCGAACCAATTGCTGTCTGTTTGCAGCGCTATCCGCCGACTGCACTCTCTGCACGTTGGTGTGTGTGGCGGAGTCGTTACCTGCATCTTCTTCTTGAGCATATGTATTCACCGCGCAGGCAATGACGATCGTTGCCACAGCACTTCGTTGAAGTAGCTGCAAAGAATGACGGAGAAGGGAGAATAGAGAGAAAAGGGAACCTTGCTTCATTACATGTTTACTGCGCGAGTTGTATTTCTTGGGAGTTAAACTTTGCTGAATAGTGTTGAACTGTGCCGACTCCTACATACTAATACCGACCAATACATACTAATACCGACCAGTGAAGCCTAATTCGGGCTCATGCTAAATTCAACACTATCAAACGTCAACTATAGCGTCTGTATTAGGAGTAAGTACACATCGACGAAACGATTATCGGTTGATCAAGTCGTTGTAAAAAACATACGCCATAAGGCTCAACAACAGGATGAATCCAATTTGCTGAAATGCCATTTTGATTTTGATGGAAACCTCACGGCCAATGATTCCTTCGATGATGATAAACACTATGTGGCCTCCGTCCAGCGCGGGTATAGGCAGGATATTGAGAATTGCCAGCGTGATGCTCAAGGTTGAAACAAACACAAGAAAGGTGGACCATCCGGATTGCGCTGATTGCGTTGCAGACTTTGCAATAGCCACCGGCCCTCCCAGCGACTTTTTGGCCGAAGCTTCACCGCGGATAATCATCGCCACGATATTGACAAAGGCACGTCCGTAGCCCACCATCTCGGTGAATCCGGCTTGCAAAGCCTCGCCGGCTGTGTATGCGGTGGTTTCTTGCTTTCCGGAGAAAACACTTTGAATGCCAACGCCAATACGACCGGTTTGATCGGGAGTGCATGTAAGAGTAGCTAAGCCCGTGGCGCGGCGAACCTCAAACACCAAGGGAACGTTCTTGTGTGATTGCACGTATTGCTGGAATTGTTCGGGGCTGAAAATTTGCTCACCGCCTATAGAGAACACGGTATCGCCCGTGGCAATGCCGGCCTTGGCTGCAGGCTTTGTGCCGTCTACGCTGAGAATCAACGTTCTGCTGCCCTCCGGATACAAACCCAAGGGCTTTTTCATTTCCAGGCTGTTGGCAATGTCTGCAGAGGCAACGGTAAGGTCTTGAGTAGAGGCTCCGCGCTGCACGCGAATAGTGGCGGATGTACCAAGATTGTCGATGTATAGTCTGCGCATGATATCGTCGTAGCTGCTCACGTCTTTACCATTGATAGAGCTGACCACATCGCCTGCTTTGAAGCCGATTTTCTCGGCTGTTGAACCACTGCTCACATAGGCGATGGTTCGCGTGGCTGTAACAGTTTTGCCTTCCACAACATTGATTCCAACCAATATTCCGTAGGCTAGCAAAATGTTCATGATAACGCCCGCCGAAATCATAAACATTTTCTGCCATGTGCTCTTTGCGCGAAACTCCCAGGGCTCTACGGGCTTTCCCTCGTAGCTGGTATCCAAACTTTCGTCCACCATGCCTAGTATTCGCACATAACCACCAATGGGAAACGCTGCCACACGATAGTCTGTGCGGCCGCCACCATCCCAAGTGTCGGGAAGGTTGCCGAAGCTGAATCCGGTTACGGCGTTCCATCCAAACAAGCGTGGCCCCATGCCTATGGAAAACACATCGGCTCTGGTGCCGGTGAGTTTGGCGGCAATAAAGTGCCCGAACTCGTGAATGAGTACCAGCGGAAAAATGGCGAGGATAAAGTAACCGGCATTGACAAGAAAATCCATGAGCGTGGGAATACTTTAGGTGGTGCGTAATGACGATGCCACAGTGCGAGCTTCGCGGTCGGCATCGATAATGTCCTGAAGGGACGGATCAGACGGGCCGTTCATTGCACCAACGGTATGCTCGATAACCCGAGGAATATCCGTGTAGCGAATGTCTTTTTGCAAGAAGCGTGCAACGGCAATTTCGTTCGCGGCATTCAAGACGGCCGGCACTATGCCGCCGCTGCGCATGGCATCGTAGGCCAGACGCAGGCAGGGGAATCTCTCGGTGTCCGGTGGTTCGAATGTCCAGGCAGAAAATGCGGCAATGTCCAGCCTTTTGAACTCGGTTGGTGTTCGCCGGGGATAGCTCAAAGCGTAATGAATGGGAAGATTCATATCGGGCAAACCGATTTGTGCTTTGATGGAACCATCTCTGAATTGCACAAAGGAATGAACCAGACTTTGGGGATGTACCACCACATCGATATTCTCTGCGGGCAAATCGAAAAGCCAATGCGCCTCTATAACCTCGAAGCCTTTGTTCATCAGCGTACTGGAATCGATCGTGATCTTGGAACCCATGCTCCAGTTTGGATGGCGCAGGGCTTGTTCCAGTGTTACATTTTGCAATTCATCTTTACTACAGCTGCGAAACGGTCCGCCCGAGGCTGTGATGATAAGCTTCTCCACGGATGCTGCGTCTTCGCCAACCATACATTGCAGAATAGCGCTGTGCTCACTGTCGACGGCAATGATGTTCACGTTCTTTTGACGTGCGCGTTTCATCACCACCGAGCCTGCGCTCACCAATGTTTCTTTGTTTGCCAATGCAATGGTGGTGCCCTGATCAATGGCGGCTAAGGTGGGTAACACACCGCTAAATCCTACAAGCGCGGAGAGTACCAGGTTGTTTGCGGTGTAGGCAGCCGCTTGGCATACCCCTTCGTGGCCCACAAGTATCTCTCCACCAAATCCGGAAATGCTGCGGAACTCCTCGGCTGCTTTTTCATCGGCAATGGCCACACCGCGAACAGCGAAACGCTGTACTTGCTCGGCAAGCAGGCTGATATTAGAGCGGGTGGTTAGGTACGCAATATCTATGTGCGGGTGATGCGCGGCAATCACCGACAGGGCCTGCGTTCCTATGGATCCCGTGGACCCGAGAATGGTAATTGTTTTGCGCATAAACGTATAATACCGCTGCGTTGAAACGACGCCTACGTGCCCTGAACCAACGCCAACTTGCGTTGAATCAAAGCCAAATTCTGCCACAACATTTGCAAGCGAAGCACATCAGTAGATTGCATACTCCCACTGTACATTTGAACTCAGTCAAAAGCTCGCGCTGCAAGATACGGCCGCTCTTGCATCAAGACGACGAGAGCATGCGTATGTTCGCCGCGCCAAAAATCTCCGTGAGTTTTTTGATGGCGGCATCCTCCACGGGAATCTTTACTTCCGGTGCGTGAAAGGATGCAACGGCTTCGCCGTTTCGCATCACGTGGAAGTACACCGGCAATCCCTTGGCCACCGATGGATCGCACAGGGCCTGCAGTTGTT
Organism: Kapaibacterium sp. (SeqCode); assembly: GCA_046297095.1. Taxonomy (GTDB): domain Bacteria; phylum Bacteroidota; class Ignavibacteria; order Kapaibacteriales; family NICIL-2; genus JBBATK01. The sequence continues at coordinate 16,838 of JBKCNS010000032.1, read as the reverse complement.
TGAGCTTTTCCGCGTCGGCTTCTTCGTCAATACGAATCTTGAATCCGCGAGTGAATTTCCGTAACGAGTGTTCCATGGCGGTGATGTCGTCGGCCGTGATTTTGAGCTGGCCGTCGTCACGCACTTCCGCCTTGCCGGTGACGAACACGGCACTGCCTTCGTAAATCAATTCGCGAAACTGCGCGTACGCTTCGCTCCAGAGTATTACTTCGCCCTTGCCGGTCATGTCTTCCATCATTGCAAAGGCAATCTGTTTTTCTTTCTTATCGAAGCGCTCACGAACGCTGCTTATTAAGCCGCCCACGCGAACGGTTTTTCCCGTGGGAATGTTCTCCGTCTTACCAAGCTGCAACGTGCAAAAGGACGAGAGCTGTACCACATAGCGTTGCAAGGGGTGCCCGCTAATGTAGAAGTTCAATACTTCATATTCTTTTTCAAGGCGATCCTTCTCGGACCAACGCTCACGTTCCGGAAGCTTTGGCTCCACAATCATCTCACTGCCGGATTCACCGAACAGAGAGTCCATGGTGGTAGACTGCCCTGCGCTACGCTTGCGAGCCCAGTCCAACGCTTGATCTACAGCTTCGTACAGCTGAGCACGGTGGCCGCAATTCATGGAGTCGAATGCACCGGCGGCAATGAGCGCTTCCAGCGCGCGCTTGTTCAACAGATTGTGTTCCATTCTGGACACAAAGTCGTACAGCGAGGTAAACGGCCCGGTGGCACGAGCTCGAAGAATTCCCTCTACCAGCGGCCTGCCAACCATCTTTATACCCGCCATACCATACAGAATGGTCTTGGGATCTATAGCCCTGAATGTTACGCCGGACTTATTCACGTCCGGAGGCAAGAGGCGTATGTCGAACTTCTTTGCTTCATCCGTAAGCGCCGAGATACGGGCCAGGTCACTTAGGTCGTTCGTCATGTTGGCGGCAATGAACTCTGCAGTGTAGTGGTGTTTAAGCCATGCCGTTTGATAGGCCAAATACGAGTAGGCCGCCGAGTGCGATTTATTAAAACCGTACTGGGAGAACTTTTGGAACAAATCGAATATCTGTTCGGAAATCTTCTCGTCGATATTCTGATGTTCTCGCGAACCTTTTACAAATACCGAGCGCTGTGCAGCCATTGCGGCAGCATCTTTTTTACCCATGGCGCGGCGCATCATGTCGGCCTCGGCCAGGGTAAATCCCGCGAGGTCCTGCACCAATTGCATTACCTGTTCCTGATAGGCAATCACACCATAGGTGTTTTTGAGGCGGGCCTCCATCAGCGGATGAATGTAGCTTATGGGTTTCTTGCCGTGCTTGCGTGCAATAAACTCCGGGATACTGTCCATGGGGCCCGGTCGGTACAAGGCGTTCATGGCGGTGAGCTCTTCCAGATTCTTCGGCGCGAGCAATCGCAGATACTCAGTCATCTTGTCCGACTCGAACTGGAACACCGCCATGGTGCGGCCCTGCGCTATCATGTTGTACACGTCGGCGTCGTCGAAGTCTATGGCATCAATATCAATCTCGGTACCGTAGTTCTCTTTTACCTGCTCTATAGTGCGATCGATAATCGATAACGTTGCCAATCCCAGAAAGTCCATCTTCAGAAGGCCGGCATCTTCCAAGTCCTTCATGGTATACATGGTGGATTCAGCCGACTCTGCTCCGGCGGGCTTGTAGATAGGCACATAATCCGTTACCGGACCCGGAGTGATCACCACACCTGCTGCGTGCGTCGAGGCATTGCGGGCAAAGCCCTCCAGCACGGTGGCAATCTCGATCATCTCTTTGATCTTGGGATCGTTGGTATCGCGCACCCAGCGCAAGTCCGGCAGCTGCAAGGCATCCGCAATGGGCGTCACTTTTCCTTGCACCACAGGAATCTTCTCGGTAATGGAATTCACTACCGACAGCGGTACTCCTAGTACACGGCCTACGTCTTTGATCACCGCACGCGGGGCGAGTGTTCCAAAGGTGACAATCTGCGCTACCGAATCGTTGCCGTATTTCTGACGAACGTAGTCTATAACCACGTTGCGTTTTTCGTCGTTGAAATCAACGTCAATATCAGGCATGGACACGCGATCGGGATTGAGAAATCGCTCGAAGAACAAATCGAATTTCAGCGGGTCGATTTTTGTAATTCCCAGGGCATAGGCCACAAGCGATCCGGCAGCAGAGCCACGGCCGGGACCCACGCTCACGCCTCGTTCGCGCGCAGCGGCAATGAAATCCTGTACGATCAAAAAGTACCCGGCATAGCCCATGCGTTTGATCACGCCAAGTTCAAACAGAGCGCGGTCTTGTACACCCTGTGTGAGAGGCTTATACAGCCGCTCCAGACCGAGCATGGTGAGTTCCTCTAAGTACTCGTCCAAGTCTTTTGCCGAAGAAGTAGGCGGAATGGGGAAGATGGGCATCTTCAAATCGGTCTTCAGCTCTACGTCGCACTTCTCGGCAATCTCCAGAGTATTCTCCACCGCGGAGGGGTGAAGCTTGAACAGCTCCTTCATCTCTGCCTGTGTTTTGAAATACATTTCCGGCACTTTGTAGCGTAGGTCACGAACGTCGAAGGTGCCGGCCGTGGTAGCGCTCACATCTTTGATCAAAAGATGTACGTTGTGCGGTACAGCGTGTTCCTTACGAATGTAGTGGCAGTCGTTGGAGACAATCATCTTTATACCGCACTCTTCAGCAATGCGTGGTATTCCTTCCAGCACTGCTGCATCTTCGGGAAGGCCGTGATCCTGCAGCTCTAAATACCAATCATCGCCAAACTGCTCCTTGAACCACAAGGCATTTTTTTTCGCGGTGTCGTAGTCGCCGCGTACAAGCGGTTCATTCACCACACCCGCAAGGCAGGCCGAAACGGCGATCAATCCTTCTTTGTACTGAACCAACAGTTCGCGATCAATACGCGGCTTGTAATAGAAGCCCTCTGTGTGTCCCAGAGACACCAGCTTCATGAGGTTTTTATATCCCTGATTGTTCTTGGCTAGCAACACCAGGTGATGATAGTTGCGCTGCCCGGAACCTTTGCGCGTGGCAATGCGATCGAATCGTGAACCCGTTGCCAGATACACTTCGCAACCGATAATCGGCTTGATGCCGGCCTTCTTTGCCTTCTTGTAAAACTCATAGCAGCCGAACATCACACCGTGGTCGGTAAGGGCAATTGCCGATTGCCCGTCTTCTACGGCTGCGCGAATAAGCTGATCCGGAGTGCAGGCAGCATCCAGCAGCGAATAGTGCGTGTGATTATGTAAGTGGACGTAGTCCGACATAGCTGCAAACCATCGATTAGGACGGAAAAAAAACTGCTGCGAAAGGAGGTAGACAAAAATAACTGCGTGCAAGTCAACACCGCGGCGAACTTATCAACAGCCGCACATCACTCTCGTACCTTAAGCGCTACGAGCATCAACATGCCGCAACAGAGTTTTTTTGCTCTAATTGCTTTTCAAGCATGGCTGTCTCCGGTGCCGCACAAATACACAGGTTCCGGGATGTTTGGCGTATATTTGAGCAATACCTTCATCACCTGATGCAAACCACCACGGATATACTTCTGCTGGGCGCCGGCGGCAAAGTGGCGCGATCCATCGCACGACTGTTCCTTATGGAAACAGATTGGGCTATAACCTTTCTTAGCAGTCGCGATGTGAGTAGCGTTTATCCTCAATCTGCCAGAGCACAGGTACTGCAATGTTCTGCCACCGACACCAAAGAGGTGCGAAATCTCTGCGCTCGTTTGCGGCCCAAGGTGGTGATTAACTGTGCAGCGATGACAAACGTTGATGCCTGTGAAAGCGATAAGCAACAAGCTTCAAGCTTAAACGTAAAGGTGGTAGAGAATCTTGTTCGGGCGTGCAGCATTCACGAGGCACACCTTATTCACTTCTCCACGGACTATGTGTTCAACGGAGAAAAAGGGCCGTACACCGAAACCGACGTTCCCGATCCCATCAACTATTACGGACGTACCAAACTGGCAGGGGAGAATGCCATACTGACTTCAGGCATTCCTGCTACCATACTGCGCACAAACATTGTGTACGGACGCCTTCCGGGCGTGAAGACGGATTTTGTAACATGGGTTCGAGACAGCTGCGCGACGGGCACAGTTATCTCTGTGGTGAACGATCAGTTCGGTAATCCAACCGCGGCCTCCGATTTGGCGTTGGCCACAAAACGAGTGATTGAGAAAGGGCGCACCGGCATCTACAATATTGCGGGGCCTGAGTATCTGGATCGGTATTCCTTTGCCCGCCGCATAGCCGATTTTTTTGCGCTTGATTCCTCGAATATCCAACCGCAGTCTACTGCAATGCTCAATCAAGCAGCAAAGCGTCCACTGCGTGCCGGTCTGATCACGCTCAAAGCTGAAACTGACTTGGGCTTGAAACCCACGTGTATAGACGACGGTCTGCTCGAGTACAAACGCGCATCTCAGTCACGTCCTTCGGTGCTCGATGATTATTCATCTTCATCCTCCGGATCATGATACCGGTTCTTACACCACAATCGATGCGGGAAGCAGACAGAGCCGGGGTGGAAGAGCTTGGCTACACCGGCATGCAACTCATGGAGAATGCCGCCCGGTCGGCCACATCCATTATCGCGCAAATGCTCCCCACAGGATCCTCTATCCTTGTACTGTGCGGAACGGGTAACAACGGCGGCGACGGTTTTGCTATTGCACGCATGTTGAAGAGCACAAGGAACAACTACGCCATTCGTGTGGTATGGATCGGCAGCCGTGAGCGCATGACCGCCGAGACCGCGCAAATGTTCACACAGTGCTGCGAAGCCGGTGTGGACGTGCTTCATGCCCAAAGCGAGCAGGATATTCAGAGCTTGGTGGGAGGCGGCGATGTAAACAATATTGTAAGCAGTAATGCACCCGATCATTCAATCGTTAAGCACGATACACCTACGCATGAGTATGAATGCATCATCGATGCGCTCTGCGGTATAGGCGGATCGAGTGAACTACGCGGACTTGCAGTGCCATTGCTACGCTTGGTCAATGCCTTAGCGGCACTGCGCATTGCCATTGATATCCCCTCAGGCCTGGATGCTGCCACCGGGGATGCCCACGAGAGTTGTTTTGTTGCCGATCATACTATCACCATGGCGGCAGTTAAGTCCGGATTGTTCCTGAAGGGCGCTAAAGATGTATGCGGTAATGTGCGTGTGGCGCCTATCGGCCTAAGCGATGCTATCGTTCAAAGCCGAGCCTTTGCCCACATTGTGGAACACCATGATGTGATGGCGATGTATAGCCCCAGAAAAAGCGACACGTCCAAATTTGATTACGGTAGGGTATGTGTCATAGCCGGCTCGCGGGATATGCCGGGCGCTGCGGCCTTGTGCGCCAATGCGGCAATACTTTGCGGAGCAGGTATGGTGGAGCTATGCAGCACTGCGTTTCATCCGCACTTGCTGCCGGAAGTACTGCAAACGCATCTGCCGTCTACCGATATCGGGACCATTGCCGGAGAATCTACGGAGCGCCTTCGCGTGGCGTGCAGTAAAGCCGACTGTATCGTGATCGGCCCCGGAATTGGAAACCACGAGCAAACACTTTCCGTGATTGCCGCGCTGATAGCCGAGTTCAGTAACCACAAACCGGTAGTTGTTGATGCTGATGGATTGCGAGCAGTTCCCTGTAGCGGTCCCGTTGGCGTGAATGTTGTATTGACACCCCATCAAGGTGAACTTGCCAGACTATTTCAGCGCTGTGAAGCCGCCGGCGCCTCGGTAAAGAGCGCCTCGGTAGAGAGCGCCTCGGTGAAGAGTGTCTCAGAGCTTGCATCTTATCTGGGCTGCATCGTGGTAGCCAAAGGCGTTCCGGTGCGCATCTCAAATGGAAGCTACGAACTTTGGAATGTGAATGGCAATGCCGGTATGGCCACAGCCGGTAGTGGTGATGTAGCAGCCGGCGTGATAGCAGCTATGGTGTGCAGGCTAAGCACACAGCCATTGCTCTCTCGAGTTGAGGCGGGCGTCTATATTCATGCGTTGGCAGGTGATATGGCCGCCGAGCAGTACACGCAGGAGGGCGTAACGGCCTCACGTATAGGTAGCCTGTTGCACGAAGCATTGCGCGCGATAACTGCACAGCCGGAGCGCGCTCGATGAAGCAAGCACCATCTGCATCTGCTCGATTCGCTCCGGTTGTGCTGTTGAGCATTGCCATCTTCGTGGCTTCGTCCAGGGAGCAAGCGCCGATGCCGGATCTGGGCTTTACATGGCAAGACAAACTCTTCCATTTTGTAGCATTTACCGTGTATGGTTTGGCAGTGATACGAGCAGTTGTAGCGTCGGCAAATCTCACACGGCGTTATGTGTTTATTGTGATGTTGCTGGGCGCTGTATTTGCCGCCTCGGACGAGGTACATCAGATGTACGTGCCCGGTCGCAGCGCGGAAGTTGCGGACTGGTTAGCCGACATGTCCGGCATGCTGGCGGCATTAGGCGTGTATTGGATGCACACCAAGCGCTCTATGCGCTTCAGGAGAGAATCATGAACCGGAGAACGGCAAGGCAATGAAAAAGGAAATGTTTGAACTGCAGTCCGAGTGCCCGCATACCAAAGCTCGAACGGGGTTGCTTCATACCGATCATGGTACGGTGCAAACACCCATCTTCATGCCCGTAGGAACCCAAGGTTCGGTGAAGGCAATCGATCGCAGATCGCTGGATGAACTGGGCGCGCAGATTATTCTTTCGAATACCTACCACCTGTACCTTCGCCCCGGAAGCGAGGTACTGCAGGGCTTTGGCGGCTTGCACAAGTTTATGGGTTGGAATAAACCCATACTTACGGATAGCGGCGGGTTTCAGGTGTTTTCTCTTCGTGACTTGCGGAAAATTAGCGACGACGGCGTGGAATTTCGTTCGCACATCGATGGCTCCAAACACTTTTTTACACCGGAGTCGGTGATAGGTATGCAGCGAGCCATTGGTTCGGATATCATGATGTGCTTTGATGAGTGCACGCCATATCCGTGCACACCCAAAGAAGCAAAGGCCTCCATGCTGCGCACTATCGATTGGGAAGAGCGCTGCCTTGAAGAGCACGAGCGCAAGGAATATCCCTACGATTTTACCCAGCGATTGTTTGCCATAGGCCAGGGAAGTATCTACGAGGATTTACGGCGCGGATGTATGGAGGAACTATGTGCGTTGCCCTTTGATGGCTATGCCATTGGTGGCTTGGCAATAGGCGAGCCGCTTGCAGAAATGTATGATATCGTTTCGGTATCAACGGACGTTATCCCTAAAACCAAAGCACGGTATCTGATGGGCGTAGGAACTCCGCAGAATATTCTCAATGCCATAGAGCTTGGAGTGGATATGTTCGATTGCGTGATGCCCACCCGCAATGCACGCAACGGTACGTTGTTTACCACCACGGGCAAAGTGAACATCAAGAATGCTTCGTACAAGAACGATCATGAGCCGCTTGATGCCGGCATTCCGCTCTATGCCAGCAACGAGTTCTCCCGCGGATACGTGCGCCATCTGTTTGCCGTTGGCGAGATATTGGGACTACAACTGGCTACCATGCAAAATCTGGCCTTCTATCTATGGCTTGTTACAACGGCCAGAGAGAAAATAGAGCAGGGAACTTTTCGTCAATGGAAAAACGAGTTTCTCTCCACTTATTATCCCGACGATGCCAAAGCTTGACCCCAAAGCAAAGCAGCGAAACTGAAGCGAAATAAACTTAGAGAACAAAAACACACTTTATCTACTTATACACGTATTGATATGAACGCACTGAACGCACTGTTTGCATTTATGCCGCCTCCGGGCGCTCAAGGTCAGGATCCTGCCGGACAAATGACCTCCACATTGGTCATGTTCGGAACCTTGATCGTGGTATTCTATTTTTTTATGATTCGTCCGCAGGCCAAGAAGCAGAAGGAACACAAGAAGATGCTGGACAGCATGGCCAAAGGCGATAAGGTGATTACCTCGTCGGGGATTCATGGAAGCGTAGCCGAGATTGAGGCCGATGGCAAGACCGTTCTCCTGAATGTTTCGGACAATACTAAAATGAGATTCGACCGCGCGGCCATCGCTCTGGTGCAATCAAAATCCGGATCGTAGTAGGAACCGAAGGGCGGATCGTAATCTGCCCACTAAGTCGTACCACTCCACACCCTTTACCATTAACCTTCGCACATGAACGTAGCACCGGAAACAGCTGAATCACTCGATCGTTTTGATACTATCGCCGATGCCATCAAGGACATTGCCGCGGGCAAATTCGTTGTGATTCTCGACGACGAAGACAGGGAGAACGAAGGCGATCTGATGTGCGCCGCGTCTTTGTGTACGCCGGAGCACGTTACGTTTATGTCGGTGCACGGACGTGGTTTGATCTGCACTCCGGTAAGTAAGGAACGTGCGGATCTGCTTGGATTGCAGCTCATGGTGCAGAAGAATTCGGCCCTACACGAAACGAACTTCACGGTCTCCGTCGATTATGTTCACGGTACCACCACGGGTATTTCTTCGCCCGATCGCAGTGCTACCATAAAGGCGTTGGCACATCCGGAGTCCGTTGCCGGTGATTTCGGCAAGCCCGGACACATCTTTCCTATCGTAGCTGTCGATCACGGAGTTCTTCGCAGAGCAGGTCACACCGAAGCAGCAGTGGATTTGTGCAGACTGGCCGGCACCGGTGATGTAGGAGTGATTTGCGAAATCGTCGACGACGATGGCACCATGGCAAGAGCGCCGAAGCTGCACGAGTTTGCGCGCAAGCATGGATTGAGAATAATCACCATCAAAGATTTGATTGCCTACCGATTGGAACGAGAGCGTAGTGTGGTGTGTAAAGCTGAAGCCGAGCTGGATACGGAGTATGGAATGTTCCGTATTGCTGTATATCAGGCGGCTGAGGATCAGAAAGAACACGTGGCCATGATCAAGGGCGATGTAAGTACGGGCGAGCCGGTACTTGTGCGCGTTCACAGCGAGTGTATGACGGGCGATGTGTTTCATTCCAAACATTGCGACTGCGGCGCTCAGCTGGAAGCAGCGCTGGAGGCCGTTGAGCAGGAAGGCAGAGGCGTGGTGTTGTACATGAGGCAGGAAGGCCGCGGAATTGGATTGGTCAACAAGATTCGTGCCTATCAATTACAAGCTCAGGGCATGGATACCGTGGATGCCAACGTACACCTGGGTTTCAAGCCGGATGCCCGCGAGTATGGCATCGGCGCGCAGATACTGTACGACTTGGGTGTACGGAAGATGCGACTGCTCACCAACAATCCCACTAAGCGAGTCGGTCTTTCCGGATTTGGACTCGAGACCGTAGAGCTTGTGCCTATAGAGGTTGTGCCGAATTCGGTGAACCGGCGCTACATGGAGACAAAGAAAACCCGCATGGGGCATTTGCTCAAGGGTTTGTAAGAGATCCTAACCGGTACTTGTGGTACTACGACGTAGCTGTTTGCAAAAGAGTTGTAGTTGGGATTACTCCTTTCGCTGACAAAGCAAAAACGCCGTCTGAACTCTGCGATGTATCTTCGCGAGCCGTCGTCGCTACTCAGATACGGGTACACGGGGAACAACCCACGCGATACACAGATTGATCGGGAATTCGGGATGAAGTAAAGCAGTTCCGCAAGAACTGCTTTGGCATTTCGGTAAACGATGGCGGCATTATTATCACACGAAACCAGCATACGACTATGGCACCGGTATATATGACTCGTGAGCGAGTTAAAGAATTGGAAGATGAGATACGCGACATGAAAACTCGCGTGCGCAAAGAGATCGCTCAGAAAATTGCCGATGCCCGAGCGCACGGTGATCTTTCCGAGAATGCCGATTACGAAGCAGCCAAGCATGAGCAGGAGTTGTTCGAAATGAAGCTGGCCGGCATGGAGAAAACCTTGGGCAATGTGAAGATCATCGATCCCAAAGACCTTCCTGACGATGGCTCGGTGTATATACTCTCTGTGGTGCGTCTGCTGAATATGAAGGTTAATAAGGAAGTAACGTTTTCGCTTGTAAGCGAGGAAGAAGCAGACTTTCAGCACAACAAACTGTCGGTGTCGTCGCCGCTGGGCAAGGCCTTGCTTGGCAAAACCAAAGACGATATCGTAGAAACCAAAGCGCCGGTGGGCGTCATTCAGTACAAGATTCTGGACGTAAAGCGCGGGTAGAGTTTTCGTCAACGTTTTCCGCTACGTGTGCCGCAAAGCGTGTACTCATGCGGTATTCAGGGCTTTCGCAATATTCCCTGTGATTCAGAGTTGCAGAGAGTCGGCAGAGTGCGAGGGGTATGCAGATACGAAGAATATCTCAATCAACAAACGTTTTTCCCGTTGTACTCCCGGTCTTTTTTTACAGGCTGAATGCCTGCAGGCCGCATAAAATCTACCTTCTGTGGAAAAAATGTCTTGCAGGCGGTACGCATCGCGCATAACTTTGTACTACAATTAACTAGTTGTTGGTTACACTTTATGGGGTTCAGTCATGAACAAAGGTGATCTCGTAGAATCGATAGCAGCGGGTGCAGCGCTCTCAAAATCACAAGCAGAGAAGGCACTCAACGCAACAATCGAATCAATCGCTTCTTCGCTCGCGAAGGGCAACACAGTTTCTCTTATCGGATTTGGAACGTTCAGCGTTTCTCAGCGTGGTGCCCGCAAGGGTAAGAACCCGCGTACCGGTGAGACAATTAAGATTGCAGCTCGCAAGGTTGCAAAGTTCAAAGCAGGTAAGGGTCTTTCCGATGTAGTTAAGTCGGGCAAGGCAAAGGCAGCTGCACCGAAGGCAGCAGCGCCTAAGAAGGCAGCTGCTCCGAAGAAGGCAGCACCGAAGAAAGCTGCAAAGGCAAAGAAGAAATAATTTCTGAGCCGTCTCACAGTTGTGGGACGGCTTTTTTTTTGCTCGCACCTTTCTTACGTTTCTTCCTCAACAGTTCTTCAGCACTAGATACCGAACAGTTGTGAATTTCCGGCACCCACACCTTCTATCTGTACGTCAGCTGCTCGCAGACGACATTCAAATCATTCTCGACAAAGCGCGTGGGTATCGCGCTTTTTTTTCGACTGCTACCACAAGCAACGATCTTGCCGGTTTAGTGGTACTAAACGCATTCTTTGAGCCTAGTACGCGTACACGATCGTCCTTCGAGATTGCTGCAAAGAAGCTTGGAGCACACGTCGTGAACTTCCATTCTCAAAGCAGTAGCATCAGCAAAGGCGAGTCGTTGAAAGACACACTGGCTACGCTCGATGCCATGGGGCCGAGCATTGTGGTTATGCGCCATCGTGCTAGTGGCGCGGCGGAGTACGCAGCAAGTATTGTAAAGGCGGGAATCATCAATGCCGGAGATGGTATGCACGAGCATCCCACGCAAGCGTTGCTGGATGTGCTTACGTTGCAAGACGTCGTGCCGCAGAATTCTCTTCGCGCCGTGGGTATAGTGGGTGATCTATTACACAGCAGAGTGTTCCGATCGAACGTACATCTGTTGAACGCGCTGGGGATTCAGGTGCATGTTCTTGCGCCGCCAACGCTTATGCCCCGAGATATGAGCTCCTTTCCGGTGACTATACACTCGGGTTTAGACAATTTGCTTGCCACGGTTGATGCCGTGATGATGCTGCGCTTGCAAAACGAGCGCATGAGTGGTGGTTTATTGCCGCGAGGCGGTGAATACAGAAAATACTACGGCCTTACCATGGATCACATGCATCGTCATTCGCACCTGCATGTGTTGCATCCGGGGCCGGCTAATTATGGTTGGGAATTGGACGAGAACGTAACAGACCACTCACGCTGCCATATGCGCGCACAGGTAACCAATGGTGTGTTCATACGAATGGCGTGCATGAGTTTAGTTGCCGGCAGATCATAGCATCAATCATAGCATCAATTGCTCTGTAGCTTGGCCTCCGGCTGCACAAAGCATTGATGAAAAACGAATATTTACTCTAACAGCTTTTGATTCAGTTATTCAGTTATGCCAAAAAGAACAGACATCAACTCCGTACTCGTGATTGGATCGGGACCCATTGTAATCGGCCAGGCCTGTGAGTTCGACTACAGCGGCACCCAAGCATGCAAGGTTCTGAAGAGCGAGGGTTATCGTGTGATCCTTGTGAATTCCAATCCTGCAACAATCATGACCGATCCGGTAATTGCCGATGCCACATACATCGAGCCGATCACCGCCGAGTATGTAGAGGAGATCATCGCGAAGGAACGTCCCTCGGCTATTCTTCCCACCATGGGCGGGCAAACAGCGCTGAACGTGGCGGTGGAGCTGCACGAACGGGGAATACTGGACAGGTATAATGTAGAGCTTATAGGTTCGAAGATCGAGTCCATCAAGATGGCTGAAGACCGCGAGCTATTCTTAGACGCAATACATCGCTGCGGCTTAGAGATGCCGCGCGGTGAGTTCGTTACCGATTACGAGGAAGGTTTGAAGATTGTGGATAGCATTGGTTTTCCGGCAATTATTCGTCCCTCCTTCACTCTGGGTGGAACCGGTGGCGGCATTGCTTACAACATGGAAGACTATGCCGAAATGCTGAAGGCAGGATTGGTTGCTTCTCCCATTCATCGTGTGTTGGTAGAGGAATCGGTGCTTGGGTGGAAAGAGTACGAGCTGGAAGTGATGCGGGATGTGAACGACAATGTGGTTATCGTTTGTTCCATCGAGAATTTCGACCCCATGGGTGTGCACACCGGAGACTCAATCACTGTAGCCCCCGCACAAACACTTACCGACCGCGAGTACCAGCGCATGCGTGATGCATCGCTGAAGATTATCCGTGCCATTGGTGTGGAGACCGGCGGATCGAATATTCAGTTTGCACTGAATCCCGCAAACGGCCGCATGACGGTGATCGAGATGAACCCGCGCGTATCGCGCTCTTCGGCGCTCGCTTCCAAGGCAACGGGATTTCCTATAGCAAAGATGGCTGCAAAGCTTGCTATTGGATACACGCTCGACGAGATTATCAACGATATCACAAAGAAGACACCGGCATGTTTCGAGCCCAGCATCGATTATGTAGTGGTAAAAATTCCACGCTGGGATTTCGAGAAGTTCCGTGAAGTAGAGGACACTCTTACCGTGCAGATGAAGTCGGTGGGGGAAGTGATGTCCTTTGGCCGAACCTTCAAGGAAGCGTTGCAAAAAGCTGTGCGCTCAGTGGAGAAAGGCCGCGCCGGTTTCGGCTTCGATAAGCCCGAGGATTGTGCCACCGACGAGCCCACATTTGCAGAGCTGGACAGACTGCGCTACTACTTGCGTAAGCGTACATCCAATTCTTTGTACGATGTGTTCGACGCATTGCGGTACAATATGTCTACCGAAGAGATATACGCGCTCACCAAGTACGATACATGGTTCCTTGAGCAGTTAAGAGAGATTGTTGAAGCGGGTAAGGAGTTCATACGCACGAGCTCCGGGTTGGGCGGTGAGTTGTTTGCCGACTCGATGGATGCACACTCTGTGCGACGCATGAAGCAGCTGGGTTTTTCCGACAAGCAATTGTCGGTGATGACCGGCATTAGCGAAAACAATGTTCGTGAGTATCGCAAGCGCCATGGCATCGTGCCGGTATACAAAACAGTGGATACCTGTGCTGCAGAGTTTGAATCTGAAACACCCTACCATTATTCCACCTACGGGTCGGAGAATGAGTCTGTTCGTACCTCAACCAAGAAGGTGATCATTCTAGGTAGCGGCCCCAACCGCATAGGACAAGGAATTGAGTTCGATTACTGCTGTGTTCAGGCAGTTTACGCGGCCCGTGCGCGCGGGTGGGAAGCCATCATGATTAATTGCAATCCCGAAACAGTTTCTACCGACTACGATACAACGAACAAGTTGTATTTCGAACCATTGACGTTCGAAGATGTGATGAATGTGATCGATCTGGAGCAACCGGACGGAGTGGTGGTTTCCTTTGGCGGTCAAACGCCGTTGAAGCTTGCTCAGCGATTGGTAGAAGCCGGCGTTACCTTGATGGGAACGCAGCTGGAAGGTATAGACGTGGCAGAAGATCGTCAGCACTTCGGTGCGATGATTGATGAGCTGGGTATTCCGTGCCCGCCCTATGGTACCACCATGGATGAAGAAGAAGCAGTGGCCATTGCCGACCGCATCGGCTATCCGGTGCTTGTGCGGCCCTCGTATGTGTTGGGCGGAAGAGCGATGGAGCTGTGCTACCGCGAGGAAGCTCTGCGCAAATATGTGCACAATGCCTTCCGGCAGTTTCCCGATCGTCCTATTCTCATCGATCATTTCTTGGAGAACGCCTACGAGTTTGATGTGGATTGCGTTGCCGATGGTATCGATGTAGTGATTGTCGGTGTGATGCAGCATATAGAGGAGGCCGGTATTCACTCGGGTGATTCCTCGTGCGTGTTGCCGCCCTACAACATCGATGCAGAGCAATACGAAACCATGATTGCGTATACCAAAGCAATGGCAAAGCGCTTAGGCGTAGTGGGCCTGATGAATGTTCAGTTTGCGATGCAACAAGGAAAGATCTATGTGATTGAGGCGAATCCTCGAGCATCCCGAACCGTGCCCTTTGTGGCAAAGGCTACCGGTGTTCCTTTGGTAGAGATTGCCATGCGTGTGATGTTGGGCGAGAAGCTCGCAGCGATGAATGTGAAGGATTATTCTCTGACATCAACTCGCGTAGCCATCAAAGAGCCGGTGTTTCCGTTTACGAAGTTCCCCAAGGTAAATATCTTCCTGGGTCCGGAGATGCGCTCCACGGGAGAGGTAATGGGCATGGATAAATCCTTCGGGTTTGCCATTGTGAAGTCTCACATTTCGGCCGGCAATACATTGCCGCAGAAGGGTAGTGTATTCATTTCGTTGCAGCCGCGGGACAAGTCTGCCCGGGCAATCGAAATTGCCCGAGGGTATGTGGATCTGGGCTTCAGCATTGTGGCTACTCGCGGAACGGCTGCCTATTTGCAGGAACATGGAGTTCCGGCCCAAATGGTACTCAAACATTACGAAGGTCGGCCAAGTATCGTGGACAACATCAAGAACGGCGACGTGCATATTCTTATCAATACTCCGCTGGGTGAAAATGCGCGCTACGATGAGTATGTGATGGGACATACTGCTATGCGATACAAGATTCCTTTCTTCACAACGCTGGCTGCGGCCGACGCTTCACTGGAGGGCATTCGAGCATTACGCAGCGAGCCCCGCACTGTTCGTTCGTTGCAAGAGTATTACGCATCAGATAACTAAGCGCATTGCGAATACAACCATGAGCGACGGCGAAACGAAGGTGTGGTCGGTGATCGAGGTGCGTAACTGGGCTATTCCGTATTTCACAAAAGCGCAAGTAGACTCACCCCGAAAAACAATAGAGCTGATGCTCTGTGCCGTGCTTCATACCGAGCGACTGGGACTGTATATGCAGCATGAACGCTTGCTCAGTCCTGTTGAGCTGCGTGCGCTGCGCACCATGATAGACCGCCGTGTGCGTGCGCGCGAACCGCTGCAGTACATCATCGGCTCAACAAATTTCTTCGGCTATGAAATTGCCGTGGACTCTCGGGTGTTAATCCCCAGACCGGAAACAGAAGAGCTTGTTGATAAAGCTCTTACTGCGCTCAGCCATTATGATGCTCCTCGAATCTTGGACATAGGCACGGGAAGCGGTTGCATGCCGGTGGTGTTTGGGTCGAAGTTGAGGAACTGCCATGTTACGGCGATGGATGTGTCCGAACGGGCACTTCAGGTGGCGCGAGCGAACGCACAAAAGCATGGTCTTGATGCCATCGAGTTCGTTCATGCCAGTGTATTCGACGATGTACCATTCACGGATCGGTTCGACTGTATCGTCTCCAATCCGCCGTATATCGCGAACTCGGATATGGGTGCTCTGGACCCTGAAGTGCGCTCTCACGAGCCGGTTGAAGCCCTTACGGACCATTCGGACGGCTACAGGTTTTACAAGCGATTTGCCGAGATTTTTCCGAAGCACCTTAAGGACAACGGAGTCTTTTTTTTGGAGATAGGCACCGGCATGGCTAGCACGATTAATCAGATACTCTCGTCGTGGCAGTTAGATGTGCACAAGGATTTAGACGGTCGGGAGAGAATAGTGGAAGGAAGGCGAAAATGATATGTTACGTGATAGTAACGAGGACAATTTCCTTTGGTGCAGAGCGGGCGTCTGTCGTAACTTCGAAGAACCTGCACGGCACGTTTGTTCAGCGGGAGCTCTTGGAGTAGAGATGATCAAACGAGACAACTCGACAGCAGACCAAATCAAGCACGAGAAAATCGGACACATCGACGTTTTGCGTTTGAGTGGTCAGTTTATCGGTGGTAGGGAAACAGACAGCCTGCGGACGGTTTTACAATCTATTTCGGAGCAGAAATCCAATCACTTGATTGTGCATCTAGGTGCGGTGTCGTATTTGAATTCCACATCGCTCGGGGTACTGATTTCTGCTCATGCCAACTTTGTGAAACGAAACGGTCGTATCGCTTTGGCCGAGATAGGGGACTCTATCCGAAGTGTGTTTGCAATTACAAAGTTGGATAACGTGTTCGAGGTTTTCCCCTCGGAAGAAGAAGCAATCAAATCATTTACTCATTTATAATTCCTTATAGAGGTCAGTTCTATGAAAAACATGTTCAATATGATTGTCATCGTTGCCTCCCTCGTGGTAGGTTTTGTCGTATGGCACTTCATCTTCGGTGCGCCGGCTAACTTCAACCCGGACGGAACTCCGAAGAATTTTATGGGAAACATTAACACCGGTGGTCCGCTTGTTGCGGCGCTGATCGCGTGTATTCTGCTTTCTATCACG
>JBKCNS010000031.1:0-102905 GCA_046297095.1 Kapaibacterium sp. (SeqCode) | reverse complement strand
TACCAATCACATCAACATTATTTGATTCAGCTGCCTCAACTATCTGATTAATAGTTTGCTTAATACCAATATTTACTGTGCGATATCCGTTATTTGTTAGAATAATATCAACAAGATTTTTTCCGATGTCGTGCACATCACCCTTTACGGTGGCAAGCACCATGGTTCCTTTGCCGGCGCTATCCTCCACTTTTTCCATGAAGGGCTCCAGAAATCCTACAGCTGTTTTCATGGTCTCTGCAGACTGCAACACAAAGGGAAGTTGCATCTGACCGCTGCCAAACAGCTCGCCCACCACGCGCATGCCGTCGAGCAGCAATGTGTTGATGATTTCAAGGGCAGAGTAATTCTCCAATGCCTTGCGCAAATCGGCATCAATACCCAAGCGATCGCCATTGATAATGCGTTGCTTGAGTTTTTCTTCGATGGTGGTTGCTTCCACCTGCTGCTTCTCCACCACGGCGCTCGCATTGGCATAATATGCCATGAGTTCGTGCAGAGGATCGTAGGTACAGCGTTTATCCATGGTGACGTTCAGTGATTCAGAGCGGCAAAACTACGAAGAGCCGGGCGCTTATGGCCAAGACAGTGCCATGCCGTGGCGATGATTGCCCCGGTAATGCCACTTAGCGGGAAGCTTTTTGTGCCGTTGCGGCCGTGGCCAGATCCGTTGCACCGAAGGCCAGCGGAAGAAGTTCGCGAATGTATGCCATGTGGCTACTGCCATCTTGAGACAGCATCACCACCAAGAGGTCCGGGGCGTAATCATAGAGCAGCTGCCGGCACGACCCGCAGGGACTAATAGGCGTTTCGGTGTTTGCGCGAATGGCAATCATGGCAAAGTTCTTGTACCCTTGAGACAGCGCGGATACCAGTGCCGAGCGCTCCGCGCAAATAGTGCCGCCATAACTACTGCTCTCTACATTCACGCCGTCGATGATAGTGCCATCGGCGCAGAGCAATGCCGCACCAACAGGAAAATGCGAATACGGTGCTTGAGCCCGGGCACGAAGCGTGCCGGCTCTGCGCACGGCAGAGGCAAAGATGGCAGCATGTTCGGCATTTACCGCAGCAGGCGTGGTGTCGTTCGGCAACGGCATGTGCTCGTGCAGCCATTGCAAATACATGTGTGCCGCCGATACCTGCAGACGGCGCGATTGCGCCCGCGCGGATTTTCCGTTTGCCACAGCCATGGCATGCGCCATACTCAGCGACCACGTAGAGGGAAATCGAAGATTGTTGTTCATGCTTTTGAATGCTGAGTAGTGGATTTCTTAATGGATTTCTTAATGAATCTCGTAATGAATTGATCTACCGAAGATGTCGCTGTTATTGCCATAGGGCTACACGGCCACACAGGCATTGCACATTTTCCTGCCGGCGCACGATTGTGCCTCTTTCCCGGAATTCCCATGAACTTTTTACTGCTCATGAACCTTTATGAACCTTTATGGACCTTTATGGACCTTTCTTCGATCCCTTTGCGCATTTCGTGTGTTACTGTGGTAAAGACGGTCCCGGCAAAGATGGTCCTAAATGTTGAACGGTGTTGATCTACAGTGAACCATACGTTCAACGGCTGTCTATATTTGTTCGTTCGATTAACAACCCTCTACGCTTATGCGATATTCATCTGCTCGGTATGATTCTCGGTTAGCTTCTCGCGTACCTATCCAACTCTACGGTATGCTTGCGAGTTTGGTTCTATTTTTCCTATGCGCAACGGGTGCTTTTGCCGGTGAAAAACCCCTGTACGTGGACGGGACGTTGATAGTGAAATTCAAACCGCAGACCGCAGAGTTCGATAAATGGAGCGCTGCCGGCCGCAAGGGTGAAATTACTGAACTCCGCGCTCTTCTTGGGGCTCACTCCTCCGAAGGATATCTAAGTGATGGTACCTTGAAGCTGGTCACCAAACGATACAACGAGCAGATGCGCTTGTTTGCCAACGACAACCCTGCCGTGAGCTTGTCGCGTGTGGCTGTGATTGAGGCGTCGAGCGCGCGAAATCTGTCGGTGCTTGCAAAGAAGATTAGCGCACTGCCATTCGTGGAATACGCCGAGCTCATGCCCGCGCGCTATTTGTGCTTTACTCCCAACGATTCGCTGTACGCAGAGATTGGTCAGTATTACATCAAGAACACCAAAGCCACCGATGCATGGGATCAACTAACGGGCACGGAGAAAGTAGTTATTTCGGTGGTTGATACCGGCGTTGATTATCTGCACGAAGATCTGAAGGATGTGGTGTACACCAACCCGGGCGAGATGGGCATGGATGCGGACGGTAAGGACAAGAAAACAAATAAAATTGATGATGATAACAACGGCTATGTGGACGACTGGCATGGCTGGGACTTTGCAGGCGCTACCACGGGTTCGCCGCAGGACAACGACCCTATTCCGGGTTACATGCACGGCACCCACTGCGCCGGCATTGTAGGTGCGGCGGTGAACAACCGTAAGGGAATTGCCGGGATGTGCCATCGCGCTTCGATTTTGGCAGTAAAGATTGGTACAAACAATGCTGCGTTGATTCGCAGTTACGAGGGCATTGCATACTCTGCCGGTATGGGAGCTCCGATTATCAGCTGCAGTTGGGGCGGAGGAGCCGGTTCACAAGCCGAGCAAGAAGTAGTGAATGCAGCTACCAAACTTGGAAGCTTGGTTGTTGTGGCAGCGGGGAACGATGGCGTGAGCGATCTGTTCTATCCGGCAGCATACCAAAACGTGCTTGCTGTTTCTGCGGTGGGCCGTAATGATGCCAAAGCAAACTTCTCAAACTATGGCGCTCACGTGGGCATCTCGGCGCCCGGAGTGTTCATCCTGTCCACCGTGCCGGGCAACGGCTACGACAACTCCGATGGAACGTCCATGGCAACGCCCTGTGTGGCCGGAGCTGCAGGTCTGGTAAAACTTAAATATCCCAACTATTCACCGGCACAAATCAGCGCCTTGCTCCGTGCCTCAGCCGATCCGGTGGAAACCAAAACCGGAAATCGTAACACCGCATGGATGTATCTGATGGGCAGCGGGCGGGTGAATGCATTGAAGGCAATAACCACCACCTCTGCGCGCTTTGCACAGGTGTTGGAAGTGGATGTAAAAGACGCAGATGGTGACGGGGCCTTCGATTTGGGTAACACGATTACCATCAAGCCGCGCATTCAAAACGTGCTGAGCGAACTCAAAAATGTTACGGTGAAAATGGCGGTAACAACGCCGGGCACAGGCATCACGTTGAATCAAACAGCAACGACATTAGGTGTGATGGGATCGTCGGATATCAAAGTGCCTTCACAGTCGTTCGATTTTGTTGTTCCCTCTACACTCAAAGAGAACTCAACCGTAGCATTTTCCATTACGATAGTAGACGATACTACAATTGTGGGCCGCGGCACATACAGCATGAACCTACGCCCCACCTACAGAACGCTTCGCAACAACAACATTACCATCACCGTGAACAGCCGCGGAAACTTCGCCTACAATGATTACTCGGGTAATTTTCAGGGCGACGGAATGCGATATAAGAACAGCAATAGTTTTCTCTTCGAAGCCGGACTCATGATAGGTATCTCGCCCACGGCTATATCGAATGTGGTGCGCGGCAATCCGGCATCAAAGCAGGACAGCTCGTTCCGAACGGTAACACCGGCGGTATTGCTCACGCCCGGCACGCTTGCTGCCACGGAATGTACAACTACTTTTAGCGACAAAAACAGTCTTGGTGCTGCCGGTGTGGATGTAACCCAAACAGTTCGTCAGTATTCAGAGAAGGGCCGTGAGGATTTTGTGATTTCCGTATACGACATAAAAAATCCGTCCGTGGCAGACATCAACAATATCTACTGCGGTATCTATGCAGACTGGGACATCAGCGCTTCAGGCCAGCGAGACCAGGCAGTGTACGTGGATAGTCTTGGATTCTTCTACACGCGCAGCACCGCCGATCCCGAGCTACCATGGGTTGGTATGCAAGTTGTCACCAAGCAGAAAGAGAACGTCTTCCTGATGGACAACGACGGCATTAGTGAAGACAATCCCGGCGTGTACGACAATTTCACTGCCGAGGAGAAGTTCCAGACCTTATCCAGTGGACTTGGCCGCACCGAAACAAATGTGACGGATGTCTCTACAGTGATCAGCGCCGGACCGTTTTCTATCGGCGCGCAGAAAACTGAGCAGGTTGCTATCAGTATCTTCTGCGGAATGAATCTTCAGGAGTTGAGCACGGCCGCCAAAGCAGCGCGCGATGCGTTCAATAGTATAGTGAGCGTAGAGAGCCGGGACGAGCGCGAGCAACCGGTAACCGTAATGCCGAATCCTGTACCATCGGGCGGCAGCTCTGTACGCATTCGCATAGCCAAGGAAACAATCCTGGACTGTGATATCGTAGACGCACTGGGTCGTCATGTTGGAAATCTTGTAAAAAATCAACATGTAACCCCCGGAGAGTATATATTTGCACTGAACTCCTCGCCCGCACGAACCGGTTCCGAGGATTTGTCCAGGGGATCATACTTCATTCGTGTACACACACATTACGGAATGTTCGTTGAGCCTTTTATTGTTTTACCATAATTAATCGGGAGAGCGTATGTCACGTTATGAGAGCCTCGTCAGCCTCGTTCAAAGTTTCGAGGGTGATTTCGCGAAGTTCTACGATAAGGGTAACAAAGCTGCCGGTACGCGTGTTCGCAAACACATGCAGGAACTGCGTAAACTTTGTGCAGATATCCGCACAGAAGTGCAGAACATGAAAAGTAGCGAAACAGAAGGCAAGTAATCTTTTGTTTGCAGGTATAAAGGCTCGTTGAAGTATTCTTCGACGAGCCTTTTTTTTGCGCTTGTAACGAATACCGAAGCCCCTTTTCCGCTCCTTATCATACCCGGCAGGTGGCCCGGCAGGGCCGGTGGCCGGCCGGTGCGCGAACTGCGCCGTATTTTTGCCGCATGACTCGATTGCTGAAATCGTTACTTCGTTCCAATTCGCCGCAAAGCGCAGTGTATTTATCCCTGGCTGCCTCGGCGGTGCTAGCCGTGGGTGGTATTCTGCTTGGTTTAACCCAAGACTCTCTTGCCGTGCGCACCAATGGTATTGTGGCGGCTATCGATATCGTAAATGCCCTTGTGTTGGTTGCCGCGGTGCAGCGTAGTATACGCACTCCCGATTACGTGTATAATTACGGCTACGGAAAATACGAGGCCCTGGCCTTGTTGCTCAGCGCAACGTTGCTGTTTGTCACTCTAGGCTTCACGGTGTACCAATCGGTAATTGATTACGCGAATCATGTTACTACGCGCCACTATCCCGTGCTCGTGGTGTATTCTGCGTTTTCGCTGGCCATTGTATCGGCCATTGCCCGAATCCAAACGCGGCGCGCACGCCGCGTGGCTATGCCCATGGTAGACTACGACGCCGACCTCTGGCGCATTGATACTCTTACCGAGCTGTGCGTGTTTGTAGGGCTTACCATTGGCTGGCTTGCCTCCGAGTTTCATGCCACGTTGTTCGCTCGTTTGGCCGACGCCGTGTCTGCTCTTGCGGTAGTGGGCATTGCTCTTCGCATGCCCTTGCGCCACGGCCGGCGCGCCTTGGATCAACTTCTGGACAGAACACTCCCGGACGAAGTGCAGTACGGCATTCTTGGTGTGGTGTCGGAGAACGCACACCGCTTTTGTCAGTTCAATAGCGTGCATACCCGTCAGTCCGGCAAGGATATGTTTATAGAGATCGATGTAGTAATGCCCTACGATTACACCTTCGAGGACGCCTATCCGGTGGAGCGGGAAATGAATGTGGCAATCACACAAAAAATCGGCAATGCCATCACCCGCATCTATGCTGTACCCTGCCCGCGGGACTGCATACGCGACGGCAAAAGCTACTGCCCTGTAAAGCTGCATCGCGAGCAGCAGATGTAGATTTCGTGCGCCGCGCAGCAAGCTCAGGAACCAGGCCCCGTATCGCTGACGCAACTGTGCGTATTATTGCATCAATAGACGAACACAATGGAACGAGCATCCACCATACTACAATCAGACCGCCGCGAGGACGATGGCGACGTATCGCTGCGCCCGTCTCGTTTCGACGACTTTACCGGCCAAGCAAAGATTGTAGAGAACCTGAAGATCTACATAGCCGCTGCGCGTAAGCGTAAAGAGCCGCTGGATCATGTTCTGCTCACGGGGCCTCCCGGACTGGGCAAGACCACCTTGAGCAATATCATCGCGCGCGAGCTGGAATCGGATATCAAAACCACCTCCGGCCCTGTGCTGGAAAAGCCCGGCGATCTGGCCGGCCTGCTTACAAACCTTGAAGAAGGCGACATTCTTTTTATCGACGAGATTCATCGCCTTAGCTCGGTTGTGGAAGAGTATTTGTATTCGGCCATGGAAGACTTCAGGCTGGATATTATGATCGACACCGGCCCTGCGGCTCGCTCGGTGCAGTTGTCTATTCCTCGCTTTACGCTTATCGGTGCCACCACGCGTGCGGGCTCGCTCACGGCGCCGTTGCGGTCGCGCTTTGGCGTGGTAAGCAGATTGGATTACTACATGCCGGACGATTTGTTTCACATTGTGAAGCGCTCGGCAGATATTCTGGGTGTGCAGATTGAAACCGATGGAGCGATGGAGATTTCACGACGCTCGCGCGGCACGCCGCGCATCGCGAATCGTCTGCTTCGCCGCACACGAGACTTCGCCGACATCAAAGGCCGCGGTGTGATTACCAAGGACATCGCCGTGCTTGCCCTTGCCGCGTTGGAAGTGGACGAATGCGGATTCGACGAAATGGATAAGCGCATACTGCGAAGTGTGATCGAGAAGTTTCAGGGAGGTCCGGTGGGGCTTAGTTCTTTGGCTGTGGCCGTGGGGGAGGAAACGGGCACAATAGAAGAAGTGTACGAGCCGTACCTGATACAACAAGGATTTTTGCAGCGCACCGCCCGAGGCCGCGAGGCCACCGAGCGCGCATACAGGCATTTCGGGTACACGCCGCCAAGTGCCACGCGTCCGGATAGTTTGTTTTCGTGAACACCGGCGAATGGTGGCCGGTATCGGCTTGCAACATGCAAACGAGAATGTGATGTTATCCGGATGTGAAGGAGATACCCAGGTGAAACGCGCTGTGTTTTTTGATCGCGATGGAATTGTGAATAAACGCCTGGTAGGCGCCTATGTTCGTTCGGTAGAGGAGTTCGAGTTTATCGATGCCATTTCCGATCTGTTGCTCTATGTTCAGGAACGCGGGTACGAGAGCATCTTGGTGTCTAATCAGCAAGGCGTGGCCAAAGGCCTGATGACTCGCGAAGACTTGCAACACATCACCGAGTATTTTCAGAACGAGCTGGTGCGCCGCTGCGGTGTGGCCTTTCATGATATTCGTTATTGCACCGATGCCGAAAGTACCGGCAGCCCGCGCCGCAAGCCGGCTCCGGGAATGTTGCTGGAGGCAGCTGCAGAGCGCGGTATAGAATTGTCTGCTTCGTGGATGATCGGCGATTCGGTGAGCGATGTTCAGGCCGGCAGAGCCGCCGGTGTACGAACGATTTTGGTGGGTGAGTTTACGCAGGTTCCCCAGGCAGACTTCATCGTGCCAAGCGTGGAAGCCGTGCTGCCCGTTCTTCGTGAGCATTTGCTCTAAACATGTTTGTTCTTCACTCGAGCGCTGAGTTTGTGCTTGGCATTCGTTGCTTTAATCAAGTATGGCCGGTGACAAAGAAACGCCGCTGATGCGGCAGTACAACAGTATCAAAGCAAAGCACCCGGACACCGTGCTGCTGTTTCGCTTGGGAGATTTTTTTGAAACCTTCGGGGACGACGCCGTCATCACCGCGAAGGTGTGCGGAATCACCCTGACAAAGCGGAACAACGGCGCAGCGGGAGAGATCCCTTTGGCCGGATTCCCGCATCATCAATTAGACAGCTATTTGCCCAAGCTTGTGCGCGCAGGGTATCGCGCCGCCGTGTGCGAACAATTGGAAGATCCTAAAACAGCAAAGGGCATTGTAAAGCGCGACGTGGTGGAAGTAGTAACGCCCGGAGTGGCGATGTACGACAAGCTTCTGGATGCGCGCCGAAACACCTATGTGGCTGCTCTTGTTTTTAGCGAGACCGCTCCCGGAGTGCTTCGTGCGGGAATTGCGTATGCCGATGCATCCACCGCGGAGTTTGCCACCTGCGAATGCCCCGAAGACCGCATACAGTCTACCTTAGAGAGCATTGCGCCTGCCGAAATTCTTGTGCCGCGCTCGCAAATGGAACGCGCCATGAAATACTTACGTCTATTGCCGTCGATGCCGGCTGTGACCAGACAAGAAGACTGGATCGCTAGCGAGCAGTTTGCCCGAGAGAATCTGCTGAAGTATCTGCGCACTCATACGCTCAAAGGTTTTGGTGTGGACCGCTTGCCCGAAGCGATCACAGCGGCAGGCATGGTGATGCAATACATCAGCGAAACCCAGCAGGGGAACGTAACGCACTTTTCCTCGCTGCGTACCTTCAGCACGGGCGAGTACATGACGCTGGACACATCCACCCGGCGAAACCTGGAGATCGTCTCGTCGTCTCAGGACAAAGATGCCTCGCTGGTTACCGTACTGGACCACACGCTCACACCCATGGGCGGCCGCTTGTTGCGCTCGTGGTTGCTGCGCCCCTTGAGTTCGCGCCAAAGTATCAACGAAAGGCTGGACTCGGTGGAAGCATTGGTGCGCAACACCGACATGCAACGATCGGTATGCGATGCACTCAAGCGCATCGGAGACCTGGAGCGCCTTATAGGCAAGGTGTGTGTGCAACGCGCCACTCCTCGGGATTTGGTTGCCATGAGAATGTCGTTGGCAGTGATACCGCTGCTGCACGCGTTGTGCACAGACGATTTGCCGGAGTATCTGCGCACGTTGTTGGGATCGCCGCAAGCCCTGCCCGATGTAGTTCGCGACATAGAATACGCCATTGTCGATGAGCCCGCACTGCACTTTGGTTCGGGTGGTATTTTTCGTCCGGGATATCATGGCGAGCTGGACGAAATGCGCGATGCCTTGTCGTCCGGTAAAACATGGATAAACGCCTACCAGGAACGATTGCGCACAGAGACGGGAATTCCTTCGCTGAAAGTTGGAATGAACGGTGTGTTCGGTTACTACGTGGAAATCTCTAATGCCCACAAAGACCGTGTCCCTACAAGCTTTCAGCGCAGGCAAACGCTGACAAACGCGGAGCGATACATCACGCCCGAGCTCAAAGAACGCGAAGAACTTATCATGAAGGCGGAGTCCGGATTGAGCACGCTGGAGCAAACGCTCTTCAACGAACTTCGCCTGCGAGTTGCCGATCATGCCGCAGCTATTCAGCATGCAGCGCGCTGTATTGCCGCTATCGATTGCCTTTGCTCGTTTGCGCGGGTATCCGTGGCAAACGATTACTGCCGGCCGTACGTGGCAGACGACGACCTTCTGGATATTCGTGATGGCAGGCATCCGGTGGTAGAAAAGCTCTTGCCTATAGGCACACCCTTTGTGCCTAATTCTACACGCCTGAACACGAACGAATCGCAGATACATATTCTTACCGGCCCGAACATGGCAGGGAAGTCGTGCTATTTGCGCCAAGTAGGGCTAATTGTGTTGATGGCGCACGTGGGTTGTTTTGTGCCGGCTGCATCGGCACATATCTCGCTGTGCGACCGCATCTTTACTCGTGTTGGGGCACAGGATAACATCGCAACCGGCGAGAGCACGTTTCTGGTGGAGATGCAGGAAGCCGCGAACATTCTGCATCACGCAACAGCATCCAGCCTGGTATTGCTGGACGAAGTAGGGCGCGGCACTGCTACATTCGACGGCATGAGTATAGCGTGGGCGTTGGCCGAATACATGCACGATCATGCCCGCTCCAAAACCCTCTTTGCTACGCACTATCACGAGCTCAACGACCTCTCGCAGTTGTATGATCGCATTCATCCCTTTAAGGTGGATGTGCAAGAAGTGGGAACGGGAATAATTTTCACGCGCAAGGTTCTACCGGGATCGTCGGATCACTCGTTTGGAATTCATGTGGCGCGTATGGCGGGATTGCCGCGAAGCGTTACCGAACGTGCCGAGCAAATCCTGCTGACCTTAGAGTCCAACAATCTGGAACTACTGAAGCATGCGGGAGGGAGTGCTTTTTCTGTTGAATCTTCTCATGAACATGCTCATGAATCTTCTCATGAACATTCTCATGCACTTTCGTCTGCATCTGCACCTGCACGATCCACGGCGCCCTCAACGATACCTGTAGCAGCAAAGCCGCGCATCAGCGCCGGCGCGCCTTCTGCAGGAGCAACACGTGAGCAAATTTCTTTGTTCGAAATACGCGATGATGCCCTTCGGGCAAAGCTGGACGCGGTGGATGTAAACAGCCTTACGCCCATGCAGGCCTTGCAGTTTTTGGCCGGGCTGAAGGAGAGTTCCGGCGGAACAGATAGGGCCACGTAACATCGTGTGCAGATTTTTTGGCAGCAATGCTGTCTCTTTGCGATTTTCGCGACGTGGTTGTCTCGAACGATTTCAAAAAACACCACGCTCATTCACGCAGACATTTACTTCACTTAACGAATAGCAGATATGAACTTTCCGGAAACGCTTCGATACACGCACGACCACGAGTGGATTCGTGTGGAGGGAAATACAGGTTGGATAGGAGTTACGGCTCATGCTCAAAGTGAGCTTGGCGATGTTGTGTATATCGACATTTCCGATAGTTTGGACAGCATCACCAAGGGCGAGGCCTTTGGAACAATTGAAGCGGTAAAGACGGTTGCCGATTTGTACGCTCCTTGCTCCGGAAAAGTTCTGGAAGTAAACCGCGGTTTGAACGACAACCCCGAAAAAGTGAATCAGGATCCGTACGGCGACGGATGGATTGTAAAGATTGAAATTGCCGACATGGCTGATGTTGATGCATTGATGGATGTAACAGCATACAAGGCCACGATCGGTCAGTAAACTGACGGCGCCGCTCGCGCAATCGATGCGACGAACGTCAGCGCGACAATAAGTCGTGCGTTCTTATTACTTATTCTACTTGCAGGTGAAAGGGATGGCGTTTGTCGTCCCTTTTGCCTTTGTAAGAAGGGCGAAGGTCAAGGTAGAATAGTAGAATAGTAGAATAGTTGTAAAGGTCAAGCAAGCAGAGCCGCCGCTCCGGTATGGTGGTTCATCACCTTCGTAGTGGAGTGGTGTATCATCCACACCTTCGGCCCCAAGTATTCCACAGAACTCTATGCCTTCAAGATTATCATCACCATCGTTTGTTGTAGCGGTTCTTGTGATCACGCAGATGATCTCGCTGATGTCGGTATTGGCGTGGGCCGCCATAGCCACCGTGCTGCTGCGCGCAGATAACTCGCTGGAAGTGGCCGGATCGCTGTATGTGGTGTATCCTGCTCTGCCTGTAGCTTTCAGCGCTCTTGCATGGTTTGCCTACAGAATCAAACGCTATTTGCCGGCAGTTATACTCAGTGCTATTCCGGCGGCAGTGGCTTTGGTGCTTATGGTGTATTATTACATCGTTGGGTTGATGAGTCACGCATAGAACACGGCTGCAAGTGGTAGGGAGCGAGTGTGTTGGTAATTGTGAATAGTCAAGAATTGTCAAGAGTAGTCAAGAATCATAACAAGCTACCACAAGCAACCACCAACAATTCCGGGACCTCAGTATTTTTCGCGTATACTTAACCTTTTAACAAAAGCTCTATGGACACACTTCTGGTACTACACTCTCACAACCGAAATCTCTTTGTGCTCATAGCGGTTGTTGCTATCGCTAAACTTGTGTGGAACATGCTGCGCAAGGCGGAGTTTGGCCGCAGCGAACTTCTGATGCTCCGCATCTTCTCTGCCTTGATGACACTGCAGTTTGTTATCGGGTTGATCTTGCTTTACCGCGTGGGCTCGGCTGCATCGTGGGACATGAGCGCGCTTCGCCATCATATGGAGCATGCCGTTACCATGATTCTAGCCTTGGGCTTGAGCCACATTGCGCCGATGGCACGAAAGGCCGAAGCATCTGCCCGCAATACCCGCGCGCTGTTGTATGTAACGGCAACACTTGTTTTGATCGTTGTTGGCGTGGCGCAGTTACGCGGCATGAGCTTTTGGATGGGCGGCGCTTAAGATTAGCTCCGGCAGCGCAGTTTACTTTTCCGCTTTGCGCGTAAAGCTTGCAAGGCGCATGCACACTACATCCTGGAGCGACCGTGCCAGTGCATCGGGCACGGTGTAATTGTTCAGCATAATGGCGAAGCACAAGGTTTCGTTGTCTCGGGTGGTAACATACCCGGCAATGTTGCTCACATTATTCATCGAGCCGGTCTTTGCTTTCAGATGTTTCTCTGCCAGAGTACCTACCACACGATTCTTTAGCGTTCCCGGAGCGCCGGGTACGGCAAGGGAGTTTAGAAAGTGTTCGCGTGACGGGCTTTTGAGCATAGTTGTAAGCAGGTATGTCAGCTGGCTTGGAGCGCAAAGATTCAAGCGCGAAAGTCCGCTGCCATCCACCATGATGAAGTCGTCTTGCTGCATACCTTTTTGCGCCAGAAACTTCTTCACCGCTTCGGTGCCACTTTCCCAACTTCCCATACTACTGCTTTCCTTGCCTATGGTCTTGATCAGCGCTTCCGCGCAAAGGTTATGCGAGTGTGTGTTGATCACATTGATAATCTGGGACAACGGCGGTGAGAAGGTTTCGCACACGGGATCCATCTCTGCATAACTCTTGCGTTTCAGTGATGGCTCTGTGGTAGCGGGCAGGGCCGAGTATAGCGGGGTCACTTCCGCTCGCACCCGCATGCCATGGTGCTCCAAGGCATTCTTCAGTAATGTTCCTACATACAGCGATGGGTCCTCCACGGTAACGCGCAGGACGCTGCGGGTGGTGTCTCCCGCGCCGGCTGCCGCTATAGTGCCATCAACGCGTATGTCGTTACTGCCGGGTTTGCGAACAGCCCGAACTTCATCGGGTTCATCCATGGCAATGGTACGCACATGGCAGTTCACCCGCACGCCGGTTCTGTCCGGGAATACTTCGCATGTAGCGCCGGCTCCTATCTCGCGGCCCGGTGCAAGGCGCAGCTCCACGGTGTTGTCGTAGGCGTTCAGAGCACTCACATGCGGGGAATAGGCATAGCTCACATCGTCTATCATCCATCCGGGTGCTGTTTGCTCGTTGTCGAAGTAGGAGTCGTCTACCACAATTGCGCCGCGTACACCGGTGATGCCCAGCGAGTCCAGCTTGGCCACCCAGCTGTCCAGAATAGCAAGAGCGTCGCGCTTGAAAAATGCACTCAAAGTGGGGTCGCCGCTGCCGCGAATAAGCATGTTGCCACGGAATTCACCACCGGACGAAACATTGCCATCCAAATACAGCCGCGTGCTGTAGCGAAAATCTTTACCCAAACCCTCTAGCGCTGCTGCAGTGGTGAATAACTTCAGCGTGCTCGCCGGCACGAACATGCGTTCGTCGTTCATGCGATACAGCACTTCGCCACTTTCTGCAGATACCACCGATACACCAATGTTTGCATGGTTGAAGTCTCGAGAAGCAAGGATGCCGTCGATATCCCGCTGCAACTCGCGAACAGCGCTGCGCGTGGGGCGTTTATCGTTGCGAGTGGTGTCTGCTTTTATCATCGCGCCGGCATCACTACTCGGCCCGGTAGCGCCTATGGCAACAGCGGCTACAAGCAGCTGCAGAAGTCGCAGTGCGAATCGTTGCGAAGCTGCAAGCAATAGCGGCGAAGGGTTGTGATTCATAGTGGTGATGTGTATCTGCTGTGCGTATCTGCAACACATAGCTACGATACGTCTAGTGAAGTCAGACTCCGGGATGTGAGTTCAGAAATCTCATGATGAATTTCGGCGTTCACGTAATGTGTCCCACACACCAAAGGCGCTGTGTAGTGCAGTGCCGGAAGCCAGCCCCATAGCGGTCTCCAGAGCATCGGTGATTTCTGTTTCGCCTGCGCCGGTGTTGAGTGCGCCCCGCAGGTGCGAATACAGCTGACGCGGACGCCCCATCACGGTGAGCACGGCTACGTTCACAAGTTCGCGAGTGCATACATCGAGCTCCGGTCGCGAAAGCACTTTGCCATATCCTTCCACAATCATCCACGATGCCAGTTCCGGCGATGTATCACCAAGGCGCTGCATCATTTTCTCGAATACATCCGTGTAGATTTTCTTGCAGGTTTCCAGCCCACGTAGGCGAAACTCATCGGCATCATAAGCATACTCGTGATTCAATGCTCGCCTGCCATCATTCGGCGAATCAGGCGCCGACGCGCGCTCGGATTTGCGAAGCTCATCAAGAATATTCAGCGACTCTAGTGCGGCAGGAAATCCGGCGAAGAGATAACTCTGAAGCAACACTTCATACACATCGCTCATGGGAACGCCATGCGTAGCAGCAAGAGTTATGGCGCTGCGCAGAGCGTGTTCGTTGTTTGCCGCCGCTGCAGCAGCGATGCGGCATAGAATGCGGCGAGCTGCATGTGGTGCTGCCGGTGTGGCGATACGTAGTGGTTCCGGTGCACCTACATTCTGCGATTCCGGTTCGATGACGCCACGAATAAGCACCGCGCTCATATTCTGCAGCGCCCGTGAGCGATGCGAGAGCGAGTTCTTGATTTCGGTTGTCATCTGCGCAAAGGTGGTTTGGTATCCATCGGGTACAAACACGGGGTCGTAGCCAAAACCGTTACTGCCGCGAGGCTCTTCGCTTATATGTCCGGGGCACTCGCCTTCGGCGAATAGCGTGCGCAGTGAGTCTACATAGCACATCACCGTGCGGAAACGTGCGGTTCTGTGTGGGGGCGGCGTATCCGAGAGCATCTGTAGAGCTAGCAGGAGATTTTCCTCGTAGGTGGCGTTGTCGTGAGCAAAGCGAGCAGAGCGTACGCCGGGCTTGCCGCCTAAGGCGTCTATCTCCAGGCCGGTATCATCGGCAATGCAGGGAATTCCCGTATGCTCAAAAAAGGCACGCGCTTTTAGATACGCGTTCTCTTCCAGAGTAGAGCCGGTCTCGTCTACGTCTATACTGCCCTGCGGAAGATCGGCCGGTGTGAGTACCACCAACGAGGAATCCGCGCGCTTCAGAATATGCAGCATCTCTTCTACTTTGTGACGGTTGTTCGTGGCTATAAGAATGGTCATGCGTGTGGGCGATGCATCAAGAAAAATACTGCAGGCAGATTCCGGCGGCCACCGAGGCATTGAGCGACTCGGCTCCGCCGCGACCGCTAATAACAAAGCGATGATCCAGCAGCGCATTCACCTCCGTAGAGATTCCCGCGCCTTCGCTGCCGATCACAATACAGAGATTCTCGGGTACGGCGCATTGCTGCAGGGGTGTTGCGGCATGAGCATCAGCACCGATCACCGTATGAACCGATCGGATGCTGCCAAGTGCTGCCGGTAAATCGCAGGCGATGCAGGGAATATGGAAGGACGACCCCATAGCCGAGCGTATGAACTTCCCGTTGAATCTATCGGTAGACTGCGAACCCAAAAGCACGGCACTGTATCCAAAAAAATGCGCTGTGCGAACAATTGTTCCGGTATTGCCCGGGTCCTGCACGCCATCCAGTGCCACTACCCGCGGGCCTAGATGCAATGCGCTCTTACGGCTCTCAGAGCTTTGGAAACTCTCGGAGCTTTGCAGTATAGTGACGTCTTCCGGCATTCGTGCCACCGCCAAGACACCTTGGGGCGAGGGTGTGTCGCTGATAGACGAGAATACTTTTTCTGAGCAAGCATACAGAGGAATGGATGCGCGCTGAGCGCGCCGCAGCAGCTCCGGAAAGTTTGAGCTGCGTGGCTCCGCCACACACAGGAACTCTATACCATAGGAACTGTTCAAAAGTTCCTGCACGACTTTTATTCCCTCTGCCACAAACAGAAGTTCCTCATCTCGGTGCTTACGCAGATGGAGGGATCGAACGAGTTTACGATGTTTGTCCGAAAGCGCCTGGAAGGACATGAAGGGCGAGCAATAGTGTCACGAACAAAATTACAATCATGAAGCTGATTCCTGCCGAGGTGTTGCGAAAGAAACGCGATGGAGCAGAGCTCAGCCCGCAGGAAGTGGCGGGCTTTGTGCAGGGAGTAACCGGCGGGAGTATCAACGACGCGCAAGCGGCAGCTTTTCTGATGGCCGTATGTACCCGCGGAATGAGTGCAGCCGAAACCGGCGCTCTCACCATGGCCATGCGCGACAGCGGACGCCGCTATCATTTCCCGCATTCCGTGCCCCGCATAGACAAACATTCCACCGGTGGCGTGGGGGATAAAATCTCGTTGCTACTGGTGCCCATCGTTGCGGCGTGCGGAGTGCATGTTCCCATGATGAGCGGCCGGGGGCTTGGCCACACCGGTGGCACGGTAGACAAACTGGAATCGGTAGCCGGGCTTCGCATGGAATTCAGCGATGCAGAGCTTAGCGCTTTTCTGGAGCATCATGGGTGCTTTATGATCAAGGCCTCCAGCGATATAGCCCCGGCCGATCGCATACTCTATGCTCTTCGCGATGTAACCGGCACGGTGGAATCGTCTGCCTTAATCACTGCCTCGATACTTAGCAAAAAACTCGTGGAAGATATTCAGGGCTTGGTGCTGGATATGAAAGTGGGGCGTGGTGCATTCATGCAGAGCATGGACGCTGCACAAGAACTTGCCCAACGCATGATGGGCGTGGCTAAAGAAGTAGGCTTGCCGCTTCGCGTTCTCTTCACCCGCATGGATGAGCCGCTGGGGCGGGCTGTGGGAAATTGGTTGGAAATGGTAGAGACCGACGCATGTTTACAATCCCGCGATGATGCTCCGCCGGATATCGTGGAGCTTACAGAGCTGTGTGCATCGCGCATGCTCATGCTGGCACGGCCCGAGCTAAGCGCCGTTGAAGCCACAGAGCTTGTTCGCGAAGCGTGGACTAGCGCAAAGGCACATGCTGTGTTTCATACCATGCTTCGCGCCCAAGGCGGGGACTGGCATCAATCGTGCCTGCATTACGAAGCCACTCCCTATGCAGATCTCAGGGCCGAGCAGGGTGGAACTATTACTGCTTTTGCCACCCGCGAATTGGGTTTGGCTGCAATAACCTTGGGAGCCGGACGCCTTCGGCAAGACGATGTCATCGATAGCTCCGCAGGTTTTGTTTTGTTCAAGAAAACCGGCGATGCCATCGCCGCCGGCGAAACAATAGCCCGCGTCTATGCGCGTGATGAGCAGAAACTCCGCGACGGCATGGAACAGATGCGCCGATGTATAGAGATTGGCAGTACTCATGGTGCTTTCGTTTCCAATGATCCCCGCGGCACTCTGTTGCTCGATGAATGGTCGAGCAGCGAAGCGTAGAGGTGAGCAGAGAAGAGAGCAGAGAAGTGTGCAGAGAAGTGATCAGAGAAGAGAGCATAGAGAGAAGTATCTCCGGAAGCATACGCTTAATAGTAGGTTGCCTCAAAGCCCGGAGTTTTCTCTGTTTTTTGACGGGCTTTGCACCGATGGGAAAACACGAGTGCGCTTTCCCGTATTTTCGCCGGGTGTTCGAACAGAATTGACGTGAATTCGGGCATACACCCGCATAGACTTTACACGCGAATTAACTTTAGATGCTTTCATGAGTGCTGTATTCCACACCGATTGCCCCACACTGCATTTGCACCGCCGCGGAAAAGTGCGCGACGTATATGATGTAGGCGAGTATTTTTTGATTGTTGCCACCGATCGCATCAGTGCTTTCGATGTCATTATGAACGAACCCGTTGAGGGCAAGGGTGCTTTGCTCACGGCGCTTTCCATGTTTTGGTTTGAGCGCACCCGGCATATCATTGCTAATCATGTGGTGTCGGTAAATGTGGACGACTACCCGCAGCCTACCCACGAGTACCGAAGCCAGCTGGAAGGCAGAAGTATGTTGGTGCGCAAGACTCAACCCCTGCCTATAGAGTGTGTGGTGCGCGGCTACTTGGCCGGCTCCGGATGGAACGAGTACAAGAGTTCGCAAACGGTGTGTGGTGTGCAACTGCCGGCGGGATTAGTGGAATCATCCAAGCTGCCGCAGCCCATTTTTACACCGGCCACCAAAGCAGAAGAAGGCCACGACGAGAATATTTCCTTTGAGCAAGCCGCGCAGATTGTGGGTACAGAAACAGCAGAGTTTGTGCGCAACGTGAGCATAGATCTCTATACGCAGGCCTCTGAATATGCTGCCTCGCGCGGAATTATTCTGGCAGACACCAAGTTCGAGTTCGGACGTTTGCCCGACGGCTCCATTATTCTTATCGACGAAGCTCTTACTCCGGATTCCTCACGCTATTGGTTGGCAGAGGAATACGCGCCGGGAAAACCGCAGATGAATTTCGACAAGCAGGTGCTTCGCGACTGGCTGCTTACTCAGCCATGGAACAAACAGGCACCGGCGCCAACCTTGCCGCCGGAGATTATCACCAAGACATTGGCAAAGTATCGTGAAGCAGCAGTGCGGTTGATGTCCTAATCAACGGTTTGCTGCACAACACTCTCAGAACAAGCTGCACAACACTCTTAGAACAAGCTGCATAACACTCTCAGAACAATTGTAAAAGACACAGTATTATGTCCGTATACGGAACGCACGAAGAATTCTCCGAGTCAATAGAGAAACACAAGGTGGATGCAATGGATTTCCCCACCATCCTTGCCATGCTCTCCCTTATTGCCATTGGCTTGATCTCTATCTACAGTGCCACCTACGAGCCCCAGATGAGTCGCTTTTTTGTGAAGCAACTCAGCTATGCGGTACTGGGTTTGGCCCTGCTTGTCAGTTTCATTTTTGTGCCGCAGCATTTTATTCGCACCATCACTCCGCTTGCTTATGCGGGCTCGCTGCTTCTGCTGCTCATGATTTTCATTCCCGGTGTGGGGATGCGTATTAACGGCCAGTTGTGTTGGATAAATCTTGGCGGTATTCAATTTCAGCCCTCGGAGTTCGCAAAGCTTAGCACTCTGATGATGATTGGTCGCTTTATGGAAAGTAAGGGGGTGCGGCTTACCGCACTTCGTGATGTGCTATGGCTGGCCGGTATAGTGTTCTTACCCATGCTGTTGGTACTTGCGGAAAAAGACACCGGCACCGCTTCGGTGTTCATTGCCATGTTTATGGGAACTATGCTGTGGTGCGGCGGTGATTTGTTCTTTCTCTTTGTGGCAAGTGTTGTGCCCTTGGTGGGAATAGCCGGAATGTATGCAGTGCTTCACGACGCCCGGTACGTGATGATTGCCTTTGTTGCCGTGAGTGCAATTGCCGCCTTGTTCTTCCGGCGCTCTATCATTACCCGCTTGGCAGGTATGCTCATCATCGTCTTGGTTGGATTCTCGTCCGGACCGCTTTACAACAAGCTTCCGGATCACCAACAAAGCCGCATCAAAACCTATTTCGATCCGGAAAAATACCCGAAGGACGAAGGCTATCACGTATTGCAATCCATGATGGCCGTGGGTAGTGGTGGCGTTACGGGCAAAGGTTACATGAAGGGCACGCTTACGCAGCTTCGATACATTCCGGAGCAGTGGACAGACTTTATCTTCGATGTACCCGGCGAGGAGTTCGGGTTCATTGGTTCCAGTCTGGTGCTGGGGCTTTTAGTGTTCCTCATTTTCCGGTTGGTGCGTTTGGCCCGCGGTGCCCGCAACGGCTACGAAACGGCATTTACTTTTGGGTTAGCGGCTGTGTTGTTTTATCACACTACGGTGAATATCGGAATGGCTATAGGCCTTGTGCCTGTAATGGGAATTCCCTTGCCGTATTTGTCCTCCGGTGGTACCGCACTGTTAGCGAATATGTCTGCCATTGGCATCATCATCGGCTTCCATCGTACACGGGTAAAACGCGAGTCGCAATTTTGATAGTGCGTCTCGTTTGCTACTCGGTTGTAACTCGGTTGTAACTCGGTTGCACATACAGAACTGCCTTCTCCGAGCACCCTCACTTTTTTTGAATGCCTTTTGAATACCTTTTGAATGCCTCATGAATATTGTTGTTAGCATAGGCGACTGCAACGGAATAGGCATCGAAGTGCTGCTCAAAGCTCTGCCCGAACTTCGCCACAACCTACCCTCGCAGCCCTTGAGCGTACGCATAGCAACGCATCCTCAAAGCTTCCTTGATTACGCAGCTGCGCTAGGGATCCCCGTGCACGAGGAGCATGGCGCGCTGGTGATTGGCGGGGCGCACTATCCCTTGATTCCCTGCGCTACGTACGCGCCCGTTCAATTGGGCACCGAAAGCGAAAGCGCCGGGGCCTTGGCCTATGAATCGCTGGAGCGAGCTGTGGATGCGTGGTACGATGGCACTGCCGACGCCATAGTTACCATGCCTGTCTCTAAAACCACCTTACGCAGTGCCGGCTTTAGCTATCCGGGCCAAACGGAGTTCTTTGCCGCAAAGGCCGGCGTAGGAAATCCCCTGATGATACTCTGCCACGAGAATGTTCGTGTGGCGCTGGCCACTATTCACGAGCCGCTGGCAGCCGTGCCGGCCTTGCTCACCGACAGTATGCTTTGCGAACGCATTTCCATGTTTCGATATAGTTTGCTTCAAGACTTCGGCTGCGCCCGGCCGCGCATTGCGGTGCTTGGGTGTAATCCTCATGCAGGGGAGAATGGTCATATCGGACGCGAGGAAATAGAGATTATTCAACCGGCAGTGAGCCGCATGCGCGAAATGGGAATGATCGTGGATGGTCCTTTTGCCGCCGATGGCTTCTTTGCTCACGGAGAATACAAAAACTACGACGGTATTCTGGCCATGTATCACGACCAAGGCCTGATACCCCTGAAACTCTTAGCCCAAGGCGCCGGGGTGAATGTTACCGCCGGCCTGCCCATAGTTCGAACCTCGCCCGACCATGGAACGGCCTTTGCACTGGCCGGCAAGAACATGGCAGATCCGCGCAGTACCGTGCAGGCAATGATTCAAGCGATCGAGATCGTACAAAACAGGCACAGATCCTAGTGGATGGCAGATGGTTCTCAGAGCCACCAAATGCGCGTTTTTGTAGCCGGATCACCGCAATGAGCGTACATCCCGATTTGTGAACAAGTTCCCCTGCAATTCCCTGCTTTCGTTCGTGGTTGGCAAGCGTTCCAACCCTATTTTTGCGGTCTATTCGTGACAAGCAACTGGGACGTACCTCAACATGAGGATATGCTTGCACAGAATCCGGCAGGGATTCAATACGTATGAACATCAATCAGGGAACAACACTATGAAATCGGTTCTTGTTATCGGTGCAGGTACAATGGGTAATGGCATTGCGCATCTTCATGCCCAACACGGTTTTCATGTAACACTCGTAGACGTGAGCGAAGCTGCCATTCAGCGTGGCATTGCTACAATTGATAACAACCTATCCCGGCAGGTAAAGAAAGGAACGCTGAGCGAGGAAGATCGCACATCAACACTGGCGCGTATCACTTCCTCCACAGACTTGCGCGCTGCGGCAGCAAATGCAGACCTGATCATCGAGGCAGCCAGCGAGAATTTCGACGTGAAGAAATCGTTGTTTGCTACTATCGACGAAACAGCACCCGCGCATGCTATTCTTGCTACGAATACCTCGTCCATTTCCATAACGGAAATTGCGGCGGTAACCAAGCGTCCGGAGAGCGTGATCGGTATGCACTTTTTCAATCCCGTGCCGGTGATGAAACTTTGCGAGATTGTGCGCGGCCAAGCCACCAGCGATGCCACCTATGCAACGGTGCGCGGTATTGCCGAGGCAACCGGCAAAACACCCGTGGAAGTGCAGGACTATCCCGGCTTTATTTCCAATCGCATTCTGATGCCCATGATCAACGAGGCCGTGTATTGCGTTATGGAAAATGTGGCTTCGGTTCAGGACATTGATACCGTGATGAAACTTGGAATGGCACATCCCATGGGGCCGCTCACCTTGGCAGATTTTATAGGCCTGGATGTGTGCCTTGCCATTATGGAGGTACTGCACGATGGTTTGGG
The DNA here is from genome assembly GCA_046297095.1 of Kapaibacterium sp. (SeqCode). Taxonomy (GTDB): domain Bacteria; phylum Bacteroidota; class Ignavibacteria; order Kapaibacteriales; family NICIL-2; genus JBBATK01. The sequence continues at coordinate 80,861 of JBKCNS010000031.1, read as the reverse complement.
CGATAGCAAGTATCGTCCGTGCCCACTGCTTCGCCGCATGGTAGCAGCAGGTCACCTTGGTAAAAAATCCGGTCGCGGATTTTACAATTACGAAGCCTGATCTTCGTGACTTCGCGGATGATGCATTCGAAGATGTATCACGAGATGTATCACGAGATGTATCTCAAGACGCATCACGTTGAACGCATAATCGATCGCACTGAATCACCGGTTTTTACGCCGGTCCGGTCGTTTTTTTTGATTGGAATACTAACACGAGCTCATGAATAATCTCTCGAACAACCTCTTGAATAATTCCGCGAATACTCATTACGCTTTGAACCCTAACGCTCCTGCCGATAGTATCCCGCCGGTGGCCTTTGCTGCCGATGAATCCGCTGGAACGCTCACCGGCGCAGAGTCTGTGTATTGGAACCTTGCGGACTTATATCCAACGTTCAACGACGGCGCATTTGCTGCCGATATGGAGTTGTCGGAGAAAAATGCCAAGGCGTTTTACGAAAAGTGGTACGGAAAAATCGTTGATTGCTCTGCTTCGGAAATGAAATCCATGATTTTGGAGTTGCAAAATCTGTACGAGGTGCAAGGGCGCTTGGGTTCGCGTGTGTCGCTGAACTTCACTACCGATCAGAACGATCCGCAGGTTGCGCATGCGTATCAAAGCACCATGGAGAAGCTCACCGAGATTCGCAAGCATCTGGTGTTTGCTACCATCGAGATTCGCAACATGAGCGATGAGCATTTTGCCGGCATCATTGCCTCGGGCGAATTGCAGGAGTTTAAGCACTGGCTTGAGTTCAATCGTGCATTCAAGCCGCATACCCTTACCGAGGCCGAAGAAATTCTCGATGCCGAGAAGGACCTGGTGGGAATAGATGCCTGGACCCGTTTCTACGACCAGCAACAAGCGCTGGCGCGTTTCGATCTGGAGGGCAAGAGTGTATCGCAGCAAGAAATTTTCCGAACACTTTCCGGGCACGACCGCGAGAAGCGTAAGGCCGCCAGCGAAGCATTTTCGCGGGGTTTGGAGCGCGATGTACCCGTGAACGGCTACGTATTCAACACCATGCTGGCCGACAAGCAGATCAACGATCGTCTGCGCGGATTCTCCACATGGGTAAGCTCGCGCAACAAGTCCAACAAGATCAGCGATGCAGCCGTTGAGAGTCTGGTTCAGGCAGTGGTGAGCCGCTATGATTTGTCTCATCGCTTCTTTGCACTAAAGAGACAAATGCTTGGCTTGCCGGACTTCTTCGAGTGGGATCGTAATGCGCCGGCTACATCGGCAACGAACACCATGACATGGGAAGAAGCACGCCAAACGGTATGCTCTGCCTATCATGATTTTGATCCTCGCATCGGCGCTATCGTTGATGAGTTCTTCGAGAAAAACTGGATAGATGCAGGCGTGCGGCCGGGCAAGCGCAGCGGCGCGTTCTCTTCGCCGGCGGTGCCCTCGGTGCATCCGTACATTCTGATGAACTACACCGGTACCCATCGCGACGTAAAAACACTGGCTCACGAGCTGGGGCACGGCGTGCATCAGTACCTGGCGCGCGTTCAGGGCTATTTCAATTCCGGTACGCCGCTCACAGTGGCCGAAACCGCTTCGGTGTTTGGCGAAATGTTGGTGTTTGATTCGCTCATGAAAGCCACCACCTCTGATGAAGAGCGCCTGACACTGCTCATGGAGAAGCTCAACGACATGGTGAATACCGTGTTCCGCCAAGTGGCGATGAATCGTTTTGAAGATGCCATTCACAATGCTCGTCGCAGCGAAGGCGAGCTCTCGATGGATCGCTTGAACGAACTGTGGATGCAAACGCAGACCCCAAGCTTTGGCGACTCGGTGACGCTGACGGACAGCTATAAATCGTGGTGGTCGTACATTCCCCACATGATTCACACACCCGGCTATGTGTATGCATACGCCTTCGGCGAATTGCTGGTGCTGGCGTTGTATCAGATGTACACCGCGGGCGACGAGAGTTTCCGCCAGAAGTACTATGAGCTTCTGCAGGCAGGCGGGCGCGACACACCGGACAATCTCTTACAACCTTTTGGAATTGATCTTGCCGATCCCGCATTCTGGATGCGTGGACTGGATGTGATCGATTCAATGGTTTCGCAGGCGGAAGCAATAGCGGCTAAGCGCACAGCATAGTAGGCAGGCCGTATGCAGTACCGTAGTTCTGCACCGGCAACAACATTCACACAGACTCTATTCACATACTCACATAGCTCTATGTTTAATCTTGAACTTTCGGAAACGCATCAGATGATTCGCGACACTGCACGGCAGTTCGCTCAAGACGAGATAGCACCTTCAAGTATCGAGCGAGACATATCGGCAGAGTTTCCTGCGGATATCGTGAAGAAACTCGGCGAACTTGGCTTCATGGGCATGATGGTTCCTCCCGAATGGGGTGGAAGCGGACTCGATGCTCTGGCGTACGTGATTGCTATGGAGGAAATCTCGAAGGTAGACGCCAGCGTGGGTGTGATTATGTCGGTGAATAATTCGCTGGTGTGTTGGGGCCTTACCGAATACGGTAACGACATGCAGAAAGAAAAATATCTGAAGCCGCTTGCACAGGGCGAGCGCTTGGGCGCGTACTGCCTTAGCGAGCCCGAAGCCGGCTCTGATGCTACCTCGCAGCACACAATGGCAGAGAAAGACGGCAGTCATTGGATTATCAACGGCACGAAGAATTGGATCACCAACGGTACCAGCGCGAACACCTATTTGGTGTTTGCACAGACCGACAAAGAGAAGCGTCACAGAGGAATTACCTGCTTTATCGTTGAGCGCGGCATGCCCGGCTTCGAGCCCGGCAAAAAAGAAGACAAGCTTGGCATTCGTTCCAGCGACACATGCTCACTTGGATTTACGAACGTACGAGTACCCGAGGAGAACGTGCTTGGCGGCGTAGGCATGGGCTTCAAGATTGCAATGGAATCGCTGAACGGCGGACGTATCGGTATTGCTGCTCAAGCATTGGGCATTGCTTCCGGTGCATACGAGGCAGCGCTGAAGTATTCCACACAGCGTACAGCATTTGGCAAGCCCATCAGCGAGCTGCAAGCAATTCAATTCAAGCTGGCCGAGATGTCCACAAAGGTAGATGCAGCGCGCTTGCTGGTGCATCGCGCCGCATGGATGAAGGATCAGCATATGAACTATATCAAAGCAGCCGCCACGGCGAAGCTGTTCTCGTCCAAGACAGCAGTGGAAGTAGCTCTGGAGGCAATTCAAACGCACGGCGGTTACGGGTATGTGCGTGAGTACTTGGTGGAGCGGTATCTGCGCGATGCGAAGATCACGGAGATCTACGAAGGCACAAGCGAGATACAGCATATCGTGATTGCTCGCGAGTTGATCAAGGAAATGGCATAATAGCTTGGCAGTAGACGGTTCGTACAGGTTTGATGCAAGTGTGATGCAAAGAGATGCATAGTGATGCAGGTTGATGCATCTTGATAGTTAACTCATAATTATTCGTTCTAAGGGCAATGGACTACAAAGCAGCGGGAGTAGATATCGAAGAAGGCGACGAGCTTGTACGCCGCATCAAACCTCGTGTTCGATCCACGTTCAACAGCAACGTGCTTGCGGATATTGGGTTGTTCGGGGCGTTGTACGATGCGCGCTTCCCGGACTTCGAGCACCCGGTGCTGGTAAGCAGCACCGACGGCGTGGGTACAAAACTCAAGCTGGCCTTTGCTATGGATCGTCATCACACAGTGGGTCAGGATTTAGTAAACCATTGTGTAAACGATATCCTTGCCTGTGGCGCTAAGCCCTTGTTCTTCCTGGACTACTTCGCTACCGGAAAGCTCGATGCCAATGTGGGCGAGAAGGTGATCGAAGGTTTGGTGATTGCATGCACTGAGAATTCCTGCGCGCTTATTGGCGGCGAAACCGCCGAGATGCCATCGATGTACACCCCGGGCGAATACGATTTGGCGGGAACGGTGGTAGGCGTGGTGGAGAAGTCGAAGGTGCTGGATGGTTCTTCTATTCAGCGGGGTGATGTGCTTATAGGATTGCGCTCTACCGGTCTGCACACCAACGGATTTTCTTTGGCCCGCAAAGTGTTGTTCCCTCGATATTCCGCCGATCAACACGTAGACGAGCTTGGAATGAGCATCGGCGATGCCTTGTTGCAAGTGCATCGTTCCTATCTCAACGAGGTGTATCCTTTGCTTGCGGGCGGCACGATCAAAGCTGTGTCCCACATTACAGGTGGTGGCATTGTAGGGAATACATCACGAGTGATTCCCAAAGGGCTGAGTATAGATGTAGACTGGAACTCGTGGGAAGTACTGCCTATCTTCAAATTCATTCAGCACACCGGAGCAATTGCCGACGACGCTATGCGCCAAGCATTCAACCTAGGTATAGGTATGATTCTGGTATGTGCAGAGGAACATGCGGATGCTCTGATTACGTCACTGAATGCGTCTGCGAATTCATCCGTTGATGCTCGCGTTATCGGGCGAGTGGTTGCCGAGTAGTTCGCAGGTGAATACTCAGCAGAATACCTAAGCTCACTGCGAAGAATATTGTGAGCGCTACCGATGCGTTGCGCATGCTTCCGGTGAAATCGGATATCCATCCGAACGCAAACATTCCGAATACCACACCCAGTTTTTCGCACACATCATAAAAGCTGAAGAACGAGGCGTGGTCGTGCGTTTGAGGCAGCATCTTGCTGTAGGTGGATCGCGAAAGAGACTGTGTTCCGCCCAGCACTATACCCACAAGCATCGAAAGAACAGTGAACTCCGTTGCGGTGGTAATAAAAAACGCGCTCACGCAAATACCTATCCACAGTGCCAGAGCAGTGCACAGCGCAATGATGTTTCCCAACTTCGCGGACAAGGCGGCAAACAGATACGAACCGCCTATTGCAACAAACTGCAAGAGTAGCAACACACCCAGCATCTGATCGGAACGCATGCCTATTACTTGTTTACCAAAAAAGGTACTCACAAGAATCACCGTTTGCACACCCATGGAATGAGAGAAAAAGGCAGCAAGAAATCGTTTGAGATTGGTGTGATGCACAAGAGATCTCCACACCTCGCGCAGTTCCCGGTAGCCCGCAGTGAGCGTGCTTCCCGTTGTTGATTTTCCCGGACGATCGTGCAGCCACGATAAAGTAAGCTGCGCCCAGCCCCGCCACCACAGTCCCACGAGTACAAAGGTCCACGGCGCAATCATCACGAATACCGCTTTCTCGCTCATGCCGTTTGTGTTTATCCCAAACAGCGTCGGCTTGGTCAATACTGCTATGTCGAAGATGAGCAGCAGAGAAGAGCCGATATACCCCATGGCAAATCCACGCGCGCTTACCATGTCTTGCTCGTCCGCTCCGGCTATCTCGGGAAGAAAGGCATTGTAGAAGACCAGCGATCCGCTAAAGCCCATGCTGGCCAGCATTGCTGCACCGAGGCCCAAGCCCAGTGAGTCTGCGCGAAAGAAGGCGAGCGAGGCGCAAGCCAGCGAGCCCAAAGAACAAAAAATATTCAGGAAGCGTTTCTTCTTTCCTGAGAAGTCCGCCACGCCGGAGAGCACAGGCGTAACAAGACACACGAGCAAGAACGACAATGCAATGGCGTAGGAATACAACGCAGAGTTGTAGAAGGTCATTCCCAGAAACTGCACGTAGTCGCCTTGTGCGTCTGTGTGCGTAACGGCGCTATAGTACAGGGGGAAAATGGCCGTGCTGATTACCAGCGGATAGGCAGAGTTTGCCCAGTCGTAGAAGTACCAGCCTATGCGTTCCTTTGCTGCTGCATTCATGATCACTCCGGAATAGATTCTGCGGCATGAGTACCGCGTACGTACTTACCACACCCAGGTGCCGGCTATCATCGGCACAAACGGAAACGATATTGCGCTGCCGATCTGCGCAGCTCCGGCGTAGCCCAGTCCGGCATCAATTGCATACGATTGCCCCAGGTACCGCGCTGTGATCAACAACGGCAATGCGTTCAGCGACTCGGCACCAACCAGCTCCGTCACCAGCTTCCATTTGTTGGCTACGCGAAGTTCCGCGCTCAGTACGGCAAACACACTCGATGAGCTGAATCCTGCAGGAACGGCAACGGTGGTGTGATTGCTCATGGCGTATCCGCTGCACAATGATACTCTCGATTGATCATCACCGTAACTCAGCACCGCATAGGGTATGTGTGTGCTGATGGTAGACTCCACCGAATCGGTGCGCGCGTTGTCCGACACACTATGCGCAAACTGATAACCAATGCCCGCTCGTAGCTTGGAGCCCAGGTTCCATGCGCCTTTCAGGCCCACCGATCCCAGTGCATAGGTCTGCTTGTTCAGTGGAACGGGAAGTACTGCTCCGGCGTGCATCATGATATTATCTGTAATTCCGGCGGCGGCATGTACTCCCAAAAGATTTACCGATCCCACAGCCACGGCTCCGGCTTTTACAGTGGCAGCAGTAGGCGCCACCACACCGCGAAACATGGTAAGGTCACGCTGATAATCCACTCCGGACGCAACGAGCTGCAGCACCAACGGGGAATCGTCGGCATTGGTATGCACAAAAACCTGTGCAGATGTTCGCTGCGGTCTGCGAGCGTTAAATGTAACGGAGGCAGACACAGGATAGTCGGTTACCGATGTAGTGCGCACCGAAGGAACGGTAAAGGCGAATTGCGATGTGTCGGGCCCGCGAAGTTCTATCCATCTGATCTCCGGAGCCTTCGATGTATTCTTGGTGAAGTAGCGATCCAGCTCCATGCTCAGTGATTCACCGATAATAACGGGGCCGAAGTCTACCGGCGTGGACTGCACGTTCATTCGGGGTTCTACGGCCACACCGGAAATAGGAGCGGAGATAAAGCCTATAGAAGTTTGAAGATTCACCCGCGCCGAGCGAACACCTGCGCTACGTGGCATAAAGCTCAGCTCCAATGAATGGGTGCGCCCGGGTTCGATAGTGATTGGCGGCTGATCGGCGCAGAGCACAAACTCGTTGGCATTCTCGCCCGAAAGTTCGATGCCATCGATGCGAACAGCTGCATTCGACGCATTGGTGAAAACGTTATCGAAGATCTTGTCTTTACGCGATCCTACCACCGTGGGATTCATCTCCATGCTTCGCAGGAACGAACGTGCATCGCGTATGCGCAACGGCGCGGCGATAGTGCACTGCTGAACAACACCGCCGGCCTTCGGTGCATTGCCCAAATGCGACACGCGCAGACGAACATCGGCTGCAGCGTTCATGGGCGTGTGCCACAAGTATCCGCTGCCGCGAACGGAGTCGGCGCTTACTTGCCACGTCTTGCCGCCGTCGGTGCTGATATCTATACGATGTGCATCGCCCGGCTCGCTTCCTTCCCACGAAATCAGTGCGTACGAGTCTGCAAACAGCGCGGAACCCGGCGCAGGTTCGAGCATGCGAATAGTGGGCTTCTTGATGGCAGCGGTAGCTTTGCCGGCACTTAATGACACGATGCGTGTTCCGCCGTTGCGCACAAACACGCGCAGTTGCGTCCACACAAAATTTGTATCTCGAGGAGCATATTTCAGCGGAACATTCACGGTAGTAGAGGAGTCTACGCGCAAAGGATATTCGCCGCGAATGCTGAACCCTGTGGAGGGATCATCCATGCGGATGGAGTCTACCACGAACGAGGCATTTTCTGCAGACAAACTCAAATAGGTAGACGCAGGTGCCGAGGGCGGCACTACGCCAAACGAGAGATGCGGCGGTATGTCTAAGCGGGCCAGGCGGCGCACCGGTGTGCGAGCTTGGAACTCCCACGTGGTGGAATCGGCAAGTAATCGAATGCGAATGGTATGCTGAGCATCGTTGGTTGCGGGAGATGTCCACAAAAGTTCGAACACATTCTTGCCGCAGATAGCAGTGGCAAGGGCGCGCGCGGCATGCCCCACACTGAGTTCGTTGCAAAAGCTGCGCACCACAACGCCTCCGGTAGAGTCCGCGCATTGTTCATGAGCGTACAGATTCAGCGAGCCAAGCCCCAGGAACGACAGCGAAGCATGAGCATTGCGAGCTGCAGTAATGAGGTCTGTAGTCGCAAACGAATCCTCGCCATCGGTGATCACAACAACGGCCGCGGACTCCACACCCTTTGTAAGCATCGACAAGGCTCCGGTGAGCGGCTGGCTAAGTGCGTTCACTACACTCGACGATCTGCCGGAGAATATTCTGGACATGCCGCTTTGAAGTTGCGCGGGATCGGTGGTAAAATCACAGCCAATGTGAGCGTTATTATCAAAGAATACGATCGCCACCCTAGAGCCTGCGGGCAGTAAGACCTCCGTCAGGGCATCAACGGCACTGCGTAGCACCCCACCACGATTGAGCTCGGTGATACTGTTCGACACATCCACACAAATCACTACCTCTCTGGGAAGCTGTGCTTGAGGAAGCAGGCGCAGGGCGTCTATGCGCCGGGCTTGCAGAAGGGGAGCTGGTATTTTGTTGTCGATCACTACCCATTGCTCAGCAGCGTCGAGCGAGCGCACCGAGCTGCCGGACAGCGCTACGCGAGCCTTCATCAGCGGGAACTGCGACGAATCGCAACGAAGTAATACCGGTGTTTGCGCATGAATCCATGCTGCTTGCACGGCAAGCAGCAGAGTCACACAGCATAGGCGAAGGTTTCGCAACACAGACATGGAGTGAGTCATTCGAAACGTGGTGATTGGTAATGGTGATGAGTTGCGGTAACTACAACAGAGCTGTGCGAAAATACGATGCTATTTGTGCGTATGCCCGGCAGCGGGGAATGGCGCAGGTGTTTTTCATGCATGCAGAACTTCGTTGTAGTTTGCGGGCGCAGCAGGAATTCAGCACAGCGCGATCCACTTTTTGGTTTATGAAACGAACTCTCTTTGTACGGGCGGTACTTTTTATTTCGGCAACAGTATTTGTGCTGATGGCCGGGTGCTCCACACTCGATCCAATTACCGCGGAGCGCCTGCGTACGATGGAACGTCTAATGAAGGGAACCGATGTGCGATTTCGGTCGGCAGTGATGGGTCTGCTTGCACGAAATGCCGATACAGCATTTATCTCTACCATTCTTCTCAATCCGAACACAGTGTTTCTGGAAAAGATGGTGAAGATTAATGTAACGGGGTTTTTAAAGAAAGCAGACTATTCCCACAATTACAACGCGATGTCGATGCGTGCTACTCGGGAGTTCTTTGCCGAGAATGCGGATCTGCTTCGCCGCGTGCAAGATTCCACCGGTGTTCCTTCGCAAGTAATTACTGCTATTCTGTGGGTAGAGACAAAGTTTGGAACGGTGCTGGGCACCTATAATGTTGTGAGTGTGTACGCCTCTCTGGCTGCTGCTGCAGAGCCGCAGAATATCGAAGCCAATAAGCAGGCATACCGCTCCACCGTATTTTCTCCGGACTCGCTGAACCGCTTGGATTCTATGGTTGAGACTCGCGCTCGGCGCAAAGCAAACTGGGCTATTGATCAGTTGATGGCGTTGAAATCCATGCAGGACAGACTTCCATTTCCTATCACCGATCTGCGCGGCTCATGGGCAGGCGCTTTCGGATGGCCGCAGTTTATACCCTCGTCGTTCATGAGCTGGGCAGTAGACGGTAACGGCGATGGAAAGGTAAGCTTGTTTGATAAAGAGGATGCTATGGCAAGTGTAGGAAACTACCTGAAGGTGAACGGCTGGGGCGAAAAGCAATCACAGCAAGAAGCTGCCGTGTATCATTACAACAACAGCAAAGACTACGTACAGTGCGTACTCACGCTGGCAGAAAAGATCGTGGCGCAGGAAGAAGAGAAGTAGAGCTGAGTCAAGTTCAGAGTCAAGAGCAGAGTCAAGTTCAGAGCAACGCAGCGCCTACATATTCATAGCCATAAATACCAGCGCTCCTGCGGCGAAGCCGGATAATGCCAGCAAGGAGATTCGCTTGGTGTACCAACCTACCCGCATGTCTTCCATACCCATCACGGCCACTCCGGCTGCGCTACCAAAGATGATAATACTTCCTCCGGTGCCGGTGGTTAGTGCAAGCAAATTCCAAAAGGGATGATCCATTCCGAAAGTTTGCATGCTGAACATTTTCTGCGAAGCAGCAACAAGGGGAATATTATCAATCACGGACGAGGCCAAACCCAGAAGCACAGCCACCGACGACGGCGCGGGAACATTAGCAGCCAGCCATGATGCCCACGAGGAGATAAATCCTGCCACCGACAACGCGCTTACCGAGAGCAACAGACCGGCAAAGAAGAGAATAGTGGGTGTATCGATGTTTCGCATGGCCTGTGCTACACCCAGACGGTTGCGTTCCGACTCATCCATCGAGCGATGCAGAAGAGTTACGGAAATCCACATCAGAGACAAAGCAAACAACATTCCCACCACCGGCGGAATGTGATACAGTGCGGCCAGCAGGGGAACCAACAGGAACATCGCCGTACCGAGCATCAGAATCTTTGAGCTATACGCCGGCGACGCATGCTGATCTGCTTCCGATGATGGCGGTACGAGCGGCGCTGTGCCCTTCCATCGCAACGCACAATAGAGTGTGGGAACGGCAGCCACTGCAAGAGACGGAACAAACGTGGCAAGCATCACACCGGTGGTGCTCAGCTGTCCGCCAATCCACAACATCGAGGTAGTTACATCACCCATCGGAGACCACGCTCCGCCGGCGTTGGCTGTGATCACGATCAATGCCGCAATCCACAGCCGTTGCTCTCGCTCTGCCACTATGCGCCGAACGATGGCACACATAGCAATGGTGGTGGTAAGATTATCCAGTATTGCCGACAAAAAGAACGACGCCACGGCCACACGCACCATCAAAGCCGGCAGCGAGCTTGTGGTTAACAATCGCACGAAGGCATCGAAACCATGATGCCGGTCGATGAGTTCCACAATGGTCATTGCGCCCAGCAGAAACAGGATCACCGCGGCGATCTCGGAGAGATGATGCATGAACTCGGTTTCGGCCGTAATGCCCTGCGGAGGTGCAATGAATATCAAAATCCAACAACCCAACCCGCTCAGTAATGCCGTGGCGGTTTTGTCGAGCTTGAGGCTTCCCTCGAAGGTAATGGCAACGTAGCCGGCCACGACGAGAAGAAGGATGATGATTTCCATGCAACGCGGATGTTGGTATTAGGTTCAAATCACTCCCGAGCAACCCTGCGGGATGTGATTTTCTTTGTTTTCACACTGCGCAACTTCCGTTTGGTGCTATCCACCGCTTTCAAGACAGCCTCGTGAATGTCCTCGGCGGTACGGCGCACGGCAAAGTCGTTGCCCGGTGCAAAAATGGTAAATGCGCAGGTAAATGACTTCGCATGATCAACGCGTGCTTCGCTTACTGTGCAGTGGATGCGCGTGATGCGGGGTTCCAGCTTCAGAGCCCCTTGAAGTTTTTCTTCTATAAATGTGTTCAGCGCGGGGCTTGGGTCGAAATTGGTGCTGTCGATGAGCAAGTTCATGTGCGTTCTCCTATTTGTGAGAATAAACAACAAGTGGTGGTACGTGTTTCAAAACGTGACCCGTGCAAAGATAGTGTATTGGTTTTGAATAAAAGATAGAGATGTCTGAAATAAGAAACTCGTACCTCAACCGACATGTTCATTATCCGTAGGTTGACCGCCTGTGCGTTAGTATCTGAGATGCGAATGCTCTATTTTGCAGCTCACTCTACAGAGAATTTTACTTCCCCAACTTTCTGCCTCAGGTATGAACAACACACGTGTACACACCATCATAATGAAGCTTGCGGTACTTGTCCTTTGCATGCACACCGCCAGCGCCGTTTCGCTCGATTCTATACTGGAGAAGCATCGCGCTGCAGTGGGCGGCCGTGAGCTATGCATGCGTGCTACGCACTACATAGCGAAAGGTACATACATCAGTAGCGATGGTAGCTGGAAACGTACGTCGATCACAACGGTGAAGGGCAAAAAGCAACTCGCCGAAACGGTTATTCAGCCGGGGATGTCGATGGTGCGAGGCTATGACGGCAAAACAGCATGGAGCATTATGCCGTGGTCCGGTTCGCTGGATCCCCAGCCAATGAATGCTAAAGACACAAAGAGCATGACCAGCGCCGGGGATTTGGTTTGCAGCGACCTTATCATTGGAACCGACAGCATTCGAACATTGAGCTACAAAGTCACCGAGGAATTTGATGGTTCGGATTGTTATGTGATTATCTCAAAACGCAAAGACGGAGTAGAGTATGAGTACTTCCTGGATGTGGACTCGTACTTGGTAGTAAAGATCACCACACGGTATCGCTTCCAGGGTGAAGACAACGAGGTGATTACCACCTTCAGCAATTACAAACGCTTTGGCGGTATCCTTCTGCCCACAGCTTTGGATAACGAAGGCGGCGGCACCATGTCCGTCAGCGAGATATCAATCAATCCTTCTATAGACGACAGCATTTTTGTGATGCCTGCTTCGGAAAAGAACACGGAAAAGAGTTCTGAAAAGAAACGCAAATAGAACTCGTGCAACTGCAGTGTCGGCAATCCATCCCATTGAATAATTAAAACCAAAAAAGTACTTATGAAGATGATGAATCGCATTGTTTACGGCAACTATACAGATCTTCGCCGTGCACTATTTGTTGCCGCTGTTCTTATGATGGCTGCCGCCGCTGTTACACCTGTTCGAGCACAGCTCACGCAGTCGTCTATGTTTGGCGCCATGAAAGCCCGCTCGCTTGGCCCGGCCACATCATCCGGACGCGTGAGCGCCATTGAAGCATGTTACCTACCCACCGAGTCGGGCTCGCCGCTAGAGAAAAAGCTGTGCATATACGTGGGAGCCGCTGCCGGCGGAGTGTTTAAATCCTATGACAACGGTACCACCTTCGAGCCGGTGTTCGATAAAGAAAAAGAGCATTCCATAGGTGCGATGGCTCTAGACCCCACGCACGCAGATTCTGTGCTGTGGGTGGGCACAGGCGAAAGCAATTGCCGCAACAGTGTGAGCATTGGCGGCGGTTTGTATAAAACAACCGATGGAGGAACGTCCTGGAAGAAACTCGGTCTGGATAATGTGGAGCGCATCGCCAAGATCGCCCTTGTTCCGGGTGCTCCGCAAAAAGCCTTTATCGCCGGCTTAGGAGCTTTATGGTCCGACTCACCGAACAGAGGATTATACCGCACCACCAACGGCGGCCAGAGCTTTGAGCGCGTGCTCTATGTGGACGAAAAAACCGGATGTGCAGACGTAGTAATCGACCCCGTGCAGCCGAACATCATGTATGCATCCATGTGGCAGTTCCGCCGAAAAGCATACACATTCAGCAGTGGCGGACCCGGTAGCGGATTGTACAAAAGCACCGACGGCGGAGCAACGTGGAAGAAAATGACGAACACTATTCCCGCCGGAGACCTTGGTCGTATTCTGCTTGCAATAGCACCTTCGAGGCACAACATAGTGTATGCTATGTTCGAGAGTTCGAAAAGCGGATTGTATCGCAGTGAGAACTTTGGAGAAAGTTGGAAGCTTACTTCCACCGCATCCAGTGTTACGGCACGTCCGTTTTATTTCTCGTGCTTGCAAGTGGATCCCTACAACGAGAATATGGTGTACCGCCCATCCTTTCAGCTTGGTATGAGTGAAGACGGCGGCGAAACCTTCAACGGATTTCAGTATGGCGGCGGCACGCACCCGGATCATCATGCCTTGTGGATAGATCCCACAAATCCGCAGCACTTGTTGCTGGGCACCGATGGCGGTGTGTATCGCAGTTATGATCGCGGCTCATCGTGGAGCAAGTTTCGTAATCTCTCGCTGGCACAGTTCTATCATGTTTCCTACGATTTCGAAGAGCCCTATAATGTGTTCGGCGGATTGCAGGACAACGGCTCGTGGATGGTACCGCACCGCATTCCGGGCGGAGCAATTCAAAACAAAAACTGGGAGCCCACCGGATGGGGTGATGGTTTCTGGGTGATTCGCGATCGTTCCGATGCGAATATTTTATACTTCGAATCGCAGGGCGGTAATGCCGTTCGCCGGCACATTGCCACGAACGAAACCAAGCCCATCAAGCCCTACGAGCAGCCGGGCGAGGCAAAGCTGCGATGGAATTGGTCTACGCCTCTTACTCAAAGCCCCACAAACCCGCGGCGCATCTACATCTGTTCGCAGTATGTGTACACGTCCACAAATCACGGTGATACATGGGATCGCATTTCGGGAGACCTTACCACCAACGATTCTACGAAGTATAATCCCGAAGGCAGCGGCGGCGTTACGGCAGACAACACCAGCGCAGAAAATCACTGCACTATTGTTACCATTGCCGAATCGCCCATGGATGAGAAAATAATTTGGGCAGGCACCGACGATGGTAATCTTCACGTGACCACGAACGGCGGAAATACCTGGACCTTGTGCTCATCAAAGCTTCCGAAGAATGTACCCGCAGGCACGTGGGTAAGCTGCGTGGAGCCGGGGCACTATGCAAAGGGAACGTGTTATGTAACGCTGGAGAACCACACTCGCGGCGATATGAAGCCCTATGTGGTGCGCACCACAGATTACGGCGCAACATGGAGTGCATTGAACACCGATTCGCTGCGCGGATATGCGCATGTAGTGCGAGAGGATCCCGTGAATGCACAATTGTTGTATGCGGGCACTGAGTATGGTTTGTATATCTCGATGGACGGCGGCTCTTCGTGGGCTTTGTTCAAGGGAGATTTTCCCGTAACACCTGTGCGCGATTTGCAGATTCATCCTCGCGAGCACGACTTGATTATAGGCACGCACGGCAGAGGCATGTACATACTCGATGATCTCACGCCGCTTCGTGCACTCACTGCCGATCTGCTCAAGCAGGATATTACCATTCTTCCCACACGGCCCTCGCTATTGCGCAGCGAGAGCGGATTTCAGGAGTTCGACGGTGTGGATGAGTTCATTGCTCCCAATCCCCGTGGTGATGCGCAGATCACGTACTTCCTTCGTGCGCGGCACCTTATCGGCGATCTGAAAATTGATATTCTGGATTCATCCAATTCCGTGATTGCCACTGTGCCTGCAACTAAGCGCAAAGGTATTAATCGCGTGGGCTGGGGTATGAATATGAAACCGCCTAAAGTGGCGGTGTCGAAGAATACCGGTGGTGGCGACTTCGGGCCCACCTTGCCTGCGGGCACATACACTGTGCGCATCACCAAGAACGACAAGGTGGTGACGGGACCGCTAACTATAGCTTACGATCCGCGCTCTATTCATTCGGGTAGCGATCGCGCAAAGAACTTTGCAACAACCATGAAACTCTATGCACTTATTGAGCGTGTGGCTTACGCCGCAGAGCAGATTACCAGTGTACGAGATAGTCTTGAGGCGCGAAGCACGGCAGGACTAAAGTCCGCTGCCGTTGATAAGTGTATTGAAGAGTTCGATGCACTGCATAAAACAGTGGTGGCAAAGAAGAGCTCGCTGTTTGCAGACACAGAGCCGCAGCTGCGCGAGAAGCTTGCAGAGATTTACGGCGATGTTGCGCAAAGCACCGGAGCACCCAGCGACAATCAATTGGCCCGAGTGCAAGGCATGGCCTTGGCTGTAGAGGAGCTGGAGAAAAAGATCGACACACTGGTAAGCAGCGCGTTGAGCACCGCCAATGCCGATGTGAAAAAAGCAGGCGCGCCACCGGTAATCCCCATTTCAAAGGCAGAGTTCATCGCAGCCAGAGAGCAAGAGTAACGCTTGGCTCGATGCAGTTAGGGACGCAGTTCCAGCGTGGCGATATTCTCCACGTGATAGGTGTGCGGAAACATATCAACGGCCTGCATGCTTGTCACATCGTAGGCTTCGTGAAGAATAGCACAATCCCGCGCTTGCGTAGCAGGATTGCACGACACATACACGATACGGGGCACGCGAAGCATGATCAGATGCTGCAGAAGCATGGGGTGAATGCCGGCCCGCGGCGGATCCAGAATAACCACGTCCGGTGTTTCCTGACCACGCAGAAAGTCTATAGTCTGGGCCTTGTGGAGATCGGCAGCGGCAAAGTGTACATTCGCAATTCCGTTGCGTTCGGCATTGTGCTTTGCGTCGTCGATAGACTCTTCCGAAAGCTCAATACCCAGCACCGTGCGCGCATGGCGAGCAGCGGGCAGGGTGATAGAACCCGTGCCGCAATACAAATCCCACACCGATGAATATTCCTGTATGTGCGCCGCGTTGATAATGGCGTCCAGGAATCCATGCAGCTGATGCGAGTTGGTTTGAAAAAACGAAAACGGTGAAATGCGAAAAGCAACATCATGTACTTTCTCCGTGATGTAGCCGTTCCCCGTCACAGATGCAATCTCGCCGCGGGCCACAGGATTCGTGGTGTCCTTTACCGCGTGCACTATGGTGCATGCATCGCTGATCAGCGAGGGCAATTCCTGATGCATCCATGTTACAAAGGCAGTTTCGTCCGGCGTGTGCGGTGTGGAGGAAACAAGTACAATCATAAACTCCTGCTCTGCCTCTGAACGCCGCAGCACAAGATGACGGAGAAATCCTTGTCGCTGCTTTGTGCTATACGGCTCCACCTTGAGCTCCAGAGCTTTTTCCCGCACCAAACGGAGAATAGCGTTTGCTGCTTCATGTTGCAGGAAGCACGCATCCACCGTGAAGATGGCATCGTATCGCCGCGGCACATGAAGGCCCAACGCGAAGTTTCTGTTTACAATTTCCTCGCCACGCGCAAGTTCCTCCGAGCTCACCCAGCGCCTATCGTGGAAGGAGAATTCCATTTTGTTGCGGTAGTGAAAAGTCCGGGGCGAGGGGATAATGGGCTTAAGCTCGCCGAAGGGAATTTTACCCAGACGCTCAAAGCAATCCACCGTGTGTTGCTGCTTCCATGCAATCTGCGTGGCGTAATCGCAATGCTGCCAACGGCACCCGCCGCAAATTTCCGTGTGTGTGCACTGCGGCGCAATGCGCGAGGGCGATGCCGAGAGCACTTCGTCGATGGTTGCGTTCAAAAAGGATTTCTTCTTGGTACGAATAGTAGCGCGCACATGATCGCCCGGAAGTCCGCCCTCTACAAACACCACCAGGCCATCCACACGAGCAATGCTCGCGCCCTCGAATCCCAGTGACTCGATGTGTAGTTCTACGCTATCGCCAACTTTCATAATGTACCTGTGAATGCCGCGTTCATACGTGTGTCACTTTACGCGGCTGATGGGGAAGTCTGTTGATTGAATTGCACCGCATATAACTGCGCGTAGATACCGCCGGCGCGCAACAGTTGCTCATGCGTGCCTTGTTCCGCAATACGGCCGCGGTCCAGCACCACGATGTTGTCGCAATTCACAATGGTAGATAAACGATGGGCAATAATCACCGCAGTGCGGTGGCTAAGTACATCGTTGATGGCGTGCTGCACAATGCTTTCGGACGCCGAGTCTAATGCGGAAGTAGCTTCATCAAAAATCAAAATGTCCGGGTTCTGCGCTATGGCTCGAGCAATTGCAATACGCTGGCGCTGTCCACCGGACAAAAGCACGCCACGATCGCCAACAATAGTCTCGTAACCTTGGGGCAGTGTCATGATAAACTCGTGAGCATTGGCAATACGCGCGGCTGCCTCAATGTCCGTGCGCGATACACCCGATGCGCCAAACGAGATATTGTTCGCAACAGTGTCGTGAAAGAGCACGGTATCCTGCGAGACAATGCCGAAACGGCGACGGTAGGAGTCCATGGTGAACTCGCGAACATCCCTGCCATCCATGTGCACTGCGCCTTCGAGCGGGTCGTAGAAGCGCACAAGCAGATCGATGAGTGTAGACTTCCCACTGCCGCTGCTTCCCACAAGGGCCACTTTAGAACCTTTGGGAATGGTAAGTGATATATCGTGAAGCACCGGGCGGTCGGCGCCATAGGCAAAACGTACATTCTTGAATTCGCAACTACCCGTAAATGCAGGCGCGATACGCGAACCATCCTTGAGCGCGGGCTCGGTATCTATCACGTCGAATACTCGCTCGGCGGCCACAATACCCCGCTGTATCTGACCGGGAATGGACACCAGAGATACCGTCGGCGCCATAATGGCAAAGAGCGCAAACAAAAAGGTCATCAAGTCCGAGCCGCGCATTTTTCCGGCAAACACTTCGTGCCCACCTAAGTACAAT
Source organism: Kapaibacterium sp. (SeqCode) (assembly GCA_046297095.1). Classification (GTDB taxonomy): domain Bacteria; phylum Bacteroidota; class Ignavibacteria; order Kapaibacteriales; family NICIL-2; genus JBBATK01. The sequence continues at coordinate 62,688 of JBKCNS010000031.1, read as the reverse complement.
ACCACCGACAATGCCGCAATGGCAAACACTTCGTTCAGTGTGGGAATTGCTTCGTGAATTCGAGCCAGCTTTACCGCCGAGCGCATATAGCTTAAGGCCTGCTGCGCAAAACGATTGCTCATCACCGGCTCGGCAGAGAATGCTTTAACGATGCGAACGGCAGAGATGGTCTCCTGCAAGGTTGATACGTATCCCGCGGTAGAGTCTGCCATACGAGTGGCGTAGCGCCGCAGGTAGGTGCGGGAAATACGAATAATGATAAGTGTGACTACGCTCGTGCTCATGGCAATAAGCGTAAGCTTCACCGAAAGCGAAAGCAAGAGCGCAAGAAGCAGAATAATTTCTACAGGCGATCGCACCAGTTGCATGAAGAAGGGTACCAAGCTGCCATGCATGGCGTTGATCTCGTTGGTAACCAGCGATATTAACTCGCCGGTTTTGTTTGCATGAAAATACCCTAGCGAGTGCTTCAGCAATCTATCGAACACCGATGTGCGCATGTCGCTGACGATCATCTCGCACATTCGGAAGTAGTTGACTCCGCTGATGTACTTAGTGATATTTTTTACCAAGAAAATCATCACGATGAAGATGCTCAGATTCAACAGCGTGCCCGACGGCGTAGCAGAAATCAGAAGAGCATTCATTCCGGAGAAGAATGAATCTCGGACGGCATTGAGTGACGCGTCGCCGGCCGGCGAGGGCACGGCCTGTACTTCTTCAAAGAGAATTCCCATCACCGGCTTGATAACAGCCATGGTGAGCGCGCCAAATGCACCCAGAATCACATTAAGCACAACCAGCAGCACGAAGCGCGCCGAGTAGGGCCGTACAAAGCGAAAAAGACGTAGGAAAGTTTTCACGAGACGATCGGCAGACTGCGATGAGTCACGATGTTCAAAAGAGTTGGCGAAGATACAGTGTAGGCGTAAAGTAACCACAGTGCGCACCCACGCAGCACATGCTAATGTTGTGCATGCTAAAGATGCACCTGCTAGAGCTGCTCGCGCATGACACTCGGCGCTGTATTCATGGATGTAGTAACTGCCGTATTCATGGCCGGGCGCAATCCCATCTCGGGTACCGCCAAACGAAGCTGTTGTACACGCTCCAACACGCCACTCACGCGCAACAATTGCGCGCTGCCCGGTTCATTACAGCGGTATTGAACAAAAGTGTTGCGGTAACATCGAATGGAAATATTTCTTCGTGAAAGCAGCAGCTTTGCATTTGGCGCGTTCTCCGAGTCTAAAAACTCCAGCAACGACTCAGCGGTAATCTTTTGAAGCGAATAATTGGCTGCAAACACATCCTGCGCTCGGGTGGCCAGTGCCTCTTGTACCGAATGCCACGGCAGGAATACGGCATGGGAGGCATGAGTAGTTTGCCCGAAGATACCGTCGGCCAGGAGCGCTACGATGCTACCGCCGGGCCATCCGCTGCGAATGGCTTGAGCACTGAGCTCGGCAGAAACATCCGCAGATAGCTCCACGCGTGCCCCGGTGAGAATGGTTTCCTTGTGCTGCTGCGCCGCCTGATGAGCTACGTGCATTTCTACAAATCGCGGATGCAGTATGCTCACCGTGTCGCTGAAAATGATCATGGATCCGCCGGCAGCTGACACAGCACATCGAAGAGTATTGCGCTCCGGGGTATCGGCAGATCGTGCATCCTGAGCATAAACAATACGCGCAGGAATACTCAAGGAACGAATGCGCGACTCCAAATACCGTATCACATCCGACGGCGCGGAATCGGCAACAAGCAAAAGTTCAAACTCCGTACAAGATTGATTTTCGATACTCGCCAACACTGTCTCGATGAACAGCAGCGATGGTTTTACGGCTAGTACTAAGCTTGTAGCGATCATGAGAGTTCGTGGGAATGGTGTGCGACGATTGTTCTCCGTAGTTTCGCGCTCTGAAAATACCACCCCATGAGAACACAGCCGTCACATAGAGAAGAACCGAACGCAATTCGCAGGTTCCTCCTGCCGCGCCAATGCGGCACGGGGCTGCGCGCTCTGCGGTTCTGCGTGCTCGTACTCTTGATGTTCTTTGCCGGAACTTCGTTGTTTGCTCAAAGCGAAGATGTACTGCGGCCAAAGGGACGCCCGGTTACCAAAGAAGATCGCGCCAAAGCTACCTGGGAGTTTTTTCCGGAGCGACTGCCTGTAGCCCTGACGAGCGAACTTGGCGTGAACGCGAATTTCTTTTCGCAAAGTTTGCAACGCACCTTCGATGCCGGACAGACTCCGAACAATGTGCTGTCGTCCGGTTCGGGTATAGGCTCGGTGTTCGGAATTGGCGCGGAGTATCAGTTCAGGCCCGACATGGCAGCGCAGCTGCGTATAGGAATTGATCAAAAGTCGTACAGTAATTCGCTGGAGGGAGTGATTGATTTTCGCGATAGTTCCATGGAAGTACCGCGGGATATGAGCTACCGCGCAGATACTAAAAGCTCTGTGACGTTCTTGTCGTTTACTCCCTCGCTACGCTACGCTATCAACCACCGCATGTTTGTGTCGGTGGGTTTTGGCGTGCACGCCATGGTGAGCGATTTGAAGCGCACAGATGAGATAATCATTACCGATGCCGACCCACTAATTGGTTTGAACGTGGATTACAACTTGCGTCCCGGACTGTATAGATCTATATCGCGCACGGTTTCCGCGAATACCGATATGCTGCAACCCATAGAACAGCAATACCCGGCCAAGTCCACAGAGTTTGTTGTGTATGACACCTGGCGTACCACGCTCGAGTTTGGTGCCGGATACATTTACCCTGTCGACAAACGATTGGCCGTAGTGGCAAGCCTTCGCTATCAATACGCAATGTCTTCTCTTAACGCGCCATTCATGGTTACCGATTTCTCGCGATCGCTCTCGCAACGCTTAACGGAGATTACGTATTCGGATGCCCGCATACACAGTGTGCAGTTCACCATAGGTGTGTGGTTCAAACTTGCGGAGCAACTATGAGCCGTGGTGTTGTGTCACATAGACCCAATCGTTTAGAATGGGTATCAAGGTTGAGGATTCTACCAATACGTAAACTTCTTCCGCTCGTGATATGCGCTATGGCAGGATCGTTCGTCTTCGCCGCCGCTTCGGTGCTGAAGTCCGGCGAATTCAGTGAGCTACGACCACTAAAGCTGAATACAAAAGATGACGAGTTCGGAGTGGCCTTCAGTGCCGATGGCCGAACGATGTATTTCACAACAGAAACTGCCGGTCGCCAGAGAATTATGATATGCGACTTCAACGGCGGCGAATGCGGACCTGCAACGGAAGTGAATGTGTTTCCGGCGGGACGCGTGCGAAACGTGGGAATGCCGGCCATCAGTAGCGACGGGCATTACATGGTGTTTGCTGCTATGCTCACTGATATGTCCGGGTATGGTCGCACGGATTTGTACTCGGCTCGAAAAGTAAACGGCGCATGGAAAGACATTCGCAATCTGGGAGTAACAGTGAATTCCTCGGGATGGGACTCGCATCCGTCCTTGTCGACCGATGGCTCTACCTTGTACTTTGCCAGCGACCGCGATGATGGGCTTGGAGGTACGGATATCTACCGTTGCACGCGAGTTGGTTCTTCTTGGTCTAAAGCCGAAGCAGTGCGCGGCCTGAATACTATTGCCGACGATATGGCTCCATGCATTTCACCGGACATGCGAACCTTGTATTTCGTGAGCAACAGAACGGGTGGCATTGGCGGATACGATGTGTATGCCGGTATGATCGATGCCGACAGCTTACGCTCGGTGCGGCTGCTATCAGGTCCGGTGAACACCAAAGCCAACGAGTTTGGGTTTAGTGTTTCCGTGTCCGGAAACGTGATAGCAGTGGCAAGCGATCGTGATGCAGTTGGCGTGCAGTGCGACATTTATATCGGCACATCATTGCTTCGCGATCCTGCAATGACCTTACTTCGGGGGGAGCTGTCCGGTCAGGATTCCGCCGGCCGCGCTATTTCGTGGATCAGTGTTCACTCGCTGGACGACAATCGTTCGGACATTGATGTGCGTGTGGACGATCTTACTCGAACATATACCGCCGTTCTTGCGCCGGGCCACGTGTATGCTGTAACATCGTGGGAAACCGAGAGCGTGTTGCCAACACGAGTTATGCGCATAGACAATACAGAACAGGGAACAGTGCGAACAGTGAATCTCAATGCCTATCCATGCGTGGACGGCACCCGACTTGCACTGCCAATCTCTCTCACGGAATCAGGCGGGGTGGTAAATACGCTCGCGCACTTGGAATTGCGGCGACTTGCCGAGCTCATGCTCGCTCATCCCGAGTTGCGTGTGTCGGTAATTGTTCGAACTCCCGATGCCGACGGGGATTCTGCATCTGCCTTGCACTCAGCAAAAGTTGATTTTATAAAATCGATGCGCACAACTCTGAATCTGCGCGGCATTCCGTTTAGTTCCGTGCTCGATGGCTCCGGTACAGCGGAAGAAGAGCGGGAACGAGAAGTGTATCAAGAGGGTTCCGAGCCCTATGTAGTGGTGTATTTCCGTAAGTAAGACGAGTGCGGATCAACACGATCGCAAACGGCACAGGCGGTTGTATTCTGCGCCCGGTTTGAGAATAACTGACAACAATTCGAAAGAATAACCATGACAATCAAAGGTTCAAAGGTGTTGGTACTTGGCGGCTGGGGATTAGTAGGCTCCGCAATTGTGCACGAGTTGATGAAGCACGAGCCGTCTCAAGTAATTGTAACCTCGTTACGAAAAGAAGAAGCCGAAGAAGCGGTAGCAATGTTTCGCGCTCGGTATTCCGAGCTTCCCGCGTATACCTTCGTGGCTTGGTGGGGAAACATTTTTACTCGAACGGAATGGAAAGACGCCGCTCGCGGAGAACTGCTCGCGAACGCAACTTCTCGCATGCAGTTAGTGCATGATGTAGTGGACGAGCTTAGCCCCGAGATGCTTGCTAATCAAGCCCTGCATGCGTTGCTGGTGGAACACAAACCGGACGCGGTGATCGACTGCATCAACACTGCTACCGCTATTGCCTATCAGGATATTTACTCAGCCTCGCGCCAAATGGCTGAAGAGTTGGAAAGTGGTTCGTTGAAAGCGGAGCAGGTTGAGAGTCTTTTAGCCGGATTATACGTGCCGCAACTTGTGCGCCATATACAGGTGATGCACCACTCCCTACGAGCAGGAGGCGTGAGTGTGTACCTGAAGGTAGGTACAAGCGGAACAGGCGGTATGGGATTAAACATACCCTACACTCATTCCGAAGACAAGCCATCCAGAGTATTGCTTTCGAAGACGGCCCTGGCGGGTGCTCAATCCATGTTGCTGTTCCTTATGGCCCGCACACCGGATGGTCCCGTTGTAAAGGAGGTAAAGCCCAGTGCGGCTATTGCGTGGAAGTCCATTGGGTACGGAGAGATTCGCAGAAAAGGCAAAGCTATACAGTTGGTGGACATGCCGGGGCAGAGTAGTCGCCCGCTGCAGGATCAGTTTGTGTTTGCGGATCAAAGCGGTGTGGATGCTGTAGGCAAGCCGCTGGAGTCTGTGTATATCGACACCGGCGAGAACGGAATTTTTTCCAGAGCAGAGTTCGAGACGGTGAGTTCTATTGGCCAAATGGAGTTAGTAACGCCGGAAGAAATCGCCCAAGTAGTGCTGATGGAACTCCGCGGTGGTAACACGGGCAAGGACATTGTGCAAGGCCTCGACGCCACCGTGATGGGGCCCACATATCGTGGCGGAGCTTTGCGCGAGCGAGCGCTCGAGCAGCTTCGCGAGCTGGAGCAGAAACATGGCGTGGCCAGCATCGGCTTCGAGCTTCTTGGTCCTCCGCGCTTAACCAAGCTTCTTTACGAGGCGCATTTACTTAAGTGCGTGGGATTGACACCGACCTCAGTGGAGCAAGCGGATGCGCAAGAATTGTCCGTTAATCTTGAACAGGAAATTCTGGCTAATCATCACCTTCGTCAGACCATACTGTCGGTGGGCTTGCCAATCTTGCTAAGCAGTGGAGATCGATATTTGCGGGGAGCCGAGGTACTTATTCCGCTGCAGAAGGGGCGAACGTCACTGGCTGTAACGGAAGAGTCGGTGGAGAAGTGGTGCCACGACGGTTGGGTGGATCTGCGCCCGCAGAATGTTCGAACTTGGCAGAATCGTTTTGCGGCCATACGTGCCTCACTTGCACATGAGTCCGCACAATCCACCGGATCTACCAACGATTTCGACTCTTCATACTGGGGCGGCTTGAGCAACATCGACGAAGGTAAGCTGGCGGCATTCATTCTTCACAACGAGGAGCGCGGAGGCCGCATCAAGCGATGAATAAGGTGCGCGTAGCCGTATTGGCGTCCGGCGAGGGAACGAATGCGGCAGCTCTGATCCAATATGAACGTACAACAAAGGACTGCCCATATAAAGTTGTTTGTGTAATCACGAACAAACCGAATGCGGGAGTATTGCGCGTGTCTGAGGAGTATAGTGTTCCTTCATTTTTTATCTCGTTCGACAAGCGAGATGAAACAGACATTGCCAAGGACGTGTTGATGCACCTGGGGGCTTGCGGGGCAGAGTTTATTTGTTTGGCAGGGTTTCTTCGAAAGATCCCATCAGAATTATTGCAGGTTTTTAAAGAAAAAATCATCAACATTCATCCGTCGTTGTTGCCCAAGTATGGAGGCAAGGGTATGTACGGAAAGAATGTTTTTCAAGCGGTACTGGAAGGCAAGGAAGCGGTTACGGGCGTAACAATACATGCAGTAAGCGCTGAATACGACGAAGGAGCGATTATTTACAGTGAGCGAATCGGTATAGACGAGGACGAGACGGTAAATAGTTTGGCCGAAAAAACCAAACGAGTTGAACACAGAGTGTACCCGGAAGTACTTGCCGCGGAATGCGGCAGAATTCGTCAGATTTCGCCGATTTGACGTGGAAAAAGAAAATCTTTGATTATTTCAAGATTCTTTATCAACTTACACCGGTTAGTGAATCAAGCTGCGCTCGATTCATGGGGATTTTATGATTCTTCCGGGGGAGTCGCCCTGCATGCAAACGTGTAGGAGCGAATGTGAAGTGTCGCAAAAATCGTCCTACAAGGGGCATCAGTGCTAGGCTTAGGCATGACAGAGGGTGAAGTCGGGACTTCGATTGAAAGCAAAAAACATATCCATAAAGATTTTTGTATCACTATTAACCATTTGGGGGATCTCATGAGATTCAAACTGCTACTACTTACCCTGATGCTTTGCGTAGCCGGAAGTGCTATCGCCGGCGGCAGTGGCAAGGGGAATGACCCTCTCCGCAGAAGTAACCTGTACAAGCAGGGAACACCTGGTTCCTATCCTCGGAACTTCAACGCGGAACCGGCCAATCCCACGAAGACAACCATGGATCCGGCCGTTTCGACCGGATACTATATCGTCGATAGCGACGATAACGCGGATACCTACTGGAAACCCTACGGCTTCCTCAATCCGAACAACGAAGTGGACCTGAACTATCAGCCTGAGACATGGCGCAAGGTAGTTTCGGGTGGTCACCAGTTCCCTCCCTCATACTGGGATAACAATTCTGAAGGAAAGCCCTTCTTCCAGAACCCGGCTACCTTTACAGCGCAGTTTGCATATGGTACAGACTCTGTAGACAATGCGTTTGCAGGTCCTATTCCCATTGGTTTCCCGTTCTACTTTAACGGTATTCGCTACGACAGCTTCTATGTATCTACGAATGGTCTTATCGGTTTGAGCAATCGTCGTTACTTCTACGGTGATGACGGAACCCGCGTTCAGCGCGAAGTTCAGCCCGGTGTGTTCTCGTTCTACGATCCGGAAGCTGAAGATACACGCGCCCCTGCAGGTGCAAGCGGTGCTCAAGATCCCACTCCCGATGACTATGGTTATCGTTGCGTAGCGATGGGTAAGGCTGCAAATACTGCAACCATCACAGAAGGTATTGCTAACGCCAGCGATGGTATTCGTAATCCCACAAACGCTCCCGGTGGCAACGGTATCACAGGTATCGCGAACTTCACCAACGGTGCTCCGTTGATTATGCCGTTCTGGGGTAATACTCAGATGTCGGTGTTTAATTCATCGATCAACCTTACCGACGATTTCTCCAGCGTACGTTACAAGCGCTCCGTAAGCGGTGACAAACTGATCATTTGGTATCAGCGTATCACACCTCGCGGTACATGGACAGCGTACCGTAATGGCGGTACATGGGGAACAGTGAACTATGTAGCGAACATTCGCCCGGGTTCAACCAATTATATCGAAGCCAGCTGTGCAGTTGTTTTGAATCGTCTCGACTCTTCGGTTTGTGTATACTTCACAGACTTCCAGGGTGTTGCGTTTATCAACAACTTCCCCTTTACGGCTTCGAACCTGTTCCGTATGAACACCACAAACGCTGTTCGCGGAACCGCTCGTCACTACGCGTATAACTCTATCGCAGGCACAGGAAATACAACTCCTACCCGCTATACGCAATACACGATTTATTACACCCAGAGCCCCGGTTCTAACCCCAAGGTTTTTGCTTCCGGTACTCAGCAGCAGGATGACCAAACACCCAGCGTGAGCTTGGTAGTTTGCTACAAGCAATGGAAGAACACCGTACGCGCTGTAACCACAGAGTATCGCGTTCGTCCTCGTGACCCCAATGCTCCTCTGGATTACACCGTTACCGTACCCTCGGCTAACGTAAACAACTTCGAGTTGCTCGCCGGTGATTCACGTCTTGGCGGTATTACTCCTATTGCAATTTTCCAAAACTTGTCGAACGACATTCAAGGTCCGAACGGCGTTAACTACCAGCAGCAGAACATTAAGTTCCGCACACGTTTCCGCATTATCAACCTTGCATCGAAGAAAACAGTTTACAACCGTTTGGTACGTGTAAACTCCTTCTTCTCCGACAACACGAACTTTACCATCGGCGGTTATCGTCTTGGAACATTCAACACGGCGAATCCGCCGGTGTTCCAGCCCACGACACCTGCTCCCAGTGCAAACGGCGTTCCTCCGTATGCATACGTACAAGTTCAGTTCCCTCCGTTCGAACCGAACGAGTTTATCGATGACCAGATCGGTCGTTTCCGCGCTGTAATTATCGCTGAACCTATCGACTCAACCGATCAAGGTTTTAAAGACGCATGGCCCTTCGACGATACCACCAACGTAACGTTGTTCGTAATGCGTCGCTTGAGCTCATTCAACGAAGACATTCGTGAATACCACGTTATCGATGGTACTCCTATGCCTTCGGTATTGAAGTGGGTTAACATCGGTGGTGAAGTAAACGACGGTGACAATGCAACCAACAACCCGCCGCCTCCGCGTGGTGAGTATGCTGCTGCAAACAACAACAACTTCAAGCTTGCTACACCTGTTGTACAGTTGAACCGTATCATTGACGGAAGTGAGCCTCCTACAGCACCCGGTGGTGATGAGTTGCGTTCGTTCCCCATCGACCTTCGCGGTCGTTTGAGAGCAGTGCTTTCATTGGCATATCACAGAACGGAAAAGCAATCGGATTATCCTCGTGGATGGGCTGATAACACGCTTATCGGACCTGAGCCTCGCGTGGCATTGAATGGTAACCCGACAGCAACAACAAACGGTGGTACACAAACAGGCGGAACAGACCAACTTTTGGTTGAGTATGCACGCCCCAGCTTGGATCAGGTGAACAACATTGTTGTAAGCTCCGTACCCGGTGCAACAGCATTTGCTTGGAACTGGCACCCACGTTGCTGCGGTCAGTCTGCAATCACCGACAATCCTGCATTCTCCATCTTTGGTGGTGGCGGATTCCGTCGTGGTTATGATGAAGCAGTAAAGGATACAGCTATCAGCCAAGCAGTAGGTCTTCGCGCTGACCTCTTTGACGATGGTAAGGACTTTGAATGGAAGAAAGTTTATCTGCCCATTCCCGATACCTTTATCAATGCTCCGAACGATGGTGCTCGCAACTTCCGCTTCCGTTTGCGCGTAGCTGCTAACCGTCACGGCTGGAACCCCGGTCCTTCTGACGACCAGGATAACTTCTTTGTAAAGAATGTTCGTATTCTCTTCCCATCGGAAGTAACAGACATTGAAGCATTGTCGGTAATCACACAGTGGCCGTTCGTGGAAACACCTGCTAGCCAGGCTACAGCCATTCCGATCACCGTGCGTCTTGCAAACAATACCGGCCGTGATGCTCAGGCGTTCAAAGTACGCGTGGGAATTATCGGTGAGGACGACACATGGAAGATTGCCAACGATTTCAACAACAAGCAGTACTACGACGAAACATATGTTTACTATCGTTTCGTAACAATACCGTTCATGGTTGGAAACAAGGACATTCTTATTCAGTTCCCGAGCTGGAACGCGCGCCGTTCACAGCGCACCGGTACCAACACACAGAATTACTTCGTAACAGCGAAGGTTGATTATCCGGGTGGCGACTTGGAGCCGTTGAATGACTCAACATACTCCGTTACTACCATGAACTTTGCTCCGGCATTCTCGTACTATCCTACATCTGAGCAAAATCAAGTTCCTCAGTTTACACAGCAATTGATGGGTCAGTCGCTGGTAGGTAAGGGTCTTGGTACACTCGGTTACGTAAGCGCAGGTTGGAATGCTAACACAGCATTCGGTGACGTGGGTGGTTCCGGTTCCGGTCAAATCGCTGTTCGCTTCAACCTTACAACGCAGGATACAATCTTCGGATTCCAAGCATATTTCGCATCATTGAACTCGGACCAGAACAACGTTCGCTTCAATATTTACGACGATGCTAATCAGGTTCCGGCATCACAGCCCCGCGCAGGTACAACACTTACGAAGGGTCGTGGTTTCGACGACATTCTGCAATCAGATAAGTACGATACGGTATCTACATACTTGTATCAGACACCGGTAGTTCTTGGACCGGGTGAGTACTGGGTAACAGTTGGTCAGCTCAGCACCATCGGTATGGAGCTTGGTGCAACCGGAGCTCGCTCAGGTTTGCAGCTTGGAAACCACAATACCACACCTATTCCGGGTCAGTCGAACTACAACCTGTATCTCGATAAGCGTTTCCGTCGCTACACACGTAACGGTACCTTGTTGAACGACAACCGCTTCGCATTTGAGAACTCATATCGTAGCGGTCAGTGGCAACAGTTTGCAGCTACCATCGGTAACGTAGGTTACAATCACTTGGACTTCAGCGGTACGGTAGGCGTAGGCCCCACATATACCCGTGGTTCATGGATTCCGATGATTCGTCCCTATTTGGGTCAGCGTTCATTCGGTGATAGAACTTATGTAAAGATTACACCTGTTGAGTTGACAGTGTTTGAAGGCCAAAAGCGCTCGAATGCTGTAGATCTCTGGTGGGAAACCGCTTCCGAGAAGAACAACAGTGGCTTCAATGTTGAGCGTCGTGTAAATGGCGATCAAACATGGGCTGATCTTGGTTTCATCGGTTCCAAGGCCGGTGCAAACGGTAACTCTACCCAAGATTTGAACTACAACTACACCGACAAGAACGTTACCATGGGATCAACCTATGAGTACCGCTTGCGTCAAGTGGATCTTGATGGCTCTGCTACCTACTCGCAAACATTGAAGTTCTCCTTCGATGGTACGAATAGCACAGCGAACATCGAGTCCTTGGGCCCCAACCCGTTTGTGGAAGGCACAAGAACCACAACGTTGAACTATACCGTTTCTTCTGCATCACGCGTTAAGGTTGACATCGTTGACCTGATGGGTAATGTTGTGAAGACACTCATCGACGGTGATGTAACGGCAGGCCGCTACACTGCTGAGTGGGACGGTACAAACAACGACGGTGCAATGGTTGCTAACGGTTCGTACATCTATCGTTTCGTTGCCGGTGATGCACCGATCGAAACACGTGTACTGAAGGTAATTCGCTAAGCGAAGTAGTTAGTTAAAACAGAAGAGCTCCCTGCAGGAAACTGCAGGGAGCTCTTTATTTTTGGGGTATAACGAACACCGAGGTAATAATGGGCTCAACGATATTCTCGAAGATTATCAACCGCGAGATACCGGCGGATATAGTGTACGAAACGGAGAGCATTTTGGCCTTCCGTGATATTGCACCTAAAGCTCCGGTGCATGTGCTTATCATTCCAAAGAAGGAGATCCCAACCGTAAATGATCTTGAGCAGATGGACGATGAAGTGATGGGATCAATTCTTCGGGCAGCAGCTACTATTGCAAAGCAAGAGGGCATACATGAAAGCGGTTACCGCGTGGTACTCAATTGCAATGGCGACGCGGGGCAAACGGTGTTTCATGTGCATGCTCATCTGCTTGGTGGAAGAGAGTTGCAGTGGCCTCCGGGTTAAACGTATACGGCTTTTTGAATTACTGACTACAAACGATCTATCATGAATCCCTCTTCTCTACACATAGAATCAGCGCGCCGTGTGCTCCTTACCGAAGCACAGGGAGTGATGCGACTATCCGAACGCATAGATTCTTCCTTCAGCGCCGCTATTACTCTTTTGGCAGACGCGCAGCGCGTATTTGTTGTGGGAATAGGAAAGAGCGCTCTGATCGGCGCAAAGATTGCCGCAACGTTTGCAAGCATAGGAAAGCCGGCGCACGTGCTGCATCCTGTAGAGGCATTGCACGGAGATATAGGCAGTGTAACGGCCGGTAGCTGTGTGATAATGATTTCCAAGAGCGGTACAACAAGCGAGCTACACGAATTGTTGCCATTTCTACGAGACCGCAAGGTGCCGGTGATCGGTTTGTTCGGCACGCCGAATACAACGCTGGCAAAGCGCCTGGATGTGGTGTTGGACTGCAGTGTGGAGCGGGAGGCCTGCTCGCTTAACGTTGCCCCTACGGCAAGCACAACAGCTGCATTGGCCATGGGTGACGCCCTGGCTGTAGTTCTTATGGAAGAAATGGGAGGCACAACCGAGCAATTTGCGTTTCACCATCCGGCTGGTCAGCTTGGCCATAATGTCACACGTACAGTGGCCGAAGTAATGCACTACGGAGATCAGTTGCCGATAGTACCGCCCGATGCTCTGCTCAGAGACGCATTGATCGTGGGTAGCGAAAAAGGTATGGGATGCGTATGTGTGTTGAATGCTGAGCAGCAGCTTTTGGGACTGGTTACCGACGGAGATATTCGACGACTGCTCCAACTACGCGACGACGTGTTAACGCTATCTGTGCACGAAGTAATGACACAGCAACCCGTGTTCGCACGGCCCGAGCAAACATTGCAAGAAGCACTGCATCTTATGGAGAATCGAGCGTCTCAAATCAGTGTGTTGCCGGTGGTAAGTACAGCAGGCGTGTGCGTTGGAGTGATTCGCATTCACGACATTCTGCGGTACTGAAATCTATGAGCAGTTGGGTGCTGCCTGCTTACCGAATGATGACCGGAGTGAGTTCCCGTTTCTTTGCTTCACGCTGTATGCGTTGAAGGCGCAGTTTCTTCTCGTTGGCTAAGCGCGCTGCGGTTGTACTCGCTGCCTTCTTACTTACAACAACTACCACTTTTCGCCCGCTCTGTTGAGGAGTATTACGAACCGGTTGATTGCCTTGCCCTGTAGCTGCTTGCTTGATTGGTTGCTTGATTGGTTGTTTGATTAGTTGCTTACCTGCTTGCTTGTTCAATTGAACGGCGGGCCGGTTGACTACCTGCTTTGGCGCCACACCGGGAGATATCGAAGAGGGCCGAGGTTTGGATACACTTGGCGCAGAAAGTGACGTTGCAGCGGGTCGTGCTGCACCGGAGGAAGGCAGAGATTTCACCGAGGAATTCGGCGCCGGGATTGTACTTGTGGACGGTTTTGATGGCGATGCAGGTGCGGTTCTTGTAATGGCCGCCCGCACCTTGGTTGTGTCTCTTTGTGAACGCCAGGGAGAAGCACTGGTTATAAACTCTGTTTTGGAGATGCGAATCGATCGTACTGTTTCTCCAAGATTACCAACTTTAGGCAGTTCCGTACCGTTTCTTTTCAGCGTGACCCCGCCCGCATTTCGTATACTAAGCTGAAAGCTCTTCAGGCCGGCCCATCTGCGCTGCTGCCCGGGCTCCAGTGTAACCGCCTCGGTGATTCTACCATCTGCGGTAATGTTGATCCATGCGGTGTCCGTACACACTGCTTCCAGCACCAGGGAATCTTGATCGCCAATGCCGAAGTAATTCATCAATCTACCCGCCGGTTGCGAAGGAGCCAGAAGCGAGTCTACATCTCGTACTGCAGCATTGCGCTCGCCTGCAAATGGACCGTCGTCCGGGCCTCGCAGCAAAAGGTAGATACCGGCAAGGCAGGCTATTCCAAAAATCGATACAAGGAAAATGAGAACGCGACGTCTGGTAGGAGAGCCTTCCAGCGAAATCGGTGCCTGCATCTTTGGCTTTGTAATTCTCAATGCGGCCAAAGCTCCGGGTTGTTCTTTGTTTTTACCGTTCAGTAAGTCGTCAAGATGAGTATCGATAAGAATCTCAATCTCGTTTGCGGAAACACCCACTTGCTCGGCATATCGCCGAAGAAACGAGCGCATATACACCGGAGGAAGTTCATCAAAACGTCCGGCATCGATTGCTTCGATTATATGCGCACGGATGCTCGTGCGAGATTGAATGTCGCCTGGAGATATATTACGTTCCTCACGCGCCTGACGCAGGCGTGTGCTGATTGGATTTTGTTGAGGGGTCATGTGCGACGAACTATTGCTGCTTATTCGCGCTGAGTGCGGGGAAAATTATTACAATTTTGCAGAGTGTCAAAGACATTTCACCAAGGGGCCGGCTAAACTGCTCAACAATCTGCGTAACAAACAGCTCACGTAACACCTGTCAAACCGTGCCTACACCGTTTCAATTTTTTGTAAGTGCTGCCTACGTCACCTTCACCTATGCGTGCATTGGTTTTGGTGCTTTATACTACAGAACCATCGTAGATCGCCTGCGAGTGCGGGAAGTTCGAATCGGCGAAGAGCTCTTTTCCTTTATCGATCCCAGGATGTACTTCGGTCTCGGATGTCTGGCATTCTTTTTCAGTATTTTCGTTCTGTTACTCGTTCTACAAACTGATGTCTACCACGAAGAGGTAAATCGTGCAGCGCCTGGCTTGGTGTTCTTTGTGATTCCGCAGGTGTTGGTGGTGAATATGATTCAGTTGGTTATCAGAGCCCGCGGCCAGCGCACCTTGGTTTGCACCGGAGGTGTTTTGATTCGGCGAATGCTCACCGAAAAAATGTATGCCGTGAGTTTCGATGCCATTCTTCCCGTGGTCAAAGTGGAGCGCGAGTTCTGGTGGTTTAAGATTGTGTTTACCGATACCGAAGGTATGGACCTAGCTCCATGTTTTGTAGGTCCCCACGGTTTGTCTCGCATTATTTCGCATCTGCGAGACTCGGTGGGTTTAAGCATTGTCACGGGTGATATTCCGTTGGATGATTTGTCATAATAGATGTGAACCGGGAGTTGTGAACCATGAGAGAGTCAATTCGAATTGCATCGGGACAAGGTTTTTGGGGAGATCTGCTCAGCGCGCCGCTGGCCCAAGTAAGTAAGGGCCCGGTAGATTACCTGATGCTGGATTACCTGGCCGAGGTAACGATGTCGATAGTGCAGAAACAAAAAATGCGCAACCCGGCTCTGGGGTATGCCCGCGATTTAATCTCCACAGTGGACGAGATTCTGCCATACCTGGTGGAAAGAAACATTCGCATGATCAGCAACGGCGGCGGTGTTAATCCCGAAGCCGCACGTGATGCGGTGTTCGAGGTAGCACGAAAGCATGGTGTAAAAGGATTGCGCGTTGGCGTGGTGAGCGGTGATAATATTCTTCCGCGGTTGGATGAGCTTATTGCGGGCGGTCATAAAATGCTGCACATGGAAGACGGTACGCCCATTGCTAACGTGAAGGAGAAGCTTCTCAGCGCCAACGTATATCTGGGAGCTGCTCCCGTGGTGGAGGCATTGCGCCAAGGCGCGCACATAGTGATCACCGGTAGAGTAACCGATACCGGACTGACCCTTGCTCCGATGATTCATGAGTTCGGCTGGAGCATGGATGATTGGGATAAACTTGCTGCCGGCACAGTGGCAGGCCACATCAACGAGTGTGGCGCTCAAGCCAGCGGCGGAAACTTTTTGGGTGATTGGAAATCCCTTCCCGATATGGCGAATATCGGTTTCCCCATCATCGAAGCATTTCCGGACGGCAGCTTTGTAGTAACAAAGCACGAGAACACCGGCGGCGCTGTAACGCGCGAGACCGTAAGCGAACAGTTGCTCTACGAGATTGGTGATCCCACGCAGTACATCACGCCTGATTGCGTTGCAGACTTCAGTTCCATTCAGATTCGCGATGAAGGCAACAATCGTGTGCGTGTGTTCGGAGTGAAGGGCAAGCCCGCTACACCCTTCTATAAAGTATCAGCCAGTTACGACGATGGCTACGTTGCATTCGGTTCTCTTACGTACTCTGCGCCGGAAGCCTTCGTGCGCGCGCAGGCCGGAGATCGCATCTTGCGCGAGCGACTGCATTCGTTGGGCTTGCAGTTCGATGAAATCAGAACCGAGTTCGTTGGAATGAACGCATGTCATGGTCCCATTGCCGCGGCTATAGAGCCAAACGAAGTAATGATGCGCATCGGAGTTCGTTCGAAGGACAAGAACAGTGTGGAGCGATTCGGAAAAGAAATCGCGCCTCTTATTCTTACCGGACCTCCGGGCGTTACCGGATTTGCGGGCGGCAGGCCCAAACCCAGCGACGTTGTAGCATATTTCCCCGCACTGATTGATAAGTCGGTGGTGGATTACCACGTGAGTGTTACCGAGATTTCGTGATCCGATTTAGCGCGACTATATGTGTGCTGGGTATACTTGTGCTGATGCAGCCGATCAGAGCACGGGAGGTGGCGTGCCCGGAGAACAATGATGGAGCGGAGTATGTGTCGCTGGCTCTTCGCAGTGTTTCCGTTGGAGCATTTCGGGGCGAAGCCTTGGAGTATTCCGATCACTTTGCTTTAGGCTTCTTCCTACCTGATGCCGAACATCATGCTCAACATCGTGAAGCGAGTGTGCAGTCTGCGGTTCTGACCGATACAAGTTTGTTCGAAGAACATGACGAGTTTTTGTTTGCGGGACGTCCACGATATACTATCGACGGCTCTCCGCTACTGAGGGTAAGTAATATCAAGCCCTTTACGTTGGCTGCAACGGGCGGAATGTATGCGGGCATCATGATAGGTTTACATGTGTATCAAATGCAGACCTTCTGGCAGCAGCGCTCGCCGGTATTCACCGTGATAGAAGACGGGAGCTATGCAAAGGGAGTAGACAAGTTTGGTCACGTGTTCGGAAGTGCACTCATGTGCTATTACTCTACAGAGGTGTTGCAGGCATCGGGATTATCGGTGGAGTCTGCACACGTGTGGGGCACACTCATGGGTATGGTATATCAAACCTATGTGGAGATCGAAGACGGATACGGCAGCAATTGGGGATTCAGCCCTTCCGACATGTACGCAAATGCTGCCGGCGCAGCCTTTTTTCTTAGCCAATACTACGTACCCTTTCTTCAGAACTTCAGTGTGAAATGGATTTACACGCCTGCATCATGGATTGGTGAGTCGGCTCGTGCCGAAGGTCTGACCTTTATTGATGACTACTCCTCGAGTACATTCTATCTATCATGCAAGGTGTTCAACTTGTTGCCCCAAACAGCTCAGCAATGGTGGCCTCGGTGGCTGAACATTGCGGCAGGATATGCTGCACGCGGCCTGGACACTCCGGCCGCTGACGCAAAATTTATTCTGGCCTTGGATTATGATCTGCCGGAGTTACTGCCGGATTTTCGCAACACCGTTGGCGGTACGGTGGGTGATGTGCTCAATTGGTGCAAGCAGACACTGAACTTTGTAAAACTGCCCTCGCCATCCATAGAGTTTGGCGCATCAGGAATGACGCGCTTCAATCTTCTCTATCCCTTCAAGCTTCGAGTGGCGGGAGTGACTTTTTAATTTGATTGAACTGAACCGGGCTGAACTTAACTTCTAACGATACCGCTTCAATATCTACGAACGCTCTACACGTGTGGCGCAGAGATTCCGCGCGCGCTGATAAGCCGCGCATTAGTGTTGTAGTTCCGGTGTTGCAGGAGGAGAAGATACTGGCACAATCACTGTCTCTATTCACGCCCGAGTTACGTGAGCGCTACCGGCTGGAGCTTATCGTTAGCGATGGTGGCAGCACCGATGCCACTGTTGCCATCGCAAAGGAGTATGCCGATGTAGTGGTGGTTCACACAGAGCCGCGTCGCCAAACCATAGCAGAGGGCCGAAACAGGGGAGCAGAGTTTGCGAGCAGCAGCACGTTTGTGTTTCTCAACGGCGATTCGTTCCCGGCTCTTCCCACCGTGTTTTTTGATTTCGTGGAAGAGTGGTCCGGCACCAAAGGTAAGTACGCGCGGCATGCTGTGATGGCCTGTCCGGTAGAGGTGTTACCCAACGAGCGCAAGTGGAGCGATGTGCTGTTTCATTCCTTCTTCAACACGGTGCTCAAGGTTCTTACGCTCATGAACTTTGGCGTGGGAAGGGGAGAATGCCAGATAGTAAAGCGAGAAACTTTTTTGGCTGTAGGTGGCTACAATGCTCGCTTGGCGGCCGGTGAGGATTTCGATTTTATTGCTCGCATAGCTCGCAATAATACCGTTGCCATTGCCAATGAACTCTTGGTGTACGAGTCCCCGCGGCGCTACCGCAGGCACGGATATGTGCCCATACTGTGGAGTTGGTTTATGAACTGGGTAGGTGCCTCGCTTTTTCAGCGAAGTTTCTCACGCGAGTGGACGGTAGTGCGGTAACTCTGTACTCTGCGGAAACAGTTCATCTTAGCCTTCGTACCTGCCTGCGCTCTTCACACCTCGAATACCTTTAAGACGATCCACTATAGCCTGCAAGTGGTCCAGATTCTTTACGTATAGCGTAACTACGCCCTCGAACTCAGATCCGAATGCATCAATGTTCACGCTGCGAATGTTGGTGTTCTCGTATTGAACAATGGCATTGGTGATGTCGTTTAGCATACCTGCGCGATCATCGCCCGTGATACGAGCGCCCACAATAAACGTCCCGCCTTGCAACGACGACCAACTCATCTCCAGATATCGCTGAGAGTTTTTGGAGATATGATCGCGAACGTTGACGCACGACCTCCTGTGCACTTTGATACCACTGCCAACAGTTACATGACCCACGATCTCATCACCGGGCACGGGATTACAACAGGATGCAAAGTGATGCAGAATATGACGTGTATCACTGCCGTCTTGAAGCTGCACGCCTTCCGCGGTGTCGCGGGCAACATCAGCAAAGTTTTTGACGACGGGCTTTGGAGAAGCCTCTGCCGTGGTGTGAGCAGAGGACGGCTGAAGTCGTCGAATGATCTCCGGTATCACATCCTCCGGATTGATGGTGCCCAAACCTATTTGATACATCAACTCCTGCGCGTTGTCGAAGCGCATTCCGTGGAGCACACGCTCCAGTGTATCATTGTTGATATGCAGGCCGGCTTTCTTGATTTTCTTTTCCCAGATCTCCTTGCCTTCGCGTTGTTTCACGCGCTTCTCTTCGTTAAGAAACTTTCGAATCTGCGACTTCGCTTTGTGTGTGATGCAAAGCTTTTCCCAATCGCGGGTGGGCTGTTGATTCTTTGATGTAAGAATCTCTACTTGCTCGCCGTTTTTTAGAACGTAATCAAGAGGAACAATTTTTCCGTTGGCCTTAGCGCCAATGCAATGATATCCGATGCGGGAATGGATATCGAAAGCAAAGTCTATTGGCGTTGCACCCTTCGGCAGAATGCGAAGGTCATTGTTCGGCGTATAGATGTACACTTCGTCCTGATACAAATTCAGCTTGAAGGACTCAAGCAGCTGCTCGGGAGCTTCGTCACCGGCATTATCAAAAATGTCGCGCACCCACTGCGCCCATTCTTCCAGTTCCTTATCATTCCACCACGAAGCCACCTGGCCGCTTCCTTGATTTTCTTTGTACTGAAAGTGCGCGGCGATACCTTTCTCGGCAATCTCGTGCATGGCCCGTGTCCGTATCTGTACCTCTACGCGAAGTCCGTCGGGTCCGATTACGGTGGTATGTAAGGACTGATAGGAGTTTTTCTTCGGGCGCGAAATGAAGTTTTTGAATCGCTCCGGAATAGGCTCGTACACATCTGCCACGATACCGTATGCGGTAAAGCAGTCTTTGTTCTCGTTCGATTCAAGGATGATGCGCACAGCGAGCAAATCGTAGAGCTTGCTCATTTCCTTGTTCTGCCGAACCATCTTGTTGTAGATGGAGAATATGTGTTTCGGCCGCCCGCTGATTTCGTAGCGAAACGACTCGGCGTCCAAGCGTTTCTTGATGGGCTCGATGAACTTTGTGATATACTCTTCTCTGTCGTCACGAAGGTCACTCGCTTCCTTGCGAAGGTGCTCATACTCTTCCGGCTGTAGAGCCTTGAATGCCAGATCCTCCAGCTCCCATTTAATGTTCGCCATGCCAAAGCGGTGGGCAAAGGGCGCATAGATGTCCAGAGTTTCTTTTGCCATTCGCTTGCGCTTTTCTTCGGACAAGTACGACACCGTGCGCATGTTGTGCAGGCGATCGGCAAACTTGATCAGAATCACACGCACATCTTTTACCAACGACAACAAAAGCTTGCGGTAGTTCTCTGCCTGTTTGATTTCCGCGCTTTTAAAAATGCCGGAGATCTTCGTTACACCATCAACGATTTCAGCGACGGAGCTACCGAACTCAGCGCGAATGTCGTCCAGACTGTAGCTGGTATCTTCTACAACATCGTGAAGCAGAGCAGCGGCAACGCTTACATCATCCAAGCGTATCTCGCGAATCACAATACGTGCCACCGCCAATGGGTGTGTGTAATATGGCTCGCCACTGGCACGAACATCATTCTTGTGTGCGTCCGCGCATAAGCGAAACGCTTTAGAGATCATCGCTTCCGAATACGAACCCATATACGTTGAACATTCCTTCAACAGCAGGCGCAGATCGGCTTCGGGATTAACTCCCACCTCCGGAGTTTTTTCCGGAGTAGATGCCATACCTGTAAAAAATTGACGAAGGTTCACGTTTGTGCGTATCTCATGGTTAGGGAAAGGCTCGATTCCTCTTTTCAAAAGCATGCCCAAAAGGCCGCAGCGAGCGGCTTCGAAGCGTCAAGTCCGTGCAAGTTCACAAAATCCGCTGCCAAAGTCAAGAGAGAAGCATATATGGCCGATAATCTTTGGCAGTGTACTCTTCGAACCATGACTTTCGGCTCTCACTATCATGAACAGTCCGAACCTAAGAACGGCCGGCACTCCGCTGAGCGTGAGCAGACATCCCCACAGCTATTACAAAGAGCTTGCGGAGATGGGGTCGTTGTATGATTTCCTGCTGGCGTACATGGAAGACGACTTTAGATCGAATCAGGAGTTTCATCGGGAGATGTTGCGACTATTAATCGACAACAAAGAACTTTATGGTTCGAGTGTAGAAGAAGAGTTTATCTACGACCTCGGGCAGGCCTTACGAAAATTTACGGAGAAACTTGAGCATGCAGCCACAGTCAGGATTGAGTAAAGAGCTTGTAGAGCTATGCGATCGTGTGAGTAATCAGGCCGACGAATATGCCGACTTGTTTTTGAATGTGCGCAGACGCACCGTAGAGCTTGATGCTCTGCGTTTAGACATGCAAACATCTCTGAAAGATTTTAAGTTGCAATCTGCCGACGAGCTCGAGGTGAATCGCACGATGATCGAGTCCGGCTTGAAGAGACTCTCGGACGATATGATGTTCGTGCGCAGCGTGTATGCCGACATCGACAGCATCAGGGAGCTGCGTGACGCACTCATTGAGCTACGCGCAACATTCTACGAGCGCACCATCGAAATGGATACGGTGATCCACTCCATTCGCACGTATGTTCAAAAAGAGACCGCAAATCAGTTTCTGGAATTCGAGCGTCGCCTGTCAGCAAAGCTCCAAGCTATCGATGCTGCTATTGAAGGTTTCGACGCCCGGCTTTTGAAAATTCAAGACTTGCATCAATACGAGTTCACTGCTCTGAGCGACGACTTAGGGCGTTTCAAGAATAAAGTATCGGATATCAAGCACCTGGTGGACATGGCGAACCGTACGCTGAATGAAACCATAGACTCTGCAGATCGTAAGCTCAACGACACCATTCGCAAAACACTGGGCGACGTTGATAACAAAATCAAGAGCGGTTTCGATGCCATCACAAACGATGGTATTCTGAAGCAGCGCATAGACAGAGTGAAGATCGAAACGCAGTCGCTGGAACGCAGAATATCCGAAATCGACGGATCTGTTGCAGTGCGCGCCACCATTGGCCTTTGGCTTGGAGCAGCGGCTGTATTGGGCGTACTCCTTGTGGCGATATTCTAAGATTCTTCGCAGTCTCACTGCACTCTGCCACGTTACTCCTTAGTCTTGCTCCTGCATCCTAGCGGGATTGTACCATACGCCGTTGTACGACCGCTTATCCATTGCATTATTGCGAAGTCCCGTAACATAGGGCTGCACCAGGCGATAGTCCTCATCGTAGAAGGTTAAGAGCAACGGCGCATCATTCATTGCAATTTGTTCGGCTTCCCTAAAGAGGGCATTACGAGTGTTGCGATCGGGCGTGGATCGGGCTTTCTCGAACAACGCATCGAATGCAGGGCTCCGATATCGCGATCCATTCTGCGGCGATGGTTCATCAAAAGACTCCGGCACCACCTTGCCATAGAACAGACTAAGAAACGACTCAGGATCGGGATAGTCGGCCACCCAACCAAGCCGGTAAAACTCAGCCTTGCCATGATCGATGGCATCCAGGTGCTTTGCAAACTCAACGATTTTAAGCTTGCAATCCACACCAAGATTCTCGATCAGCATTGTTTGCACCGCTTCGGCAATCAACGTGTTGCGGCCGCCACCCGAGTTGAGTTGCAGTGTCACCGTTGGGAACCCCTTGCCACCCGGATATCCGGCCTGCGCCAAAAACTCACGCGCTTTTATCACATCGTAATCATAACCCTGAACTTTGTTGCTTTCGTACCCCGGCATCGACGGCGGTACAAGTCCGTGTACGGCAGGCGCAGCGGCCTGACCCTTTAGCACAAAGGCAATGATGCGGGTTCGGTCTATTGCAAGGCTAAAGGCCTTGCGAACACGGGCATCCTTGAAGGCCTCGCTAACCGTGAGCATACCATAATACTGCGAGCTCAATGCAGTAACCCTATTCAAGGTAAAGCGCTGAAAGGCCGGGCGTAGTTTCTTGTTTTGATCAACGATGGACGGAAAGAACTCTGTGGGAATTCTGTACGACTCTTCCAGATTGCCTTCGCGGAATTCCAGCAGTTGAATTTTGTCGTCCTTGATAAACGATGTCACAACTCCATCAAGATAGGGTAGAGTATTGCCCCACGCATCCTTAGCCCAGTACTTAGGATTACGAGCCAACGCGCACTCGATGTCCGGCGTCCAGTGGTCGAACTTGAATGGACCACTTCCCACCGGATGTTTGAAAAACTCGTCGTTGTAATACTCAACAGCTTCCCGCGGAACAATGCCTGCAGAGTTCAACGCCACCATATACTCGAAGGGACCGAAGGGTTTTTCAAGCTCGATTACGAAAGTATAACGATCCGGCGCTTTGTACCCGCGGATGCCGGGAACCGAGAGTTTGCCGGTGCTCGCTGCTTCACGTGTGGCTGCATAATATTCCTCGGCACCGATCACTTTGCCGCGGAAGAACTCCGAGCTTAAAGTTTTAGTGCGAGCATCACAAAGGCGCGTAAACGAGTACAGTACGTCCTGCGAGGTAAGCTCTCTACCGATACCACCGGCAAAGCAGGGATCGTCGTGAAACAACACTCCGCGGCGCAAGAAGTACGTGTATGTGCGTCCGTCAGCGGAAATTTCCCTGCGTTCCGCAAGCTCGTAGGTAAGATTCAGACTGTCGTCGAAGTCCATGAGCTGGTCGTAGATCTGCGAGGTTATGTGGGACGACGATACATCGTTCACACCCGCCGGATCCATAGACCGCAAGTCGCCGTTTTCGTTCACGCGGTAGATGCCGCCGTAATACACACCGCCCTTTGCCTCGCGCAGAAGCGATGTATCCGGTTTTTGGCGCTGCTTGCATGCCACAACCAGCATGCACAGGCTCAAGCCCGCAAGCAGCAATAAACGACGGGAAGAACGGCTTGTTTTAGGAGCGCAAAGCATCAAGAAGTACCTCGCTTACATCACGAACTTGCACCGTCTCTGCTTTATCTGCGGACTTCACGCCATCGGTGATCATGGTAGCGCAGAACGGGCAATTAACGGCAATGGTATGTGCACCCGTTGCCAGCAATTCATTCGTGCGATTGATATTGACGCGTTCTCCAACCATTTCTTCCATAAACATTCTGGCTCCGCCTGCGCCGCAGCAGAAGCCGCGATCCTTGGAGCGCTCTACCTCTACTATAGTGAGTCCCGGAACGTTTTCCAGTACGGATCGGGGGGCTTCAAACTCCTCGTTGTATCTACCCAGGTAGCAAGAGTCGTGATAGGTAATGGCTTCGGCGGATAAGCCTGCGCCACTCTTCGGCACCACTAATTTGCCCTCGTCGATAAGCGTGCGAATGAACTGGGTATGATGTAATACGGTATACCAACCGCCAAACTGCGGGTAGTCGTTTTTCAGTGTGTTCAAGCAGTGCGGGCATGTAGTAACAATGGTATGAACGTGATATCCGTTCAAGGTTTCTACGTTCATCTTCGTCATGGCATCCGCCAGGTACTCGTTGCCGGAACGGCGCGCGGGATCGCCCGTACAGCGCTCTTCTGTTCCCAAGATGCGGAAGTTCACTCCGGCCAGATTCATGAGCTCGGCAAACGCGCGCGTTGTTTTCTTGGCACGCTCATCGTAGCTGCCGGCGCAGCCCACCCAGAAGAGCACATCCATGGAAGGATCTTCTGCTGCGGTCTTCACATCCATGCCCTCCGTCCACGCAGCGCGGTCATCGGCGCTCATTCCGCCCCACGGCACCGCGTTGTTCTCGATGTTGCTGTAAATATCCGGAAGCATTGCCGCTTCTTCATTGAAGGCAGATTCCATCATGGTCATGGAGCGGCGCATTCCCACAATTGCCGGCACGTGTTCGATATTCACCGGACACTCCTGCATACATGCTCCGCAGGTGGTACAAGCCCACAATGCATCGGGATTCACATAGTCTCCCACCAGCTTCTTGTTCCACACATCTTGCTCTTCGCTGCTAAGGTTCTCGGTGAAGAAAGCGCGCTCGGCATCGGAGTACTCAGACGAGTTTTTTCCGGACAATACCCCCTGCGCAGCCAGTTGATTCTCGGCGTTAGAGAATTGATCCGCCACATCCTTGAGCTTCATAAGAAGCGGACCCTTGTCCATGGTGCGATTATTGATTTGAATAATAATCTCCCGAGGATCGAGCACCTTTCCTGTTTGTTGGGCAGGGCACACGCTGGTGCACCGTCCGCAATGCGTACATGTGTAGCCGTCGAAGAGCGTTTTCCAGCTGAAGTCCTCGATATCGCTTACACCGAACTTCACCACTTCCGACTCGGCCTCGAAATCGATCTTCTCTAACGTGTTGGGAAAATGCACCGGCGAAAAGAACACATTGGGAACTGAAGTGAGTACGTGCAAGTGCTTCGAGTAAGGCAGATAGTTTGTGAACGCCAGGATAAGAAGTATATGTATCCACCATGCTGTGTGATAAATGATCTCCAGAGCGGGTACTGATGCGCCGTGCAGCAAGGTGCCGGCCACCAGTTGCGACAGCGGCCGCACGGCCCACATGTTATCGTGCCCCAGCGCCACTTTCGCCGAGTTTTGAAACAACAACGATGTGACAATGCTTGCAATGGTGAGAAGAATCATTGCAGCTTCAACTTTTTCGTGCTCCACCTGAAGGCGTTTTACCTTCGTCACGTAGCGGCGCCAAAGCGACATCACTACACCAAGAATGATAAACGCGCAGAATACATCGCTGAGTAGAGAGAATACCGAATACACCGGACCAAGCCAGGTAAGCCCTAGCGCAGGATGAATGCCTTCGAGCACCGCTTCGGCGGCTGCACTGAGCAGCACAACAAAGCCCCAGAAAATACCCGCATGAATAGGTCCCGCTTTTTTGTCGCGCAGGATTTTCTTTTGCAATAACGCAACCGAAATGGTTTGCTTTATACGTTCAGCGATGTTGTCGAAACGATTATCCGGCTTGGCAAATGCCAGTATGCCCACCAGGCGGGATACGGATCTGGCCATGATGCCGACTGCCACGGCGAAGACGACAAGAAAAATATAGTTCGATGTTTCCATGAATTCAGTGGTATAGCGTGACCGGGAACCGGTAAAAATACCTTAGCGCACGGGATTGCGGAACCGCGGGTTTTGCAAAAACTCCTCATCGGTAAGCGCGTGGAGAAATGCCCGCAGTTGCTTCTTTTCCGTACTTGTCAAATTGAGCGGACGGATACGCGAGGTGTCTTTGTAGATGAAGGGATTACCGCCCTTGTTGTAGTGTTCAATCACGTCATCAAGAGTGGCAAAGTTTCCCTCGTTCATATAGGGCCCGCTAAGGGCAATATTCCGCAACGTGGGAG
This sequence comes from Kapaibacterium sp. (SeqCode), assembly GCA_046297095.1. Lineage (GTDB taxonomy): Bacteria > Bacteroidota > Ignavibacteria > Kapaibacteriales > NICIL-2 > JBBATK01. The sequence continues at coordinate 35,985 of JBKCNS010000031.1, read as the reverse complement.
TTTTGAACTTACCTATATCTCTTTCTTTTCCGGTAATCAACGCACGGCCTTTGTCATAGTAGTGAGCGCGCAGTGCCACCGAGTGATACTGGTTGTCGCTAAAGTTGAACCCGCTGTGGCACGATGCACACCGGGTACGATCGCTGAAGAACAGAGACATACCGGCCTTTTCGTTACTGTCCAGCACTTGGGTGTTGCCCATCAGGAATTGATCGTACTTCGAGTTCGCGCTGATCAACGTGCGGCAAAAGGTAGCAATGGCATCCACGGCACGTTCCAAAGAGATCGGCTCCGATTCCCCAAACGCATCTCGAAAGAGTAAGCGGTAATCGCTGGACTGCTCTAGATACCCATGCACTACCGAAGTATCGGAGTCCATTTCGCCGGCCGAGGTAAGAGCCGTCATCACTTGCTGCTCCAATGTTCCGGCTCTGCCATCCCAAAACCATGATGATTGATACGCTGTGTTGATGATGGGTGGGGCATTACGTGTACCTATGGAACCGCGAACTCCCACGCTAACCGGACTTGAGTCCGAAAATCCCAAAGACTGGCTGTGACACGAGGCGCAGGATACTTTGCCGGTAATCGAAAGGTTGGGATCGTAAAAAAGTATACGCCCCAAGGCAATCTTGGTGTCCGAGGGAACATTTGTGGAGGGAAAGGGCACAGGAGGGAAGCCCGGGGGTTCCGCAATGGTGCGGGTTTCCCAAACACCGGTGGCCTCGCCGCAAGAGACTATCGTCAGTGGCGCGATGCAAAGTGCTCCGAAGCCCACAATCATGACCACCACGCGGAGACAACCGCGCACATCACGAATAGTACCGGCCATTAAGAAGTGCATAGAAGCTATGCGCAAGGCGTTTTTCATACCGGTGAAATTAGGAATCGCCACCGTGAAGAGGAAAAGAAATTCCCATTGGCGCATGGTGCGTTGTAGTTTTGCCAAAAACGTTCACACCATCGAATACCTATGACGGTTCCATTGCTCGATTTGAAATTGCAGTATGCTACCATTCAACACGAATGTGAGCAAACCCTCTCTCGGTTGGCTGCCTCGCAAGCCTTGATTTTGGGGCAGGAGACTACGAAGCTGGAGAAGGATTTGGCCGAGTATTGCGGATGCTCCTACGCGCTGGGTGTATCCAGCGGTACCGATGCCTTGCTCATGGCACTTATGGCACTGGACCTTCAACCGGGCGACGAAATCATAGTACCCACGTATTCGTTTTTTGCCACGGCGGGAGTTGTTTCGCGATTGCATGCGATTCCGGTGTTTGTGGACAGCGATCCGGTTACCTGCACCATGGATCCTGAAGCCGCCGAGAAAGCAATAACCTCCCGTACGCGCGCCATCATGCCCGTGCATTTGTACGGTCAAAGTGCGAACATGACGGAGTTTCTGAGAATCAGCAACGAGCATGGTATTCCCCTCATCGAAGACGCAGCGCAGGCTCTGGGAACGCAGTATAAAAACGATGCGAAAGTGGGATCGATGGGTTTGATGGGCTGTTATTCCTTTTATCCCACCAAGAACCTGGGCGCATTTGGCGATGCGGGATTGATTACCACCAACGACGACGCTCTGTACGTGAAGCTCAAGCAAATGCGTAATCACGGTATGGAGCCGCGGTATTACCACAAGTTCGTTGGCGGCAACTTCCGTATCGACGAGATTCAATCCGGAATTCTCAATGTAAAGTTCCCTCATTTGGAATCGTGGCATGCAGCACGCCGCAGAAATGCTGCTCTTTATCTTGAAGCGTTTTTGGAGAAGGAATTAGCCACAGGCGAAGGTGTTTTGGGTTACGATGCGCACAATAAAGTTCGTCTGCCCAAAGCGGTGTACAAAAGCAATGATGTGGTGAATTACCACATCTACAATCAGTACGTGATCCATGTGGAAAGGCGCGACGAGCTTCGAGCCTTTTTGACAACTAAAGGTGTGGGCTCGGAGATTTATTATCCGGTGCCATTCCATCGTCAGGAGTGCTTTGGCTACTTGCAGCCAAAAAATGAAGACTTTCCGGTGGCTAACAGCCTGGCGGCGCAGACTATTGCACTGCCCATTTTTCCGGAGCTGCGCCCCGAGCAGATTCGGTATGTGGTGGACTGCATTGCCGAGTTCATGAGCACGCAGGCCTAACGTTACGGTACCGAGATTTGTTCGCCGAGGATTGATTGAGTTTTCAAAAAGTATTTAGTGCTTGATTTCGCGGAGTAGTTATGGGACTAATTCAACACAACATTTCTTCTACGGAGCGCGTTCTCCGAATCATTGGAGCATTGACCATTCTTGTGCTCTACTGGCAGGGTGTGCTCAGCGGCACAACGTCGATGATACTTCTTATCATGGCCATTCTATTGGTGGTGACAAGCGCTGCCAACTTCTGCCCTGCATACCGCATTTTGGGTATCGACCGCTGGGTGAAAAAAAGCTAGGATCGGGCGTTCGTTCCTACACGCAACCACGCAGACAAACGTGTCTATCTTTGTGAGTTCATCCACAAAGCTTGGAACCTATGTCCAGTGCCTCCACCACACCACGCGCACGCAAACAATCATCCAAAAGTTCTGCAAGAATTGGACCGTCGCCGTCTAGAGCGACACGCTTGAAACCTGAGCAATGCCGATGGGTATGCGATCATCGCCAGTTTACTTTTGAGTCTACTGCAGATCTCAAACCACTGGGTGGTATCGTAGGCCAGCATCGCGCCGTTGAAGCAATAGAGCTTGGTGCAGAGATAGTCTCCAGAGGCTTTAACATCTTCGTGATGAGTCTGCTTGGCACCGGCCGCTTGACCACCATCCAATCCGTTCTTAAACGAGTAGTAACGAAGCAGCGTGCAGTGGTGGACTACGCCTACGTGCACAATTTCAAGAACCCGGACATGCCACGCCTACTGCGATTCAAGGCGGGCGACGGCATTCGCTTTGCGAAGGCAATGGACGCCAATATTGTGCAGCTCCGTTTGCGTATTCAGCAGCTGTTCGAGTCTCCGGTGTTCAGGCGCAGCCGCAACAAACTGCTCGAGAAGTTTCGGCAAGAGGAGCAACGAGTGGCCAAGCGCTTTGATACCTCACTGCGCAAAAGCGGATTTGCCCTTGGGCAAATTCAGCACGACGATGGCCATACCGAGCAAGAGATTTTTGTGATGCACGAGGGCGAGGCGCAGCCCATAGAAAGCTTGGAAGCCATGGTAACGGCCGGCAAGATGAGCGCGCAGCATGCAGATAAGTTGATGGGAATGTATGGTGCATTTCGTAATGAGCTGCTTGATGTGGCCAGGCGTCAACTCATCATTGCGCAGGACTTTCGCCGTGAGTTGCTCACGCACGATCGCAAACGTGCCGGTGCATTTGTTCGAGACATTTTCGCCGACGAGCGGCGTATCTTCAAAGATCCCGCGGTGCTTGAGTATTTGGATGAATGCGAAGCTGATCTTCTTGAGAATATTGAAATTTTTACCACTCTTCCCACCGTTGATGCCCAAGAGCAGGTGCTCCCTTCCGGAATGTCTATAGCCGATAAGCTGTTGCATTATACCGTGAATGTTGTGCTTGATAACTCTGAGACCAAAGGACCTCCGGTGCTCATCGAGACGTATCCTACCTATGTGAATCTGTTTGGCACCATCGAAAAAAAGATGGACAAGAATGGCTATGTAAAAACAGACTTCACACAGATTAAAGCCGGAGCCTTGCTTCGCGCCGATGGCGGATATCTCATTGTGAATGCCGTAGACTTACTTCACGACGATACCGTTTGGCAGAATCTAAAACGATTGCTGCTCTACGGAAGGTTAGAGATACAATCGCCGGACTCGGGAATGCTGTCTCACTCGGCCTTGAAGCCGAACCACATAGACAGTAATGTAAAGGTGATCATGCTTGGAGACTACGACATCTACATGTGGTTGTACGAGCACGAGCCGGACTTTAAGAAGATGTTTAAGATTCCCGCAGAGTTCGACTACGAGACCGATCGCGGGCCGAAGATGATGGATAACTATGCACGCTTTGTGGCAAAAGTGTGCAGTGAGGAGAATTTGCCTCATGCCAATCCTCAGGGCGTAGCTGCGATTATCGAATGGGCCGTGGCGCAAACCGAGGACAAGGATAAGATCACCATTAATTTTTCCGAGGTTGCGGACTTGATCCGCGAAGCTGCATTCTTTGCGTCCAAAGACAAAAAACGAAGAATTACCAGGCAGTTTGTGGAAATGGCAATTACCAAACGTCAACGCCGCACCGAGCTGCAGGATCACAAAATTCAAAGCCAGATTTATCGTGGAACGGTGCTCATTGATACAGCCGGCAGCCGCGTGGGTCAGATCAACGGACTCACAGTGTATAGCACCGGCTTGATCTCGTTCGGCAAACCTGCGCGTATAAGTGTTACCACCGGTGCAGGCGCTTCGGGCTTGGTAAATATCGAACGCGAGGCAGAGTTCAGCGGAAATATTCACACCAAGGGTGTATACATTATCGGAGGATTGCTGCGGCAGCTCTTCGCGCAGCGCCGGCCGCTGGCACTCACGGCAACCATTGCCTTTGAGCAGAGCTATGGCGGTGTGGACGGAGATAGCGCCAGTGCTGCCGAAATGTATGCGCTACTCTCGTCTCTGTCCGGTGTGCCCATTCATCAGAGTATTGCGTGCACAGGCAGTATCAATCAAATGGGAGATATACAGCCGGTGGGCGGCGTGAACGAAAAAATCAAGGGCTTCTTCGAGATTTGTGCGAAGCGCGGCTTGACCGGCTCTCAAGGTGTAGTTATTCCGGCGCAGAATGTAGTAGACTTAATGCTCGATGATAAAATTATCGCGGCCATTCGCGCTCGAAAATTCCATATCTATCCCATAGAGCGGATTGAGCAGGGAGTGGAGATACTGATGGGCATGCCGGCCGGCGCTATGCGCGACGATCACACCTATGCTGAAGGTACCTTGTTTCATCGTGTGGACGCACGTCTGGAAGAACTCTACAACGTAGCCTTGCGCTGGCAATCGCGCTCGGTGTGAAGCGGGGTGGATTTACGTTCCACTGAATGTTGTAGTATTGTACTCGAACTATACAAAGCAATCGTATGACGCATCCCATACTGTTAGCTCCATCAATGCTCTCGGCAGATTTCTCTCAATTGCGCTATGATGTTCAGCGCTGCGCCGAGGCAGGTGCGGAGATTCTCCACATCGATGTTATGGACGGGCATTTTGTGCCAAACATTACCATCGGCCCGCTTGTGGTAAAGGCCTTGCGTCCACATTCACAGCTCATCTTCGATTGCCACCTGATGATCAGCAATCCCGATGCGTATATCGGAGCATTTGCCGATGCGGGTGCGCAGTGGATCTCGGTGCATGCAGAGGCGTGCACGCACCTGCATCGCACCTTGCAGAACATCCGTTCCCGTGGTTGTAAAGCCGGCGTGGTGTGTAATCCTGCCACTCCCATCGAGTTTGCCACGGCTGCTGCCGAATACGCCGACTTTGTCTTGTTGATGTCGGTGAATCCCGGCTTCGGCGGACAGGAGTTTATTCCCTCGTTCTACCGGCGATGCGCGGAGCTGCGTTCATGGCTGGACACACACGGTTGTGAACACGTGCAGATAGAGGTGGACGGCGGCGTGAAGCCCGGCAATGCCGAGCAGATTGTGCGAGCAGGAGCAAATATTCTGGTGAGCGGCAACGCACTGTTCAGCGGAGACCTGGAAGCAAATACCAAAGCCCTGCGCGCCGCAGCAGAAGCGGGCCGCACGGCAACAGCGTAGACATTACACGAAACTCCAACACGGCCGCAAACATAGCTGCGGAGCGTTATTCATTCTTACCATGGCCAGAAACATCCCAACACCACAAGATCCTTCGTCGCACTTGGATCAGTTTGCATCCTTCGTGGATATTGTTCGCATTCTTCGCACCGACTGCCCATGGGACCGCGAGCAGACACACGAGTCTATTTCACATCTGCTGATTGAAGAAGCATACGAAACGCTGGATGCCATTCGTGACAAGAACGATCAGGAGTTTTCCAAGGAACTCGGTGATTTGTTGCTGCATGTTGTGATGCATGCGGTGATAGCCGAAGAGCGCGGATCGTTTTCACTGACACAACTTATTGAGCGTATCTCTGCAAAGTTGGTGCACCGCCATCCGCATGTGTTCGGTGATACCAGTGCCGAAAGCACAACGGAGGTGCTGCAAAATTGGGAGTCGCAAAAAATGAAAGAAGGGCGTACCTCAATTCTGGAAGGCGTACCCAAGCAGTTACCCGCTTTGCTTCGAGCTCAACGCACGCAGGAGAAAGCCGCTAACGTGGGTTTCGATTGGGACAAACGCGAAGACGTGTGGGCTAAAGTTGAAGAGGAGATCCGGGAGCTCAAAGAAGAGATATTCAAGAACGATCTTCAAGCAGGGATAGAGGAGTTCGGAGATGTACTCTTTGCTTTAGTGAACGCAGGTCGATTCGAGGGTTACGTAGCAGAGGAAGCAATGCAGACCACCACCAACAAATTCACACGCCGTTTTCAGTACATCGAAAAGCGTGCCCGCGAAGAGGGAAAGAACCTCAAAGACATGACGTTGGCCGAGATGGATGAATGGTGGAATGAAGCCAAAGCCTTGAAGATCTAACAGCGCTTGCCGGGAACTCTTTACGGGCAGGAATGCTCCTGCACACAGATCAATTCCACCAACGTGCCATCCACAACCCAAGCATTGTAGCGCATACTCCCAGTACCACGCTCAGTACGGCATAGAGAACAGCCGCGGCAACGTGACCGTCGCGAATCAATGTGACCGTTTCTATGCTAAAGGCCGAAAAAGTTGTGAAGCCACCGCAGAATCCGGTGGTGAGAAAGGCAAAGGCGGTGGAGGGGAGAGAGCTTCCTGCAATCCTGCCATATATCAGGCCGATGATACACGAGCCCACGATATTGACAAAGAGTGTTGCAAAAGGAAACAACCCGGTAGCAGCAGGTGCAAAGAGAGACGAACTAAGTGCCCTGGCCACACTGCCGGCCGAGCCGCCGAGCGCAATCCACAGCAGTGTTTTCATTGTGCTGTTACTTTGCTTTCTTCTTGAACATTTCCAGCATGCGGTCGGTAACAACAAAACCGCCTACCACGTTCAGCGTACCAAGCACTACGGCTACGAAACCAAGGATCATGCCTGCAGTGTTCGACGGGTCCGTGTGACCCATTACTATCAATGCTCCGATGATCACAACGCCGTGAATAGCGTTTGCACCGGACATCAGCGGTGTGTGAAGCACGGCAGGAACTTTAGAGATTACCTCGATACCCACGAATATGGACAGGATAACGATGTAGATCATCTCGATGTGTTGTGAGATGAAAAGCAGGATGTCAGTCATAAAAGTACAAGCCAGTAGTAGAGCCTAATGTTCGCCGCAATTTAGCAAGAAACGTGGCGCTGCGCGTGCGGAAAATCAGAAGGCCGGCACCAAAAGCCGAACACCGCAAGCTATGCTTAGGTTGTAGTTTTGCAGCGCTTCAGCATACTTCTCGAACAAACGAGGCATCGATGGAATCTCAACATAATCCTTCCTTCAACCGCGCTTCCATGGCCGGCATTCTGGTTACCATGGGTATTGTGTTCGGGGATATCGGCACGTCGCCCTTGTATACGCTGTCTGCCATAATAGGATCACGATTGATCTCTGAAGATTTAGCACTCGGAGCTCTTTCGGCAGTGTTCTGGACATTGACCTTTCAGACTACCATAAAGTATGTGTTAATCACCCTTCGTGCAGACAATCACGGCGAAGGCGGGATATTCTCATTGTATGCTTTGGTGCGTAAGATGCGGGGCTCGCTTGTGGTACCGGCCGTGATCGGTGGCGCCTTCTTACTTGCAGACGGTATAATCACTCCACCAATCTCTGTTGCCTCCGCCATCGAAGGTCTAACGATTTACTATCCGAATCTCTCCACAGAGCCCATTGTTATAGCCATCATCGTTTTGCTTTTCACCATGCAGCAGTTCGGCACGGAGAAAGTGGGAAAACTTTTTGGACCGGTGATGCTCGCGTGGTTCTCGTTTATCGGTGTAATAGGGGCAATGTCGATGATGCGCAACCCGCATATCCTTGCGGCCATTAATCCGTACTATGCTTTTCACATGATCAGCAGTTTGCCCAACGGGTTCTTTATTCTAGGCGGTGTGTTTTTGTGTACTACCGGTGCCGAGGCGTTGTACTCCGATTTGGGTCACTGCGGCAGAGCCAATATGAGAGTATCATGGGGTTACGTAAAGATCTGTTTGCTGCTCAGCTATGCCGGCCAGTGCGCATGGTTACTCGATCATGTGGGATCGCCGCTAAATGCTCGTCCCTTCTTTGCCATTGTGCCTGAGTCGTTGTTAGGATTTTCCATTGCTCTGGCCACACTTGCTACCATTATTGCCAGTCAGGCGTTGATCAGTGGCTCGTACACATTGATCAATGAAGCAATGCAGCTTAGCCTGTGGTTCAAGACAAAGGTTGTTTTCCCTACAAATATTCGCGGACAGATCTACATACCACGATTGAACTGGACCTTGATGGTGGGATGTATAATCGTGGTGCTGTACTTCGGTGAATCGAAGCACATGGAGGCGGCGTACGGATTGGCCATCACGCTTACCATGCTCATGACCACCATACTCATCACCATGTACTTGATCCGGGAAAACACCCCGAAAATTCTCGTGGCCGGTGCCTTCTTGGTGTTCGCATCGGTAGAGCTTTCCTTCCTGGCGGCAAACTCGGTGAAGATTATGGATGGCGGCTGGTTCAGTATTGCCATAGGCGCATTGCTTAGCACCATCATGTATGTGATTTACAGGGCAAAGCGTATTCGCGACAGGCTCACAGACTTTGTTCCCATGGATGTCTTTGTGGAGGTGTTGGAGCAACTCAGCCACGACGAGTCGGTACCGAAGTTTGCAACCCACTTGGTGTATCTCACGGCGTCGCCGAATCCCGGCGAGGTGGAGCAGGTAGCTATAGACTCAATCATTCGCCGCTCCCCCAAGCGGGCCGATATTTACTGGTTTGTGAATGTAAACACCACCGACCAACCCTACGGAGCCAGCTACAGCAAGCAGATCTTGGATGTGGATCAAGAGAGCGCTACACGAATTGACGTGGTGTTTGTTCGCTTTAATCTTGGCTTCCGCGTGGAGCCCCGCTTGAATATCATGTTCCGCGCCGTGGTGCAAGACATGGTGAAAAGAAAAGAGATCGATATTGTGAGCAGATATAAGTCGCTGCAGCGTGTGAACGCGATGGGTGATTTTCGCTTTGTGATATTCCGGCGGTACCTGTCTAACGACAACGAGCTTCGTCCCTCCGAGAAGCTGATAATGGATGCATACTTCTTGCTGAATCGCTTGGCGGTGTCCAATCAGGAGTACTTTGGGCTGGACACCAGTAATGTACTTGTAGAGAATGTGCCGCTAATTATTGCGCCACCGCAGAGCTACACTCTTGAGCGTGACGATTCGCCTTTTGTACGCGCAACGCCCTAAGCAGGAACATCATGAGCATCATGGATACCGTACATACCGTAAACAGCATACACGCATCGCAACCAATTGGAGTTTTTGATTCCGGTGTGGGAGGGCTAAGTGTTCTGAAACATCTGGTGCGCGTAATGCCGTCCGAAAGCTATGTGTATCTGGGAGACACCGCGCGCGTTCCGTACGGAAATAAATCCAAGGAGACAGTACAGTTGTACTCGAAGCAATGTGCGGAGTTTCTGCTGCAACAGAATGTGAAGCTTATCATCATAGCGTGCAACAGTGCTTCGTCGCTTGCTCTGGAAGTGGTGCGAGCCTGTAGCAACGTTCCGGTGATTGGTGTTATAGAACCCAGTGCCCATGCGGCCTGCGCGGCAACCAAGAATCATGTTGTCGGCGTCATCGGCACTCGTGCCACTGTGGGTAGCGGCGCATACGCCAGAGCGCTTTCCGAGCGTGCCGGCGCAGATTCTGTCTCAGTGATTCATCAGGCTTGCCCCTTGTTTGTGCCACTGGCCGAAGAGGGCTGGACAGCGCATCCCGCATCGCGTGCTATTGCACTGGAGTACATGAAGCCCCTGCGCGATGCCGGAGCAGACACCGTTGTACTTGGCTGCACGCATTATCCCTTGCTGCAGGATATAATCCACGATGCCATTCCCGATGCCACTCTTATCGACCCGGGTTACTATGCCGCTCTGGAGGCGCAGCGGGTGCTTGCGTCTATGAATGCACTGCATCAAGAGCACGCAGTTCCGGATACTGATATTGAGTTTTTTGTAACAGACATTCCGGCTACGTTCTCCCAAGTAGCAAAGTTGTTTCTTGGCTTCGATGTTGCCGCACCTAAACAAGCCGTGATCGACGATCACGCTATTCGTCAGCATTAAACTACCCGCCATTGGTCGGCGTCTAACGCAGTGACTTGTCATGGTGCGTGGATCATGTGAATCCATACCATGATGCGTGAATCATGTGTTTAGTTCACGCTCATTACACCATTCAGGAGATTGTATGAACTTGCTCCCCACACTATTGAAATCCCGTATGATGAATGTTCGAGCCCGCGCAGCATTGCTTTTTATTGCGACTGCTCTGGCAGTTGGCAGTTATAGATTGCAGGCACTGCCAATGGAGCTTTCAGAGCAACCGCAGCAGAACGCATCTTGCCGCGAGCAAATTCGCTCCTGGGCGATGAAGGAGATTCTGCCGGTGGTGCGTGTGTGGAAGAATGAGTTCGATGCCAAGCTCTCGGGAACTGAATTGGCGCAGCTCAATGAACTCCGCATCAAGGCGCAGCCCTTGCGTTTGCAGCGCGAGCAACTCGGCAAGAAGATTGCCCTGGCTATGCGAAATCGCGATGAGCAGGCAGCAGCACCCTTAAGGGCAGAGATGCGGGAACTTCGAGACGATTGGGAGGATCTTACGGAGCAGCTTATTCCCATTGCCCGCGCGCACCGCGACGAGCTTCGAGCATTAGGGGAAAAAGCAAAGCCGGTAGTACGTGAATGGAGAGCAACGATGCGCGCAAAGATCAGCGAGTACATGAGCGGTAAGCCGGAAGCGCAGACGGAGGCGGCAAGGAAAATCGGCCGTTTTCTTCATGAGCTTTTGTCTGATGAACGCCAAGAGTCTTCCGCTATGCGCAAGCGAGCCGCAGCTCGGTTCTTGCTCTGGGATGGAACTACTCTGCCTCAGGAAGAACAGTTCGGTAACGCTAATGCTAACGCTAATGCAGACCCGGATTCACCGCTCACGGATAAGACAAATCGTGCCGGAACATTTACTCTGGCTCAATGCTCACCCAACCCCGTGAGCGGATCGAGCACCTCAATACGATTCTCGCTTTCGCAAGCCGGCCACGTAAAGATCTCTGTGCTGGACATCCATGGAAGTGAAGTGGATGTGATTGCAGACCGCTTGTTTTCTGCAGGAACTGCTGTGCTGGAGTATAACGCAAGCACTCTTGTGAACGGACAATACTCGCTGCGTATGGTGTGCCCCGAAGGTATGCTCTACACCGGAATGATTATTGCGCGATAACGGATCTCTACAGCAAAACCTATCAGCATGCAGTCGGTAAAGCGAACTGCTTTCTATCGAAATGGAAGATGCGTTAGGCATCCATGCGTGCGTCGAGTAGCTGTTGGGGCTGTATAGAAACCACACCCGGCTCGCCACACACAATACCCGCCGCAAGATTTGCCAGCATGGCGGCTTCCCGGATATCTGCGCCTGCAGCAACGCAGGCAGAGAGTGTGGCAATGGCGGTGTCTCCCGCGCCGGATACGTCGGCCACATGCCGGGCAAAGGTAGGTACATGAGATACCTCGCCGTTTGCTTCGAAGAGCATCATGCCGTGTGCGCCCAAGGTGAGCAATACATTTTGTGCTTCCAAGCGTTCCAGAATCTCGCTACCTGCTTTGCGAACCGACTCATCGCTCTTGAGCTCGTACCCAAGTGCTTCCTGCGCCTCTTTACGATTCGGCTTAAACACAGTGCTTTTACGAAAGGCAAAGAAGTTGTCGAACTTCGGGTCCACAAACACTCGCACGCCGCGCTGTACCGCAAGCTCGCTGAGCAAGCGAATCAGGGTAGGAGTGATCACTCCTTTGTTGTAGTCCTCGAAAATGATTCCATCCAGTTGCTCTTGCTTTGCAAGCTCATCCACGATGTGAGAGGCCTGTTCATCACTGATGGGAGTGCGCTGCTCGCGATCCAAACGCGCCACATGCTGATTGTTCCCAATGATTCGAGTTTTGACGGTGGTAGCTCGATCGGGTACGGAGATCAGTGCGCTTGTGTTCATGCCGCTTTCGTGGGCTATGTCCAGAAACATGCGCCCTGAATTATCATCACCGATCACGCCGCAGAGCAAGGGCTGCACACCCAACGAGAACAAGTTGTGCGCTACGTTTGCCGCACCACCCAAATGAAAGGTCTCGCTTTCAATATCGATCACGGGAACCGGAGCTTCCGGAGAGATACGCGTAACCGAACCGATGAAATATCGATCGAGCATCACATCGCCCACAACGGCGATACGAAGTCCCTTTATATCATGAATGATTTGGGAAGCACGTTCGTGGCTCAGGGTTGTCATGTGTTTGTGCGTGAGTAAATGAAACAAGGCAGAGCAAGGATGCGGCCGGAAGCAAACGGTAAATTATACCGCTACCTCGCCTTTGATATGAGGGTGCGCCTGATAATTCACAAGTTCAAAATCTTCAAAACGAAAATCATCAATAGACTGCACATCCCGAACAATGCGCAAAGTAGGCAGGGGATAAGGTTCTCGAGAAAGCTGTAGCTCCGCCTGCTCCAGATGATTGATATAGAGATGCGCGTCGCCGAAGGTGTGAACAAAATCTCCGTATTCAAGGTTGCATACTTTGGCAATCATCATAGTGAGCAAAGCATACGAGGCGATGTTGAACGGAACGCCAAGGAACACATCGGCACTGCGTTGATACAACTGGCACGACAGCTTGCCATCGGCCACATAAAACTGGAACAGTGCGTGGCAGGGAGCCAGGTGCATGGCCGGAAGATCAGCCACATTCCATGCGCTCACTACCAACCTGCGTGAATCGGGATTGCGTTTGATTTCTGCTATCACTCCGGCAATTTGATCGATGGTGGCGCTACTAGGTACCGGATGAGTTGAAGCGTCCGATGCAGGAGTAGTTGCTGTCCACGACCGCCATTGCTTGCCATACACGGGGCCCAAATCTCCGTTGGCGTCGGCCCACTCATCCCAAATGCGCACACCGTTTTCTTGAAGGTAGCGAACATTAGTATCGCCCCGAAGAAACCACAACAATTCGTAAATGATGGACTTCACATGGAGTTTCTTGGTGGTTACCAGCGGGAACCCCTTGGCCAGATCAAAGCGCATCTGATAACCAAACACCGATACTGTACCGGTGCCGGTTCGATCATTTTTTCTGACGCCATTCTGAAGAATATGCCGTAGTAACGCGTGATACTGTTCCATGAATTCCCTTAAACGTGGGGCCGCAATTTAGGGTGCATCCGCAGCATTGGGGCCTAAAAAGTGAAGAGTGGACTGGGCTGCGCGGGAGAAATCTGCGTGGGGGAATTCTGCGTGGAGTACTCAATCACCGCCGGTACGTCAAGCAATGTCCGTGTCTTGGGTTTCGTGCACAAGCGCATGACTTCGCAGCTCTGTTCTTTTGCCTTTCTCATTATCGGAGAATTATTTTTACAATAAAAGACCTGATTGTCCTTTATTGATTGTATATTTGTGCGGGCGTCAGGATGAGAGGCGTGATGAATGCCGCTCACAGCGAAGCGCCCGGAGTTCGTGTTGGTCGTGTTATCCATGTACTCTAACGCCGTCTATGTGCACTGTACTTGTTATAGAATCAAATTCCGGCATACGCGAACGCATTGCCGAAGTTCTACAGTCCGCTTTGTATACGGTTGTCTGTGCAAACTCCACCGCTGCTGCACTGCATGTGGCGTTAAACGAAAAACCCGAGGTGATTCTTTGCTCATTGAATTCGACGAATTCCACGAGTCCGACGAATTCCACCGCATCCTCAAGCTCGGCGCACCTTGCACACACCTTGCCCGTGGATGCCTTTGCCGTGCTCCAAGCAGTACGAACCAACACACAGTGGATATCCACATCGGTGATGTTCTTTGCTTCGACTTTAGACGATAACGCGCGGCGCTACGCAATGAATAGCGGTGCCGACGATGTGTTGACCTTCCCTTGTAGCGATGCTGAACTTCTGGAAGCAGTGACCGCTCGAGTTCGAAGGGCACGGGATATCGTTTCTGCCGCACAGAGAGAAGATGTGCACGAAATTGATGCTACAACCCTTCGCCGCATTGGTAGAACGCGTACGTACAAAAAGAACGACGTGATCTACACCGACAACAGCGCTGCTCATGCCATCTATTACGTGGTTCATGGTAAGGTAAAAACATACCGTACCCACGAACTCGGCAAAGACTTTATCACCGGACTATATGCAGATGGGCAGTTTGTTGGCTACAGTGCTGCGTTGAGTAATACGCCGCACACGGATGTGGCCAGAGCTCTGGACGAAAGCGAGATAATCGAGGTTCCTCGGAGCGAGTTTCTGACGGTAGTTCTTCATAGCGCCGTGATGTCGCAGAGATTTCTTCAGGTGCTCGCAGACGAACTGAACAGCAAGGATGAGAGCTTGGTGCGCTTGGCGTATAACTCTGTTCGCAAACGTGTAGCCGACGCGCTTGTTGCTTTAGAGCAACACTATCACGATTCCGCGGAATCATTCCGCATGGCAATCTCCCGAGAGAATCTTGCAAACCTTGCGGGCACGGCTACTGAAACGACTATTCGTACTCTGCATGATTTCAAAGAAGAAAAGCTTATAGAAATACACGGTAGCACAATTCAGATTCTTAATCTGGAAAAGCTCCGCTCAATGCGCAGTTAGGAACACGAGAAGTTTGGGTAAACCACACAACCAAAAGTTCACCGATCAGTTCACCTTTACCATAGGAGATATTATGTACCCCGTAACCACACCGCCAACCAAATGCGGAATATGGATGGACCACACCGAAGCTCAAGTAATGGATGTACATGAGCAGACAATGCCCGTTACAGTCATCGAAAACGAGCATGAGAGTCGTGAGCGTTTTGCCGGCGAGGGTTCGGATGGATCGATACTTGGCGTGCATCGTTCTATGAACACAGAGGGAGCAAAGAATGCGCAGAAGGCAGCTCATCTGCACGAGTTTTACCATCGCTTGGCATCAAACATTTATTCCTACGATGAGATCTATGTGTTCGGCCCTACTACTGCGCCGCAAGAGTTTGCCAATTACTTGCACGAGCAAAAAGAGTTCGCACAAAAACACATTTCTGTGGAAAGTTCCGACTATATCACCGGACCACAAATTCTCGAGAGAGTTCGAAAGCACTATCATCAGCAGTAAAAGAGTAATGCTGCAGGCGTTACTGCGTGCCACCTGCATACGCCGCTCGCTCGAACGCATGCGGCATACTACTTCCGAAGAAGAGCGACTTGTTCGCGTACTACCAATGTTTGTTTCACATAGGGTTCACCTCAATGACACTCTCATCTTCAAAAACCGTTGATCTGATTCCGTCGGCAGTATCAGATTTTTTCAATGCCGACAATTTCTTCACCACGCGTTTTCTGCCCTTTGCCGCGCACGAGACAATACCATCGGCGAATGTGAAGGAGACCGATACGCAATTCACCATTGAAGTTGCAGCACCGGGATATCGTAAGGAAGATCTCAAGATCCGGTTGGACGAAAGTACTCTGACGGTGCAGGCAGAGAAGCAGGAGGAGAAGAACGAAGAGAAGGAATCGTACCGTCGAAGAGAGTTTTCGTACTCGTCGTTCACGCGTTCATTCACACTTCCTAAGAGCGCCGAAGGCGCAAAGGCGCAAGCCAGCTATCGCGACGGCATCATGACTATCGTTGTTCCAAAGAAGGCCGCCGAGGCAGATGCACCGGTTACACAAATCCCTGTTCAATAATCTCATCGTCACCACCACTTCCTTACCAAAGGCATGCGCTATGCACACAGATGATCTAATCCTCAACCTCGCGGATGTGTCTATGGAACACATCCCACAGGTTGGAGGCAAAAACGCGTCGCTGGGCCAGATGATACATCATCTCTCACCACTCGGTGTACGCGTGCCATTAGGATTCTGCACTACAGCGCATGCCTTTAGAAGGTTCCTGACGTTGAATAATCTGGTAGAGCCTATTGGCGCATTGTTGGAAGCGTTGAACGCAACCACACTCTCTAATCTGGGGGAAGTTGGTTCTCGCATTCGCTCCCTAGTGCTTGCAGCGCCGCTACCGGATGAACTTGTGCAGGCATGTACCCAAGCCATGCGAGAGGCCTCCATGGAAAATGTTTCGCTGGCAGTTCGAAGCAGTGCCACGGCAGAAGATTTGCCCGACGCCAGTTTTGCCGGACAGCACGACTCCTTCCTGAACATTCGCTCCACACAGGAAGTGCTCAAGGCCATACATCGTTGCTATGCATCGCTCTATAACGATCGCGCTATCAAGTATCGTATTGATCATGGTTTTGATCATGCAAGTGTGGCGTTGTCGGTGGGAGTGCAGTATCTGGTTCGCGCCGATGTGGGTAGCTCCGGCGTTGCCTTCTCTGTAGATCCCGATACCGGCTGCGATCAGTTTCTGTACGTAACCGGCACGTGGGGTTTGTGCGAGACCATCGTTCAGGGTGCCGTGAACCCCGATGAATACTACTGCTACAAGCCAAACATTGGCAGCGCCAAACGCTCCCTGGTGTATCGCCGCTGCGGAGACAAGGCAGAGATGATGATACTGCAAAACACCGTGGGCGAAAGCAAACCTGTAGTTACCGTTGCCACTCCCCACGAAAAAACCAGAGCATGGACGCTCACGCAGCAACAGGCTGAACAGCTTGCCCAATGGTGCATGCTGATAGAGAAGCACTACGGCCGCAGAATGGACATTGAATGGGCTTGCGACGGCATCACCCGGCAAATGTTTATTATCCAAGCACGGCCAATGACCTCTCACACAGGAGAGAACATTTCAGCTGCCGGCAAAACATATACTCTTCAAGAGCGCTCCAAGCTGCTGTGCAGTGGCAGCGCTGTGGGGCGGCAAATAGTCAGCGGTCCGGCGCGAATCATCACCTCACTGGCCGATGCACCGCGAGTGCAGGCAGGTGATATCATTGTGGCCCATATCACCAACCCCGATTGGAACGCACTTCTCAAAAAAGCTGTTGGTATTGTCACGGATCTTGGCGGCCGTACCAGTCATGCCTCCATCATTGCGCGTGAGCTTGGCATACCGGCTGTGGTGGGCACGCTCAATGCCACCGAGGTTTTGAAAGACGGACAGATCATCACCTTGAGCTGTATGCAAGGGCAAGACGGCTGCGTGTTCGAGGGAGCACTGCGCTGGCAGGTCACCACGGAGTCCGCACCGCATACGCCCATCACGCAAACAGCAGCCATGCTTATTCTGGCCGATCCCGACAAAGCCCCCGAACTTTCGCGTCTGCCCAATGGCGGCGTGGGCTTGATGCGCATGGAGTTTGTGATTGCCAATACCATTCGCGTTCACCCCATGGCGTTGATACACTTCGATCAACTGCCTGAGGGGCCGGAAAAAGAGCTGATTGCAGACCGTACATTGGGCTACGAGAATAAGCAGGAGTTCTTTGTTGAAAAACTCAGCGAAGCCATTGCAATGGTGGCGGCGTCCTTCTATCCCAAGGATGTGATTGTGCGCATGAGCGATTTTAAAACAAACGAGTACGCCCAACTTATAGCCGGTAGTGCTTTCGAGCCCACCGAGGAAAATCCTATGCTTGGCTTCCGCGGTGCATCGCGATACTATCACCCGATATATCGCGAGGCCTTTGCTCTGGAATGCGCAGCTGTGCGCCGTGTGCGGGAGGACATGGGTCTTGTGAATGTGAAAGTGATGATACCGTTTTGCCGCACCGTTCAAGAGGGCCGGCGTGTGCTGGAGGTGATGAAGGAGCAGGGCCTTGAGCGCGGTGTGAACGGCTTGGAAGTATATGTGATGGCAGAGATTCCCGCCAATGTGCTGTTGGCCGCCGAGTTCGCCGAGATCTTCGACGGTTTCTCCATTGGATCGAACGACCTGACGCAATTGACCTTGGGAGTGGATCGCGATTCGTCGCTGGTGCAAGAGTTATTCGACGAGCGTAATCCGGCAGTAACGATTATGCTTCAGCGTATGATCAGCGAGGCCCGAAAGGCAAACCGAAAAATTGGTTTGTGCGGTCAGGCGCCCAGCGATTTCCCGGAAGTGACGCTTTTCCTGGTGCGCCAGGGTTTAGACAGTATTTCCTTTACGCCCGATGCCTTGCTGACGGGTATCAAGAATATCGTGTTGGCGGAGAAGGAACTCGATGATCCGGATTCTTGACACGCATCAAATCACTACTCGTGATAACGTAGCCAAATGAATCACAACTCACCTCACAACACAACTCATATCACACGGAGACAGACATGAAAAAGATATTCGACGGAAAAGTAGCTTTTGTAACAGGCGGTTCTTTTGGCATTGGCCGCGCAACCGCATTGGCTTTTGCCAAAAATGGCGCGCAGGTGTGTGTGGTGGATTGGAGTGAGGATCACTCTACGGCCGATACAATTAACGCCGATGGCGGCCGTGCCATTCACGTTCATTGCAATGTTCGTAACGCCGCTGAAGTGGAGGCTGCCGTTAAAGCTGCGGTGTCTGCTTTTGGACGCTTGGATTATGCATTCAACAATGCAGGCATAGAAGGGCATCCGGCAAACACGCATGAATGCACCGAGGAGAATTGGGATAACACTATTGAAATCAATCTAAAGGGCGTGTGGCTGTGCATGAAGAATCAGATTCCCGCCATGCTTGAGCATGGCAAAGGTGCAATTGTGAACTGCGCCTCGGTGGCAGGACTGGTGGGCTTTTCGGGCTTGCCGGCGTACTGCGCATCGAAGCATGGAATTGTGGGATTAACCAAAGGTGCGGCGATAGAGTACGCCAAAAGCGGCATTCGCATAAATGCCGTGTGCCCCGGAGTGATTCGCACTCCGATGATTGATCGCTTTACCGGAAAAAACAAAGCAGCAGAGAAAGCATTCGAAGATCAAGAGCCGGTGGGACGTTTGGGTGAGCCCGAAGAAGTAGCGGAGGCAGTTATATGGCTGTGCTCCGATGCCAGCTCGTTTGTAACAGGTCATGCCCTTGCTGTGGATGGCGGCTGGATTGCCAAGTAGATAAAGTTGTTAACGGTGCGATGTAGGAGTAAACGATTGCATCGCCGGGCGAGTCTATTACAGCGAATGGCCTTGAGCTGTTACATCGAATTGCATGATTAATGGGAGTATGTCTATGAAATGGTTATTGATGACGGCGCGAAACTTGAGTCCGGTTACAAGCGTGTCTCCGATTCTGGTTCTGTTGGTAACAATGACCCTGACGATCAATACTGCGCCACATGTTCACGCGCAGGATAATCGAGAATTGCTACGCTCGGTAATGCAGGACGACAGCGACTTTGTAGATGTATTGGCCATGGCCGACAGTGATGTTCAAACAGCATGGCTGATTACGTCTTCGGCCGGTGAAACAGTGGCCAGAGTATCAGCACTGCAGGAGCAATCGCAAACGCAATTCACGGACCTGGCCCGCACGTACCCCCGAGAAACCCAAACTGACATGTGGAACGTGAGTAGATACGATGCCTTGGTGGAACGCCTTGCCAAGTCGTCACTCAGTGAAGCGGATATCAATGCCATCGTAGCCGGTCTGCCCGATGATACACAGCAGTCTGCACGCCGATTGGCAAAGCAAAACCCCGAGCTGTTCATAAAGATGAATACAATTCGAACAGACTTCGAGCGCAAGTATTCCGAGATCATGCGCAGTTATCCGGACTCGGTGCAACGATCCATGAGTGTGCTGCGAAGCTCGCCCGAGGTGCTTGCTTTAATGAACGACAACATGCGCACCACCATACTGTTCGGAGATGTTTACAAGCGTGATGCTCAGGCAGTGCGCGACGCACTTCGTGAGCGTAATCTTGAGCTTGTTTCCAAGAAAGCCAACGATGTTCGCGACTGGCAAGCCAAGGTAGAAAACGATGCCGAAGCAAAGACTGAATTGCAACAAAGTGCTGAAGCATTTGCGCAGGAGGAAAGTTTCGACGCAACATCCGAATGGGCCGGGCCTCCGCCGGAACGATGGCGCATAGCCTCGTATGCCTACTGGACCGGATATCCGTGGTGGTACTCCAGTCCGCAGTGGTATCCTTACCCTTTGTGGTATCACACCGGTTATACCGTGGTGCGCGGCCGATGGATATGGTGGGGAACACCATCGTGGTATTTCTTGCGTTGGCATTTTGGCAATCATCGCCGTGTCTCATTATTCCCTCATCTTACGAGTTCCTACTTAGACTTTTGGTTGTTCGGACCGCGGCGATACAACCCGTGGTGCCGCTGGGAAGCGCGTCATTGGTACCGGTTTTACACGCCGCGATTTCCCTATGATTTCCGAAGCAATAGAATGCGCCGCATAGACTGCTTGCGCTCCTTTACTCCCGGACCGGTAGTACGGCGCAGGCCCAGCGACCGACCCATTGGCGGCAGGCCGGTGCCGGGGATAAACAGACCCGTTGTGCCGTTGCGTCCTCTAGCGCCGCCCAGAGTGCGTCCTTCACGAGAGCGCTGGGTTCCGGGTGTTGTTCCACGAACCGCCCCCACGCCGCCGCGTCCGGACGTACCCGTCATACCGCGTCGCTCAAGTACGCCCGATCGTATGCCGGCGCCGGATCGCGCACCGAGTAGAGATCGCGCGCCTGTTGCACCACCGGCGCCCCCACGTGTTCCACCTCGCATTCGCGAAGTAGCACCGCGCCCCTCGTTTCCCCTTTCTCCAAAGGCAGCACCGGCGCCATCGTCCGGGCAGCCCTCCGGCGAGAGGCCTAAGTAGCGTCTATTGGTGCAAGCTCTCACATAGGAGTCGGAGTGTGCTATTACCGTAGCATTCGTTACCAATTCGTAACACCGGTAGGCGGTAGGAAGGTGGCAAATTTGCGCTTCACCGTGTCATCGCTCATCATATCACCGCTCACCCGTGAAGAGATACATAAACCGGGAGATTTCCTGGCTGGCATTCAATGCTCGTGTTCTTGAAGAAGCGCAAGACAAAACCACACCGCTGCTCGAACGCTTACGCTTTCTTGGAATCTTCTCGAATAATCTGGATGAGTTTTACCGGGTGCGTATAGCCACCGTGCGCCGTTTGATGAAGCTGGGCTCTAAGGCAAAAACGAGCTTGCATGCAAAGCCGGCCGACTTACTTGCGCAGATTCAGGAAATAGTTATTGGCTTGAACAAGACCTTCGAATCTACCTACGAGTCCATCCGTAAGGAGCTGCGCAAACACGGAGTGTTTATCATCGACGAAACCATGGTAACTCCGCAGCAGAGCGCATTCATCAAGGAGTATTTCTCCGAGACCGTTCGCCCGGCGCTGGTACCCATCATGCTGAATCAAGTTCAGAGTTTTCCCTACCTACGGGACTCAGCCATCTATCTGGCAATCAAGCTTACCGGCAAAAAGTATCAGAAGCAGCCACAGTTCTCGGTGGTAGAGGTGCCTTCGGCTCTCACAGGTCGTTTTGTGAAACTACCGTCGGAGGGGAAGACGCATTCGATCATCCTTTTGGAAGACATTATTCGGCATAATCTTCCCGAGTTGTTTTCCAATATTGAGTTCGATACTTGTGAAGCATATACCGTAAAGCTCACGCGCGACCAAGAGCTTGATTTAGATTCCGACATCTCTGCGAGTTTGCTCGACAAGATTGCGCGCAGCGTGAAGAACAGGCAAAAAGGTGCGCCGGTACGCTTTGTGTACGACGCCGACATCGCCCCCGATTTGCTCGATGCTTTCCGCTCTCGTATGAAACTTCAAGGTGCCGAAAGCTTGATACCGGCGGGACGCTACCACAACTTCAAGGACTTTATCAGTTTTCCTTCACTGGGATTATCGCATCTGCTGTACAAGCCGCTGAAACCTCTGCCGCACAAAGATTTTTTGCGTCACAGAAGCACTTTCGATGCCATCAAAGAGCGCGATATCATGGTGCATTACCCGTATCAGTCGTTCGTGCATTTGCTCGATCTGCTTCGCGAGGCAGCTATAGACCCCGATGTGAAAAGAATTAACATGACGCTGTACCGCGCTGCTCGGGCTTCGCATGTGGTGAATGCGTTGGTAAATGCCGCGCGCAACGGTAAATCGGTAACGGTGGTTGTGGAATTGCAAGCACGCTTCGACGAAGAAGCAAACATTCAATGGGCTCGCGAACTTGCCGATGCAGGAATAAATGTGATTTACGGAGTGCCCTCGTTAAAGGTACATTCCAAACTTGTGCTTATCGAGCGTACCGAAGGAAAAAAACGTCAGCTCTATACGCACATCAGCACCGGAAACTTCAACGAAGTAACTGCACGCGCCTACTGCGATGATGCGCTGTTCACCGCCGACAAACGAATCACCTCCGAAGTGCAGATGCTCTTTGCTTTCTTCGAAAAAAACTACCTGCTGAAAAACACCAAGCATTTGATTGTTTCGCCAACACGCACGCGAGCACGATTACTCAAGTATATTGATTTTGAAATTGAGCAAGCCGAAGCAGGGAAGCGCAGTGGAATTATTCTGAAACTCAATAGTCTGGTGGACGAGCAGATGATTGAAGCGCTGTATAGGGCTTCGAACGCCGGAGTTCCCATAGATCTTATCGTGCGTGGCATGTGCACCTTGCTGCCGGGTGTGCCGGGCATGAGCGAGAATATTCGCGTGACCAGCATTATCGATCGTTACCTGGAGCACTCAAGAATCTTCCGCTTTGAGCACGGCGGCGAGCCGCTGTATTTTATCTCGTCGGCAGACATGATGACGCGTAATCTGGACCAACGCATCGAGGTGAGTTGCCCCGTGTACGACCCGGATCTTCAAAAGGAGCTGCAGGATATTCTCGATCTGCAGCTTCGTGATAACGTTAAGGCGCGCCGGTGGAACAGACCGAAGCCGCGCAGTACTGCAGTAGCTAAAGTACGATCGCAGTTTTTGATGATTGACAGCCTGGCGCTACTTTCGCGCAGTGCAGGCAGCACAGCTAGCTCTAAAGGAGCAAAGCGCAGCCGCAGCTGATTGACGGCGCATAGATAAAGCTTGCCGGCGTGTGTATTCTTAGCCATCGGTTCCATTCCCTCAGCATTCATGGACGTTCGTCGTTTTGCTGCCATAGATATAGGTTCGAATTCCGTACGATTGCTCGTGGAGCAAGTGTTCGTCACGCCTTCCGAGACGCGATTCTCCAAGATCACCCTGCTTCGGTTGCCCGTGCGCCTTGGCGAAGATACGTTTAGCGAGCAGCGCATTCGGCCGTCTACCATCGAGCGTTTGTGCGATGCGATGTCTGCCTTCAGCAGTGTAATGCGCCTTCACGAGGTAGTTCATTACAAAGCTGCTGCAACGTCGGCCATGCGAGAGGCAGAGAATGCCGACGATGTTCTTCTGCATGTAATGCGGCGTACCGGAATTCCCGTGCAGGTACTCAGCGGCGATGAAGAGGCCGGTGTGATTAATCTTAGTCAGAGCGCTTTTGCCAAGAAGCTCAACAAGAATTGCCTGTTTATCGATGTGGGCGGAGGTAGCACGGAAACGGTTGTGTTTACCGGTGGTGTGTCGGTGGCGGAACATTCGTTTCAGATAGGCACCATTCGTTTACTCAAAGACAAAGTCAAGAAGAGTGAATGGAAATCGTTGCAGTTGTGGCTGGACGATCACATACAGCGTGGAGATAATCTAACACCGGTGGGTTCCGGCGGGAATATCAATCGTCTGTATAAACTCATTCACAACGAGCCGGGCAAAGCTCTTCGTGTTTCTCAACTCAAGAAACTTGTTCGCGATCTCAGTGAATGTAGCATCGACGAGCGCATGGAACGGTACGGACTTCATCCCGATCGTGCTGATGTGATTGTACCCGCCGGCGAGATTTTCCTCTCGATACTATCGCATATGGGTGCCGAACACATGTATGTTCCTAAGCTTGGCCTCAGCGACGGGCTGGTAAAACAGGCATACAGAGAATATTATTCTCAACATAGGATTACCGCCTCCTAATCTCCTGCCTCAAAACGCCCCGTAAAGAGGGATAAATCTCGTGTTACGTTCTGGTAACACGACGTAACACAAGCGTAACATTGCCGAAACACTGACGATACAGGCCACGGATAAGTTCGCACCGTAGTTGTGTGTGTAATTCTATCCGCCTCTATCCTTATGTATTCTCGCTTCCTTGTTATGATTATGTGCACCATCGTGTGCACCTCTGCAGTTTTTTCCCAAGACGCAACCGGTACCATTTCCGGAAAAGTAACAGATGGTGAAACCGGTGATCCGTTAGTAAGGGCCACTGTGGTCATTACTGTCAATGGAAAAGTAAAGGGAACCTATGCCGACTCCAAGGGCAGCTATGCTTTGCGCAACGTTCCGGTAGGCGAATATGATGTTCGCTTTAGATTTCTTGGTTTTCAAGAAAAGCTTATCGAGCGTGTTCAGGTGCTGGCAGGCAAAACATCCAATGCCGATGCGGTTCTGAAGCCGGAGCGCAAAACCACCGCCGATGTGGTGGTGGAAGCTAAAGCCGCTAGGGAAACCGAAGCAGCAATTCTCACTCAAAGAAAAAATGCCGCGCAAGTAAGCGACGGTGTAAGTGAACAGGAGATTAAGCGCCAAACCGACAACGACGCAGGCCAAGTACTGAAGCGGGTTTCGGGCGTTACGTTGGTGGGCGACAAGTTTGTGTACGTGCGCGGTATCAACGAGCGTTACAACAATACCACACTTAACGGCGCATCGCTTGCTTCCACGGAGAACGACAAGAAAGCGTTCGCTTTCGACATGTTCCCCGCGGAGTTTTTGCAGAATGCAAGCGTGGTAAAATCCTTTACCCCCGACCTTCCCGGAAACTTTGCAGGTGGTTTGGTGCAATTGCAAACGGTGGATTTCCCCGATGGCTATGCAGTTCGCATGAGCGGCGGTATGGGCGGAACGGATAATCTTACCGGGCAATCAAATGCGTTTACCACCTACACGGGCGGTGCCCGCGATTACCTTGGATTCGACGACGGCACACGCGCCATGCCCTCTACCGTTCCTGCCACACGCTTCGACATGAACGCGCTTATTGCAAAGACACGCGCGTATTATGCCGGCGATCAAACACCCGAGAACACTGCAGCTGCCGAGCAATTCCGCACGCTGGGATCATCGTTCAACAATAACGTATGGAGAAGCGAGCAGAGAACCGCGATGCCGAACGGAAACTTCGGTCTCTCGTTCAGTAATGTGTACACACCCGGTGGCACAGAGGTTGGTGTGATTGCCTCGGCGAACTATGGCAATAGTGTAGCACTCTCTGAGCTCAAGAAATCCGGTATTGCCAGCACGCGTGAGCAGATCTTTGAATTCGCAGGAACGCAATGGTCACGCTCCGTGAACCTCAATGCTCTCTTCAACTGTGCGGTGAAGCTTGGTCCTACCTCCATGATCAGCCTGCGCAATACATACAATCACGCTGCCGACGACGATGTGATTGCACTGAACGGATCAAACTTTGCGCAAACTCGCGACCTACGACTCAACAGTTTTGATTATACCGAGAAGTCGCTGCTGTCCAGCCAGTTGCTTGGTGAGCACACGCTCGAGGACGCAGGAAATCTGTTTGTGGATTGGAAGCTTGGAATGTCTTCGTCTTCGCGTAATCAGCCCGACTTCCGCCGCTTACGCTACTCGCGCGAGTTGAATACTCAGGATCAATTCGTTGCCGATATTCCGTATCCCGGATCGCAGCAGGGAGACGGCACCATGGCAGGAAGATTTATGTCTGATCTATCGGATCGCGTGCTTAATGGTGCGTTGAATCTGGCCCTTCCCGTGGGCTCTGCAAAGATCAAAGTTGGTGCCATGACAGAGCGCCGCGATCGTACGTTTAATACACGTTCCTTTACGTACATTCAATCGAAGATTTTTACCCGTGGTGAAGTAGTTGCAGACAGCATCTTGGCTCAAACCCCTGATCAAATCTTCTCTGCAGGAAATTTTGGCCCCGATGGACTTGCTATGTCCGAAGACTCCAAGAGTTCGGATTCCTACACGGCTGATGAGTCGCTGTATGCGGGATATGCAATGGTGGATATGCCCTTTGAAGTTTTCGGCATGAACCTGAGAGCCATTGCCGGTGCTCGTGTTGAAGACAATCAAACCAATCTTCAGTCTACCTACAGCTTCAAAACCGGAACATCCATTCCGGACAGTATGATTCGCACGAACCTTCACACCACCGACCTTCTTCCCGCGTTGAATGTGGTGTGGAAGGCCTACGACGACATGAACGTGCGATTCAGCGCATCTCAGACACTTACCCGCCCCTCGATACGCGAATTCGCTCCCTTTGCCTTCTACGACTTCCAAAACCTTGCTCTCATTCAAGGTAATCCTCGCCTTACTCGTGCGCTTATTCAGAACTACGATCTGCGCTGGGAAGTGTTCCCCAAGGCCGGCGAGGTGATTTCGGCAGGTGTATTCTACAAGCGCTTCAAGAATGCAATAGAAGAGACAATCATCCCTGCTGCGAGCGAGATTCAGCGCTCTTTCGAGAATGCTAAAGACGACGCCGTGAATTATGGTTTCGAGGTGGAATTGCGCAAATCATTGTCCGTGATTTCCGATGCTCTTTCAAACTTCCTTTTCACCTCGAACATCGCCATAATTCGCTCCGAGATCAATGTTCTTCAGGGTCTGAAGAACGACATCCGCCCACTCTGGGGACAGTCTCCGTACTCCATCAACTTCGGACTGTTTTACGTAGAGCCGGAGTCACGCACTTCGGTGAATCTCTCGTACAACCGCGCCGGCAAGAGAATAGTGCAAGTAGCACAGGTAGGTGCTTTTGCATTCGACGATCCGCATGTGTACGAGATGCCCAGAGATCAGATTGATGTAAACATCTCTCGCCCGATTGGCGATGCATTCACGCTGAAGCTTAGTGTGCGCGATTTGTTGAATCCGCCTACAGACTGGGTGCAGGGAGGTGTAACGGTTGCTTCTGTTCAACGCGGTAGAGCCATCAGCTTAAGCTTTGGCTACACACTGAACTAATTCACTTTCAATATGTCAATAATGGCTACTCTTTTACCACAATCAACTTTTTTCATGAGGGAGAAAATGAAAAGCTCACGATTGGTGTTTTTGTTCTTGCTCTGTTTGTGCTCGTTCGCAGGCATAGCTCAACCTACTTCGATTACCTTGCTTCGTCCTGCCGGCGGGGAAGTGTTCCGTGCAGGAACGTCGAATGATTTCCGTTGGGATACCACAGGTACCAACGGGTCGCGCTTTGTGTTTCAGTTTGCCACGACGCCGAATGGTCCGTGGGACAATCTGCCCCTGCCGAGCGGTATCTCTAATGTTTTGGACTCTACGTCTATACCATCGGGAAATGTTGGTGGTCGGGGTCAATATCTTTTTGGCTTCAGAGCACCGGCTGTTAATACGACCACCGGTTATGTGCGTATGGTATTGCTGAATCGCGATGGTTCGCTGAATCTTAACGTCACCAGCCGCAATCAGGTACCTTTTACCGTAACACAGGCCGTGCCCGTTAAAGTTGATTCTGTTCTGACCGGCAACATTACGGGTACAGTAACATTACAGCCCACGAAGATCTACGGACTTTCCGGATTTGTGTGGATACAAAATGGTGGTGTGTTGCGCATTCTTCCCGGCACAGTTGTGGTGGGCGATGCACCCGGCGTTAATTCCGCCATCATTGTAAACAGAGGTGGCAAGATTATCGCCGATGGTACCAAAGAAAAACCTATTGTGTTTACCAGCCGTGCGCCTGCCGGTCAACGTGACCGCGGCGACTGGGGCGGAATTTTGATTTGCGGACGCGCAGCTACCAATCACCCGGGCGGTGAGGCAGTAATGGAGGGCTTCCCTTCAGACCCCGTGAATGCTCGCTTTGGCGGCGGTGCCACACCCGATGACAACGACAATTCCGGAATTCTTCGCTACGTGCGTATAGAGTTTGGTGGCATTGCATTGTTCCCCAATCAGGAAATCAATGGACTCACACTCGGTGCCGTAGGCCGTGGTACCGTAATAGAGAACGTACAAGTGTCATACAGTGGTGATGACTCGTATGAGTGGTTCGGCGGTACAGTAGATGCAAAGCGCATCATTTCGTACAATGGTATCGACGACGACTTTGATACCGACAACGGCTTCCGCGGAAGAATTCAATTTGCTTTGGCAAAGCGATTCCGTCAGGTTGCGGATCAATCAACATCTCAGGCTTTCGAAAGCGACAATGATGCGAGCGGCTCCAGGAACATGCCGGTGACCAGTCCAATCTTTTCGAACTGTACATTTATCGGACCGCTGCAAGACACCAGTATGATCAGTGGTTCGAGTGCCCAGCAGTACAATCGTTTGTATGGCTCTTCATCAATGATCCGTCGTAATTCGCGTTTGTCTTTGTTCAACTCGCTGGTGATCGGCTGGCCGAATTCACTGGAGTTTGGAAATCCGAACGCAGGTTTCACTGCCGATGCCGCATCTCGCGATTCGTTGCAGATACGTAACAATACATTTATCGGCATCAAAGCCGGAAGTCCGGGCTGGAGAGGTACCGTGCCTGCAGGTACCACGGGCTTTACAGCGGCCTGGCTGCTGAGCACAGCGAATGCGAACGAGGTAATTAACCGTGCCGGCAACATTGAATTTTACGCTGAGCTGGCTAATCCCTATGCGGAAAACACCAACATGTTCAGTGCTGTTCCTACTATCAATGCACCCTATGTGGCCAGTGCTACATTTGAGCGTCGCGGTTCTGTAGGCATCGATGATTCTTTCTTCGAGAAGGTGTCGTTCCGCGGAGCATTTTCTTCGGATTTAAATCAGCGCTGGGATGCAGGTTGGGCAGAGTACGATCCTATCAATAAGGAGTACAAAGCACAGGCATCACTTAAGCTCACAGCTCCCGCAGGTGGCGAGAAGTACATCGTTGGTCAAAAGGTAAAGATCACCTGGGACACAACAAACACAGCCGGTATGTCTATGCGAGTTGAGTTTGGAACAGGTGTTGCCGGCCCGTGGTCTGCTATCGCAGGATCGCCTGTTACCGACACCGGTTCTACTCGTGGTAACGTGCAGTGGACTGTTCCCAACACCGTAACAAAGACCGGCTTCATCCGTATTGTGAGCACAACAGATTCCACGGTAACATCGCGCAACGACTTCGGCTTCGAAATCGCATTGCCTGCTCCGCCTCCTCCGCCTACCGTGCGCTTGATCAAGCCCGCCGGCGGGGAAGTGTTCCGCGCAGGTTCGTCGCAGACATTGCAATGGGATACCACCGGCACAAATGGTCAATGGTTCAAGTTCCAATGGGCAGCGTCCAAGGACGGTCCGTGGAACGATATATCTCTACCAGGCACAGCAAAATTTGTACTCGATTCAACACGCATTCCTTCGGGAATGGTGGGAGGCCGCGGATCGTATGCATTCGGCTTCCGCGTGCCCGCAACAGCTACAACCAACGGTTACGTGCGCATGATGCTAATCAATAAAAAGGACACCACTCCTGATTTGACAAACATTAGCACGAACGCTACGCCCTTCACCATCACTCAGGCGAAACCGGTTCCCGTAGACTCATTGCTTAGCGGAAACATTACATCATCGCTCACGCTGACACCGAAGAAGATATATGGTCTTAGCGGTATCGTGTATGTGCAAAGCGGTGCGGTGCTCACTATTCTTCCGGGAACTATCGTTGTGGGCGATGCACCGGGCGTGAACTCGGCGCTAGTGATCAATCGCGGTGCAAAGATTATCGCCAACGGTACGGCGCAGAAACCTATCGTGTTCACCAGCCGCGCACCGGTTGGTCAGCGTGATCGCGGAGACTGGGGCGGTATTCTGATTTGTGGTAAGGCGGCTACCAACCATCCCGGCGGAGAAGCTGTGATGGAAGGTTTCCCCAGCGATCCCGTCAACGCTCGCTTTGGTGGCGGAGCTAGTCCCGACAACAACGACAACTCCGGCATCTTGCGCTATGTGCGCATTGAGTTCGGCGGTATCGCTCTGTTCCCGAATCAAGAGATCAACGGACTCACACTAGGTGCAGTTGGTCGCGGAACAACTATCGAGAATGTTCAGGTTTCCTATTCGGGAGATGATTCATTCGAATGGTTCGGTGGTAACGTAGATGGTAAAAAGTTGATTTCCTACAATGGTATCGACGATGACTTCGACACCGACAACGGTTACAGCGGACGCAATCAGTTTGTACTCGGTAAGCGTTTCCGACAGATCGCCGATCAGTCTTCTTCGCAGGCTTTCGAGAGTGATAACGACGCGGGTGGTACCTATAACAACCCAATGACCAGCGCGCTGTTTAGTAACGTTACCGCTATCGGACCTGTACAGGACACCTCTATTGGTTCGGGTACCGATGCAGGCCAATTCAATAGGTTGTATGCTGCAGCAATGATGATTCGCCGTAACTCACGCCAGAGTGTTGTGAACTCCGTGTTTGTGGGTTGGCCGAATTCTCTTGAGTTCGGTAATCCCAATGCCGGCTTCACTGCCGACGCGGCGTCCAGAGATTCTCTGCAGATCCGCAACAATACCTTCATTGGCATCAAGGCGGGATCGCCCGGATGGCGTAATGCCGTACCTGCAGGATCAACTTCATTTTCTGCATCATGGCTCACTGATGCGAAGAACTCCAACGAGTTCATCAATAAGCAAGGCCCGATATCTGCATACTGCGATCTTTCTGATGCATTCGTTGAAGCATCCAATGCATTTACACCTGTACCGAAAACCGGCGCACCGTATGTGATCGGCGCTGACTTCACAAAGCGCGGTTCGGTGGCGATCGATGACGCGTACTTCGAGAAAGTAAACTATCGCGGAGCTTTCGCGGCCGACATTGCTCAGCGTTGGGACCTTCCCTGGGCGGAATACGATCCGGTGAACAAAGATTATAAAGCGGAAGTTGATACCGTGGTAAGTCGTGTAGATGACAATGGCCAGGCACTTCACGTTTCCGTTCTGCCGCAACCGGCTACCGGCTACGCGCGAGTTCGCTACACGCTTCGCGAAGTGGGACCGGTAAGCATCAGTATTGTAAATACTCTGGGTTTGGAAGTAGTACGCGTTGCCGAGTCGGCAATGCAGGAAGCAGGAGAATACGAATTCGTTGTGAATGCGGAATCGCTGGCTAGCGGCGGTTACGTGGTACGCATCGCCTCGTCTTCAGTAACATCGAGCACGCCATTTGTAGTGGTGCACTAAGCAGGTCTAAGGATAAATCTTAGAAGCACCACACACGGCTGTTCAGAAAATCCCGGTGCACAAGAGTTTTACTCTTGGTTCATCCGCGTGCATCGGGAATTACACACGCAAGGGAACGTTCTTCGGAGCGTTCCTTTTTTGTTATTAAAGCACTACATGCGGATAATAATTCCATAACACTATGGTGACATTTGGCTGATGTGCAGAGGAGAATTTGCAGCAAGTATTTATCAGGTGCATCTACTACTATCCGGGGCTCAATGATACTTCCTGCTACTCCCTCATTTCTCCCTTCAGTTGTGGCCGATGTGTGGAGATTTCTGCTGACCAAAGTTATTGCCTTGGATAAAGCTCAGCATGAGTACGCCAGGTTGCAGAAAATCAATACCTACGCGAATTTTCCGGAGACATTTCTGGGCGCCAGAGGCATACGTGTAGAGGTATCGCGACACGAGACCATTCGCATACCTACTGCCGGTGCGTGTATCGTCGTGGCGAATCATCCGCTGGGCGCGGCAGATGGCGTGGCAATGCTCAGAGAAATGTTGAGAGTACGACCGGATGTTCGCATACTGACAAACGAGATACTCAACCGGGTAGCAGAGCTGCAAGAGTACATTATCCCACTGAATGTTTTGGCAACGGATGCTCAATCGGCGAATGCGAGCTCGTTACGAATGGCACATCGTCATCTGGAGAGTGGTGGAATGCTCATTGCTTTTCCGGCCGGTGAAGTATCAGCTGTGCGCTGCAATCCCCCGGGTATCAGGGATCGTGATTGGTCCACGCATGTTGCCAGACTAGCTCAATCCACAAAGGCCACCATGGTTCCGGCATACATTCATGCAAGGAACTCTGTTCTATTTTACCTGGCCGGAGTTCTGCATCCCAAACTGCGCACGTTGCTTTTGATTCGAGAGCTGTTAAAGTTCAAGAATACCGATATGCGAATCGTGTTTGGCATGCCTCAGCGATTGAGTTCGGAATTACGCAAAATGAGCGCTAAAGAATTGAGCGAGCATATTCGCTTTCGCTGCGAGTTCTTGCGATTCAAGGATGAGGAGCCCAGAGGTACAGCGGAACTGTCGTTGCTATCCGGGAGTGGTATAGACAAGGAAGCACGCCCCCACGACATGGCTCTGGAGATTCACGGCCTGGATGAGCGTCATCAGATGATCGAGACAGACGACTTTCTGGTTGTTGCCGCGGAGTATCATCATTTTCCCACAGTGATGAAGGAGATAGGCCGGCTTCGCGAAGTCACCTTCCGGTTAGCCGGCGAGGGTACCGGCAAGAGTTCGGATATCGACGTGTACGACAGCATGTACACACATATGGTTGTGTGGAACAAAACCCGTAGTGAAGTTGCCGGTGCTTACCGTTTGGGCAGAGTTGATAATCTGACACGTCGCTACGGCAAGCATGGCTTGTATCTGAGCACATTGTTCGATCTTACTCCGAAGTTTCTGCATGATATGAATGCATCGTTGGAGCTTGGGCGCTCGTTCGTGCGCCCTGAGTATCAGCGAGACTCGTCGGTGCTATATCTGTTGTTAAAGGGGATCGGCATTTACGTGTCTCGCAACCCGCACTACCGCTACCTTATGGGACCGGTAAGCATAAGCGATTCATTCAGCGAGAACTCCAAGCGCCTGATGGTGAACTCGCTGTTTGTGCATCATTACTATCGCGCGTTAGCAAAAGAAGTACGTCCTAAAAACCCGCTTGAATACAATCTGTTTGCCAATTGGGATAGGCTATTACATTCTCGCACCATGGTGCCGGTAACTCAGATGGATAGTATGATACGCGACCTTGAGCACGATGGCAAGTCGGTTCCCGTGTTGCTACGGCATTATCTTCATTTGGGCGGGGGAATTGTGGCGATGAATCGTGATGCTTCGTTCGGCAATTGTTTGGATGCGCTTATCGTCATTGACATGCATCGGGCAGATCCGTCGGCGCTTCGCAGGTATATGGGAGCCGAAGGTTTAGACTCATATCGTCGGGGCATGGAAGCCAAACCACGGAACATACCCGCCGGAATTCACGGTTGATAGCGAACAAAACTGCTGCTTCATAGGCGGCAGTATGGATATAGATCTAAGGCTCCGGATTGAAGCAGCATAATTCGGAGAAAAATAGCGCATTATGGGAGGTTTCACAGAGAGAAAATGGGCCTGTAGCCCAGTCCCAAAATTCTATGTTCCCCCGCAAGCAGATTTTTTTTCCACGTTGAAAAAAAACCTTTTGCAACAGGCTACCTCCGTAGTGAAATTGCCCCCCGATTCAGTCGCGCGGTCACTCGACCCTGCGTCTGAAGCCCAATGAGACGATTGGCAGCATAGAGCAGGAAGGCTGAGGGGAACACACCGCGTTTTGAACAACTTTTTTGTTGTGATGAAAGCATCGCTAAGCATCAACATGCAGCAGTGATGAGGTGTCTCCGCCCCCACAACCCTCGTGCGAGGCTCAAAGCTTCACGCATGGAGTCCGCTCGTCTCTTCCTACTTCAACAGCAAATAACTGATTACATAACGCAGACCGTGGAGGACTATCCATGAAGGTTTCACGTCGTTTTACTTCGACATCAACTAGCCCATACGAGCAATTCGAATACACGAAGCGCTCATCCATTTTAAGAAACACCGACGGATCGGTTGTGTTTCAAATGGACGACATAGAAGTTCCTGTGGGATGGTCGCAAGTAGCCACGGATATTCTGGCTCAGAAGTACTTCCGCAGAGCGGGAGTGCCTCAGACCGACGAGCAGGGTATTCCGATGGAGGATGAAGACGGCAAGCCTATTCTTGGCCGTGAGCGTTCTTTGAAGCAAGTGGTTCACCGCCTTGCCGGATGCTGGCGCTCATGGGGCGAGCAGCATAAGTATTTCAATACCAAGAACGACGCACAGGCATTCTACGATGAAGTATCGTATATGCTGCTCAAGCAAATGGTTGCTCCGAACTCACCGCAGTGGTTTAACACAGGTCTGGCCTACGCCTATGGTATTACCGGCAGCGCTCAGGGTCACTACTATGTAGATCCCGCTACCCGCGAGGTTATGCGCTCAGCCGATGCATACACGCGTCCTCAACCTCACGCCTGCTTTATTCAAGGTGTGGAAGACGATTTGGTAAACGAGGGCGGAATCTTCGACTTGGCTACTCGTGAAGCCCGCATTTTCAAATACGGTTCAGGAACCGGTAGCAACTTTTCGCATTTGCGCGGAAAAGGCGAGAAACTCTCCGGCGGTGGCGTAAGCTCCGGCTTGATGAGCTTCTTGAAGATATTCGATCGTGCTGCAGGTGCTATTAAGTCCGGAGGAACTACACGCCGTGCCGCGAAAATGGTTATCGTCAACGTCGATCACCCGGATATCGAAGAGTTTATCGAATGGAAAGCCAAAGAAGAAGAAAAGGTAGCCGCATTGGTAGCCGGCTCGAAGATCAACTCTACCTTTCTTCAGGCTATAATGGACGAAGCGTTGGCAAACGGTGCCGATCGCAAAATCAATTCCAAGCTCAACACTATTATTACTCATGCGGTACATCGCGGTGTTCCCATGAGCTATATCCAACGCACCTTGTCGTTGGTGGAGCAAGGCTTTACGCGTTTGAATATGGACTCGTTCAGCACCCACTACGAAGATGAAGCGTACGTGACCGTAGCCGGTCAGAACAGCAACAACTCCGTTCGCGTAACCAACGAGTTTATGCGTGCAGTTGAAAACGACGAACCTTGGAACTTAACATGGCGTACGCACGGCAACGTTGCCCGTGCGGTACGTGCGCGCGACTTGTGGGAGAAAATCAATCTTAGCGCGTGGAAGAGTGCCGATCCCGGTTTGCAGTTTGATACCACCATCAACGAATGGCACACATGCCCGCAGGACGGCCGTATCAACGGCTCCAATCCTTGTAGCGAATACATGTTCCTGGATGATACCGCATGCAATTTGGCATCTATTAACCTGGCGCATTTTGTTGACGAGGAAACAGGCGTATTCAACGTAGATGACTTCCGTCATACTGCACGTTTGTGGACTATAGTATTGGAAATCAGCGTTCTCATGGCGCAGTTTCCTTCCAAGAAGATTGCACAGCTCAGCTATGATTTCCGCACCTTGGGATTGGGGTATGCTAATCTTGGCACCATCCTCATGACCTCGGGTGTAGCGTACGATTCTCCCGAGGCCTTGGCCTATGCAGGAGCTATCTCAGCGCTGATGACAGGTGAATCGTATGCCACCTCTGCAGAGATGGCGCGAGACCTGGGAGCTTTTGCCCGCTACGATGCAAACAAGGAAGACATGCTCCGCGTGATCCGCAATCACCGTCGTGCGGCATACGATGTACCGGCAGAGGAGTACGAAGGGCTAACAATCACACCGGTAGGAATTTCCGAAGCAAATTGTCCCGATCAAGCGTTGCTCGAGGCAGCTCGCAAGAGCTGGGACCGCGCGTTGTCTCTGGGCGA
>JBKCNS010000030.1:0-19186 GCA_046297095.1 Kapaibacterium sp. (SeqCode) | reverse complement strand
CGATGCAGCTTCGAGTACAATCCTTTTTGCCGCAGCAGTTCGTCGTGTGTGCCTTGCTCGGCGATACTGCCATGATGCAAAACAATGATGCGGTCGGCTCGCTGTATGGTGGCCAATCGGTGGGCAATCACAATGCTGGTGCGGCCCTTCAATGTTTTCTCCATGGCACGATCGATAAGCTGTTCGGTTTCCGTATCTATGCTTGCGGTGGCTTCATCCAAAATGATCATTTCGGGATCGCTCACAATGGCTCTGGCAAACGACAACAATTGCTTTTGCCCGGTAGACAGCGTACTGCCTCGCTCCATTACCTGAGTATCGTAGCCATGGGGAAGAGAGTCGATGAACTCCGCTCCAATAGAGCGAGCCACGTTCTTCATGTGCTCGTCGCTAATCTCTGTGCGACCCATCAGAATATTCTCGCGCACAGACCGCGAGAACAGAAACACATCTTGCAGCACCAGCGCAATGCGCGAGCGGTGACTCTTTCTATCCATTTCCCGTAGTTCCGTGCCGTCGATGCGTATGGATCCGCTTTGATAATCGTAGAACCCGCAGAGCAGATTGATAATAGTGCTTTTGCCACTGCCCGTAGCACCCACCAGCGCTACCATTTCTCCCTTGCGCACGGTAAAGCTGATATCGCGCAGCACTTGGCGGTCCGGCGTGTAGCTGAAGTTCAAGTGCTCTACTTGTATGGAGTCCATAAGCGGGGAAGCGGGAATACCCTGTGTGCGCTCGTGTTCAGACTGCTCGGTGGGTTGGTCAAGCAAATCGAAAATGCGCTCGGATGCCGTAACGGCACTTTGCAGCGTGTTGTATTTCTCGGTAAGATCTCGCACCGGGCGGAAGAACATTTCGGCATACATCACAAAGGACACCAAGGTACCAATGGTCATGAAGCCCGATAGATAGTGGCCGGCAGCGTACCACAACACGGTACATATAGCAATGCTGGAGAGCATTTCCACCACGGGGAAGAAAATAGCATAGTACGAGATGGATTGAATTTGCAACCGTGTGTGCTCGGTGTTGATGTCGTCGAACTGCGCTGCCTGCTGTTTCTGTTGGTTGAACATTTGCACCGTTGTTACACCGGTGATGTACTCGTTCAAGAAGGAATTCATGCGCGCTATCTGCACACGAATCTGCGCATACACGATGCGCACATTGCGCCGGAAAATAGTTGCGGCCGTAAGCAGAAACGGCAGTACGGCAATGGTGTACAGAGTAAGCTCCCATTGAATGCTGAGCATAAAGCCCAGTATCCACGCAAGCACGAGGATGTCGTTGATAATGAGCACCACGCCGGAAGAAAACAATTCATTAAGCGCTTCAACATCGTTGGTAACACGAGTTACCAAGCGGCCTACGGGCGTGGTGTCGAATACACGAAGTGGTAAACGCTGGATGTGGTCGAACACCACCATGCGAATATCCAGCAGTGCTTTCTGACCCACCCATTGCATCAGGTAGGTAAGGGTGAATTGCAGCACACCTTGCAGAATCAGCACACCCAGGATAAGCAGGCAGTGATTGAGGAGGTCGTGGGCATTGTTTGCACGGATGTAATTGTCAATGCCGATCTGCACCAGCCGGGGGCGCATGGGGCCCAGCGCCGATGATACCACCGTGACCATCAGGCCAAGCACTATCCACCATTTGTAGGGCAGAAGAAAACGAAGCAGGCGCCGTAGCAGACGCACCGACGGCTTTTGTTCAGTCTTGGCAGAGTTTTGCTGTTGTGATGAAGTCATAAGGGGCGCAAGATAACCCTCAACGGGCTTGCGATAATGGTTGGCGAGGACTTGGCAGGGAGTTGGCAGATAGCAGGCTGGGAGTTGGCAGATAGCAGGCAGATAGCAGGCAGATAGCAGGCAAATAGTTGCGAGTCAGGAATTGGATATCTTTGTTTGTCCACTAACTGTTGTATGTATGAGTCAAGAGCACCAATTAAAACAAAGCGTTGCCGAATACTGGAACGACCAACCGTGCGGCACACAGTTTTCCGACAAGGAGAAGTACACTAAAGAGTATTTCGACGAAGTGGAACAGCATAAATACGCCATTGAGTCCAGCATTTTTTCCTTTGCGCAGTTCTCCCGTTTCCATGGCAAAAAGGTGCTGGAAGTGGGCGTGGGCGCGGGTTCGGACTTTGTGCAATGGGTTCGATCCGGTGCCATCGCTACGGGAATCGACCTTACCCAAGAGGGCATCGAGCATGTGCGTCACCGCTTGGATGTATATGGGCTGAAGGCCGAGCAATTGGTGGTGGGAGACTGCGAAAACCTGCCCTTTGCCGACAACAGTTTTGATCTGGTGTATAGCTCCGGTGTAATACATCATACCCCCGACACCGAAAAAGCACTGCGCGAGATCATCCGAGTGTGCAAACCCGGCGGCACCTGCAAAGTGATGATCTATCATCGACACTCATTGGAAGCATTCTTCTTCTGGGTACAAAAAGCACTTCTTCGCGGCAAACCCTGGAAAAGCTTCGCATGGAGCTTGTATCACTTTATGGAAAGTCCGGGCACCAAGGCCTACACAAAAAAGGAAGTGTACGAGATGCTTCGCGGCCAACCCGTTCAAAACGTCCGCGTGTGGACCGTGCTTACCTACTACGACCTGCTCAAGAGATTTAACTCCCTCTACCGCGCCTTCGCATCCTTCCTTGCTTACATCCTTGGCGGCGATAGAGTAGGATGGTTTTTGAATATAGAGTTCACGAAGAAGAAGTAGTTGTAGGGAGATACCGCAGTTCCTTGCGGGTTTTCATCCCGCGAGGTCTTCGAGCGCAGTCGAGAAGCAAGCGGGACTGGAGGTTTGGAAACTCAACCCCCGCGCACGTTGCGCTTTGCGCGTGACTCTCTATAGCGAGGCCCGCCCCCGCGAGGTCCCTGAGTCCCTCGTCTCCGCTCGGGAACCACGGAGTCGAAGGGCCGAGGGCGCTGCGCGCTCGGAAGCTCAACCCGCGCACGCTGCGCTATGCCCGTGAGTCTCTGGACCTCCCCCGAGAAAGTGGAGGGTAAAAAGAGAGAAAAAGGCGCTATAGCACGTGTGCGTGCGCATTTTGAGCGTGGATCAGTAATCTGTTTGGACTTGATGATTGTTTCAATAAACAACCTGCCGGCTAATATATCGGGTTCAAGTATGGAAGTACGCCTGCCACGGCAAAAAATGAATGTTGTTTCCAAATGCTGAACTTCATATTAGGTTACATAAACAACGAGAAGTAGTTTAGGCGCTGTTGTATTATCAATATCATAATGCTATGAGAAAAGTCACTTTGATGTGTATGTCCTTAGTTGCGACATTCATTATGTCGTGCAGTACCACTTCGTACTACCAAGTTTATAAAGTGGTACCTTCAGAGAAGATTGCGATTATAGATAATCGGTTGAGGTATGAAGACGATAACTGTACGATTTACTATAATCTTTGGAGCGAAGGTGGTAATATAGGATTTCAGTTTTACAACAAAACGAATAACAACATTTACGTAAAGAAGGATGAATGCTTCTTTGTCCTCAACGGCATTGCTCATGATTACTACAAGGAACGAGAATATACAAGCACCGAAAGTTCCGGATCGACAGTTGTGAAAGAAGCCAGTGAGTATCAAGCTGCTCGAGCCATAGGCGTTTCCTCAGGTAAATCGGTATCTCGTCGAGAAGTGAAGAGTGTGTGCGTACCTGCAAAAACATCGAAGGAAATTCTAGAGTACAGAGTGAACGAGTCGTTCATCAGCAATTGCGACGTTCTCAAATACCCGGGTAGGTCACAGATAAAAACCAAGTCTTTTACGAGAGAAAACAGCCCAATTGTGTTCGGCAATAAGATAGCGTATATAATAGGGCAGTCCGATGCAGTATTACGAATCGATCATGAATTCTACGTTAGCGAGATAACAAATTATCCCGAGCACGTGATCGTCGAGAAACGATTTGAAGAGCGATGCGGTGAGGTTGGTCAGAATGAAATTGAGTATGTAAAAAATGTTTCGCCTGACAAGTTCTTCCTGCGATATACCAGAGAGTGGGGTGGCTGGGATCATTAGAATGTTTCTTGCGTGAAGTGATTGGATAGCGGTTCTTTAAAGTTGCCACTACTTCAGAGATGGTGTGAGTGCCAATGGCTCTCCGGGACGATTACTCCAATATGAGACCTCCTTCACCCACCCGCGAAAATATCGCCAACTATAGCGCTTGGTGTAGCATGCTCATTAGAGTGCGGCTTGTTGTTGTTGAGTTTCCTGACATTGATACCCGCTTGCTTTAGTTGAGTTTCCGGATCTCAAACCCGCTTGCTTCCCCTCGGCTCCGCTCGGGACGGCGCTCGATCTTCGTGGTCCCTGAGCGGAGTCGAAGGGCTCGAAGACCTCGCGGGGATAAACCTCGTCAACATCACTTCGCTCGAAGATCTCGCGGGGATAAACCTCGTCGACATCACTTCGCTCGAAGACCTCGCGGGAATAAACCTCGCCACCGTCACCAGCGGCCCATCGCATTCCTTACTCAAACAACGTGGAGACTTTTTCTCTGCACAGAGTCTTGAGTTGACTCGGTGCTACGATACGCAGTGAGTCTGCCCACGACACAACCCACGCAACGAGTTCGGGCGAAAGTGGTGCCGAAAATGTTAAGGTGTATGCACCGGTTTTGGTGGTGCTAAACTTCTGCGTGGGATGCCAAAGTCTGGAGGTGAAGAAATCTACTGCGTGCGGCAGTATAGCCAAGCGAATAGCACGAACGTTACCATCGTGCACTCCGAATCTTCCACGCTTGTATTCATTCACATCAAAAACCGGGGGAGAGTGCTTGATTTCATCGTGTCGCTCCACATGTACAATACGATCTACAGAAAGAGATATGTATTGCTTATGTACGGGATGCCACGCGGCCACATACAATCTTCCTGCGTGCCATACGCAACGGCCTAAACTCACCACAAATTGTTTGCTTGTTGTGTGTTGCGGCGAGCGATACTCAACAAGACTCCACTCTCGGCGCACAATGGCTCCGATAACACTTTCCAGAATTCTATCGTTGAGTTCGGCGCGATGGCGCCCGGGCGACACCTCTGATGTAATATCATCACCAACAAAAACAGTTCCCGGAGCGTGTTTCTCCAGCTTAGTCATTAAACGCTGTATGTCAGCTCCCACGCGCGTGTGCGCAAATCCACCCAGCATACCTTTTAATGTGTGAAGGGCTAAGATCTCGTTGTGAGTTGCAAGAGCAGGAGTAACAGAACTATAACCTGCGGTAATGAACCAGCGTTGTTCACGTCCGCTTCGCTCGCTTTGTAGAGGAACACCGGCGCGCTCGAGTGTGCCAAGATCCCGTTGAATCTGTCGTTGCGTCACTGCAGGAATACCCTTCTTCACTAATGCCTGAACAAGCTCGGCAGTAGAACGACGCCTTCCCCCGCTTAACTCATGCAACAAGCCAATACAACGCTCAATAGGAGATGCCATAAGGTAAACAGGAGATACATGAGGGGGTGAATAATTTATTTTCAAACTACCGCGAAAGACGACACCTGATGTCGCCTTTGCGGAGATGTTTGAGGTGAAATTTAACCACTTAATACAGGGAGCAGGTAATGGGACTTTTATCCGGGATGCTGAACAACGCCGTGGAAATGCCGGTAGCTGAAGCGCAACAAGAGTTACAGCCGATCTTGATGGATGGCGAGACAATAGAACACGCCTATAAGCTCATCCGAGATCAATTGATATTCACCAACAAACGAGTGATTACCATTGATAAGCAAGGAATAACAGGGATCAAACAAAATATCCGAAGCATTCCGTACAAGAGTATCAAGATGATATCTAAAGAAGGGGCCGGTATGCTTGATCTTGATGCGGAATTGGTGTTATGGATAACCGGAGAATCACAGCCCTTGAAGTTCGAGTTCAAGAAAGGTGTAGATATCAATCAGGTGTATAGATTGATTTCGCAGCACATACTATAAAAG
Source organism: Kapaibacterium sp. (SeqCode) (assembly GCA_046297095.1). Classification (GTDB taxonomy): domain Bacteria; phylum Bacteroidota; class Ignavibacteria; order Kapaibacteriales; family NICIL-2; genus JBBATK01. Next base: position 13,201 of record JBKCNS010000030.1, on the reverse strand, counting down.
CTTACTGGTTTGTTGCGCAAGGTAGATTTATTGTGGCTGTGAGTAAATGTGCGGTAGCGTGGTAGCTGACATCTAAACTGTTGGTGAAGCACGTGACCAGTGTTCGTACCGAACCTCCTTCACCCACCCGCACAAAAATATCGCCAACTATAGCGCTTGGTGTAGCATGCTCATTAGATTGCGGACGTGTGCGAGCACGCTGAATTGCGACACGCTTTTATGAGGTACAGTATAGAGTATGGCAAAGAGAACGAACAATCAAACATCAACGGCAACCATTGGCTTCGAGGCCACGTTGTGGCAGGCGGCAGACAAGCTGCGTAATAATATGGACGCAGCCGAGTACAAGCATGTGGTGCTGGGCTTGATATTTCTCAAGTACATTTCCGATTCGTTCGAGGAGATGCATGCCAAGCTGCTCGAGGGCAAAGGCGCGTATGCCGGAGCCGATGCTGAGGACGCAGATGAGTATAGAGCAGAGGGTGTGTTCTGGGTTCCGAAGGAAGCGCGATGGGATTATCTGCAGAGTAGTGCGCGGCAGGCCACCATTGGCGCCACTATCGACTCCGCTATGATGGCTATTGAACGAGACAATCCACGGCTGAAGGGAGTATTGCCCAAGGACTATGGTCGGCCGGCATTGGATAAAGACAGACTTGGCGAGCTTGTAGATTTGATCGGCACTATTGGATTGGGCAGCGCAGAGAATAAATCGAAGGATGTACTTGGGCGAGTGTACGAGTATTTCTTGACACAGTTCGCCAGCGCCGAAGGCAAGAATGGCGGACAATTCTATACTCCGTCGTGCATTGTGCGCTTGCTGGTGGAAATGCTTGCCCCGTATAAGGGCCGTATCTACGACCCCTGTTGCGGCTCGGGTGGGATGTTTGTGCAAAGCGAGAAATTCGTGGAAGCACATGGCGGTAAAATCGGAGACATTGCCGTGTATGGTCAGGAGAGTAATTCTACCACGCGCCGCTTGGCCATTATGAACTTGGCTATTCGCGGTATAGAAGCAGATATAGGCCCTGAACATGCAGATACCTTTCGTCGCGATGTGCATCCGGATGTAAAGGCAGACTTTGTGATTGCTAATCCTCCGTTCAACGACAGCGATTGGTTCAGAAAAGATGATGATGTGCGATGGAAATACGGTGTGCCGCCAAAGGGCAATGCGAACTTTGCGTGGGTACAGCACTTTATTCATCACCTTGCACCCAAAGGCAAGGCGGGCTTTGTGCTCGCAAACGGCAGTATGAGTTCGGCGCAATCCGGCGAGGGAGATATTCGGAAGGCACTCGTGGATGCCGATCTTGTGGACTGCATGATTGCACTGCCCAACCAATTGTTCTACAGCACCCAGATTCCGGTGTGCTTGTGGTTTCTCAAGAAGAGTAAAGAGCGTAAAGGCAGCGTGCTGTTTATCGATGCTCGAAAGATGGGCAGCATGACATCGCGCGTGCATCGCGAGCTGACGGCTGCGGATATTGAGCGTATCGTGAGCACCTATCGTGCGTGGGAAGCAAGCGACAAGGCCTACGCCGACGTGCCCGGCTTTTGTTCATCGGCAAGTATTGCGGAAATCGCCAAGCACGATTACGTGCTCACACCCGGCCGCTATGTTGGGGCCGAAGAGGTGGAAGACGACGGCGAGCCCTTCGATGACAAAATGAAGCGTCTTACCGCGCAGCTCGCCGAACAGTTTGCGGAGTCATCACGCCTTGAGAACGAGATTCGTACCAATCTTAAGGGGCTTGGGTATGAGTGGTGACATCATCCCCACAGACTATACATCATGGCTGACGGAACTTAAGGTCCGCATTCAACAAGCGCAGCAACGGGCCACGCTTGCGGTCAATCGTGAGCTCATCGCTCTCTACTGGCAACTTGGAAAGGACATCCTCTCCCGTCAGGCACAGCAAGGTTGGGGAGCCAAAGTAATCGAGCGTCTCTCCCGCGACCTCCGAGCCGCATTCCCCGAGATGAAGGGATTTTCTCGAGCCAACCTTCTCTATATGCGCGCCTTTGCCGAAGCTTGGCCCGATGCCGAAATTGTCCAACAGGCTGTTGGACAATTACCCTGGGGCCACAACATTGTCCTCCTCACCCAACTCAAAGATCCCGAGTGGCGCCTTGCCTACGCCGGGGCAGCGATCGAACATGGCTGGTCGCGGAATACGCCTCGAACACAAGATTCGCAACAACCTCAAGGGGCTTGGGTATGAGTGGTGAGGAAATAGGAGAGACACTATGAACACAAACGATATACAGCAGCTAACCGAGCTATTTGAAGAGCGGGCACATCATACGGATGATGGTGTTGAGTTCTGGCTTGCACGTGATCTGCAGAATCTACTTGGGTACACCAAGTGGGACAATTTCCTCAACGTACTATCGAAGGCCAAAACAGCTTGTGATGCCTCGGGGAATTCGATCCCGGACCATTTTGCCGATGTCGGGAAAATGGTCACGCTCGGCTCGGGGAGTCAGCGCGAGGTTGAAGACGTCATGCTCACTCGGTATGCATGTTATCTTTTGGCGCAGAACGGTGATCCAAAGAAACAAGAGATCGCCTTCGCGCAAACGTACTTTGCCACTCAGACGCGCAAGTCTGAGTTGATAGAAAGGCGCATGCTCGATGCTGAGCGCGTCAATGAACGTAAAAAGCTAACAGGAACGGAGAAGGAACTGTCCGCAATCATTTTTGAGAACACTGGAAGTACTCAGGACTTTGCAAAGATCCGAAGTAAAGGGGACCTTGCACTGTTTGGTAAGTCCACCCAGGACATGAAAGCACAGTGGAAGATACCTGATGGCAGGCCGCTAGCCGATTTCGCGCCGACAATCATCCTTAAGGCAAAGGACTTTGCCGCCGAGATCACCATCTTCAACACCCGGAAACACGGGCACAGCACTGAGTCGACGATTGCCGGTGAACATATCGCCAGTAATAAGGTAGTGCGCTCTGCCCTTGTTGAGCGAGGCATTCGCCCGGAATCGTTGCCCCCTGCCGAGGACGTTCGTAAAGTTGAGCGTCGTCTAGCAGCAGAAGACAAAAAATCCTTGGCGAATCCCGAGAAGCTGCCCCGAAATAGTGAAGGCCCTATATCAGAGGGGGATGATGTATGAGTGGAGAGTGGAGGGAGATTCCATTTTCGGAGGCAGTGCAGCTGAACCCGAGTACAAAGCTGGAAAAGGACGTGCTTTATGCATTCGTTGACATGGCAGCTGTCTCCCCAGGAACAAGAGATGTGACGGCTTCTGAACTTCGGCCGTTTTCAGGTGGTGGATCTAAGTTCCAACATCGCGATACGCTGATGGCGCGAATCACACCTTGTCTCGAAAACGGAAAGATTGCGCGATTCCTTGCAAAAGACGGTCAGCATTTAGGTCATGGCTCCACTGAGTTCATTGTTGTCCGTGGCAGAGCTGGTGTTACGGATAACGACTACGCCTATTACCTAACCATTTCTCCGCATGTAAGGACTTTCGCGATATCTCAGATGACTGGGTCATCTGGGCGTCAGCGTGTGCCAACACTTGCCTTAGGCGGCATTAGTGTTCTTCTCCCGCCTCTCCCCGAACAACGGCGCATCGCGAAGATCCTCGGCGATCTTGACGACAAGATTGAGCTGAACCGCAGGATGAACGAAACGCTGGAGCAGATGGCGCGCGCGTTGTTCAAAAGCTGGTTCATAGACTTCGACCCCGTCCGCGCCAAGATGGAAGGCCGCATACCCCAGGGCATGGACGCAGAGACCGCCGCGCTATTCCCATCACGCCTTGTTGAAAGTGAGTTAGGGTTGGTGCCTGAAGGGTGGGAGGTGGGGACACTTAGAAATAGTATTGGCTTTCAGAGTGGTTTTTCTTTTAAGAGTCATGATTGGCAAGAGTCAGGCATTCCTGTTGTTAAGATCGGATCAGTGAAACCGGGCATAATTGACTTAACTCAAGTCAGCTACGTCTCGGAGGAAATCGCACTGCAAGCGGCTCGGTATCGACTCAATGCAGGCGACATGCTTATTGGGATGACTGGCTACGTAGGGGCGGTGGGTCTGGTACCGCCTACCGATAACCTGCCACTTTTGAATCAACGAGTCGGAAGGTTCGTGTTGAAAAAGCCGGGCACTGAAGCTTTGGCGTTCTGGTATTGCGCAACTCGCTTGCCCAAGTTCCGCGCGTATGTTGAAGCACGATCGCACGGAACTGCCCAAGCGAATGTGAGCGGTGAAGCTATTATGGAGTTTCCTATTGTTGCGCCTTCGCCAGACATTCTTGATACCTTTAATGGTAACTGTCGGTCAATCTTTGACCATATCCTATCTAACCATTCAGAATCCCGCACCCTCGCGTCTATTCGAGACACACTGCTTCCGCAGTTGATGAGGGGGGAGTAATGCTACTGCAAGAAAATATAAACCGACATGCTAAGCCCCAAAAAACCTGCTCCCTTTCTCAAAATTCGCGTTCACGATGTGGCTGCGAGACCGAGCATCACTGGCCTTTGCGTGGGCTACGAGCGCGGTGACTGGCGAGCATCGCAGTTTGCCCGCCACATTATTGAGTGGCTCCCGGAGTTTACACTCAAGCATGCCGAGTTGACTGATATGAACTCGGGCAACGCTGTGCAACTGATTAGAGACGCAGCGAAACGCGTTTACAAATCCAGAAAGTTTAAGAACCGCGGTGAGTTCGGCGAGTTGTTTCTTCACGCAGCGATTCGTGAGGTTTTCGACTCACATCCGGCAATCTCGAAGATCTACTATAAATCGGCAAGGAATGAAACCGTGAAGGGATTCGACGCGGTGCATGTGGTTGGAACAGCTGATGCTTTGGAACTCTGGCTTGGAGAGGCAAAATTTTACGAAGACATTAACGCAGCAGTGCGAGAAGTTGTCACGGAACTCGCTGCTCACACCGAAACTAACTACCTTCGGGATGAGTTTTTGCTGATTAAAGGCAAGATTGATCCAACTTGGCCGCATGCTAAGGCACTCGAAAATCTTTTGGCAGAGAATAAATCCTTGGACGATGTGTTTTCGAGCGCGTGCATAGCCGTTTTACTAACTTACAACAGCGAATGCCTCGAAATGCACACCAAGTGTGATGCAGCATACAAAACGGCGTTTGAGGCCGAGATTCGGAAGCATCACTCGCTTTTCGTGGGAAAGGCCCTTCCGAATGACGTCACGATTCATCTCATCTTGTTGCCGCTACACACCAAAAAGCGGCTGTTGGCTGAACTGGATGATAAACTTAAAAATTTACAATTCATATGACGTTCGAAGAACTCAAGGGTTGTCTTGCGGACAAAGAGACGGTAGCCCGTCAGCCGTTTGCTTTGTTGAAGGAGATGGCACGGCTTTTCAATAACTGCTCCGTCGGCAACAGCCATTCGGAGGATCTGTGCCGAGATGTCGTGTTCCGTGCTTTGGAAAACAGAGAGTCTTTTGCTGGTTACCAGCCAATATTGGATGGTCTTGTTCGGGAACTTGGATTGTTTCCCTACCTAGAGGAAGGCCCACTTTCGCTGATGGATTCCATTGCCTACGAATACCATCGACCTCTCACCTTCGATGAACCGATAGTCTTTCACCGAGAGCAGGCGGAAGTCTATCGTAGGTTGCTAGACGGGGACAACATCATCCTCAGCGCACCGACGAGCTTCGGTAAGAGCAAGGTCATCGACGCCATCATCGCCAGCGGACGTTACAACAACATCGTCGTTGTGGTCCCCACTATCGCGCTGATTGATGAAACAAGACGGCGGCTTTCAAGGTTTTCACCCGCGTTCAAGGTCGTCACGCAGGTATCTCAAAGCCCGGGTGACCGTAACATTTTCGTGTTCACTGCTGAGCGGGCGAATGTCTATAAAGAATTCCCCCACATCGATTTCTTCGTCATTGACGAGTTCTATAAGATTGGTGCTGTCGCCGCAGACCATAAGCGCACGGTGGCACTGAATCACGCGTTCTACAAACTCTCAAAGGACGGTGGGCAGTTCTACCTTCTTGGCCCCTGTATCAGGCAAATTCCCGAGGGACTAGAGGCGCGGTACCGCTGCAGATTTTTCCCCACCACATACGCAACCGTAGCCTCGGATCTCATTCGAGTGAAAAGGTCGGGCTCTGATCTCAACTCGCTTTGCCAGGTGGTGAAGCAACTACAAGGCGAACCAACGCTGATTTTCTGCAAATCGCCCAAGAGTACGAACGAGGTTGCCAAGGCATTGCTTGATGCGAGAGTGACGGAACAAAGACGCGACGCCGACTCCGCAGCGGTCTGGATGGAGCAGCACTTTCATCCAGAGTGGATTCTTCCGCGTTCGATGAAGCAAAGTATCGGGATACACCACGGCAGGCTTCCGAGGTCACTTGGGCAGTATGTGGTGCGAGCGTTCAATAATGAAAGAATCGACGTGCTGATTTGCACTTCGACGCTGATCGAGGGCGTTAACACAAAGGCAAAGAACGTCATTATCTTCGATAACACCATTGCGAGGGAAAAACTGGATTTCTTCACTTTCAACAACATCAAGGGGCGCTCGGGCCGGATGTTTGAGCACTTCGTTGGTCGGGTGTTCCTCTTCCATGAGCCGCCCGAGGAGGAATTGCCTTTCGTGGACTTCCCTGTGTTCACACAAGGGGCCGACATGCCAGACAGTATTCTGGTTCATCTGGACGATGGGGACCTTTCGCCCGAATCCAGAACGCGAATGGAACCGTTCACACAGCAGAACGACCTGCCGATGGAACTGCTGAAAGTCCATTCGAGCATTGAGCCTGACAATCTGTTGGCTTTGGCGAGGTACCTCAAGACGGCTTCAGACCACCAGAAGGCTTTGGTATCGTGGACCGGCTATCCGGACTGGGAGAATCTCAAGGAAGTTTGCCAGCTCGCATGGACTTATCTGTTAAGCGGAAGATCTCAGGCTGGGGTTTTTTCAGGAGCGCAGCTTGCATTGAAGATTAAGAAACTCCGCGACACGCCCGACATTCGACGGCGTATCTTAGATGAACTGGGCCCGGGCAAGTATGCCGCGGAAACTGTCGATGAAGCAGTTGAGCGCGTTTTGGAGTTTGAAAGAACGTGGGCAAGTTTTGAGCTGCCTCGAATTCTTCGGGCCTTCTCGGACATCCGCAGCCATGTAATCGGAGGCAGTGGGGATTACACCTTTTTCGCCGCCGCTCTTGAAAATCTTTTCCGCTCGCCTTTCCAAGTAGCACTTGAAGAATTTGGCATCCCTCTTCAAGTGAGCGACAAGCTGACTCGAACGCTTCGCGGGGTGGAGACAATTGATGAGGCTTTGGCCGCGGTTAAAACGCTTCGCGTTGATTCTCTCGACTTAGATCAGTTTGAACAGGAATTGGTCAAAGACTGCCAAGTAGAGTTATAGCACCCCATGACCCTCAACGAATCCATCATCGAAGGCGACGCCCTGACGTGGTTCGGGGAGCTGGGTTATTCAGTCGGGATTGGAATGCACTCGCGGCAGATGAGGAGCATGCTTAGTTGGCCTCGTTTATTGAGCCGCTGCTAGTTGGTTGTCAAACAAATTGAGTGAGTCTTTGAATGGCTAAAGCAAAAACCTACCCTACTCTCTATCACTACACCAGTCTCGAGAGCGCGGTGGCGATTCTTGACAGTGGTACTCTGCGGCTTTATCGTAGCACAGCCATGTCTGATCCATTGGAGGTTAAGCTCGGGATTGATGTCTTCGTAGATGTTCTGATTGAAGGCTTGAATAGTACAAGAATTCGCAAGCATAAAACGAAACTTGGCACTCTGCTGCTTCACACTCATCAGGTATTCAATCTCAGGGGAGACGAGAGATTCACAGTGCAGCTGCGCAGGAAGATGGGTATGCCTGAAGTGACAGCCAAGATGACGCAATTTATCGATACGTACGGAGGGCCAGACCCAGAAAGAGTGCGAGCGATCTACGTTGCTTGCTTCACGGAAGAGAGCGACGCAATAAGCCAGTGGAGGCTCTATGGCGCTAATGGATCTGGCGTTGCTCTTGGGTTCAACTTCACCGATGGAATGGCAATTGAACGTTACGACAAGAGGCATGTACCGATTCGTGTGGGCAAAGTATCATATGACGTGGAGAGGGTTAAGAAGAGGCAAGAGAGGATTGTTGAGAAACTCCTGTCAAGTGATGGGAACATATGGGCGGTCGCTGAGAAGTGCTATCGTGACGCAGTGCTTCTAAAGCAGCCCGACTATTCACATGAAAGTGAGTGGAGATTATATATGTACGCCACGGCTTTAAGGCATTCCCCGAAGGTATCTATAAGTCGTGGACGAGTTCGACCCTATGTTTCGATTACGAACTTCGATAAGAAAAGGGATGAAGCGCTACCATTGGCGACAATTGTCACCGGCCCATTGTCATCATTTGATGGTGAAAGTGATCAGGACTGGAGATTGTTTGTAGCTGCTACAAAATCCGGATCTCTAAGACCTAATCTTCAGTTTGCGAAGTCCGAAAAAAGGTTTTGGTGATACAACGATTGTACAAGTATTATCCGAAAATTTTCTACTCCGATATGGTGACGCCATGACCACGATGACCTGCCTAAAATGCCATTCCAATGTTGTCCCTAAGCGGCACGTGAATTGGTGGCTGATGTTCTTTTTAAATGTGTGGTATCTGCCCTTCGTGTTGATGGGTAAGAAGCGATGTCCGGTGTGCAAGGGTAAGGAATTCACACCTGCCGCTGCTGAGATGACAACGGTAAACAGCATTGAAAATCAGGAAAGGCTGGAATCAACTGCGTATACTAAAACCTATGACCTGGAAGACCAATTAGAAGATTACTCAGATTTAACTCGATCGGCAGTTCAGGCAATGGAGTCTTCATACATTGTGGCCACATCGAGGACACTAGACACTGTAATTAGTCGTTACGAGTTTCTATCAAGTATACATCGCGGTTTGGTTCAAGATTCGAGATTAGACGGATATTCATTGCATATTCAAAGAGCAATCGATCAATTTAAAGCTATCAGATATAATACTATTCCTGAATCATATCAGATGCAGCTTGTCATAGAACCGTCTTTATTCGATCTCCGAGAATTCTATACCTTAGCACTTGAGGGTGTAATGCGGCGTTCTACCGCAGCGCAATTAGCGGAGATTGGGCGACTCAAGAAAGCTGCGGCGAAGCAACGTCGCATGGGGAAGATTATGCAGGATCTTCAAACGTCTCTGCGCGAGCTTGATAAACACTGTCAAGGCGCACGGTCTTATGAATCCGTTCGAAAGCAATTAGTAGCAGCAATAAAAGCAACAGAGGCCGGACATGTACAACAACTACTAACATGATAGGATTTACAAATACTTGCTGTGGTGCACGGAGTTATCCCCTCTAACTTCCTCCACACGCAGCTCCAAGGTTAATCACCGAACGGTATTTTGCGCACCATACATACTCGCATTCAATGCATCATTGTCAGATTCATGATTGCTTAGAAAACACCACGCAAAGCAGAGACTCTCCTGCCATGCGTCAGCAGTATTTTAAACCTCTTGGTAAAGATGGAAAGCTTCAAATGGCATTTCCAACCGCGCCTACAAACGCAAAGCAAGCTTATCGCACCAAGCATTAACCCCCATGCCCCTTACGGAAGCAGACATAGAAACCCTTGCACTTGATTGGCTACGTGATTGTGGTTATACCATTCTTCATGGGCCGGATATCGCGCCCGATATGCCGGGCTGTGAGCGCGTGTCATATAGTTCCGCTCTTCTTCACCAACGTTTACGCGACGCAATACAGCGTTGCAACCCTGGCATTTCTGCCGATGATATCGAGGAAGCTATTCGAAGAATTGAACGCGCGGACGCATCGGGATTAACCGAATCGAATCGCCGCTTTCACGATTTGTTGTGCAACGGCATTACCCTGGAACGCAAGCGTGCCGACGGCTCCATCGAGGGCTACACGGTATCGCTCGTGGATGTTGCGCGCCCGGCCAGCAACGACTTTGTAGCTGTAAATCAATTCACCATCATCGAGAATTCCAAGAATCGCCGCCCGGATATCGTGGTGTTTGTGAATGGCTTGCCCCTTGCGGTAATTGAATTAAAAAATCCTTCGGACGAAAAAGCTACTATTTGGCGTGCCTTCGATCAGCTTCAAACCTATAAGCAAGAGATTCCCGCATTGATGCGCTACGCGGAATTGCTTGTGGTGTCGGACGGAATATCAGCTCGCATTGGTTCTCTGACTGCGTCGAAGGAATGGTTTAAAGTGTGGCGCACCGTGCATGGCGACGAAATTGCAGATGATCACACACCGGAACTTGAGACACTCATTCCCGGTGTGTTTGCTAAATCTCGTTTTCTTGATTTGATCGTCAACTTCATTGCCTTCGAGGAAGACACCGATTCGCACACCGTCCACAAGATTCTTGCCGGCTATCATCAGTACCATGCCGTTAATGCTGCTGTGAGCGAAACACTTCGTGCAGGCGGCCTGCAAGAAGCCGTTCGAGAAGGCGGTACATTCTATGCCCGGCCAAATCCCACCGGTTCGATTGGCGATAAGCGTGTTGGTGTGGTGTGGCACACGCAAGGTTCCGGAAAGAGCTTTACCATGCTCTTTTACGCAGCCCGTATTGCGCGCTCGCCCGCAATGGAGAACCCAACTATCGTGGTGCTCACCGATCGCAATGATCTTGATGATCAATTGTATTCGCAGTTCAAACGATGTGATGAATATTTGGGTCAAGAACCACGTCAGGCGGGTTCGGTAGCGGAGTTGCGTTCCTTGCTTCGCGTCACCAGTGGGGGAGTGGTATTCACAACCATTCATAAGTTCTCCGCAGGCGAAAAAGGCGCGCGCATGCCGCTGCTTTCCGATCGTCACAATATCGTGGTGATAGCAGACGAAGCGCATCGCTCTCAGTATGATTTGATCGACGGCTTTGCGCGTAATGTGCGCGATGCTCTTCCCAATGCAGCGTTTATCGGGTTCACAGGCACACCCATCGAAACCACCGACGCTAATACCCGAGCAATATTCGGTGATTATATCAGCGTGTATGATATTCAACGTGCCGTGGCCGATAACGCCACCGTGCCTATCTATTACGAAAGTAGAATTGTTAAACTCCGATTGAACGACTCCATTCTTTCTACCCTCGATGATGAATTCGAAGAAATAACGGAAGCGGAAGAGGCCGATCATAAAGAGCAACTCAAAACAAAGTGGGCAGCTTTAGAGGCGCTTGTTGGCGACAAGGATCGCTTGAATGTTATCGCCGACGATTTTATCTCTCATTTTACGGCGCGCAGCGAAGCCATTGCCGGCAAGGCAATGATCGTTTGCATGAGCCGTAGAATCTGTGTGGAGTTATACTCAATTCTCGTTTCCAAAAAACCCGAGTGGGCACAGCGAATACATGTGATCATGACCGGCAGCGCCGACGACGGTCCGGAGTGGCAGCAGCACATACGCACCAAGCAATTACGCAAAGATTTAGCTGAAGAGTTCAAACGCCCTTCATCGGAATTTGATATCGTGATTGTACGCGACATGTGGCTCACCGGCTTTGATGCCCCATGCCTGAGCACTATGTATATCGATAAACCCATGCGAGGGCATGGACTCATGCAGGCCATAGCCCGTGTTAACCGTGTGTTCCGCGATAAGCCCGGTGGATTAGTGGTGGATTATCTGGGATTGGCAGACAGTTTGAAACAAGCGTTGGTGAGTTATACACAAAGCGGCGGTCGTGGCACCACAAACAATCCTGTGACCGAAGCGGTATCCATTATGCTGGAGAAGTACGATTCTCTTTGTGCCATGCTTCACGGCTTCGATTGGACAGCGTGGTATGGAGACAATATCAAGGCACGATTGATGTTGCTTGCTCCTGCGAAGGAACACATTTATTCGCAGCAGAACGGCAAAGCACGTTTCAACAAACTTGTGCTGGATATTAAACGCGCATTTGCGATTTGTGCTGCCGATGCCGAGGCTTTAAAGATTCGGGATGACATCGCCTTCTTCGAAGCTGTTAATGGTGGCATCAACAAAGAGCGTGAACAAGCGTCCGGCAATCCGGAGCGCATCGATGCAGCTATTCGGCAGTTGGTAGACCGAGCAATTACCGCAGACCAAGGCGTGATAGATGTATTCACCGCAGCGGGCATTCGGAAACCGGATATCAGTATTCTTTCCGAAGAGTTCTTAGCAGAGGTACGGAATCTCCGCTATAAAAACGTTGCCGCCGAGCTGCTCGAGACTCTTCTGCGCGACGAGATTCGTGAGCGCACAAAACGCAATGTGGTTGAATCCAAGCGTTTTTCGGAAATGCTTCAGGAAACATTGAACCGCTATCACAACCGTGCAATCGAAACGCAAGAAGTAATTGAGGAACTGATACGCCTCGCCGCCGACATTCGCAATGCTGTTGCTCGCGGCGAAGCTCTGGGCTTGAACGACGATGAGATGGCTTTTTACGATGCTTTGTCGCAAAACGATGCGGCGCGTGAAGTGATGGGCGATACTAAGCTCAAGCTTATTGCCACCGAACTTGTTCAGCAAGTACGTGCTAGCGTCACCATCGATTGGAATCTTCGCGAGCAAGCTCGCGCTGCAATCCGGGTATTGATTAAGCGCATTCTCCGTAAGCATGGCTACCCGCCCGATCTGGAATCGGCGGCAGCTCAATTGGTACTGCAGCAAGCAGAAGTGCTTTGCGAAGCATGGGTGTAGCGCCGGGTATGGCAGGGGTTGCGGTGGGTAGTGGTTAACGGTGGAGTGTACCGAGGAGACGTGGTGCGAGGGAATGGACCACGCGCAACGATGGCGTTCTAGTCTTGAGTTTCCAGACCTCGTCACCCGCTTGCTTTCCCTCGGCTCCGCTCGGGACGGCGCTCGACTGCGTGCTCCCTGAGCGGAGTCGAAGGGCTCGAAGACCTCGCGGGGCGAACGCTCGTCAACAACAATTCGCTCGAAGACCTCGCGGGGATAACACTCGCAAACTCACCCCCAACCCACAAACGAAAAACGGGAAAGACCGTTGCCGATCTTTCCCGCTATGTGATCTCGGGGGGACTTGAACCCACGACCCTCTGATTAAAAGTCAGATGCTCTACCACTGAGCTACGAGATCATCGTGAACAAGGCGCCGGTATTTCGGGCCGCGTCCACTAAAGAGTTGCAAACTTACGGCATGTTGA
>JBKCNS010000029.1:0-7444 GCA_046297095.1 Kapaibacterium sp. (SeqCode) | reverse complement strand
TGAACAAATATTTTCTACAACGTCATCTGCCAAACCCACAACGGCCGCCATGGTGCCGGGCTGCGCCTGCCCCGCTTCAAACATCAAGCTTCCGCGCAGTGCTACTAATCGCAGAGCATCCTCGAAGCTCAACACGCCGGCTGCATACATGGCCGAGTACTCTCCCAAAGAGTGACCGGCAACTGCTTGCACGGGTTGCAACGCTTTAATGGAGTCGATGAGTATGGCCTCGTGTACAAACAGCGCGGGCTGTGTGTAACGAGTTTCTTTGAGGGTCTCTGCCGGTCCCTGAGAGCAAATCTCGTACAACGAATACCCCAAAATGCCATGCGCGCGCTCAAAAAGTTGACGAGCGGATTCGCGTGATGCATAAAGGTCTGCAGCCATACCAACGTACTGCGATCCTTGGCCGGAAAAGAGAAATGCTGATGACATGTGAATTGAAATGTATGAGCTTTATGAATTGTGGTAGTTGATGTCGCGTGGCTGTTTGATACGCGCGGCAACGCTTGTGTGTTACGCCGAAGCCGGCGTGGTGACAAGCGCCCACTTTAACCAAATGGCTCCCCATGTGTATCCCGCACCGAAGCTGGACAAGATGATGTTATCTCCACGTGTAATCTTGCCCTGCATATGAAGCTCGGACAAACAAATGGGAATGGTAGCCGCTGTGGTATTGCCGTATTTGTTGATGTTGATCATCACTTTTTCTTTGGGTAGTCCCATGCGCTGCGCGGTTGCATCAATGATGCGCAGATTCGCTTGATGAGGAACCAGCCAGCTGATCATGTCGGCATCGAGATTATTCTTCTCCATAATTGCCGCCGATACCTCGGCCATGCCTACGACAGCAGACTTAAACACTGTCTGCCCATCCTGCACCACAAAATGCTCTTTGTTGGCAACGGTTTCCTGAGACGGTGGCTTTACACTGCCTCCCGCCGGCATATACAGATACTTCCCGCCCTCACCGTCCATATGCAAGATGGCATCCATCACACCGATATTTTCATCATCCGAGGCTTCCAGAAGTACCACGCCGGCGCCATCGCCGAACAATACACAGGTAGCCCGATCCTCGAAGTTCAAAATGGAACTCATTTTATCTGCGCCGCACACCAGCACACGCTTTGCGCCGCCGGCTTCCACCAGTTTAGCGCCCGTCCACAATCCGTAAAGGAATCCGCTACATGCGCCGCTAAGATCGAATCCCCACGCCTTCGACGCACCGATTTTGCGTTGCACTGTTGCAGCCGTGGAGGGGAAAAAATTGTCGGGAGTTACTGTGCACACGATGATGCAATCGATATCACCGGCAGTGATACCACGCTGCTCCAACACTTTTTGAGCCGCCGGAGCAATCATGTCGCTGGTGCCTCCCTCTTTTAGGAAGTGACGCTCCTTTATACCGGTGCGAGAGGTAATCCACTCGTCGTTGGTATCGAGAAAATTCTCGAACCAATGGTTGTCTATTACTTCGGGGGGTACATAATGAGCTATGGCTGTAATGGCAGCTTTCATGAAGGTTCGGATTCGTTGATGTTTTGCAGGGCCTCTTCGATGCGGCGATTCACGTTCTTGTCGATTACCTCGACGGCTCTCAGAATCATATTCTTTATAGCCAGAGGCGAAGATTTTCCGTGACCGATAATCACAACGCCGTTTACGCCAAGTAGCGGCACGCCACCGTACTCCTGATAGTCGAACTCTTTGAGTACACGGCGAAGCGTTGGCACCATAAGGGCCACCGAGATTTTATTGAAAAGTGATCGCGCTGCAAAGTCTTTCAACTTTGTACGCAGTAAGGTCACGAAGCTCTCGGCAAACTTCAGCACGATATTTCCCGTAAAGCCATCGCACACCACCACATCCACCGAGCCCATAAGTATATCGCGGCCTTCGGTATTGCCCACAAAATGTACTTCTTTAGAGTCGCGCATCATTCGGTGCGCCTCCAATACCAGCGTGTTGCCCTTGGAATCTTCCTCGCCCACATTAAGCAATGCAACACGCGGATTACTTATGCCCAACACTTCCCTCACATAGATCGAGCCCATCACGCCAAACTCATACAAGAAGCGGGGCTTGCAATCCACATTGGCGCCAACATCCACAACCAGCGTGGGCTGTGAGCGAACAGTGGGAAAAAACGACGCGATAGTGGGGCGTGTTACACCACGAATTCGGCCTAAGATCAGCGTGCCGCCGGACATAACTGCTCCGGTATTACCGGCCGACAAGAACGCGTCGGCGTCGCCGTTTCTATGAAGCTCAATGCCGCGTACAATGGATGAGTCCTTTTTAGCGCGCAAAGCCGCGGCGGGCTCATCTTTCATGGTGATGACCTGCGAGGCATGACAAATGGTGTAGCGAATGTCGGCGTTGGGGTGCTTGGCCAGTTCGGCAGCAATCAAGGTTTCATCGCCAACAAAAACGAATTCAACCGCGGCTCTGTTTTTCAGTTCAGCAGCCGCTTGAATGGCACCGGCAATCTCGCTTACAGGCGCGAAATCGCTTCCCATGGCATCGATAGCTATGCGCAAAGATTTCTCCACGAGATGCGGTGTTCGTTAGAAGTGGTTAGGCTGTAGCCATTACGCGACGACCGTTATAGTATCCGCATTCGCGGCATGCCACGTGCGACAACTTCGCTGTACCGCAGTTGGGGCATGAAGTTGTGGTAGCGGGTGTTGCCTTGTAGTGTGTACGACGCTTTGCAGTACGCTGCTTCGAGTGTCGGCGTTTTGGATTAGGCATGTTACTATTCCTCTTTAATGATAGTGTGTTTAATCTCTGTGTCTGTTTACCGTGTCGTCGTCGTCGTCTTTCGATCCACTCGCCAGATTTTTCAATGCCGACCAGCGATCATCATTTTCTGCTCTATCTTCCTGCGCCTCGTCGGAGTCAGCTAAGAAGCGAGTATCAACAAGCTCTTCCAGCGATTTGTCCCGAACATCCGGCGCCACACGTTTCAGCGGAAGGCAAACTGCAAGCTCTTGCTGCACAACATCGGTGATGTCGATTACCTTCTCTTCCTCATGTACCGCAATAGTGTCGTCGTCTTTGTCGTCCGTGTTATCACGCTGAGCAAAAAACAACTCTGTGTTGAGCAAGAAATCACAGCTAAACTCAGCAACAATCTGCTCGTCGTACTCCTTTGTTGTGTAATCGCAAACAAGTCGTGCAGTGCATGTTGCCGTAGCATCCAGATGCAATCGCCTACCTGCCTTACGAAGTTCACCGTTCACACGCACAACGCCTATGAATTCTTCAAAGGAACTCTGTAAATCTTCAGCGCGACATTCAAGCTCAACGGCATGGTGTCCGTCGCGCATACCCCGAATCGGTATGTGTAGCATGAAAAACCGCCCTTTCGCACAAACAGATTGCAAATATAGGGGTAAATCGCCGTAAAAAAAAGAACCGCGCCTGTAAAGGGCCCGTGGGCTACTCTACGACGCGGTTTCTATAGGTGCGGTTCACGCGAGAAGCTACCGTTCCCTGTTTAGCAACCCACGAGCTTTTTATTGTCTTTGGCGGCCTTGTTGTTCGGGTTGATCTTCAGCACCTCGTTGTAATATTTACAAGCGCCGTCTTTGTCTCCTAATCCCTGGTATGAAACAGCCAGGTACAGGTTGCCTAATTCCGATGTAGGGTCGAACTCGATCCACATCTTCGATGCCTTTTGCAAGGCCTTGAAATCCTTCTTTTCGATCACAGCCGCACACACGGCCTGAGCCATACCGGCAACATCATTCTTGAACTTCGCCGGCTCACGTTTAGCATACTCCAAGCCTTCCGAATACCATGCAGCGGCCTCATCCAGGCGGCCGGCACTGGCAAGTGAACGAACACCAATGGTTCGAGCAAAGAACAAGGATGAATCAAGTCCGATGGCTTTCTGCGCGAACACCACCGCCGAGTCGGTTTGATTTGCCGAAAAGTAACAACGACCGATAAAGGCATTGATACGAGCCGGCGAAGACGATGTACAGGTCTTGAGCATCTGGGTGTACAGATTCACCGATTCGGTGTACGACTTCTTATCGTAGTACAAATTGGCAAGGCGTTCCATGGTTTTGCACTTCGTGGGATTCAATTCAATGGCGGTGCGCAATTGCTCCAGAGCCTTGGTTGTATCGCCGCTCAAGATGAGAGAATAACCGTAGCGCTCTCGGTCGTCCGCTTCCAGGGTGGTGTTTAGCGTTAACGCCACGGCAAACTGCTCCGCTGCCGGTCCGTACTTCTTGGTATCAAACAAGCACCGCGCAAACATCAACGACGCTTTAGCTTTTACGGAGTCGATTTTCTCTATTGCATACCGGAAGTGCGGCTCGGCACTGTCGCAGGCCTGAAAACGTGCATACGATTGCGCCAAAAACCAGTGTGCCAGAGGTACGTTGTCTGCATCAGGACGTAAGCGCAAGTATTGCGCAAGCGACGGAGCGGCACTTTGAAACTTCTGAGCATAGAAGAAGATCTTTCCTTGCTCGTAGTATGCACGGGCGTTTCTGGGGTTGATACGTATCACACTTGCCCACTGCTGAAGTGATCGTGTGTAAAGTTCAGCTGCAAGGGCATTGTCCATTTCGCTGTTTGCCATGCGGAAATACATGGTAGCTAAACGCTCCAGAGCTATCTCATTGGTAGAATCAATTCTGATTGCCTGCTCGTAGTTATCACGAGCAGATTCAAAAATCCGCTGACGATAGTACAAACTTCCCAATGCAAGAAAGCCGTCGGGAATAGTACGGTTCATCTCTCTGGCTTTGGTGAGTATAAGCTCGGCTGCATTCAAAGAGTCGGCATTTACCAGCACCTCGCCCAATGTGAGTTGGTTGTACACATCGGTACGATTGTTTTTTACCGCCTTTCGCGCTACAGCGATTGCTTCGTTATGCTTATCTGCTTCAGACAGGGCGCGAGCATATTTCCGTGCAGTGGCGTCTATATCGTTGTCGCGATCATACGAGCGCTTGTAGAAGTCAATGGCTTTCTCAAGTTGCTCCAAACCGAAGTATATATCTCCGGCAAGAGTAAGCACCTCGGTATTGTTGGGACTTTCTTGCAGGGCAACACGAATCTCTGTGGCAGCTTGATCCAACTCCTGTGCTGCAAAGGCTTGGCGTGCCTTCTCCAGCGGACTTTGAGCCATGATCTGAACAGACACAGCAATCATCAACGCCAATCGTACAATTACGGACTTCATATTCTATTCCTCGTAAAGTTGAATCCGCGCATAGGCGGGCACTATTCCCTTTTGTAAAAAATACTTTTGAGGCTCCGGCTCGTATGCTAAAAATGCAGCCAAACCCATTGGCAAATTTCTCAAGTTCTCCAGAAGATACGCGCGAATTTTTGCGGGATACGGATACATTTCTCTGTACACCGCGCTCTGCTCTACCTTCATTGAACGTCTATTACCGTCGGTGTCGGTGTACTTAACACCCAGCAGCTTGAACTCTGCCGTATCGCGTATCAAGTCCGACAACATTCCTGCGCCAATAGTGTTTTGATGTGATCGAACATACCTTTTCACGGAGTCGGTGCTTCCACATACCTGTACTTTTGCTTTGGCATTCAGTGCTCTGCCGCCACAACATTGAATCATAATATTTCCGACAACGCCGGACAACGCACTTGGAACAGCAACTGAGGTCTCGCCGGTAAGACCCTTCACTGCACGGCTAAGGGGTACGGCATTCCGAAAATATTCCCTCAGCGCCTCTACAGATAGAGTGTCGGAAGGAAAGCTCTTCGGAGCATAGAACACTAAAGCGTCCGTTGCAAGGTCTAACGTGCGATGCGGCTCCACTTTGTATGCCTTCATTAACGAATCTTCGTCCTGCAAATAACCTCTGGAGAGCAACACGATTCGCGCTTTGCGTGCAAGCAGCGCCTCCATTGCTTCCCTTGAGGACGATGATCGCAGCTCAATCTTCACCGCCGGGTTCTTTGAGATAAAAAGATCGATCTGAGGCTTGAGCAGATCTATCATGTCCTCGTCACACCACACCACAACCGAACCCGAATTCATGGTTTCGGCATTCGGATCTTTAGCTGGTTCGTTGCACGCAGCAAGCAGCACAAGAACACTAAAGAGAAGTATATATCGAGCTTTCACAATCATAGTTTATTCGCAAAAAACCTCCGCCCTTATCACAGCCTAAGCCGACGTAAACAACCGCTGATCTTATTCAGCGTAGCGCCAATGCCACTGCACAGGCAATCACGATTCCAATCATACTTCCAATAATGCTTCCGATCACTCTTCTGCATTCTGTTCCGGCATCTCTTCCTCATCTTCAACCGACCGCCTGCGCACGCCCAGATAGTATAGTAGAATTCTGTAACACCCAAACACGATCAACAACGCTCCGGTGCCTTTGGAATACCACTCTTCGCCGGGTACCTGCATCACAAAGCCTCCGGCTATCAGTACGCCGAGTATCACGATACAAATACGTACCGTGTAGTTGAGGATGTCGATGAAAAGATATGGCATGGTCAAAAAAAAACGTCAGTTGACAGGCAGCGTTTGCTCCTTGACACCTGACGTTCAACGTTTACAACAACGTATTACCGCAGCTTAAACACCACGGGAATAGTCACCCAACAATCGATCGGAGTATTGTTCTGAATTGCAGGGGTAAAGTAACTGGACATTACAGCTCTCATCGCTGCCTCATCCAAAGAGGATGCCACAGATTGATCGATAATCGAGCGCTTCGGCCTGCCATCTTTTCCTACAAGAACACGCACCAGTACTTTTCCTTCCAAACCCTGCTTGATCGCCATCGGGGGATATACCAGCTTGCGCTGCACCTCGGCCAAATCCGTATTCGGCTCTTTTTCCACCGATACGAACTCATCCGGTGCAGGTTCGGCTTCGCGTACCACCTGGGTTCCAGCGTCGATGGCCACTTCAATAGAGCCATTTCCTTCTGTAGCCACAGCCGGGGCACTCTTCATCTCGTCCAAGCTGGCAAAATCCTTCGTATCCGGAGTAAGCATTGTTTCCGGAACCGGAATTGGTGTTCCGGCAACCGTTGGTGCCGATACCGTTCCCGGCGGCGGCGGCGGTGGCGCATCAGCACTTGGGGGAGGAGGAAGATCACTAAGGTTGATCTTCACCACCGGAATAGCACTTTTCAACGCCAGAGAACGCTGCTTCAGGTAGTTATATACAAATGATACCAGGGCGAACAACAACAATATCGACAACGAGATAATAAAGCTGCGATATGTGTTTTTGCCTATCCATTCCTTCAACTCCTTTGCACCATACGGTGAACGAGGAGCTTCTACTACTGCTGTGGTGCTCATAGTTACATCCCTCGTAGTTTATCTTCTTCTTCCTTCGTCATTTTTACGAAGGCAAATTTCCGCGAACGTTTAATGTTCGGATCCTCTTGGCGCAGCTTGAGAATGATCTCGCCCTCAG
>JBKCNS010000028.1:0-52503 GCA_046297095.1 Kapaibacterium sp. (SeqCode) | reverse complement strand
TTCATTCAAGGAAGGCATGAAGATCAAAATCAAGTTTGATAAGAAGCTTGGCAAGCTTGTGTTTACCGAAGTGAAGCCCAAAGAAACAGAAGAACTCGCCGAGACGGATGAGTCTGCAAGCGAGTAACAGAGCGGGTTAACACTTGTGTAAAGAAGCGGAGCAAACGCTCTAGTGGTTACGCAAGCACACCGAACACTACACATGCGAGTAACAAAAAGGGAGAACCGCCGGTTCTCCCTTTTTTGTTGTACCACGTACATTCACCGGTATATGCTTCGCGCCGCTGTGCGCAGATGAGATAAGCGCAGATGATGTAGCTACAAGAGTATCAGCGCAGCGTTATCGCAATGCGCCGAGTTTGCGCAGCGGTATTGCCGTCGTTCCTTGAGCCTGCTGCCATACTCCACTTGATCGTTGCCATACTTAAATGCGCGGGGAGCATCGCGCGGAGTCTTTCTTCAAGCACTTTCTTCATGTACACAGCGCGCAGCAGAGACAGAGTGTTGTCGTCCAGAGTAGCGCCGCGCGCAATACGCACCGATGCTTCACTCTCGGTGATAGCAGCTTCATCGTAGCGTTCCTGCGCGGTGCGCAGCGAATCGTCGGGATAGCCTGTAATGGTAATGCTCAATGTGCGAGCATCACCGCAGCCGCGATAGCGCCAATCCATCTCGCGTTGAATACTATTACACATCTCCGTTATAGCCGCATCAATTCGCTGTGCGTCAGCGTCCGCAGAGGCCGGCAGTGAGCGATACCGCAACGGCAGGGGATCTGCACCCGTAAGGTTCAACTCGCTTTGCACGCGCAGAGTGGTAAGCGCGCTCGAGCTAAGCGGGCGATACCCACCGGGCAGGAAGAAGTATTGATCCAAGCTCACAGGTGGAACAACAGGAATCTCCGGCAGTGATAATGAGCTCTTCACTACCACGGTAGCTGTTTCGTTGCATGGCGCGGTGAACCGCTGCTCGATGGCTTCGTTTGTGCACTCGTTAACGTAGCGTATCACATACGAGCGGCGTGGCATAAGCTTTACTTCGAACTCGCCGTTCTCCCTGACCATAGACTGCTGCAATCGGCCGCTGCTGTCCAGCACCGTTATCATTCCCGAGAGCCGCGTAACTGTACCGGAGGCCACCACGTTTCCGCGAAGCAGCACCGGCCCGCACAGTATCATTCCGTACAAGTCGTAACCACCGCAACCGCCCGGCCGCGTGGAGGCAAAGAAGATGGAGTCTCCATGCACAATGGGAGAGATATCATCGTAGTGACGCGAATTGATCGGCGCCGGCAGTGCAACGCTTTGGCCCCATGCCGAGCTTTGCGTTGGTGTTGCTCGCATGATATCGTATCCCTGCGATATCACGCCGTCTGTGGCAAAGAGAAGATTGTCGGTGTAATCGAACGATGGTGTGATCTCGTTGGCCGCGCTGTTCACACCGCTGCCCGCATTGCGGGGCTCGCCCCATTCCGATCCTTCTCGTGTGGAAATCCAGATATCCATGCCGCCCATACCGCCGGGCCTATCGGAGCAAAAGGCCAGCATGGTTCCATCGCGCGAGAAGAAGGGCTGCGCCTCCCATGATGTTGATGAGCACGAGCTGAGAATTTCCGGTACGGACCATACACCGCCGGTCATGGTACTCGTGGCCAAATCGGTTTGTACTTGCTTTCCGGTGCCGCTTGTCACGGTGAACACCGCAACAGCAACAGAATCGTTCTCGCGGTACACCGATGGTCCCGCACCGCCCCATGCTGCCGGCGGCAGAAAGAGCGTTCGCGTTGCGGCAGAAAAATTTCCGTCGTCAAAACGGGAGCATTCAAACACAAAATCTTTGGCGCCGGAGGGAACACCCTTGGATTGAACATCCGTGAGCGTGCGGCCGGTGGTAAAAAACAAGTTGCCGTTGATAAAGCGCGGTGCTACATCGTCGGCGGGCGAGTTCACAAACGAACCGCAGTTGCCGGGCGCGCTTTGGTTGGAGCATTCCTGCGTTGTTCGGCAGGACATACATCCAAGCACTACGAGTAACCACCATGGAAAAGAAAGCCGCTTCATCCCTGAAGTTGTTGATGTGTTGATACGACGCGGGCAGGTCAAAAATTTCACCGTGCAATATAGAATAGAGAGCAGTAAGGACTGCACGCTTCAGAGGCAGTAAAGAGCGTATTGCAAAGAACGCAGCTCAAACAACTCCCGCAACCACGCGTGGAGTTATGCTACAGGCGCAGAGTTCACAAACCTGTGAAGAGATATTGACAGTGAGAAAATTCTGACAGCCGAAAGTTGAAAACGAGCGCAAGAACGAAGGCAGGAAAAAAACTCGGAAGCAAATCGTATACAAACATGAGTGCGAAAGCACAGGAACCCCTATAAATGAGATACCCCTTGGCGTCACCACTCGCCAAGGGGCACTCCCCTTCTCACCTTTCACCACCACAACGAAAGACGGCGTCTATACGACTGCCGTGCTGCGAAAATAAACGGCCACGTTGTCTAGGCAAACATTTTTTTCAACATCCGAAAAAAAAGTTGAAACAAATTTCTAATGCCCCGAATTTTCAAAATCAAGCGGGTTTTTCGGACTCAGAATGTTCATTTTTCTCTGTGTCCGGTTCAGTGGCCGAGCTGTTTTCCACCTGCCGGCTTGTTGAAGCGGTTTCTTGGAAAGTTTCTTCCGGCGAACCTGTGTGCGAGGGGATCTTGTAGTTGAACAAAAGCAGCAGCACGATTCCCGTACTCACGCACGCATCAGCAATGTTGAAGATATACCAGCGTGTAATCTCGCGGTCGAACACTGTGAAGTCCGGGCAATCCACATCAATAAAATCCACAACCTTTCCGTAGAACAGAGCGGCTTCGTTGTAGATCACGCCATAGAACACGCGGTCCACAAGATTGCCCGTAGCGCCTGCCAGAAGCAGCATCACGCCTAGTTGTATCACCATTGGTCCCTTGCGAATGGCATACAGGTACCACGCAAGTGCTATGGCCGCAACCACCGAGAATAGGCTGAGAAAAATCTTGCCATCGCCAAAGGAAATTCCAAAAGCCATACCGGGATTCTCTACGTATGTCCAGCGCACAAGGTCGCCAATCACCGGCACCGACGAGTGCAAGGCCATGCCTTCGTGAATCCATCCGCCAATGCTAAAGCCCTTTACCCACACCTTCGTGATTTGGTCCAGCACAATCAGCCCAAAGGCCACCACGAAGAGCTTCTGTTCTTTGAGTTTCTCTGTCAGTTTCTGCATCATAGTCGTAAAGTAATGAAGGCGCAAAAATACGCGCCGCGTTTGGCCCGTGCCGTTTCCTTGTAGACGCTTCGATGCCAAATCACGTGCAGAGAAACCGTCCCGCTATCATCACCGCGTGCCTCTAAACGATCATCATCGCGTGCCTCTTATCAATAATCACCGCGTGCCTCTTATCAATAATCACCGCGTACCTCTTAGCGAGCCGCCGCTAGTTTGCTGCTACGCAGGGCCTGTGTGAAGCTTGTAAAAGCATCGAGCTCCATGGTATTGATCACATCCTGGGGGCGAAGCCCACCTTTGCGCGCAATTCCAATTCCGAAGCGTACCTCGTGCAGAGTTTCCTTTTGGTGCGAGTCCGGGTTGATGGCAATGCGCACGCCGCGCTCCACTGCCGCCCGGTGCCAGCGCCAGTCCAGGTCTAAACGATAGGGATTCGCGTTAAGTTCAATCACGGTGCCGGTAGCAGCAGCAGCCTCTAGTATCGCATCCATATCCACGGCATAGCCGTCTCTTGCCAACAATAGGCGGCCGGTGGGATGTCCCAAAATGGTGGTGTAGGGATTGTGAATTGCCCGTACGATGCGCTCGGTCTGCTTGTCTTTATCCATACGGAACGACGAATGCACCGATGCCACAACTATATCGAACAGTGCTAAAATATCGTCGTCGTAATCCAGCGACCCATCAGGAAGAATGTCGCTTTCAATACCCTTCAAAATGCGAATGCCCAGGCCCTCGGCGTTCAGTGCGTCTATCTCTCGATGCTGCGCCAGCACACGATCTACACTCAAGCCCTGAGCATACACGGCTGTTTTGGAGTGATCGCATATTGCCACATAAGTATAACCCATCTCTTTGCTGCGCAAAGCCATGTCGCGAATAGTGTCCGAGCCGTCGCTCCACTCCGTGTGAATGTGCAGCATGCCGCGCATTGCGGGCTCGCTCACAAGCTCCGGTAGCGTTCCTTTTAATGCTGCGCCAATTATTCGCGCATCCTCGCGTAGTTCCGGGGGAACGACGCTCATGGTATTGCGAGAGAAAATTTCGTCTTCGTTTGCGTAGTGGCCCGCGGTGAATTCTTTGCTCTGATCAATACTAAGTGCGCGCTCGAAGGCCTGCAGAAATTCGGGCGTTGCACTCTCGCCAAACAACGTGCTTGCAAAGGTTCTCTCGGTGGCATGCACTGCGCGCACCTGCACGCCTTCTCGTTCCATCATCACACAGTTACCCTCCTGCGTGCCGTTGCACTCCGTTGCTACTGTGTCCATACTGCATCCGCTCCACACCACTACTACTTCGTCTACCACTTCGCAGTGGCGGCGCACCTGACCTGCAGGCTCGGCTCGCTCTGCACCGCAGGCAAGAAGCTCGCTGCAAACTGCGGCGCATATTTCTTGTGCAGCAGGCAAGCGGCATTTTCCCTGAGCGGCATTCCATGTTTCGATGGCAGCTAAAATTGATGCCTGAGTTTTTTCGCCAAAGCCCTTGAGTTCCACCAAGCGATTCTCCCGGCACGCATACTCCAGTTCACCTATACCGGAGATACCCAACTGCTCGTGCAGTGCTTTCGCTTTCTTTGCACCCACGCCGCGAAGCGAGGTAAGCGATACAACACCCGCGGGCACCTGAAGCCGGAGCTCCTGCACCTCCGCGATACTTCCATTCTGAAGGTATTCCTCGATGAGCTCGAGCATGCCCTTGCCAATGCCCCTTGTAGCTTGAAGTGTTTTGGAGGAATACAGCTCCGTCAGATCTCCCTGCAGGCCATCAAGTACACGAGCGCCGTTTTGCACGGCACGCACGCGAAAAGGATTGCCATCGCTGAGTTCTAAGAGCAACGCGAGTTCCTCCAGAAGGGATACACATTCGGTGCGGGTTCGGGCTGTGTTCATACTGATGTTTGATGTAATGGAAGAGCAGAAGATACACGACGAAGCCCAAACTGCAGAAAGTGCAGAGATTGCTTACTCTACGCTCTATCAATTCACCGAAGGCGAAGGCCGTGATGCTTTAGCCGTGGCAGATTTTGTGAGTATTTTCATCCCTTCGCGTTCATCGATGTATTTCATGTTTAGCTCATCGTCCATACCAACAACCGCACTGCTTGTGTTCCTGAGCGTAGCTCCGGGCCTGCTTATTGCGTGGTTTGTGTACACCAGAGACCGCTATGACAAAGAGCCAAGGCATTTGCTTGTGTGGTCCTTTGTGCTGGGCATGTTTGGCGTGATACCGCCCGTGGTCGTGGAGATGGTGTTGAGTATGTTCGGCTTCGATAAATCGCAAAGCGTGGTGCATCTGTTTGCCCATGCTTTTTTTGTGGTGGCACTGGTAGAGGAAGCAACAAAGTTTGCTGTTCTTCGCAGCTACGCATACACTAAGCCGGACTTCGACGAACCATTCGACGGCATCACCTATTCGGTGATGATTGCAATGGGCTTTGCAACAGTAGAGAACATGATGTATGTGCTTGCCAACAACGCCGCGGGGCCATCATTCCAGACAGCTCTATGGCGAATGTTCACGGCTGTGCCGGCACACGCTGCCAATGGTATTCTCATGGGATACTACACGGGTCTGGCAAAGTTCTCGCGCCACGAATCGCCCCTGCTGTTTACGGCATTTATGGCCGCTTTGGTTGCACACGGTCTGTATGACTTCTTCATCTTCCTGAACAGACCCGGCCTGATCATCTTCGGTGCATTCGCCGTACTTGTGGTGGTAATTACTCTCTCGCTGCGCGCAATGCGCCTGCACAGCATGAACTCACCCTTCCGCAAGGATGCATAGCACAATCATTGATGAAGTCTTTTACAAGCCTTTGTTTGCACTGCGTTTTTTACAAAGCAATGTTTACAATGCCGAGTGCCCTAAGTAGCGCGCTTCCGCACCAAGCTCTTCTTCAATGCGCAGCAGCTCGTTGTACTTAGCCACACGGTCCGAGCGCGATGGTGCGCCGGTTTTGATTTGTCCGGCATTCATGGCCACTGCCAGCGAAGCAATGGTAGCGTCTTCGGTTTCGCCACTGCGATGCGACACTATGGAGCGATAACCGTGGCGCTCGGCCAGAGCCATGGCATCCAATGTTTCGGTGAGCGTGCCTATTTGATTTACCTTCACAAGAATTGCATTGGCCACACCTTCGGTGATTCCACGCTGTAAGAAGCGCGGATTGGTCACGAATAAATCATCGCCCACAAGCTGAACGCGGTCGCCGATGGCGTCGGTAAGATTCTTCCAGCCCAACCAGTCATTCTCTGCCAAGCCATCTTCTATAGACACAATAGGGAAGCTGCTTACCAAGGTCTCGTACCAGCGTATCATCTCGTCCACGCTGTGTGTTTTCTTGGTGGATTTGTAAAACATATACGAGCCGTCGGTGAACATTTCACTGGCCGCTACATCCAGCGCCAAACCAACGTCGGTGCCCGGTGTGTATCCTGCCAGAGTAATTGCCTCCATAATGGATTCCAACGCTTCTTCGTTCGAGCCAAGCGATGGAGCAAAACCACCTTCATCACCCACGGAGGTTGAATATCCTTTTTTCTTGAGCACACCTTTGAGTGTGTGAAAAATCTCTGTTCCCCAGCGCAGCGCCTCTTGGAACGATGGAGCGCCCAGGGGCATGATCATGAACTCTTGAATGTCTACCGTATTGTCTGCATGACGTCCGCCGTTTACAATATTCATCATTGGTACGGGAAGCACGCGCGCGTTTACTCCGCCGATGTAGCGGTGCAGCGACATACCCGAAAACGTAGCAGCGGCGCGGGCTACAGCCAGCGACACGCCCAGCATTGCATTGGCACCAAGCTTAGATTTATTGTCCGTTCCATCCAGTTCGATCATGATGCGATCGATCTCTGTTTGCTCGCGCGCATCGTGGCCGGCTATATGCATGCTGATCACATCATTCACATTGTTCACCGCGTTGAGCACACCCTTGCCAAGGTATTTGGAAGCATCATTATCACGAAGCTCTACTGCTTCGTGCTCGCCGGTGCTGGCACCGGAAGGCACAGCGGCTCTGCCGCGTGTACCGTCTTCCAACATAATATCAACCTCGAGTGTGGGATTGCCTCTGGAGTCCAGAATCTGGCGAGCGCGAACATCAACTATAGCAGGTGTCATAACAACGAAGAGAATGGATGTGATACAATGGTGGAGACGACAAAGAGGAGGCGTTTAGACGCCGTTCATTTCGTCGATCTTATCGGCTAAGGCAAAGTCCAAGTCGGTAAGGCCGCCGCGATCGTGTGTGGTAAGTGTGACGCGAATCTTGTTCCAGCCGAACAACAGTATATCCGGGTGGTGGTCCATTGTT
Source organism: Kapaibacterium sp. (SeqCode) (assembly GCA_046297095.1). GTDB lineage: Bacteria > Bacteroidota > Ignavibacteria > Kapaibacteriales > NICIL-2 > JBBATK01. Next base: position 44,923 of record JBKCNS010000028.1, on the reverse strand, counting down.
TCTGCCACAATGGCAATAGCGTTTACAATACCAACGGCCGCCGGCCAGTTTGCTGCATGCAGCTCGCGAACAATACGCTGCGGAGGTACGTCATTTCCTTCCAACCGCCACGATGGGTGAAACTCCAAGTGGCGTTGAATAAGTTCCGGAGAAAGAAGTTCGGGACGTGCCATAACGGGTGCGAAAAAGTGGGCGGCTCTAAGCGCTCAAAAATACGGAGTAAACAAAAAAGGGTTGGCAAGCCAACCCTTGAAAAGATCATGTGTGTCTCCATGCGAAGAATGCACATGCACACGATTACGTAGTTCGTGTTAGTTCATTTTAGTTCTTGATATGCTGTTGCAGACGCTCTACGATGAAGTTCTTGGGTACAAGTCCTACGATAGAGTCTACCACTTTGCCTTCATGGAAAATGAGCAACGCGGGGATGGAACGAATGCCGTATTCCATAGCAACGCGCGGGTTTTGATCCACGTCTACTTTACCCACTTTTACTTTGCCACTCATTTCGCCTGCCAATTCCTCGATCACGGGGCCGATCATACGGCAGGGACCGCACCACTCCGCCCAGAAATCAATAAGTACGGGGTGTTGCGACTCCAAAACTTCGGTCTGAAAGTTATCGTCGGTGACGTGTGTGGGATGTACTGCTTCCATAAAAACTCCGCTGATAAATGTTATAGAGATTATGCTGATTACTGTGATAGACTGTTCCGCTTACTATGCCCGACGGTGCGTGATTATCATGCCGTCCGGGTGTTTTGCGCACAGGCTTCGGAGTGACGTATCATTCGAAAGTTTGTTGTGGTGCGTGCCCGGAGCTACAATCAGCCCGCAGACTCAATTGCTTCAAAAATCATCGCCGGTGTTAGCGAGTCCATACACGAATACTCACTATGGGTGCAGGTGCCGCGGAAGAAACAATGACATTCTTTGGCAGGTGCTACGATGCGGCCGCGACCATACAACTCAAATTCACGGGGATTGAAAATGTTGTTCATGAGCACAACATTCTTACGCAAACCAATAGCAATGTGCAGCCCCAAAGTAACGGTAGTTACAACCGTGTGGCAGCAATCCATAAGAGCAATGAAGTCCCTCATGGGAAAATACCCGTAGTACATGGCTCCGCTGGAGGCAGCGAGCTTTGTGTTGAACTCGTGTTCCTGTTTACCGCCAAGAAGCAGTGGCGTGTAGCTGGCCTGCGTAAGACGATGAACAAGATCGATCCAATATTCCTCTTTCCAGCGGCGCGAGGTCCATCGCTCTCCGCAGCCGGTGTTCAATCCTACGATACGGCTCGCGCCCGTGCGCAGTGCAGAGAACTGATCGCCGGATGGAACATCCAGTATGTATTCCTGACCTGTGAATTCCCAACCGCACATAGCAAAAATCTCTTGCGGGTACGACAGCGTGTTCGCCTTGTTTACATCGTCGAACAACCCCGTCAGAAACTTTGCCTCAGCGCGCTCGTCGGCGGGCGCCGGCTTTCCATTCTTAAGCACAAATCCAATCTTTGAATCGGCATGTACCCTGCTCGCCAGCGCACATGCGTGGGGATCTTTATCCAGGTTAATGCACAGATCGTAGGGCGTAGCTTCGATCTCGAGCAACGACTCTGCCGAGAACGCAAATGTTTTGTGCACCGATTTCGGCACCACATCCGGGGAGTAGGTGAGCCAATGCAGAGCATGGTGCGGATACACTTCGCGCAGTTTGTGCAGTAGAGGCGTGGTACGAATCACGTCGCCGGCGGCGCCAAGCTTTATGATGAGAATACGGCCTTGCTGCACGCTGTATTCAGGGCACGAGGCACAGTGATAACCCGAGCGTTTATGCGGCGCGCAGGGTATATCGCCACGAAAGTGTATGCAATCGGAATGATAGGTAAGATCGGCGGATTGCATCGTCTAGAAATAGTATTGAAGCCACAGAGAGATATTGCTGAACGCAGCAAATTGCTCAGCTGTTTCGCCAATTCGCGTGGGTGTGAGCAGTTGGCCGCGGCGGTCGGAACCTGTGGTGCGAAGGTCGCGCCCTACCAGATTATACACGCCGTACGCAGCGCTGATATTGATACGCAGAGGTTCGGAGATAATTCCTTGAACGCCCACACGCAGTGCGCCGCCAAGACGAAACACACTGGGTTTGAGCGTGGTGTCTTGAGCGTATTGCGGTAGGGGCTGGCCTGTGGAATATTGATCTACTTCATATTGAAAGCGCGCACCGCCGATAAACGATCCGCGTACATCCACACCACCGTACAAAAAAGCTTCCGCAAGGGGAAGTTCCGCAAAGCGGTACTGGCAGCCGGTCACGATGCTCGTAATGTTCGTAGACACCGAGCCATGTCCGGTAAGGCCGGGATTCTCCAATCGCTGAAGGCCACGCATGAACGTCATGTCTATACCAACCGGTATAATGAACTGACGCATGGATCCAACTTCAAAATTCATGCGAGCGCTCACTCCGCTTTGCGCACCTACATAATTCGATCCGGTAACAAAGGTGGAATCGTTGCGCGACGAAAACATAGGTAACTGCGCGCCCTGGTTTCCATGAAGGAAGGTTGCGGTGAATCCAAACTCTACTTTGGTAACATCCTTTGCATACGACTTCTTCATCAGGTTGCGTTGCACTTGTGCGTGCAATGGCAGGGAACAGCATAGCAGAAGACCGAGAAGAGCACGAATACCGAGTGTAGTCATAATGATTTCCTCGCGCGAAACACACGCGTATGTTACATGGCTATCGCCGTTGCGATGCGCAATATACAACCTCCGGTTTCTACCCTTGCCCGTCAGCATCGCCAACCACAGCTGCACTTTCGGGCACTATGAATCTTACACCTGTTCCCGCACGCTGTATTCCGCCTGCGAGAGATTATTCTTCACAATCATTTCGCCGATCAAGCCTATAGAAATGAGCTGCACACCCACAATGATAAACGCCACACCCATGAGCATCAAAGGCCGTTGCGTAAGGTAGGTTTGCGCCATTGCCCACTCGATGGACAAATAGATATCTATGCCCAGACCAATGAGTGTGAACAACGCGCCCAAGCCACCGAACAAGTGCAGAGGCCGTTTGATGAAGCGTGTTGTGAATACCACGGTAAGTAAATCCAGGAAGCCCTTCAAGTAGCGGCTCATGCCGAACTTTGAGTGACCAAACTTTCGCGCATGATGCGTTACCGGAATTTCCGTGACGGAGAATCCTTCCCAGTGTGCAAGTGCCGGAATATAGCGGTGCATCTCGCCGTAAATCTGAACGGTTTTGATCACATCGCTGCGATATGCTTTTAGGCCGCAGTTGAAATCGTGCAGTGAGACACCGCTTACCACCGATGTTACATAATTGAAAAACTTCGAGGGGAGGCGTTTCTCCAGCGGGTCTTTGCGGCGCTTTTTCCAGCCACTTACAAGGTCGTATCCCTCGTTCAAGGCCGCGATCAGATTCGGAATCTCCAGGGGATCGTCTTGCAGATCGGCATCCATGGTGATAACAATATCATTTTTTGCTTCGGCAAAACCCACTGCCAGTGCAGCCGATTTACCGTTGTTTCTGCGGAAACGAATTCCGTGAATGCGTCCGTTGCGGCGATTCCATTTGCGAATGATTTCGAACGAAGAATCCGAAGAGCCGTCGTCGATATAGAGAATCTCGTACCTGCCATTGCTCTCGGTCTCGAGCACGGGAACAAGGCGATTGGTAAGCTCGTCTAGGGATTCCTCTTCGTTGAGCAGCGGTATCACAACGCTGATGGAGGGCTTGCCGCCACCGCGTCCGTCGCGGTTGCCGCGGCCGCGTCTGTTGCCACGCCGCTGGCGATCGTTACGATCTCCGGAGCGAACTCCGGAGCGATCACGCGAACGTTCGTTAGGTGCAGCGGCTTCGCCCGATTGCTCGGAGCCGTTACCATCGGCGGATGAATCATCTGCACCGGAAACACGGTCCTCGCGTGGAGCATTGCTGTTGCGATGATGCCGGCGACGATCCCGATGACGGTCTCGGTGTACTCGTTGATCATTGGATTGCGATTCGGACGGCGCTTGTTCGGCCCGGTCCTCGGTGTACTCGTTTGCCACGAAGGTATGTTGGGGAGTGAATTATACGAGCGCTGCCGCACGGACAGCGCCACGAACATAGTGCAAATGCGGCGTGTATGCAACGACACCGCCCGAAATACCCCTGCGACGCACATGGGCGAAGAGCATTCCCGGCTGTGCAGTCGTGATTATCAGTGCAATGGACGCTTCTTGATCATTCCGCCCTTTGTGTCTTTGATAGTGTGCTGTACCACAAACGCATCGGGGTCTATGCGATCAATCTCGTGCAGAAGTTTTGTTACCTCCAAGCGCGTTACCACACAAAACAATACTCGTGCAGACTCATCGGTGAAATCCCCGCGCGAGCCATAGCCCTTTTCTGCTTTGTACACGGTAACTCCGCGCCCAAGTACATCGGTGATGTGCTGCTTCAGATTTCTGGAATGCGCAGAAACAATGATCACACCGGTGTACTCCTCTATACCCTGAATGATAAAATCTACCGACTTCGATGCCGCGAAGTAGGTGAGCATGGAATACATCGCTGTCTCGATATTTACCAGGATGGTTGCTACCGAGAACAACACCACGTTGAAGATGGTGATAACGTCGCCAACCGTCAGAGAGCTACGCTTGCTGATACTCACGGCCAATACTTCCGCGCCGTCAATTACGCCGCCGCCGCGAATGGCCAAACCAATTCCCGTACCCAGAAAGAACCCGCCGAACACGGCTATGAGGAGTTTGTCATTGGTAACAGTGGGGAACGAGGCATAGTGAACAGTAACAGCCAACGCCACAATGGCGCACGCGCTTCGCACCGCAAAGCCACCGGAGATTAGGCGCGATCCCAATACCACAAAGGGGATATTCACCAGCAACAACACATACGACAAATCCACACCGGTAAGCAGTTCCGTAAGCAGAGATACTCCCGTGGCGCCGCCATCCAGAATGTCATTGGGAAGAAGAAAACACTTGAGCCCCACACTTGCCATGGCCACACCGGCGGTCAGGAAGAATATATCCTTGAGCAGCGCTCGCCATGCCGGCACGGAAGCCGGTGAATTCGATGCATGAGCTGTGGTCATACGGATGCGTTGAGGTGATTACACAAAGGCAGGTCAAAGTTACTCCACGCGGCGATCATTCGTGCGTGTATAGTCAGAAACGCGGCGGTCGTGTATTTTCATGTATTGATTTAATCACATCGTACTTCACAATGAAAACATCTTTGCTCTATCTGCTCTTGCGCCTGTGTATGCCGTTGCTTGTACTGGTGCTGCTGCGGCCTGCAATAGTGATAGCCCAAACATCCGAAGCGGTGTCGCTATTTGCCATGACCGGATCGGTGCAGGGAACGCTTACCCTGCCTGCGAGCGGCTCGGCATCTGTGGTGGCGCTGATTATATGCGGCTCCGGGCCCACCGATCGCGATGGCAATAATCAATTCATGAAGAACAATTGCATAAAGATGCTTGCAGACTCGCTGGCTACTGCCGGTATTGCTTCACTTCGTTACGACAAGCGCGGCATTGGCGCCAGCAAAGAAGCTATGAGCTCGGAAGAGAATTTGCGTTTTGATGATTACGTAAGTGATGCTGCCAATTGGATACTCAAGCTTCGCGCAGACAAACGCTTCGCCCGCGTGGCAGTGATTGGCCACAGCGAGGGATCGCTCATAGGTATGCTTGCGGCAGGACGTGCCAAGGCCGATGTATTTGTTTCCATTGCAGGCGTGAGCGAACCCGCCGATGCAGTGCTTCGCCGTCAGTTGATGGCAGCTCCGGGCGGTGTGGCCGATATTGCGTTTCCTATTATCGACTCGCTGGCCGTGGGAAAAACAGTCAGCTCTGTACCGAACAAGCTCATGGCGTTGTTCCGCCCAAGCGTGCAGCCCTATTTGATTTCGTGGTTCAAGTACGATCCGTTGGCAGCGCTTCGCGAGCTTGGTATGCCCATACTCATTGTGCAAGGAACCACGGATATTCAAGCATTGGAAGCCGATGCAGTAGCAATGAAGAAAGCAGTTCCCTCTGCGCAGCTTGCAGTGATTCCGGGCATGAATCACATCATGAAGAATGCGCCCGAAGACCGCATGGAGAACGTGAAAACGTACGCAAATCCCACCTTGCCTTTGTCGGCAGGTGCCGTGAGCAGTATCGTGGGGTTTTTAAACAAGTAGAGGATGTAATGCTTCTGCGGCATCATACTCATGGAGCAACACAGCAACACGCAACGGAAGCACAACTTTGCTTCCTACACTTTCCAGCGCCATGAGATACCAAGCGCTGCATAATAGTCCAGCGTGGTATTTACCAGACCGAATCCGCTCGAAACATCCAGCATGAAGTCGTTGTTCACAAGGTAGGTAAAGCCACCATCGGCGCGATGATCTGCCGGGCTATTGGCAGGAGCAAAGCCATAGAGTTCCACATACATCCCAAGCCGGCTTGTAATGGGCGTTCCCGCTGTTAGCGTGTAGATGTACGATTGCTCGCCGTCCTCGCCATTCCATTCAGCGCCAAGATTATACGACAGCGAGATATCACTTCCCAGATTATGCAGCATCACAAAGCGAAACGACGGAGCGATATAGGTGGTGCTGAAATCCTTGCTGCCCACCGACGATGTGGTGATATGACCAATGAATGATGTCTTGGGTATAAATCCGTCTTCTTCGAATAGCGACGACTTAAATCCAAGAGTAATAGGTGCCAAACCGGTTAGTGTGCTTGCGCCCCCTGCCACGCGAGTGAGCTCGGTGATCAAACGAAGTTCGAATTTCTCGTTGACTCCGTATTTCCATAATGCTGTAGGGAAGGTAGCTGTAGAAACCCCACCCACCGTGCGCTCTATACCAAAGCCGGCTTCGCACTGAATGTAGTTTTTAGGTACGATGAACGGACACTCGGTTTGATCGGGACGATCAAGTTGAATGGGAGGTAAGTCCTGGGAACGGAGATCAGCACAAAGCGTGCATACGATCAGAAAAACAACTTTCGTTAGAGTTCGCATGGTTTTAGAATTCGGTACGATTGTGAGTAGAAGTTGTTGGCAATATATGCCGTGTGCATAATGATAGCGAGCATTAGAGCGGTAAGTGACTGCCTTAGGCTCCATGCGGACCAACTTTTGGAAGAGCCTTGGCATCGCGCACATAATAATCCATCCACCAGCGGATATCGGCCGCGCTCTCCGGCCTGCGCCCGGCCAGAATATGATCGGCATTGTCGTACATCACCAGTTTGTAGGGATGCAGTGAATCCTGCAGTGCACTTCCAAGCTTGAACGCATGCGCGGGATGTACTCGTTTATCGCCCGAGCCGTGAAGCACCAGAAGCGGTGTGGTCTTGCTCAGCTCATCTGCCCAGAGCACAGCCGATCGCTGTTCCAGCGCGCTTTGCATGGAATCATCTTTGGCAATGAAATGTGCTACCGTGGTACGAATGGATTCGTCTTTTCGAAGGTCGTGCAATGCCGTGGGCGCGCCGATGGTAACGGCCGCGCGAAAGGCCGATGTGCGGCGCATCATCATGAGCGCCATCATGCCGCCGCGGCTACCGCCGATTATTCCCACACGATTCATATCCACATATCCCAGCGAAGCAAGCACGGGCAGTAGGTTCATGGCGTCGCTTACATCATTGCCTCCCCATTCCTCTGTTCCTTCGCTGCCGCCGTGCCCGCGATAGTTGCTGGCTATGGTTACGTACCCCCATGAGGCATAGAGACCCGCGTATGCGAAAGCACTTTCTGCAGTGAGTGCACCGCGTGGACCGTGACCGCCACGATTAAACACTATAGCCGGATACACATTTTGCGGAACGGCCGGCGGCAAGGCCAGGAAGCCGCATACACGCAGCCCTTCACTCATGTAGGTGATGGCGAACATCTGCACAGACATGAAGTGTGCATACTGCGCCGGCTCCAGCGATCGCTTCATCATGGAAGCGATAGACGATGGCATGGATACGGGTTCGGAGTGGAGAAGTGTTGCAGACATTATTCGCGCACCACAAGAATCTTCGAAACAGCGGTGGTAGTGTTTGATTGCGATACCACCAATACCAAATACACTCCGCTGTTCACAATAGCGCCTTGGTCATCGCGACCATCCCACAGCATGCGCCTGCTTGATGTTTCCAGCGATCGCACGAGCACACCTTCGAGCGTTGTGATTTTTACCCGAGTATCGGCTTCAAGTCCGTCGATAACCAACTGCTGATCGATCATTGGTCTGAACGGTTGCGGATAAACTTTCAGCGCGAACGCATCGGCGGGCTGTATAGCCAGTGTTTGTGCGGAGTTCAGGCCTTGCGTGGTGCCTATGTACACAGTGCCTGTTGCTTCGTCTAAAGCTAAACTTCGAATTTCGTCGGAGAGTAACGCAGGGTAGCGCTTACGATTGATGTATCCAATGGTGTCACTGCCGTCGTCGGCCAGAATCCACACTCCGCTATTGGTAGCAATCCACTTATTGTTCTGCGGATCTATAAGGATGTCGTTGATTACCTGATCCCGGAGTAGTCGCAGTCTGCTTATGGATGGCGCTGCACCTGTGGGGCGCAGCACAAGAGCGGGGAACGACATCACGGAAATGCCACTGGCATTGGTACCAATCCACAACATTCCGTTTTTATCCACTGCCAGCGACGAGATATCATTGTCTGCAAGTGACGAATTGGATGTAGTAACGCGGCCCCACTGCGCGCCTTGAGAACGCGCATTAAACCACACAAGGCCCTCGGGACCGGCCGCCCACTTGGTGTCTGCCGCATCGATGGCCATCATGTAATAGTTGCGCCCCGAACCGGATTGGTTTGCATAACTCTTCCATGATTTTTCCTTAGTGCGCTCCACGAACAATGGCCCGCTGCCGCCGGTAGGGTCGAAGTTCAAAATCCATGTTCCGCCGTTTCGATCGCTTGCAGCATCGGCGCTGAGCACAAAGGACGAGCTGCCCGAGATTCCGGTAAGCAAAGAGTTCGCCGCGGTATACTGATTGGTTTTGATGGAATCTCCCTGAACGGATAACTCCAGAAGTCCATCGCCCCAGGTGCCGCCCCATACGGAGGAGTCTTCGGTAGCGCTGATTCGCCACACCACATCCGATGCAAATCCCGAGATCAATGTTCTGTTGGCATTTTTCCATGTGGTGCCGTCGAAGCAGCTTACGCCCTGGCCGTCGGTGCTTCTGTTCGATGTTGCCGTCCACACGTTGCCGCCTGCATCCACACACACACGCTGCACTCTATTCGAGTACATGGAATTGGGAACATAGGTGGATTTGGGAGTGGGGTACAATCCAACTCCGCGCGTAAAGTAGAGCACCGCAACTTGCGTTTGATTGGAAGAAACAATCGTTGTGATGCCATTAATTGCCGAGGGGAACTCTCGTTGAACATTCGTGGACCCAAGTGTTCCGATGCGATCGGTAGCTGCGTAGTACACACTATCACCAACAGCCACCACAGATGTAAACGGCTTTGCATTTGCCTCGCGAGCCAGTACTAAACGAAACGTATCGGATGTTTGTTCATATACTCCGGCGGGCGTACATGCCACCAACACCCCCGAAGCACTACGGCATAAGTCCTTGCAGCTTTTCAAGGAATCGCTTGCAAGAGCCGGCAAGCGGCGCCATACTTCGGGTAAGCGTAACGTGGCAGTGGAAAGCGGAGCGGAAAACACACCGCCGTCTGTAGCTGCTATGATAGAATCCGCACTCAGAAGCACCTTCCAAACAGTAGTCTTCTGATCAAGATTAGCGATACGATCAACTGTCTCGATGAAAACGTTCCGCTGAATATCATACAACGCAATGCCAAAGTCTGTGGAGATAAAAGCAGTGTCGCCTTTGAAGGCAATGTGATGAATGCTTCTCCGCGGGTACAACTCGCCCGAGCTTTGAATGTCGGTGATATGGACCCACTTCGACGTAGAGGGATAGTACACCTCGACGTAGCCGTCGAAGGTTCCTGCGTACACAGCGTTAGTCTTGGGCAGATAACTAATACAGGTGATGTCCAACGACAACAATCCTTCGGTGTTTCGAAACTGAAGATTTTCGCCTGTCTCTCTGTTCACCGTGTAGATACCGCCACCCGTTGCCACCCACAATGTATTCGAGGTATCCGCCGTTACATCGCGAGCATTAACCATGCTTGTGTACGACTTCACATCTCGTACCAGAAACTGTGCTCGGGGAGAAGTTTCTACGAACTGTGCAACGATATCAGATGCGCCCATGCTCATCCACAGCACCAGCACTATCGCGCAGAGGCTTAGAGGCGCAGATTGGGGACGATGCAAGGCAAGGCCGGAGGCCGGCGCACACACAAGAACGGATTGATCAACCATGAGAAGCGAAGTCAGATAAAGGTCAAAACGCGTATCAAAAAGCCATGCAGACGTACGGTAAATGATGAATGACCTTAGGCTGAAGGACGAATATTCCGAAGTACATGAATCATATCCAGAGCTCCGATCACCGCTTCGTATCCTTTGTTGTTCATGCCTGTGTCGGAGCGATCTAATGCCTGCTCCACCGTTTCGGTGGTGAGCACGCCAAAAATACACGGTACGCCTGTGTCGAGCATGACACGCATAATGCCTTCCGACGCGGCATCGGCCACCAGTTCAAAATGATAGGTATCGCCGCGAATCACACAGCCCAGAGCAATCACGGCGCTGTACTTACCGGATTGCGCACAGGCCTGAACTGCAAGCGGAAGTTCATAACTGCCCGGGCAACGAAACAGTTCCAGCGCGGCGGGATCTCCGCCATATTCGCTCCACGCTGAACGCACACCGTCGAGCAAACGATCGATGATAGCGGCGTTCCACCGCGCTGCCACCACGGCCACGGTGGTGCCATCGGCAGATGGCACTGATTGATACAAAGGAGTAGGTTGGCTCATGACGCAATATACGTGACCTGCGTTACCATACCGTTACCATGCCACCGCTGTACATACCATTACCATGCCACCGCTGTACATACCGTTACCATGCCACCATATACCCACAGCACTACGCCCGCGGGCGATTTGCATTGACTACATCGAAAATCGTTGTAGTTTGTCCCGTTCTCCATGGCATGTGCAACGACGCGCACCTCATAGATTTTTTGACGTGTAGGAACGCGCCGACAAGCGCAAAAACTCACTCAAGTATATTCGTTCGCACTGCCACCGAAACACTCACACGAATTCACCTCAAATGTGAATATAAAAGAGGTAATGCCATGTTTCAGAATCTACGGTCGGATATTCCTGCCAGTTTAGTAGTATTTCTTGTAGCACTGCCACTTTGTTTAGGTATTGCACTTGCCTCCGGAGCGCCATTATTCGCCGGTATTATTTCCGGAGTTGTAGGGGGAATAATTGTAGGCTTTTTAAGCGGCTCACAGTTGAGCGTGAGCGGACCGGCGGCAGGATTAACGGTTATTGTTCTTGGTGCAATCAACTCTTTACCTTCATATCAATCGTTTTTGGTAGCGGTGGTACTGGCGGGCGTACTGCAGATTGTGTTTGCCAGACTAAAGGCAGGTGTGATAGGAGATTTCGTTCCGTCGGCAGTAATTAAAGGGATGCTCACCGCCATAGGTTTAATACTCATTTTCAAACAGATTCCTCACCTGATCGGGTATGATGCGGATTTTATTGGCGACGAGACCTTCTCTCAACCCGACGGGCACACTACTCTATCCGAACTAAGCTATGCAATCGATGCTCTGCACCCCGGAGCTGTGGTTATAGGTTTATGCTCCATCGCGATACTTATACTTTGGGATTCGAAGTTTGTGAAGCAAACCGCAGGGCTGAAATTCATTCCCGGGTCTCTCATTGTTGTAGTCCTTGGCGTGGTTATCAATCAATGGTTCTATTCCGGGGCATCGCAAATGTATTTGGCAGAGTCGTATCGCGTCTCCATACCCGTGGCTTCTTCCATAGAGCAGTTCGGCTCGTTTCTTACCATGCCGGATTTCTCGCAGATTGCCAACGCAAAAGTGTGGACAATAGCCCTAACATTAGCGTTAATCGCAAGTTTAGAGTCGCTGTTGAGCTTGGAAGCGGCCGATAAGCTGGATCCCCTCAACAGGGTTTCGCCCCCAAACAGAGAACTGTACGCTCAAGGAATTGGCAACATCGTTTCCGGTTTGCTTGGCGGAATTCCCGTGACAGCCGTGATCGTACGTACGTCTGCCAACGTAACTGCCGGCGCCAAAAGCAAGTCCAGTGCTATTCTTCACGGCGCACTACTGCTGGTGTGTGTGGCTTTTATACCCTCTACACTGAATCTGATTCCACTTTCGGCTTTGGCAGCCGTACTGATTATGGTGGGAAGCAAGCTCGCTAAGCCGTCGATGTTTACAGATATGTATAAAAAAGACAAGCAGCAGTTTCTGGCATTTACGGTCACCATCGTCGCTATTCTTTTTACCGATCTTCTTGTGGGAATTATGATAGGAATAATATGCTCCTTCTTTTTTATCATAAAGAGCACCTATCACACCGGTTTGTTTATCGTTAATCACGAGAACAGATTTCTGCTACGCTTCGGCCAGGAGGTATCGTTTCTCAACAAGGCGAAACTGCGGTATTCCCTCGAGGAGATTCCGGACAACAGCACGCTTGTTATTGACGCAACCAAATCAAGATTTATCGACAAGGATATTGTGGAGGTGGTGGAAGAATATTCACACCACGCAGAATTGAAAAATGTTACGCTGGTTGTTAAAGACGATGGCCGCGAAGAGCATAAAGAATTTGATTTCATTAAAGACCACCAATCAAAGGAAGAATTGAATGGATGAGCATAAACACCTCTTGTTGGAGAATAAGGCATGGGCCACTTCCAAAGTGATGGAAGACCCCAACTATTTCTCCCGCCTCAGTAAAATTCAATCGCCCAAGTTCATGTGGATCGGCTGCTCGGACAGTCGCGTTCCGGCCAACGAGATTACCGGCACTGTTCCGGGCGAAATCTTCGTGCACAGAAACATTGCCAACATGGTGGTGCATACGGACCTCAACCTACTCAGCGTGTTGCAGTATGCCGTAGAGGTGTTGCATGTTGAGCACATTATCGTGTGCGGACACTACGGCTGCGGTGGTGTTAAGGCTGCTGTTACAAGGCAGAGTTTCGGAATCATCAACAAGTGGTTGCGCAACATCAAGGATGTGTATAGAATTCATGAGCGCGAACTGGAGGAGATTTCTGACGAAGACGAACGCATAGACAAGCTTGTTGAGCTTAATGTTCAGGAACAGGTGATGAACCTGGCAAAGACATCAATAATTCAGAGAGCTTGGAAATACGAGAACAGGCCACAGCTGCATGGCTGGGTGTATAGCTTAAAGGACGGTTTGCTCAAGCAGATATACTCCATGCCGCCAAACATGCATTTCGACGACCTGTACGAATACGATAACCTATAGAGATCCAGCGCCGAGTGGGCAAGAACAATGAAGCGGCTTAGCGATACTTCTGTGCCATGGAGCGCATGGCATCGATTGTGGATAGTTCCACGGAAAAACCTCCAAAGTTTTGGTCGTCGAAGGGGCGATTGCCGTGAAAGTCCGAGCCGCCGGTGGCAAGCAGACCGTAGCTCTTCACCAGTGAGTGATAGTAGCGTGTTTGCTGACGTGTGTGTTTGGGATAAAACGTCTCCACGCCATCCAGACCTGCGGCAATAAGCTCGACGATTCTACTTGTTTGAATGTTCCGCGCAGGATGCGCAATCACCGCAATACCACCGGCATTGTGAATCACCTTTATGGCATTGTCCAAGGTTTGATCCGGAATGGGCACATAAACCGGGCCGTGATTGGAGAGGTACTTGTCGAACGCTTCTTGCGTGCTTTGCACGTAGCCCTTGGCTATTAGAGCTTGCGCGATATGCGGCCGCACAATACTTGCCCCGCCGGCGAAGCGAAGAACGTCATCCATGTGAATATCTACGTCGATGCCTCGTAAGCGCCCCAACATTATCTCGCACCGATCCACGCGTAGTTTTCGTGTGCCGGCCAGGTACTGCTGAAAACTATACTCCGTTGCATCGAAGCAATAAGCAAGAAGGTGAAATTCCTTGCCGGACTCTGCGCAGGTTAGTTCACAGCCGGGCAGCACATCTACCGGCGTGTGCACGCTTAACTGTGTAGCTATCTCCAGAGCTTCGGTGGTGTCGTGGTCGCAAATTCCTAGAACTGAGATCTGGTACTCGCATGCTTTACGCACTAAATCCTGCGGCGAAAGCGAACCATCGGAACAGGTGGTGTGTGTATGAAGGTCGGTGGCCGGCTCCAAGCGGAGCTGTCCTGCAAAGGATTGTTTCATGAGCGTTGCAATATAGCGGGCAGAAGTCCGCGTAACATAAAGACGCACAAAAGCACAGTACATTTAGGAACTCACGGCGCTGTGACGATACTACACAAACACGCAGAAAGTGTTTTGTCAAGGCCTCGAAAAACTATAGTTTATGGTTATCGCGAGCTCGCATCAAACCACCTCTTCCAAACGAGGAACGCTATGAACAGACGTCATTTTTTTGAGCGCATACTGCTTGGAGATGAATCCCCGCAGATGCAGGTATCAAGCGGTCTTGAGCCGTATAAGCCCACAGAAAAACTTTCACGCGAAGATGCCGTGCATTTGCTTGGTCGCACAACGTTTGGCGCCACCTTTGCAGATGTGGACAAAGCCGTTACTATGACCACTTCACAAGCGGTTGATGCACTCTTTGTCTCGGCATCGGCGTTACCGCCGCCGTCGTGGAGTTCGGTTGATCCTGCCACAGAAAATTTCCCGGACGCTCAAGCACGTCAGTCCGAGTATTACAAGCGATACTACCAAACACAGCAGTGGTGGTTTGCCCGCATTCGTACTTCACCATTTTCCATTCAGGAAAAGCTGACGCTGTTCTGGCATTCGTTTTTGAGTTCGGATTACATCAAGGTGTATATACCCCAATACATGGTGGTGCAGAATCAACTGTTCCGCACGAATGCGTGGGGGAATATTAAAACTCTTGTGCGCTCGCTGGTATCCGATCCCGCTATGCTCATCTATTTGGATAACGTAGTGAGCATTAAAGGAAATCCAAATGAGAATTTTGCTCGGGAGTTGTTGGAGTTGTTCTCACTTGGAGTGAATAACTACACGGAAGAAGATGTAGTGGAATCCGCACGGGCACTCACCGGATGGCGTATCAAAGGATTGCGCGGTGAGTTTTACCAGGAATACTGGGACAACACCACCAAAACCTTTATGGGCAAGACAGGCCCGCTTAACGCCGATGATATCGTAAATACCATTTTTGAAAAAGATGCTTGCGCGTTGTATTTCGCTCGCCGCCTGTACAAAGCATTTGTGTACGATGTTCCCGACGAGAAACTCGTAGCCGAGTTAGCGCAAGTGCTTCGAAGCAACAACTACGAGCTCAAGCCAACTCTATCGGTGTTACTCAAGAGCGCTCACTTTTTCGACAGGGAATTCCGTGGATCGTTGATCAAGTCTCCCATTGAATTCGTAGCAGGCTTGCAGCGACAACTTGCATACAGCGAAGTTCCTGATGTGTATTCGGTGAGCGCAGCAACGGCATTGAATTTGGAGTTGTTGAATCCACCCACGGTGGAGGGTTGGAAGGGCGGTCACTTATGGCTAAATACCAACTTGTATCCTTTGCGTCAGCGAATTGTGGAAGCGGTAGTGGAAGGCAAGCGTCAGGATACTAATGCTTCGTTTGCAAAAAAACCTGATGTCATTGCCTTTTCCAATCAATTCGCAACCGTGAACAACGCTGCAAACTTTGTGCGCGACGTTGCAGCATTTCTGGTAACTACACCCATTGGGCCCAAGGAGCATGAGTTCCTGTTGGAATCGTTGCTTCAAGGTGCTCGTGATTACGAATGGAATATCACCATGCCCAACGCAGAGTTCCGCGTGCGTGAGTTACTCAAAGCCGTTATGACCCTGCCTGAATATCAACTGTACTAATAGCCACGGGAGAACAACCATGAAACGCAGAGACTTTCTATCCCAATCCGGTAAAGCCATGACGGTTGCTGCTCTTGCCGGTAGCGCGCGCGGTGTGAACATGAGTGCCCTGGCTTCTTCGCCTGTGATGTCGGCTATGCAAAAGCTGGTGCAGGACACCGACAGAGTGATGGTACTTATACAGCTTACCGGCGGCAACGACGGCTTGAACACAGTGATTCCCGTGGATGATGCTCGCTACTACAACGCGCGCAAGAACATCGCCATACCCAAAGCCAAAGCACTGAAGCTGCGCGACGGGTTGTCGTTGCATCCTGTGATGACGGGATTTCGCGATCTGTTTAACGAAGGTCGTTTGAGCATTGTTCAAAACGTAACGTATCCCAATCCCGATCGCTCGCACTTCCGTGGCACGGATATTTGGCTCACGGCTACCGATGCCGATGTGTTCAAGAGCACAGGATGGCTAGGCCGCTATTTGCAAACTCTTGCGCCGCAGTTCCCGCAGGTGATGCCTACAGAGCCGCTGGCAATTCAAATAGGTGAGGCGCTCTCTCTTGGTTTCAAAGCTGATAAAGGTTCGCTTGGTATCACCTTCCGCGATCCGGATGCATTCTATTCATTGGTGGATCAAAACACCAACTCGGCCTACGATGCAGCGCCTGCTACTATTGGTGGTGCAGAGCTGGACTACGTGCGTAGCGTTGAGAAGGCCTCGCAAGTGTATTCCAAAACCGTGAAGGCAGCCGCAGACAGAGTGAAGACAAACAAGGTGGTATATCCGCAGAGCAATGGTTTGGCGCGAAGCTTACAGATTGTCTCGCGTCTTATCGCCGGCGGCTTGTCCACGAAGATGTATCTGGTAAGTATTTCCGGGTCATCGTATGATACGCACTTCAATCAAGGCGGGGAAAACGGCGTGCACGCGCAGCTGCTCTCGGACTTAAGCGAAGCCGTTACGTTGTTCCTTAATGATTGCAAGCAGCTTGGCACCGCGCATCGCGTGGCAGGATTAACCTTCTCGGAGTTCGGCAGGCGCGTTGCGGAAAACGGAAGTCAGGGTACCGACCACGGTACGGCTGCACCGCTGTTTGTGTTTGGCGAGAATATCATTGGCGGAAGAATTCATGGCCGCAATCCCGACTTGGTAAACCTTGATAGTCGCGGCGACTTGCTTATGGAATACGACTATCGCCAGATTTATGCAGCATCGCTGTTGCAATGGTTCGGCACGAATAATGATGTCATGACACAAACACTCTTCCGTGAGTTTTCTCCCTTGCCGCTGTTTCAAGAAGCCGCTACCGATGTGGAATCGGATGTTGATACACCGGCACAGCCCATGGAGTGTTATCCTCGGCCTTGCAGCGACAGAGCATTTGTGAAATACATAGTTCCTTTCCAGTCGGATGTTACGCTTACGTTGCTGGATCTTCGCGGAAACACTGTTGGAGCAATGTCTGAGGGTACCTTGCAAGCAGGAACACATACCTCTATTCTTCAAACATCACATCTATCAAGCGGAACGTATTTCGTTCGATTGCGCTGCGGCAGATACGAGCACATGAGTGCACTGCACGTGCAGAGGTAAGGAAGGCAGTAGAGAAGTTCCGGCGTCTTTTGTTGGGTATTCGCTTGACGTATGCGCTTATGATCGGGCGTGCAAGGCCATGTGGTTTCCTTCGGTGTCGATGAAGATAGCCATGTAGCCGAAGGAGTTTGGAAGTTCGCTTTTGCCCATGATGATGTGGCCGCCTGCGGTCTCAACTCTTCCTAGTATCGCCGTTAGGCCCGGTTCCGCATTCAGATAGAGCAAGGGTCCTGCTGTTGCGGGTTTGTGCTCTTTTATGTGAACCAACGCCCCGCCACTCCCATCACCTTCAGAGGGAAAAAACGCCATCGGAATAGGTTCCTGCGCTCCCGGTATCTCCATTCGTTGCATGGTGATTTGAAAAATGGTCTCATAAAATCTCACGGCACGTTCGAAATCGGTTGTTGGGATTTCGAACCACGTAGCAGCAGATCTATTCATAACTATAAGAACAACTGAGTTGAAAAAAACGGTGAACGGCTTGCATCCGCATTGCTCCGGAATCCGGCGTGTTTGTCTATCGCGATGCGCGCGAGATAATAGCAGATGTAGAGGTGTTGTGAACGAATGGAATAAGCACCACTTCACCGCCGCGTGAGCGAACGAACTCAGCACCTACAACATTCTGCTCTGTATAGTCGCCGCCTTTAACGAGTACGTCCGGTTGCACTTGCAGAATAAGTTCCAGCGGCGTGTCTTCTTCAAACACCACAACCATATCCACCGAGCGCAGAGCGTTCAATACTATCGCTCGTTCGTTTTGGGAGTTCACGGGCCTGGACTCACCTTTAAGGCGCCGCACGGAATCGTCGCTGTTCAGACCTACCACAAGCATGTCTCCATGGGCGCGAGCGCGCTCCAGATAATCCACATGTCCGGCGTGAAGTATATCAAAGCAACCATTGGTGAACACGATGCGCAAGTTGTCGATGCGAGCAGCGTTGCACATGGCGGAAATGTCGTTTCGGTGCACTATCATAGGTGTAGCCCTGAATTCATGGCGAAGATACGGGAGAAGTTAATCTCGGGTAGATGGCGCGATCGGCCGATACAACCAAGTGGCCGGTGCGCTAAGGATAGCGGTAAGACAATCCTACTCTTTATCCCAGGGACTTTTGGGAGGTGCAGATGGCTTTGAGTTTTTCCGCGGAGGCGGTTGGGGGAACGGCATTCTTCCGCCCGGACGCAACAAGGTAGAATCACTCATGCGAACGGGTGAGTCGTTGATGCGCGGCGGCGGCGAGAAACGTGTATCGGAAGTTGCGCGTGCTGCGGGTGCAGGTGCTGTAGGCTCGGTATCGACGATGAATTCTTCAACGTCGACAACAGGGCCGTCGGTTCGATGAATCTCCACATTCTTCAAAACCGATTGTAACCTTTCCAGCAACGATGCCCGTGTAAACGGTTTTCGAATAAAACCGTCGGCACCAAGCCGCAATGCCACGCCCATACTGTCGGCGTCGCCGGCGGCGGTGATTACAAGCACCGGAATAGTGCGCGTGGGCTTCATGGCTTTGAGCAAACGCAGAGTTTGCAAGCCATCGATCTCCGGCATTACAACATCCAGAATTATAGCGTCGGGCTGATCGTTCACGGCCACACCAACGGCATCGTATGCGTTAGAAACAACTCGCGGTGTTACGGAGAAGCTCAAGAGCATCTTCGCAAGGACGCGCTGCATCCACACGTTGTCGTCTACGATAAGGACGGTTGCTGTATGCGAGGTCTGATCAGTCACGATAACTACTCAGAGAAAAAACAACATTAGTTATACGGATACCGCTCCCGACTTCGAGCCGTTGCGACGGTGACGCATGCTCACTACTGTGCGGCCTTGGGGTGGCACGGGAGGCGCAGCGGGGCTGAGCTCCAACTCCAACTCAAGATTTCCAAAAGCGTTTTGCAGTGCCTCTGTATCCGATTGAACTGCTTGCTTGTTCATTTCGATAATCTTATCGAACACTTCGCGCCGATGAACGGCAACATTTTTCGGCGCTTCAATGCCCACACGAACAATGCCTCGGTCGAAACTGAGAATCTGCACGGTGATGGAATTACCTATGGTAATGACTTCGCCTATTTTTCGTGATAATACCAGCATAGATGATTCCTTTCCTTATGCTCGTGATTGTTTGCCAAGAGGATGATTTGGTTGGTACCGGTCGGACGACAAGATGATCTGCTTTCCCGTAAGGTTTGAGCAGTCCAAAATGACCGGAGCTTTCATGTTCACACTCATCCCGGACTGAGAGAGCGTTACGATTACATAGAAAGCAAAACGGTCGTCGTTTGCATATTCCTTTCCGGGCGAATACGCCGGATCGATATACTTAGGACTGAGTACCGGAAAACCAATTTCAGGTTGTTCAAGACTGATAAGCCAGTTGAGGGGGGCCGATTGCTCGTCGGCGATGAGGACGAATTCGCGAAGATCGTCGAAACCGAATAAGCCTTCGGCGAATTCGAAGATGTGGTGGGGTTCCACATGTAGCTCTCCGAATTGACGCGTTTTGACTACTCTCACGTCCATGTGCACTTCTTGCAACATAATTGCGAATCCTTTCCTTTTAACAAGTAGTGTGTGTTCAGATGTTTCTGATGATCCCTCATCGTTGCCTGTGTATCGAAACGTTCGGACGGTGGTGAGACTGTGTCCAATCCTCTGATACGTGTTGTGGTGAGTTCTACCGAGGTATCGGCAGCAAGGAAAAAAACTGAACAAGGAATTTTGCACTCCCATAACTTTACCACGTGTCAGCATGACTATACCTTGATGCATACTCTTCGATTACTTAGTGTTACACTGTTTTTGGTGTTTTTGTCGCTTTGCCTGCGCCCGGTAGATGCGCAAGCACAAGTGTACATTCGCACTGTGTACCTGAAAAAATCCGACGTGTTCGATTCATCGCACACCGATTGGTTCTTTGGTGCGCGCTTGTTGAACTCCCTGCATACCCTCACCAAAACTCATGTGATCGAAGACGAAGTGTTGTTCACAGAGGGCGATGAATTTTTCGAAGAAGATTTGGAAGAAACAGCGCGAAACCTTCGGCGGCGAAACGTGTTCTCTCGCGTGGATGTGCGGTGGCAGGATGTGGCAAAAGATAGTGTGGATGTAGTGGTATCTACGCAGGATAAATGGTCTACCCTTGGCGAAATTCTTTACGGCTCCGGTGGCGGCGCACTGAATTACGGCGCTGCGCTTCGCGAAGAGAATTTCCTTGGAGAGGGCATAAACACTGGCGTTTCGGGCTTGTATCGCACAGAGAACGATCTTGGTTGGCAAGGGCAGTGGTATATGCAATACCGCAGATTTCTTCGCAGCGATTTTAATCTCTTTGCTTCACTGCTCTCGAATAAAGTTCGCACGGTTCAAAATCTGGTTGTCGATCATCCCTTTCAAACTCTGGCAACGCGCTCTGCCTACGGGATATCCGTGGTGAACTCCTTTGGTGATGATTTTCTGTATACGTCGGGCGCTGCTCCCAAACTATTGCCCTATCATTTGCGCAGAGTTACCGCGCACTTTGCCCGCGCCACCATCGATCGCGACCGCTATTTCTGGTCTGTACTTGTGAGTGCGGAGGATGTACAACGCCTCTCTGATACGTATCGCCAAGCCTTCGACAACAGTGGCAGGGTGTTGTTCTCGCTCGGCTCGCTCAAGCAGGAATTTGTGAAGAGCGTGCGCATCGATGGCTACGAAACGCGGGACGTTGCCGTAGGAGCATGGGGCCAGGCCGTGTTCGGGTATTTGTTTCCCATGCGGTCCGGCGGAGACAGACTTACCTATATCGGTGCCAGAGCAGAGCAATCGGCATTGATGCTGGACAACAAATTGTACCTATACGGTTCAGCCGAGGCGTCTTCCGGATTTTCCGGCAGTGAAGGGCGGTATACCTATGTGGAAAGTTCAGGCATCGGCCACTATCATATTAGCCCGGATATGCTGTTAACAGCCCGTTTTTTGCAGCAAACCTCGTGGAATTGGTCCGCTTTTCGCCAATTAGTGCTCGACAACGACATGGGCTTGCGGGGTTATGTGCTTAATGGTATGGCCGGGGACAACCGCTTTTTGGCCAATGCCGAAGTACGGTTTTTCCCGTCGGTGGATTTGTGGATTCTGCGCTTCGGAGCCGCTGCTTTCTACGATGGCGGCATGGTGTGGAATCAGTCCCAAAACTTCCTGCAACAGCGTTTTCGTAACACAATTGGCCTTGGTTTACGCATTTTCAACACAAAATTGACCGGATCGGCCGCCATTTTGCGCATAGACTTTGCCTACAACGTGGATGAACGCCGCTGGGCCGGTATTATCATTACCAGCGATCAGCTCTTTTCGGCGTTTGGATCGCACAATTTCACCCTTCCATTCTTGGGCGGATCGAAAATCGACAGTGAATAGCGGACTCTTTTCATCATACAATTTCCTCCGTCATTCTTTGGCGTTCCGTGCGTATTTTTGCCGCTCTTTATAGCCCGTTGGTGGGCTTATCATTGGCAGAACAGGATAGTCAGAACATCGGCAAAACATCAACAGAAACATCACTCTCAATCCAAAGGTTAGCGCAATGAATGAAGGTTCAATCGTTCAGGTTATCGGCCCTGTTGTGGACGTAGAGTTTCCTACAGGTCATATTCCACCGGTACTCAATGCTCTTCGAATTCCCCGCAAGTCTGCCGAGGGCAACGAAGAAGTTCTTATCTGTGAAGTGCAACAACACTTGGGCGAAGACCGTGTGCGCACCATTGCAATGGATTCTACTGACGGCTTGGTACGCGGTATGAAAGCCATCGACACCGGTGAGCCTATCATGGTTCCCGTTGGTCCCGATGTTCTAGGCCGCATCATGAACGTTATCGGTGAAACCATCGACAACGGCGCGCAGCTTGCAACTACCAAGCGTTATCCTATTCACCGCAATCCTCCGAAGTTCGCTTCGCTCTCCACCAAAACGGAGATGTTCGAGTCCGGCATTAAGGTTATCGACCTTATCGAGCCCTACACCAAGGGTGGTAAAACGGGTTTGTTCGGTGGTGCGGGTGTAGGTAAGACAGTTATTATTCAAGAGCTCATCAACAACATCGCAAAGCAACACGGTGGTTTCTCCGTATTTGCCGGCGTGGGTGAGCGTACTCGTGAAGGTAACGACTTGTTCCTTGAAATGACCGAGTCCGGCGTTATCTCCAAAACATCTATGGTGTTTGGTCAGATGAACGAACCTCCCGGAGCTCGCGCACGTGTTGCTCTTACGGCTCTGGCTATTGCAGAATATTTCCGCGATGAAGAAGGTCGCGACGTTCTTTTGTTCGTTGATAACATCTTCCGCTTTACCCAAGCAGGCTCCGAGGTATCGGCGTTGCTTGGTCGTATGCCTTCGGCTGTAGGTTATCAGCCCACGCTGGCTACAGAGATGGGTGTGTTGCAGGAGCGTATTGCTTCTACCGATCGTGGTTCCATTACCTCGGTACAAGCGGTATACGTACCCGCGGACGACTTGACCGACCCCGCTCCGGCGAATACCTTTACGCACTTGGATGCAACAACCGTATTGTCTCGTTCAATTGCCGAGCTTGGTTTGTATCCCGCGGTAGATCCTCTGGACTCCACATCGCGAATTTTGGATCCGCTCATCGTGGGTCACGATCACTACAATGTAGCTATGCGTGTTAAGCGCACGCTGCAGAGCTACAAGGATCTTCAGGACATCATCAACATCCTTGGTATGGACGAGTTGAGCGAAGACGATAAACTCACCGTGTATCGCGCACGGAAGATTCAAAAGTTCTTCTCGCAGCCCTTCCACGTAGCTGAGCAGTTCACCGGTTTCCAAGGTCGCTATGTAAAGATCGAAGACACCATAGCAGGCTTCCGCGCTATCCTTGAAGGCGAAGTGGACGAGATTCCCGAGAACTTCTTCTCGTACAAGGGAACGCTGGATGAAGTAGTAGATGCTGCTAAAAAAGCAGGTGCGTAATTCACGTTGATGACGACGAATTTTTGGTGCTGATATGTCTGATACCTTGCTCAAAGTTGAAATTGTAACACCGCGATCTACCGCGTATAGTGCTGTTGCGCAAGCAATCACACTGCCCGGTACACTTGGCCCGTTCCAGGTGCTCATCAACCACGCTCCTATCATTTCCTCGCTCGAGTCGGGATTGATAAAGATCATTGATGAGGATGGTCATGATGTGATGTTCGCAGCCAATGGCGGCTTCGCAGAAGTGCGCAGCAATGTTGTTTCTATAGTAGTGGAAGCAGCTGAAGCCGGTGCGGATATCGATCTTGATGCAGCTACTGCCGAGCTCGCCCGTCTTGAGGAAAGTATCGCGGCTAAAGCATCGGCACACAGTAGCGACAGCGACAAAAAGCACTTACAACATGCTCGCAATCGTGTGGCAGCAGCGCAAGCAATGCGTGCTGCATAATGCGTCGCGTATCGCATTGCATACTGCGTCGCACACTCCGCGCATGATGTAAACGTAGAACCCAAAGCTCTGTGATGTAATCTCACAGAGCTTTTTTTATTGATTGTTGAGATATACCCATGACTCTTCTAATTGACGGCTCGTCCCTAACCCTGGATGCACTGGTGGCTGCGGCCGGCAACGGCTCTTCGCGCATTGAACTCAGCGCCGATGCCCGCGAACGTGTTACACGCGCGCGTACGGTGGTGGAACAATGGGTAAACGAGAGCAAGGTGATCTATGGTGTTACTACCGGTTTCGGCGAGTTTGCCAACGTGGTTATTCCGCCGGGCGAGCGAGAGAACCTGCAGGAGAATCTTATACTTTCTCACGCCGTAGGTGCCGGTGAACTGCTGAGCAGCACTGCTGTTCGAGCCATGATGATACTTCGTGTGAATGCCCTTGCTAAAGGGCATAGCGGCGTGCGTCTGAGTACCTTGCAAACACTCTGCGATGTGTTCAACGCCGGCATTGTTCCCGCTGTGCCTTCGCAGGGATCGGTGGGAAGTTCAGGCGATCTTGTTCAGCTATCGCACATTGCGCTGGTGCTTATAGGCAAAGGGCGTTGCTTGGTTAGTGGCAATACTAGTGGCACTGTCACGAACACCACCAATGCCATGAACAGTAGCAATACTATCTCTGCGGCAGATGCTCTTGCAGCGCATGGTATCACGCCGGTACGCTTACAGGCAAAGGAAGGTTTGGCATTGATAAACGGCACGCAGATGCAGTGCGGTGTGGGTTCACTGGCACTGCACAAAGCTCTACGTCTGGCCGATCTGGCCGATGTAAGCGGCGCTCTTAGTGCCGATGTGCTACGCAGCACAGACAGAGCCTACGATGCGCGCCTTCATGCTCTGCGTCCGCACATGGGCCAGCAGCAAAGCGCTGCACGTCTTCGTGAACTGATGAGCAACAGCGCTCTGCGCGAGTCTCACCGCACCGACGATACCCGCGTGCAAGACGCGTACTCCATTCGCTGTATGCCCCAGGTGCATGGCGCATCCAGAGATGCGTTGCGGTATGTGAAGAGTGTGTTTGATACAGAGCTCAATTCCGTTACGGATAACCCTCTGATTTTTCCCGACGATCACGACCATGTGGAGGGCGGCAATTTTCACGGTCAGCCGTTGGCACTTGCGCTGGATTTTCTGGCAATAGCTGCGTCGGAACTTGCCAACATCTCCGAGCGCCGCATAGAGCGCATGGTGAACGGAGCGCTGAGCAACGGTTTGCCGCGCTTCCTTACAAAGAACGGTGGCGTGCAAAGCGGAATGATGATTGCTCAATACACGGCGGCAAGTATCGTGAGCGAGAACAAAGTGCTGGCGCATCCGGCAAGTGTGGATTCCATTCCCACAAGCGCAAATCAGGAAGACCATAACTCGATGGGTAGCATTGCTGCAAACAAAGCGCTGAAAGTGGTGGAGAATCTGCAGACAGTATTGGCAATTGAGTTGCTCTGCGCGGCACAGGCGCTGGACTTTCATCGTCCTCTTACCACCGGCCCAACGCTGGAGCGTGTGCACGCTGTGATTCGCACACGTGTGCCCTTTGCCCAAACCGATCGCATATTATACGACGATGTATCCGCAGTGCGCGACCTTATAGAGAGCGGTGCTTTGGAAGCTGTGTTGTAACAGCCCACGCCAACGTTTCACCTCTACTCGGCGTCCTCGGATGGTGCATCGGGCAGCGCAAGCATCGACGACGAGGTCAGCGTTTGGCCAATGATTCCTTCCAGCTCGCCATGTATGCGCAGAGCAGCCTTGCGCGTTAGTTCAATCTGCTTTTCACGCTTAGCCCAAATGCGCTCGTAGGCCGTTCGTTCGCTTTCCAGCTCTTTGCGCATGGTGATGATCACTTCCATGATCGACTGAATATGCTGGGCGAATTGCGGCCCGGTAAGATAGTCGTACAGCAACTCCATTTTATCCGATTTACCCTCGTTAGCAACTCGCTGGCGAGACACAAGTATCACGCCCTCGCGCAATGCTCCCGCTAGCTGCAACGCGTAGCGTATATCGCTCACCCACACGCCATCGACGTTTGCGAACATCTCTACACCTTTAGGCAGGGCAGTGGTGGCAATGATGCCAACGTGCGCGCTGAGTTCTCGCATGTCGGCTTTGAGCTTGGGAACAAAATCATTGCTCCAAGTTTTAGTGCGTTTAATCTCCCACAAGATCAACCCGCACTCGCGATGTTGATCTACTACCGTTTGCACGATGTCCGCACCCTTTACTCCTTTGGGTACCTCTGCAATGGTGTCGAACATGAAGGTCTTGGCCAATTGCTCTTCCAAAAGATTCTCCAGCACCTCGCCCTGCAACTGCTGTGAGCCCTGATTGATCTTCCGCTCCATTTCTTCCAAAGCTTTGCGCAAATCGGCAATCCTCTTGTCTTTCTCCGCGTCCGTTAAGCGGTACTGCTCGCTCACTTGTTGTTGGGCTTTATCAAAGATCTGCTGGCGCTCATCCATCAGTGTCTTTTGGTTTTGAATCTGCATTTCCTGCCGCTCGTCTTCAAGCTTACGCTTCTCCTGAAGCAGATCTACCTGCGATTTTCTCATTTCGTCCATTTTCTCCCGCATCTGCCCAAGCTCTTCATCTCTGGTTGCCAGCTGCTGCGCAACCGCTTCGGCTGCTTTCTTGGCCTCTTCGGCGCGCATCGCTTGTTCCTTTGCGCGCATCTCTTCCTCGTGTTCTTTCTTCATAGCGAACTCTCGCTCCAGCTGTTCGCGATGCGACCTTTGCAGTTGTTCCTGCAGCGCTGCTAACTGCTTCGCGAAAGCTACATCACGGCGTTCGGCTTCTTCTTTGGCCTCGTTCTTTTGGGCAATGAGCTTCAACTCGAACTCTCCTTCAATGCTCTCGCGCACCTGTTTACCTAAAGCTTCGGTGAGGTCGGACCCGCAATTCGGACAACTGAGAATGGATGAGGTGCTCATAATGCTTGAATAGAGTTGGATAAAGAATCTATGCGAAATACACCGGCATAGGAAAAGACGTGGGAATGAAACACCAGGCTGCACTACCAATTGAGGGGGAAAATAACCACCCCTGAGCGAAAGGTTGTCCCCATTTTTTCCAAAAAAAAAGAGCGACTGCCGAAGCAGACGCTCTTTTTAATTAGTTGCGACAAATATTAATTAATGCTATCAGCAAGAATAACATTAACTCCGCTTTTCTTTAGCAGCTTGCCGGTAACTGTTACGTTGCCGCCTGCAAGGTCTGCAAGCTTCGAAGATGCGTTGGTGCCGTCGCCGGTCAGAATGATATAGCATGTGTTCTTCACGCAAAGGCAAAGAAGTTCGCCGCGGCCAACCGATGTCTTGGCATCGGCCTTGGAGATCATCGCGCACTTGCCATTGGCGCAGCCAATCAAAGTGGTTACTGTGCCGGTCCATCCCTTAGCCTTAGCAGCTTTGGCAGCCGGAGCTGCTACGGGAGCTGTAGACGATGCCGCAGGAACCGGTGCAACCGGGGTTGCCGGAGTAGCAGCAGACTCAACGGATTTCTTTTTACCGAAGCCTTGCGCCGAAGCGGTGTGAACACCCACAATCGCTATGATTACCAGAAGAAGATATCTCATAATTATTTTTAATTAAATAAAAGGTGATACAAAGTTATCTCAATTACCATGTGAGAGGTAAGAGCTATTACTGATTCGTAACTCGCATTACTCGTGTGGCGCGAATTGCCGGGCCGTTGAAGTCCAAGTTTCCGGATTTCATTGCATAGGGGATAAGTGCAGTCTTTTGAACCGAGGCATCGATTTCAACAAACGAGCCATTTGCATCGTTCTGAATGACGGAACCATTTCTAGCTTTTACCAAAATCTTTGCAAAGCGATTGTCGCCGGTGAGAACGTAAAACACGTAGCTCTTGGACGTTTTTACATTGAGTAATCCTTCAACCTTCTTCTTCCTCATAGAGGTAGTATCATTCAATGCTTTTGTTTCATACACGGCGTTCAGGCTGTCTGCGGTGATGGTGTAGGGAGTATCTGCATCTTGAGCGAAGATGTAGGTACGCTTCGGTGTTTTACCGCCGATTTCACCTGTATTGACATCAGCAAAAGCAGACGGGCCGGGGGAACCGAATGTGCTGTCGGATGAATCGAAGCAAAGGTCCCAAAGATCGGCCGAAGCGATAGTTTGATTGGTGCCGTTGAGCAGGTCGATGCCGCTTCCCAATACAGACTTGCGATCGTACGCGCGAATGCCCACATAGCGGGTAGCAGCGGCCCAATCGATAGAGATGGAAGAGGAAACAGTATCTGCGGTGCGAGCGGAAACCTTGAAGGTGTACGCTTTACCCGGCTGAAGAGGCGAAACGTCGAAAAAGGTGAAGCCCTTGGGCAAGGTTTCGCTCTGGCTGTACGAGCCGTTGGAGATAACGAGCAGGTAGTCTTTGAACGCGCTATTCGATTCCGACGCAGACGCGGTGAACGTGATGCGTACGGTAGAATCATTTACGGAGCAGGCCTGCAGGCCGGTGGGTGCGCTAGGCACGAACACAGCGGGATCTATTGTGGTATCGTCGCAGGCAGAGAAAAACACAGCTGCCGACAGGACGATGAGAGAAATGTAGCGTAAGCTATGGCGTATCATTACAGGTAATCCTATAAAAGTGAGTAAAAGATTTTTGGAATCAGATTTTGGTATCAAATGCGTCGTTGCGCCGCGAATATAGCGTGATGACGCCGCGAATATACGGAGCAGGTAGTACCTTCGGCAGAGTTACCATGGCTGTGCACGGAACAGGCCGCCGCACACAACCCTACACTGTATTTTGCATCGTTACGTTTTCGTTACATCATTGCAACTCTACTAATCACTACACCACGAACGTCACACCACTATGAGTGAAGCAGTACGCAGCATGTTTGCCGGAATTTCAGGGCGCTATGATTTGATGAATAGCGTTATAACACTTGGCATGCACCAGGCCTGGAGACGCAAGGCAGTAACCCTGAGCGGCGCCAAAACCGCAGACCGTGTGCTAGATTGCGCCTCCGGTACCGGAGACTTCGCCTTGGCCTTTGCAGATGTGGTGGGCACTAGCGGACATGTTACCGCCACCGACTTCTGCCGCGAAATGCTGGACTATTTACCGCCAAAGATCAACCCGGACCGGCAGTCTATCACCGTCGAAGTGGCCGATGCCATGGCGTTGTCCTATCAATCCGGCGTGTACGACGTGGTGAGTATAGCTTATGGTATACGCAATGTGGACGATCCGCGTGTGGCACTGGGCGAAATGATCCGCGTTCTGAAACCCGGTGGGCGCTTGGTGGTAATCGAAACAGGCCAACCCACGGGCTTTATGAAGATCCCCTATGCACTCTTCAGACCCTTGATTCCTTTGGCCGGTCGACTTATCGCGGGAAACTCCGAGGCGTACTCGTACCTGCCCCGAACCGCCCTTGCCTTTCCCTATGGCCAAGCATTTGTTGCTATGCTCAAGGAGCACTCAAGAGTTCGCGAAGCGCGAGCATATCCGCTGTTTTTCGGCGTTTCGTACATTTATGTAGCCACCGTGAGCTAGCAGAGCGCACCGGATTTTCCGCTTCGTACGCATGGTCCGCGGGCCTGATTGGGTGTCGGCAATTGACCGAGCAACTTTTTGGCGTATTTTTGCACGATTGGCAACTCTGCAACCTGCAATGAGTTGCAACCATCGCCACGATTTACGTTTATTCGAAAAGGTACCCGATGCCTCCCAAGCCGTTAAGTGTACTCTATGTTGCCAGCGAGGTTTATCCCTTCGCAAAAACAGGAGGCTTAGCCGATGTCTCGTATGCGTTTCCCATAGCCATGCGCGATCTGGGCCATGATATTCGCGTAATGCTTCCTAAATACGGAAACATTAGCGAGAGAAAAAATCATATTCACCAGATTAACCGATTGTGCGACATTCCCATTCCGGTTGGCGATATCTCCGAACCGGCTACGGTGAAGTCCTCATCCATCAATAATCCGCGCACAAAAGTTCAGGCATACGTTACCACGAACTTTAATTACTTCGATGCCAAGAAAGGTTTGTACTCCGATCCCGTAACGGGCGCTCTGTACAACAACGACGAGCGTTTTATTTTCTTTGCGCGTACCGTTATTCAAACATGTTTGCTCCTGGGCTGGTTCCCGGAGATTATACATTGCAACGGTTGGCAAACAGGATTGCTGCCTGCGTATCTGCGCACGATGTACGCAAAAGAGTTTGCAAAAACAAAGATCATCTTTACCATTCACAACTTGTCTGAGCAAGGTGTGTTTCCCGCTGCGTCGTTTGCAAAAACAGGCTTGCCTAAGGAAGCTATGGCAAAAGTTACGCAGGGCAAAACATTGAACTTTACCAAAGCTGCTCTTGAGTATGCCGATGTGGTAACCACAGTAAGCCCTACCTACGCGCAGGATATTGTGAAGGACAAAAAGATTGCCGGCGATTTATTCCCCTTAGTAAAGACGAAAAAGATACGCGGCATCATCAACGGTATTGATCCTTACGGATGGATGCCGAAGAGCGACACACACATCTCCAAGCACTACGATATCAATTCGTGGAAGCAAGGCAAGCATGCCAACAAACAAAAGCTCCACGACAAGCTTGGTTTACCCTTCGACGAAAACATTCCTCTTATCGGCGTTGTGACGCGCATCTCTGAGAGCAAAGGAATTCCTCTGTTCCTGGAGGCCGCACCAAAGCTGCTTTCCGAGAAAGTTCAAGTGGTGTTTCTGGGAGACGGCGATGTGAAGATGAAAAAGGAGCTGGAGAAATTGGCGACGAAGTTCAAAAAGAATTTCGCGCTGCGCTTAGGCTTCGACGATGAGCTCGCACACTTGATCGAGGCAGGTTCCGACATGTTCCTTATGCCCTCGCTCTACGAACCGTGCGGATTGAATCAGATGTACTCCATGATGTACGGTACAGTGCCGGTGGTTCGCGCCACGGGCGGACTTATAGACACCGTGCAGGATTACGATGCAAAGAAGAAAACAGGAAACGGTATTGTGTTTAAGAAGCACGCCGCTGCCGACCTGCTGGCTGCCGTAAGCAAAGGCACAAAGCTCTTCCAAGACAAGGATGCATGGGCCGAACTGGTTACCAATTGCATGAAGAGCGACTTCACGTGGATTGCCTCTGCCAAACAGTACGACGGCATCTATCGCGACATGGTGAAATAGCATGTGCTTTGTTATCGCGCGTGATAACGAGTGATGATTCAAAGAACGCAGAGGCGAAGGTCTCTGCGTTTTTTGTTAAGAGTAGGTTAACCTTCGTGCTTTTTCGCATGTCCGACTTCCGCCCGAAGGTATTTTTGTTCTCGCTCGCATCGAGCCGCGTGGATACACGGCAGCCGATGCACGAGAAACGTTTTTTGATTACGATGATTCCTTCTTTGATCTCATCCCCACACAAGTCCGGCGCACGCAGTGTTGGCTCATTTCTCCTTGCTGCATGTATTGCTTTGCTTCTTGGAGCGGAGTTCACGGCGTGCAACGACGCACCCACCGAGGTTGGCTCGGCGGTAATTCCCGACACGGTAAATGCGCGTTCTGTTTCCTCGCTGGACACAACGATTTTGCTGTCGTCAGGAACGGTAGTGACACGTGGCGTGGTGTATAATTCCGGAGTGCTGTACATTGGTGCTTCGCGTACCACACGCGCTGCCACCGTGATTCGCATGACCACCATTCCCGATTATCTGGCTTCATTAACCACACAGAATATCGACTCTGCGTATTTGCTTATCAGACCCACACGATTTGTGTACGGCGATAGTTCGGTGCAAGCAAACAAACTGCAGTTTGGTGTATACGAGCTCAACAAAGCATTTATCACGGCAGACACTGCAGGCAGTATTGGTGTATCAGTGCGTTGGCCGGATCTGTTCAGCTCCGGTTTAACACCAAACCCCGCCTACTTTGCCGGCGACACTATCGCATCGTACACCGGTGTGATTCCCTTGGCAGATACGCTTAGTGATATCAAGATTCCGCTCAATGCAATTGGACGCCAGATGGTTGCCTCCTGGTTTGTGAAGCAAGCCGATTCTGCCAAACGCTCCACCATTTACGGATTGGGCTTTGTGCCCTATGCAGGAAGCACAGTAGTACGCGCCTTCACAACAGCCAGTGTGCTTAGTCCCACCCTGCCGTTGATTCGCCTGCGAGTGTTTTACCACGATTCTACCAAAGCAGATTCATTAACCATTCAATCGGGTAACGACTGCAGTGTGGTGGACTCTGATACTATTGCAGCGCCGCTAAGTTTGTTGCAGTCGCTGGTTCAAAGCGAGCAACGACTGGTGTATGATGTAAGCAGTATCCCCGTTACCGATGCCATCCTCAAGGCGCAGCTTACCCTTACCATGGATACCACCTACACAACGCTAGGTAACATCAACACCGCCAATAAGCTCAGCATTATTTCCCGCTTCGATAAAGATTCCGCCAACCCTGTGTTCGGTACGTCCTTTACATCGGGCAAGACAGCGGGTTCGGATAAAGTTGTATTCGCTAATGTAAGTCAGGCATTAGATCAAGCGCGGCGATCGTATGGCGGCAAGGGAGGATTTTCTGTGGTGAGTAATGGCAACGCGCTGGAGCGTTACGCCATATACGGCCTGGATGCTCCGCGTGCCATGAGGCCTACACTTGTAATCACCTACGCGCCAAGGCCCACGGCAGGAGGCAAGCGATGAATACAGTGAAGAATACGACCACCGCAGCGAAGTATTTACCGAAGCAAGCACCGAAGCATACACCGCCGGGTGTACGCCATGCGCAATTGCTACGCGCCTTGCTCTGCCTTGTGATTACCGGCTTTGTGTTGGCTTGCGTGCCGCTATCGGCTCAAGGCGGATCGAACTATACCGTGTTTGGACTTGGAGATCTGCGCCGCAGTGTTGGAGCGGCGTACGACGGCGTGGGCGGAAGCATTTACAGCACACCGTTCGACAACACTATCAATGCTGCGAATCCTGCGTTGTGGTCTGATGTAAAAAGCACGCGCTTGCAGGGCGGATACCGATTTAATCAGTTGCGCGTAACGCAGAATGGTTCGAGTGTAGGAAACAACAACGGCAAGCTTGATGGAGCGGCCGTGGTATTCGCTCTTGATACCACCGAAGGCATAAGCGCATCCATTGGAATTTATCCCTCGAGTTCGGTGAACTACCTGTTTACAAAAAACGTTCGCGTGGCGCTTCCCGATAGTGGTCAGTACATTCAGGGCACTTCGGCCTATGGTGGCAGCGGTGGCTTGAACACGGGATTCCTGGGCGCTTCGTGGGCACTAAGCTCGCGCGTGTCGGTAGGTTTTTCGGGATTGTTTCACTTTGGTGTGATTACCGATAAAGTGGAAACATCGTTGCAAAGCGAGGGCGCGTTGAATTCAATTACCACGAATCTCGATCAACTCTCTGCCATGGGATTTACTCTTGGTGTGCAAACGCGCCCCGCAGAGAATCTAACCATCGGCGGATCGCTAACGATAAACGGCTCGCTTACAGCTCTGAGCGACTTGAACTACAGAACAGCGCAACTCGGTGGAGCCGTAACATACGATAGCACTATCTCGCGGAGTATTACTTCGTCCATGCCATCCATTTTTGGTGTGGGCGCTTCGTACCGAAAAGACCGTTTGCTTTTCACCGGCGACGCCGAGCTTCAAGTGTTCAACGGCATGACCTACCGCACACAAGCAGCATCATCGTACGAGCAGGCAACACGATTCAGCATTGGCCTAAGCCGCTTGGGCTCTCGCTCTGCGGGCGCAACCTATGGCGACAAAATGAATCTTAATGCCGGCCTTGGCATGAAGACACTCTATTATTCCTTCTTTGGAAATCAGATAACGGAACAGTATGGATCCGTTGGCGTGCAGATGCCCTTTGGTGGCGCCGCGATGGTTGATGCCGCCTTGGTGCTTGGAGCGCGCGGCTCTACAAACAATGGTGGTGTGCAAGAGATGTTCGCTCGGTTGAGCGTGACGATCAGTGTGGGCGAAGTGTGGTTCGTTCCATTCCGCCGAGAGCAATAGAGAGTAGTAGAGAGAGCAACTGAAAGAATGCAGAAAACGGCAACAGTCTGCTCTGTATCGCGCGCAAGCGCGCAAATCCTTATTCGTCGCTTGTGGCAGTGGAATTCGGCAGACGCAAAAACTGCGGCGTGTACCCGTTCCTCGATTTCCTCTTTGTTTTTGTGTTGCCGGCCGGCCGTAGTAGAACCGGTTGCTGCTCCCGGCTAGTTCCATCCAATGTTTCCAGCAAACACACATTCTCCGGATTCATGCGGGTGATGCATCGCATCATTTCCTGCGCCGAAAAAGATTTGAGTGCATCAGCTCTGGTGCGTGCCGCTGCAGCTGTGGTGTATAATTCGTAGTAACTCAACTTGCGCACATCGAAGCGGGCGATAAAGCTGTGCGGGTCGGCATTTTGCTTGTGAAAGCGCACAGCTTCGGGAAGATTGTCCGTGATATCTACATAGAACACACCAATGTGGTTCGTGAGCACGTACACCGCAAAGGCCCCGGGCGCAAACGGGTGCCCCGCTACTGAGGATTCCTTTGCTGCTGATGCTTGAGCTTCCGATGCATCCTTTGCTACCGCTGTTTGCGATGCACCCGCAGCAGCGCCTTTCAGTGCTGCTGCCTTTACCGGCGGAGTGTTCTTATGATAGTGCTTGGCCATAATGCCTGTAGCTGCGAAAGTGTTTGAGCTGTTTGCGAAGATTGCGGCGATTACGAGAATTGCGAAGATTACGAAACCCACAGGAGCGCCACGAATACCATCGTAATATCGGCAGTGAATATGGGTTTATGAACAAGCCACCGAACAAGCCACACTTGATGCGTAATTTTGCCGCCTTGATAAACGCGTTGCTAAGCTCCGTAATCCACTCGTTTACGGTCTGTTGTACACCTAAACCACGTAGCTCTGCGTCCTAACAAGTGTAGGCAGCGACTACATCATTCTCAACACCACGTAATCACTCATTACACCACGTATGAACACCATCAGTGCAGTTCGCACCACTCTTCGCATCACCATCTGCGCTCTTCTTGTTTCCGTCGGTATTGGCGCACACGCGCAGGTATTGGAAGCCGGCGAAGAACTCACCTATGCCGTTTCGTACTTGGGCGTGAAGCTTGGTACTATCCGCATGACAAACGAGGGCAAGATCGATTTCAACGGCAAGCAAGTGTACAAGCTCAAAGCCTACATCGACTCCCGCCCCGGCATTCCCTTTGTGGAGATTCACACCACGTTCGAATCGTGGATCGACCCATCGGCTACATCGTCGTATCAGTTTGCGGCCAATACCAAGGACGGCGACGGCTGGACCTTCGACAAGTATGTTTTCAATTATCCCTCGAAGATTATCACCACCGAAAAGTGGATGGGCAACGTAAAGAAGAGTGGTAATCAATACAGTATTACCAAAAAGTATAACGACGGCTGCTCGCTGTTCTACTGCGCGCGCCAGCTCTTGTATTCAAAGAACATCGCCAATATCCCCACTATTGTGGCAGAGGATACCAACACTACGCGCATCAATTTTATAGGCAAGGTAGAATCGGTGGACATAGACGCATCATCATATCCCGTGCGTACGGTGTATTTCGATGGCGAAGCCAATTGGACCGGCGTGTATGGTGTAACCGGATACTTCCAAGGTTGGTTCAGCGACGACGCAGCACGCGTGCCTATCAAAGCAAAAATGAAATTATACCTGGGCAGCGCCAACATCGAACTGGTGGGCTGGAAGCGCAAAGACTGGCAGCCGCCGAAAGCGCAGTAGGTATGTTTGCTCGCAATGCACAGCATGTAATGATTTGCCGGAGGCCTTTTACGTATGATACTTCCCGAAGTTGCTTTGAAGCTTCTTACCGCAGTGCTGGTGGGCGGCTTGATCGGCATTGAACGTGAGTACAGCAGCAAAGCTGCCGGCTTTCGCAGCATTACCTTGATCTGCATTGGATCTACGCTCTTTACAATCCTTTCCCAACACTTGGGCTCGAACGGTAACGCCGATAGAATCGCGGCGAACATCATCACCGGCATTGGCTTTATTGGCGCGGGCGTGGTGTTCAAGGACGGCTTTTCCGTAACCGGTATCACTACAGCATCCAGTATTTGGGCCACCGCCGCTCTGGGTATGGCTATTGGTTCGGGCGACTATCTTACCGCACTGTTCGGGTTGGTACTGGTGCTCGCGGTGTTGTTGATGTTCGAAAAAGTGCAAGATGTAATCGACCGAATTCACCAGGTGCGCAGCTACAGGATTGCCGTGCACGGCACGGAGGATATCAGCAGCAGCATTGAAGCACAAATCAAAGAGTGCCGGCTGCATTTCGAAAAGAAACGTCAATTCAAAACCGACGATGCCCTAATCTTCAACTACGACATCAGCGGTAAGAGAGACCGCATAGAGTTGTTCAGTAGCCTTCTTATAGCGAATAGGACAGTGAAGTCTTTCGACTGCTAGAAACCCACACCGCTTGCTTCCCACGTTTTGCCATTGCATTGCGCAGTAGCTATGGCTACGTTGTAGGTTCATCATAGCTACATCATAGCTGCATCATTGCTCCATCATAGGTGCATCATAGCTCCATATCTCGCTACCTTCTGATCATCCTAACAGAGATACAATTTTTGCCGGCTCTTGTATCCCCACATTATCTTGACATGTGTATCTTGGCATGAACAATGAACACGCGCAACCGCTTGCCGCCGACGCTCTGTACGGTGAAGCAAAGGGAAGTTGCCGTGGCTTGTTTGGCTCTACTCTTACCATCTTTCCGGGGATTTACGCTATGCCTTCGTGCTACCGATTTTTCGTGCTCGCTTTTGCTTCATGCCTCTTTGCCTTTTGTTTGTTTACCAACCCGCTTGTTGCGCAGAATCCCGCACGGGCAATGGTAGTTGAAGATCATACCGGCTCGTGGTGCGGATGGTGTGTGCGTGGCAATCAAGCGCTCGAGGATCTGCATGCGCAGTATGGCGATAGATTCATTCCACTGGCTTTTCACAACGGTGATAGCATGACCCTACCCATCCAGGGTGTGCTCGCAAAGAAATTTTCCATTACCGGCTATCCTAGTGGTTTGGTTAATCGTGAGAATTTCACCGTGGGTGCCAATACCGGCCGCATTCTGGATCCCGATAACTGGGCCGCTGCGGTGAAGTCGCTGGAAACAGCTAAATCCAGCATCGGAGTTTCAGTACAATGGAACATCGACTCCACCACCGGCGTCCTCACTGCCACAGCCTCGGCAAAGATGTTCGCAGATTTAAATACGCAGTACGCATTTAATCTGGTAATTCTGGAAGACAGCGTTAGCGGTAAAGGTACCGGTTGGGATCAAACGAATTATTTAAGCAACCGTAGCGGATATGAGTCTCACCCCTATTATTATTTGCCTTCCAAAATCACCGATTATTATCACATGAATGTGGTGCGTGCTTTTCTCGGTGGCGAGAATGGCGAGGTGGGCGGCTTCCCGGCCTTTGCGCGCAACGGTGAGAGTTACACACATACCTTCACTATTGATCTAGACTCGGTGAAAATCCAAAACAGAAAGCACCTTTGGGTGGCAGTGCTGGTGGTAGAGAATAGCGGATTAAATCGTATAGTCAATGCGGTGTCCGACGGTAAAGCTCCCACGCCTAAATCCACGCTTTGGAAAGTGGATGTAAAAACCGAAGATGCGTATCGCATGGCACAGCGCGGAGACAGCACCGTGTTCACTCTTACGCTGAGCAATTCCAACGACAAAGACGTTACCGCAATTGTAAACATCGATAAGAACTTCTCGTATGCCCCGGACGATTGGACCGTGCGCTTCGAGCCGAAATCCGTACCGGTAGCAGCAGGCGGAACAAATACCGTGAAAATGATTGTGAAGCTGGGTTCCGCTATAGGTTACGCGAACTACAAGCTTACTACCGAGATCAAGCCCTTTGATAACATTCGCAGTTTGCCCTTGAGCACCACTGTGGGCGTGCTGTCCGACAATGTGCGCTACGCAGTAGCGCGCTTCGACTCCGACGAAGGTCATGAACTAGACCCGCTTATGGAGTCGTACCGCATGTTGCCCTCGTACAAAGACCAAGGTGCCGTCGTGGCCTGCAACGACAGCACCATTAAACACTTCGACTTCAGCGCCTTTGATGTATTGCTGCTCCCGGAGAGTTACGCAACTCGCACTGCCATTATCTTCAGCAAGAAGATGGTAGAGATGATGCAAAAGCGCGTGGATAGCTATCGCCCCATGCTCATTACATCGCCTATGGATATGTGGTTCACAGCGGATAATTATGGCTCGATGGTAAGTGCCGATGTGAAGAAGTTCTTTAATGAGACGCTTGGATTTACCGGGGCTAAACGTTCGTGGGGGCCGTGGCTGTGGAACGGTTCTCTGCGCCGTTCTTCCGTGGTGGGAGTGCAGTCGTATAGCGGCCAAGATGTTCAGCCGGCAATGGATTTCAATGTGAACGAAACAGACTCTGTCTACACCGTGCAGGACCACTGGCTGGATGAGCTTTCCATTTTGGACTCCGAACGCGTGCACCGCATCTTCCGTTTTTACGGAGAAAAGATCACCGACGATTCCTCTGTGGCAGCTGTATACACCAAGGTAAAAAACACGGCAGTGATTTATCAGGGATTTAGCTTCGGTGCTATTAAAGACGAACCGCTGCGCCGCACTCTGCTGAATAATTATTTGTCGTTTTTAATGAAGGTGACCGACGTACCTCCCGCCGACCTCAATAGCGCGGGCCTGCGCGCACTGCCGCTTCCCGCTGCTCAAACCCTTACCATTCAGCACACTTCCGATGTCCATTCGGGAATACTGCGTGTGGTGGACACGCGCGGCCTGGAAATGTTCAGCGCACCAACAGCATCAGGAAGTACCTCTACGCATTTTGACGTAGCCGCACTTCCCGCCGGTACGTATTATGTGCTCCTGGAGCGCGCCGGTGTGATGTCTGCCTGTAAAGTGGTGGTGGCGCGGTAAGAAAAGGAGGGGGGGGATAATCCCGGCGGTAGCCGGTAATATTATCCCCGGTTAACCGAAAAAAATAGACGAAGTGCTTCATTGATCAAGTCACGCTCTGCCGTTGCCGGGCGTGACTTTTTTTATCAAAGTGAACGTCAAAGTGACGAGAAATAAATATTGGGTGAAGGGCCTTCAATCAATTACTTGGTACTCTTCAGGTCAAGAATGAGGTCCATAAATGCGGTCTATTTACGCGACACACTTGTGGTGGCTATACCAAGTACAATACTGCCATTGTGCTTTCCTGCACTGTGCTTGTGTTTATATTGTGCGGCGAGTCGAAGAATCACCGGGAGATCATATTCTATGAAGGTAGTGTACAGTATACTCGTGCTGTGGTTGATCTGCTCCGCTGATGTTTATGCGCAGTGGAGGCAGGTGGGACCGTGGCGTAGCGCAGTGTTTACCGCTGTCAGTCACGACGGAATACAATTTGTGGGATCGCACACCGGAACAGTCTATCGTACCAGCGATGGTGGCCGGTCGTTCCGCATAATGAGTGCAGGTCTGCCGGTGATACGGGGAACATCGACCTTAGCGAACGTATCAAAGCTTCAGATTCTCGGCAATAATCTCTGGGCACTTCCCGAGTACGGGGTGCCTCTGTATTGGAATATATCTCAGGGCAAGTGGGATAGCGATATACCTGCAGGGTCACCCTCTGATATAACTATTGTTTCGATGTTTCTGTTTAGAAACGGTGTTTATGGGATCTCTTCCTCGGATCTCTGGAAGAAAGATTCCGCCGGATGGAGCTTGGTGCCCTTAGCTGTTGATAGCACTGCAACTAACCTTAGGTATATCGATGTGTATTCTTCTGATTCCGTTGTTTCTATAGTAACCAACAGAGGAGTAGTGCGAAGTCGTGATTCGTTGAAAACTTGGCGATTTGAGCCGTTGAATTTTAGCAATGTGTCGCTAACGGCGTGTACCGGAAGCGGGAAGACACTTCTAGCTATAAGGCAAGGTGGCGGACTGGCGCGCTCTTTAGATTTCGGTGCTACGTGGGATACAACAGTAGTAGGCCTTCCGTCCGGGATTGCGAGCTCCATATCGGCAGACAGCGGAGTGTTCTATGTTTTCTATAAAGGCATCGGGCTCTTTAGCTCGTACGATGCACTCAGGTGGAATACGATACCTGCCGGAACAGTGGCCGAGAACATCGCAACGGCTGCTGTCGCAGGTGGAGTAGTGTTTGGCGGAACTTTAATAGACGGCATATACGTGACGGATACATCTTTTACCGAGTGGAAGCTGACTACGTCGGGTCTTCGAGGCATGAGATGTTCCGAAGCCACAATCAAGGATGATTTCCTGTTTGGCCATTCCCAGGGTCATGTATGGGAGTATAACGTGCGTACAAATGAGCATTCGTTGCTACCTCTGCGGCAGACTACAAACAACTACGTTGAACAGATCGGGGACGGCCATTTGAGCGGCGATAGTTTATACGTTGTAGAAACATCCTCGTTCTTGAAACGAAATCCCGACACTGTGGTGCATTTCGTGAATATTTACAACCGAAAAACAGCAGTATGGGTGGCTAAAGAGTGCTTCTCCGATCCTTCACCATCAAGCTCAATTGCAGATTTGAATGCGGTAGCCATGGAAGGAAGAAAATTATATACCGGGTTTTCCTCCGGACTGATACGTTATTCAGCAAACTTTGGTCGCGATTGGTTTACCATTCGTCCTGCCTCGTTCTTCTCGGTGCTTTCAGTGCACAAAAATGTGCTCGTCACGCTCGGTGTGCAGCTCGGAAATCAGATCTCCGTTGATTTCGGCGAGTCCTGGCAAAGAATAGACCTGGAAGTAGCAAAAAGCAAATCCTATTATTTAGACGGCGTACTGTTTCTGCTAAGAGAGCAAGGTTTCGTGTTCAGTCCGGACACCGGAAAAACGTGGTCCGAGCAGGAAACACTCGATGGCTCTGTGCCCATGGCTATTGCCGGCAAACTGAATGACATGTACGTGCTTTATGATTCAAGTAAAATCGTTCGGTATATCGGTACACCCGGTGACTGGAAACGTGGTGCATTCAGTTCGCCCGGTGTTAAAGTCCTCAACCTTTTCTCTAATGCAACTACACTCATTGCTGAGACAAACGAAGGATATTTCGTTCGAGATATAGAGCCGGCCACCAATGTACGCGATGATGAATACCCGAGCGCCGAAGCTGTCTTGTGGCCCCAGCCGGCAAACACTCGTCTGAACGTCAAGATAAATTCACCTGTGTATAAGCTAGGCCTCTATGATATCAACGGCAGCAGAATCTGTGATATCGACCCGCACCAGATCAGTGAACGTGCCGAAGCGGCACTTGACGTTTCAGAACTTCCGGCCGGAGTATATGTCTTGAAAATAGACTCTACGGAATACCGTAAATCGGTTTGCGTTATCGTTTCGCATTAGGAATCACAATACGGCAGAGCACGCAATCATTAAACACATTTTATCCTTGCGTGTATTCTTCATCTCTGTATATTAACCACAACCATTCACCATTGATTTGGGGATCATATTTCCACAAATCGCGAATTACCGTTCACGAGGGGAACCCATGAAACATCTTTTCCTTTTTTGCATGCTGGTGTGGACTTCGTCAAGCTCTGTGTACTCTCAGTGGAAACACATTGGCCCTTTTCGAAGCGGCAGAATTACATCAACGGAATACGATGGAAGTGTGTTGATCGGTTCGTCATTCGCCACTCTGTATAGAACTACAGACAATGGTGAGTCCTTTGACCAGTTATCAAAAGGACTTGATAAAACCGAGCAATCGGATATCGGTAGCTTTACCTACTACAAAGGCGATCTCTATGCCGGTATGAAGTCCGACTATCCTTATCGTTGGGATCCCGACTTCGAAAAATGGATAATGATTCGAACCAATATATTCTTCACTCTTCCCTACATCCTAGGTACCGATTCCACATTGATAGGAGCCTCGCCGGGCCTGCTTGCTTGGTCTTTGGATGGCGCCAAATGGACCACCGTTTCCTCGGATTCCCTGGAATTGATCTCTTGTCTGCTGAAAGTAAAAACTCGCGTGCTTGCTGTAGGCGTTTCGGGTGTATCCGCGAGTTCGAACTACGGCAGGGAGTGGAAACGAGTCTACTCAACTTCATCGGACATCAATATTGT
This sequence comes from Kapaibacterium sp. (SeqCode), assembly GCA_046297095.1. Taxonomy (GTDB): domain Bacteria; phylum Bacteroidota; class Ignavibacteria; order Kapaibacteriales; family NICIL-2; genus JBBATK01. The sequence goes on along the minus strand of JBKCNS010000028.1, from coordinate 2,591 downwards.
TTCGGCATTTTCAACAGGCGACACTGTGCTTTTGGCCCTAAGCGACGGCACAATTGTATGGAGTGTGGACGGCGGTGTGGTATGGTCCCAGCCAAAGGGTGAAAAAACGAGCAGCCCGTTCATTTCCTTCGCGTTGATTATGGGAAAAGTAGTTGCTTTGTCACGCTCCGGCATGGTGTATGAACTGAATCAAGCGGATCAGTGGAGGATCATATGTGATCAACCCCAAAGCAAGAAATTTGTCACCATCACGGCGGCAAAAAGCACTCTGTACGCGGGGACTTTGTTCGACGGAATTTATACCTCGGCCGACGGCGGGAGAACATGGTCTCTGCACACAGCCGGATTAGTCGCGGAGGCGTTTAAAAAACCCGTTTCGGACGGAAAGAAGATATGGGCCTACGAAAGCCTGGTGTATGATACGGATGCTCGAAATGTCGTGGAAATCGCTGATAGCACCGTGAATTTTGAGCGTATACAGCTAGACAAAGACGCAACATCGTATGGATTGATCGCGGGTGCTATTTCGGTTGACTCTCTTCATTTATGTATAGCCACTTCCAGCCCGGTATTACCGGACGAACCGACCAGATTCGAGATTATGCTTCAAGACCGCGAAACAAAAGCTTGGAAACGCACATTATGCGATACAGCTACTCCCGGTGGAAGATCTCGCTTTACCGGCTTTTATCATTCCGGCACAAACCTCTGCGGTTTGTTGAATGACAATCGAATAATGACATCCACGAACTCCGGTGATTCATGGAGCTTGGTAACCAAATCAGACCTACCAATCTATTCGCTGGCCGGAAAAAGCAACTTTGTGGCGGCAGGAGGATACATCTCCAGGCTCTCCACCAACTACGGCTTAACATGGAGATCCACTAACCATACGTTCTTGACAGGAAAACCGTTTATCATCGACAATTTGTTGTATTTGCAGGAAAAGTGGTCTCAAATGCTGGTTACGGGAGACTCCGGCAAGTCCTTTAGCGTTGAAACCGGAATGCCGCCAGGTCACGTTGTGTACTTTGACAAAATCGGATCCAACTACATATTATGCACTCCGGATTCAGGTATATACACTGTCCGCAAAGACGGCGACAAATGGAGTTACAAGTTGATGGCAGAGGCGCCTGCCCGAATCCTTGAGTTATTCGCTTTGGAAAAAACGTTCTTTGCTTATACTGAAAATGGTTTCTACACCAGACCAATCGATTTACTTTCGGATGTACGCAGCGCAGAGCCACTCGCCGGAGGAATAACCGTATCTCCAAACCCTGCTTTTGAATCCATAAATGTTAGCTTCCCGCCGAACACCTCGCGGCTCTCTATCTTCGATATCCGTGGTCAAGAAGTGCATCTCTCGTCACTATCCGATGGGGAACTCGCCCGTTCTCTTAATATCGGAAGCTTGCAACCGGGGTGCTACTTGATAGTAACTCGTGGAGCATACGGAATTGCTCATAGAACATTTATGATATCGCGTTAGGGGTATGAGGTCATGCCTGATCAACTAAAATATAATAATCAGTATAAAACTGTTTTCAGAGGATCGTAGTTACTTCCTCCAAACAGCCACCTTCACGTTGCAGGCGTGTTTATTTGCCAGCACTTGAGCTTCAGCCATTTTAGCAAGCGAATTGTTGCTTTCACATAGCTGCCTAAATATTAAGTTCGAGTCACTTCTTAGCAGTATCTGAAGAAATATCATGGAACTGGTTGATTTTCCGTCATTTCTGACCAATCCGCGAAATTCTACCTCGAGCCACGGCATGCAGGATCATCGATTCAGGGGGAAGTCGATCATATCACTGTTGATATGTTGCATAACCGATTGTACACACGAGCCTGATAAAGTGAAATGTTCCCCTGGAAATCGCCGGCAATTAAGACTTTATTTATGGTGTCACCGCGTTTGATAGGAGTAAGCACGTATAAATACCTCATTATAATATGTGTATTTGTACTGCAAAGCTGTGATTATATCTTCTGTAAGTACCGTAATCTTCCTGATTTGGGTAATGGATATAAATTTGAAACAGGAGATTGCGAAACGCTACTTATAGTTGACAGCTCTAACACAGTTATGGTAGGCGGCGTCATATTGGAATATGACTTTGACTCCACGTACGTGGTTGTATCGCGCCGTCCATGGCCACCGCCGGACGTCCTTGGTTTCGATACATTAACATATACTGAAGCAGATAAGGCGTTCGAGAACAGCACCTACAAAGAATATTTAATTCTGAACAAACGGCAACCTAGTATATACAGTCTAGACACCGTCTCTAACACCGTTTCATACTCGAACGTGTACGGGCCGTTTACCAAAGCCGAGTTTTTGAAAAAACTTGTTGAGTTTAACATTCCTGACTCCGTCCGCCTTACGCAATAAGGAAATGTGTTTCAACCTGGACAGTGTCTATTGCTGATCGGTAAATGAGTCTTCCCTTGGCGACTTCGGAGCCCGCAAGTACGACCCCGAGCTAGGAAGGTTCACAAGTGTGGATCCCTTGTGGGAGGAAATGCCCGGCTCCAGCCCCTTCCACTACTGCTTCAACAATCCCATAATGATGCGCGATCCGTTT